>NZ_JAHUXD010000002.1:0-512309 GCF_019218705.1 Aeromonas sp. sif2433
ACCACCGTCAGGATGCCGTCCGTGGCCGACACCGTGAAGCTACCCGCCACCGTCTCGCTGTTGGCCGCAGCATCAGAGCCATTCGGATTGAGGCCAGACTCGTACACCAGGTGATCCGGACCCGTCGTCGCCGCCGTCACCACGCTGGAGCTGTCATCCGCCCCCTTGATGTTGATGGTCAGCTTGGCGATGCTCTCATCGCCGTCCGTATCCTTCATCGTGTACCAAACGTCGTAGCTCAGGTTGGAGCCCGCCGTCAGTGCCTGGGTCGCCGCCTTGCTGTTGTCCAGCACATAGGTCCAGCTGCCGTCGCCATTTTGGACCAGCGCGCCATAGGTGTTCAGCCCGGCCAGGGCCGCACTGTTGTCATGCCCGCTCGCACTCCAGCCCACAAAGACCGCCGGGGTGTCGGCACCCACGGTGTCGTTGCCCAGCACGTTGCCGTTCAGGCTGCCGGCCACATCCTCGGTGGTGGTGCCGCCCGCATCGTTGTTGGCCGTCGGCGTATCGTCAACGATGCGCACTATCAGCTGGTCACTGGCACTGGTGCCACCCACCCCGTCCACCCCGATGGTGATGCTGTCGTCAAACCCGGTGGGCGTCGCCCCCAGCTTGCTGTCGTTGTCGATGGTCGCACTCAGGGTGTAGCTGTAGTTCACCGTCCCGCCACTGGCCGTGCCCACGTAACTCAGCAGCGTCAGCACCCCTTCGCCGGTATTGACCGTCTGGCTACCGTTGAACCCTTGCACCTGGGCCAGGGTGTAGCTGGTACCCCCTATCACCACATTCAAAATCCCGTCCGTGGCCGACACCGTGAAGCTACCGCTCACCGTCTCGCTGTTGGCCGCAGCATTCGAGCCATTCGGATTGAGGCCAGACTCGTACACCAGGTGATCCGGACCCGTCGACGCCGCCGTCACCACGCTGGAGCTGTCATCCGCCCCCTTGATGTTGATGGTCAGCTTGGCGATGCTCTCATCGCCGTCCGCATCCTTCATCGTGTACCAGACGTCGTAGCTCAGGTTGGAGCCCGCCGTCAGCGCCTGGGTCGCCGCCTTGCTGTTGTCCAGCACATAGGTCCAGGCGCCGGTGGTCGGATTTTGGGTGAAGGTACCGTAGCTGCCCAGTGCAGCAACCGCAGCACTGTTGTCATGCCCGCTCGCACTCCAGCCCACAAAGACCGCCGGGGTGTCGGCACCCACGGTGTCGTTGCCCAGCACGTTGCCGTTCAGGCTGCCGGCCACATCCTCGGTGGTGGTGCCGCCCGCATCGTTGTTGGCCGTCGGGACATCGTCCAGGATCACGGCGTCCAGGCTGCCGCTGGTGCTGTCACCATCGCTGTCCGTCAACACAACATTGAAACTTTCGGTCAAAGCGGGATCAGTAGCAGGTTGAGTGTGAGCCTCGTTATCGCTCAGGGTATAGTCATAGGTGACACTGCCAACCCCGGTCACGGGGTTGTAGCTGATGCCAGTGACCAGCAACTGATTGCCCAGAGGGCTGGGGATCGCCTGCGGGAAACCGCTGATGACCTGACCATTGCTGATAAGCGTGACGCCACCCAGCGTCAGGCTCTGGACACCGTCCGCCGCATTGAAGGTAAAAACACCACCCTGAGTCAGGATCGCTGCGTTGGGGGCACTGCCATCCACCAAAGAGGCTTCATTCAGGACAAGTTCACCACCGTCGGCTTGCAACCCCCCCAGGGAAACGGGCTCATCCACCGGGGTGATGGTGATAGTCAGGGTCGAGGGATCCGTCCCGGCACCATCCGTCACTATGTAATTGGCAGGAGGCACCGGGCCCGTATAGTTGAGGGCCGGGGTAAAGGTGTAGGATCCGTCGGCATTGATGATTAATGTACCGATCCCATCCAGGGTTGTCGCGACGCCAGCCTGAATGCCGATGCTGTTGCCCCAGCTATAGGAAACGATCGAGGCGTCAAGAGGACCGTCCGGGTTGGTGCTGTTGGTCAGAAGATCACCACTGATGGCCTGCTCTTCCGGGGTGGTGGCTGATTCATCCTGATCGTCCAGCTCACTCTCAGGCAGGAGATCATCTTCCTGCAGCAGATCCTGCACCGTCAGGGCATCGTGGCCGGTATCAAACCCGGCGGCGGCAATGGTTGCGTCACCGATCCGCTCGATCGTCACGAAACCACCGTTACCGCTGGCCCCGGCGACCCCGCCAATGCCACCGCCGCCACCACCGGCGGCAGGAGCGCCACCCGCAGCTGAAGCCTCGAAGCTCTTGGTCGGGTCAACCCCTTGCAGAATGGATTGTTGCAAGGCCGCAATTTCTGGAGGGAGGTTGCTGTTCTCGGCCGATGATGAGGGTTGCCCTTCGGCCGGTATATCTGTCTCGGCGGGGGCGGCTGCGGCCTGCCCGGGGTTGTCATCGTAGGGTGCCAACATCAATTTCGCATCGTCGGCAATATTGAGCTTGGCGCCCGGTTGTAATATCTCGCCAGGCTGGAGAGGACGGCTGCTGCCATCGGCAAGCAGGATCTGAACATTGCCTTCCACGGAAGAGACGACGACGGTTTTGTCGATGATTTGGGTGCGCATATCCATTGCTCCAGAGTGACAGATCTTGATGGATACACCTTAGATAGGTCCCCGGTACGTTTCAGTTGCAAAAAAGTACAACATTGAATCTGTTCAGCTCCATCCGATGCAGCGAATCGAACAATGTTTTTTTACACAACCAAATCAATAAATTAACAAGGCCTCTTTTGGATCTCGCATTGATGTGCTGTAGGGAAATGGCCAGACTTATTCTAAACGGGTATAAAAAAAGGCCCACATTGGGGCCTTTCTGGAGCGAGAGCACCGCTTATGACAGCGGGAACGCCGGATGGACGAAGCCCTGATAACCGTCGATGTGCAGTTTGGAAAGCACTTCAACCTGCTGCTGATCTTCCACACGGGTGGCAATGGTGGTGACGCCCGCATTGTGTGCGGCACGGCAGACGGCCGCCAGGAAGGACGTGTCGGCCCCCGGCTCCATGACTTGGCTGGTATAGCCATGGTCCACCTTGACATAGGCGGGTGACAGCTCCTCCAGATAACCGAGGGACTGGAAGTGGCGACCATAGTGATCGACCCCCCACTGGAAGCCATGCTCCTGCAGCACATTCACCAGGGCGGTCACCTGCTCCTTGTGTTTCATGATGGCGGCCTCGGGTATTTCGAACAGCAAGCGCTCTTTCAACTCGGCATGCAGGCCCAGATACCCTCTCAGCCACGTCAGGAAATCATCGGAACAGAGGGAGCCCGCCGTGATGTTGACGGCCAGCACCAGATCGGGTTGCTGCCTGAGCAGCGGGGCACAAGCCTCCAGCACCGCCTGATCGAACTCGCCACCCAGCTTGAACTGTTCGATGGCAGGCAGGAACTGGCCGGCAAAGTAGTCGGTTCCATCACGGGAGATAGAGGCAAACAACTCGGCGTGCAGGCGCACCCCGTTGTCGAAGCGACAGGCTGGCTGTGCCTTGAAACGCCACAGGTTCCGGGCGATCGCATCCTGTACCAGGTCACGCCAGGCCAGGCGTCCCATCAGCCCCTGATCCGCTCCCCCTTCCATGACGACAGCGCCGCGCCGCTCGTTGCGTGCTTTGCCAAGCGCATTGTCAGCCTTGGTCAACAGAGCGGAAAGATCGTCATCACCATCACGACCGGCGATGCCGATCACGGAGAGCGCTCCCGCTTCACCCATGGGATTGACGACCAGATCGGCGATGCGGTTATTGATAAGCTCCGCCAGGTCCTTGAGTTGCGACAGATCATCGGTCGGGCAGAGCAAGGCATACTCGGTGGCCGAGATACGGGCCAGCGCCGCCCCATCCCAACCTTTCAGCAACTCTTTCAGAACCTGGGCGATGGACTTGACCATGTTGTCCCGCGCGGCAAAGCCCTCTTCACGGTACAGATCATCCAGCATGTCGACGGCCACCAGCATGACGCCACCCTGACCAGCCTCGGCGATCCAGGCATTGACCTGGCCGACGAAATAGGAGCGGTTACCGAGCCCGGAGACAGCATCCACATAGACCCGTGCCCGTAGGTTCTCGGCCTCGTCAGCCTGCTCCTTGAACTGCAGCGCCAACTTGCTGGAGAGGGTATTGATGGCCTGCACCACCTGTTTCAGTTCACGGCTTTTTGGCTCGGGGATCGCATGCCCGAAATGGTGCAGCTCTATCTCGACCGCCTGATCGCAGATGAGTTTGAGCGGCTTGAGCAGGTAGTTGAGCGCCCGCATCAGCAGGATGGTGGTGAGCAGGAATCCGACCAGGAACCAGGTCGCCAGCTCGCTCATCCCCTTCCAGAGTTCGTAATAGGCTTGCCCCGGATGACCCACGATCTTCAGCTTGCCCAGCTGCAGCCAGCCCGAGGTCAGAATAGATTCATTGGATACCTCAGGAAACAGACCCAGTTCGATGAACCACTGCGGCACCCCCTGGATATCGCTGCTGTTCTCGAGTTCGATGACATCCTTGGACGCCAGCAGATCCAGCCGCACCAGCTTGTAGTAGCCGCCGTCGAACACGGCCTTGATGACGGATTCGGCACTCACCTTGTCCCCGTTCTCCAGATAAGGCGTCAGCGCCAGACCCAGTGCGGTGGAGGTATTGATGACGGTAGTTTCCTGCTGCTGTGCCAGATAGTTGCGAGTCGAATTGAACTGCACCCAGTAGGTGGCAGCAAACAGCAACCCGAACAGTAACAACATGGTTGCCAGTAATTGTCTGTAGAGCGTCATAGGTTAATCATCCAAATTCACCACAGGCCGAGCCAATCGCCCTGAAGTCATGCGATTGCGTAAATCAGTCCATAATCCCAAGCGTGATGACTGTCCGGCCAGTTCCCCTTGGCCACGCGCCTTCATCAACCACAAGTGACTACCGTTAAAGCTGTAAATAGGCATCAGATCCGCCCGCTGGCTGGCCGGGCGAATGGCACCGACGAGATTGTCCAGGATCAGAGGGACAGATGCGGGCGTCTCATAATAGGCAACAACCATATGAAACTGGTTATAATCCAATGCCTTGACATATACCATTCGCATTTTTTCATCCGGAATGCCCAGTTCCAGCAGCGTAAAATACTTGGAAATACTGAAATCTTCACAATCACCGCCGGCGGCCCCCAGAAATTCCAGCGGGGTCGCCCAGTAATCTTTCTTGCGCCACAGCTTGATATCATCGATGAAACGCATCTGGTTGAAAAACTGGTTCACCTTCTCCAGCTTCTGCCGCTCCGACAGGCCGGCTGCCTGATTCTGTACGGCCAGCGTTCGCCAGCTGGTGACCCGTTTGCCTGCACGTGCGCCGTAAGTTTGCTCCGCCCTTTGCACCAGTTTGAGATCGTCGGATGACAATGGTTGGCTGGCACACAGCAGCAGGGGGAGCGAAAGCAGACACAACCACAGCAGATGGCGCAGCCAACGCAGGGATGGGCAGATGCACCAAGCCGGCCAGGGCATCTCACACGCGCTTGCCTTCCACCACAATGTCACATCATTCCCCTGCGGCATTCATGATTGTTATCTGTTGAAAACTGAAAGCGGAAAGGAATGACTGCAGCAAGCTGCAGTCATTCCTCGCCTCGACATCACGTCAGCGCGATCGCCATCAGTTGTTGTTGGCCTGCCAGTCGGCCGGCTGCTGCACGTTCATGGCATTGAGCAGCCCCCCCATGGCATTGAGGATGCGGTAATCCGCCAGCAGGGAGTCATACTCGGCCGTGATGTAGCTGCGGCGAGCCTCGAACAGTTCGTTCTCCGTGTTCAGCACGTCCAGCAAGGTCCGCTGGCCCAGGCCGAACTGCTTCTTGTACGCCTGCACGGTGTCATAGCTGGCGTCCACGTGCTCTTTCAGGAAGACTTTCTGCTTGGCCAGTGACTCCTTGGCGTTCCAAGCCAGGCGAGTACCCTCTTCCACTTGGCGGAAGGCATTCAGGTGGATGTCTTTTGCCTGGGAGTAGAGTGCCGAGGTGGCTTTGCTTTCGGCCAGATCGGAACCGCCACGGAACAGGTTGTAACGCATCCGGACCATGGCGGTCAGGTCATCGTTACGGCCCTTGACCGCGTCTATGTCCTCATTCCAGTTCTGATCCACTTCGAAGGCCACGTTCGGATAGAAACCGGACTTGGAGCCTTCATGCTGGTACTTGGCCTCTTCGATGTCCTGCAGGGAAGAGAGCAGGGTCGGATGTACCTCGGTGGCCGTCTTCAGTGCATCCTCCAGGCTGGCAGGGATCATCTGGGTATTGGGCGCCGGCTGCACCAGATCCTTGGGCGCTTCATTCACGACCCGGATGAACTCACTCTCGGCATCCCGATAGTTGTTCTCGGCCGCGGCCTGGTTGGAGTAGGCACGTGCGACACGACCGTCGATCTGAGTCTGGTCGGCGGTCGAGCCGAGACCTGAATCAGTCCGTTTCTGGATGTCGCTGCGGATCTGCTCGTGGGTTTCCAGGTTCTGCTTGGACAGCTCCAGGATCTCCTGCTGACGCAACATGTTGAGATACACCTCGGCCGTACGCAGTGCGGTGTTCTCCGCTTCGGAGATCATGGCCAGACGCTGGGCATTGGCTGCGGCATCGGTCCGGGCCACGTTGCTGCTGACATCGAAGCCGTCAAACAACATCTGGCGCAGGCTGATCCCGGCCTCTTTGCGGGTCATTGAATCATCGATGGTCTGTGAGTTGTTACCCGCAGCACGGGTCGAGGGGCTATCGGTCTTTTCATAACCGACGCCACCCCGCAGATCGATGGTGGGGTAGTAGCCGCCCTTGGCTCCATCGTGCTGGTACAGTCGCGCCTGATAGAGGTCAAAAGCTTCCTTGATTTTCGGATGGGTAGCCAGTGACTGTGCCACTGACTGTTCCAGTGTTTGAGCCTGGCTCAGGCTCGGAAACAGTGCTGCGCCACTAACCAGCATGGCAACAATCGTCTTCTTCATGTTATCTCCAGTCATGTTGTTTTTAGATTGTTGGCTTATCGTTCTCTCAGTGCCGACTGCTTAGCCCGCAGGATGGGCTTTAGCAAATAGTCTAGGACACTTTTTTTACCAGTAATAATATCTGCACTGGCTAACATACCGGGGATGATGGGAAGTGCGTTAAGCTCATCCCCCAAGTAACTCTTCTCGGTGCGGACCCGGACCAGATAGAAGGAGTTGCCCTCTTCATCCTGGATCGAGTCGGCACTTATCTGTTCGACCTTGCCATGTAAGCCTCCATAAACGGTGAAATCATAAGCGGTTATCTTGACTACGGCCTCCAGCCCAGGTCGCAGGAAGGCGATATCCTTGGGCGAGACCTTGGCTTCCACCAGCAGGGTATCTTCCAGCGGCACTATCTCCATCAGATCCATGCCAGGCTGGACAACCCCACCCAGGGTATTGATCTTGAGCTTCTTGATGGTGCCCTTGAGCGGCGCAATCACGCTGGTCCGATCGACCCTGTCGCGCAGCCCGACCTGCCCCTCGGACAGCTGGCTTAGTTTTCCTTGCCGCTCGTTGAGATCGGTCTGTGAATCTGCGCGGAACTTCAGCGCGATATCGTTGCGCTTGGAAATGGTCTCCCGCAGCACCGAGTTGAGTTTGGGGATGAGCAGGCGATTGGCCTCAAGCTCCCCCTGCATCTCGTTGACCTGTCGCTCCAGCTTGATCAGTTCAACCTGAGGCACTATCCCCTCCTTGGCGAGGGGGCGGCTGATGTTCAACTCCTGGCGAGCCAGATCCACGCTGCGCGCCACGGTTCTGATCTTGGCGTTGAGCTCGATGGTTTCCTGCTCTTTCTGCTCGATCTGCTGGCCGAGGATATAGAGCTGGTTGTTCAGGTTATTGAGCCGCTCATCCTGGACCGATTTCTCACGCGTCACATACTCGGCGAAGACGTTCTCGAACCCGTCGGGGAAGACGATGGGCTTCTTATCGATGACCACCTGCTCACGCCAGCCGAGATTGGGTTCGCTTTTGACCACCACGCTCTTGATCTCGGCACGCAGACGGGCGATGTCGCCCTTGAGGATCACCAGCTCCTGTTCACGCTCGCGAAAGTCAGACTTGAAGCGGGTGTCATCGATGCGCAGCAGCGGTTGCCCCTTCTCGACTATGTCCCCCTCCCTGACGAAGATTTCCTTGACGATCCCCCCTTCCAGGTTCTGGATCACCTGCAGCTGGCGTGACGGGATCACCTTGCCCTGACCTATGGTGACCTCATCCAGCTCCGCCCAGGCGGCCCAGATGATGGCACTCATGAAGAACAGGAAGCAGGACCACAGCAGTGCCCTGGCCCGGGTCGGCGTGGTCAGCAGAACGGCGGCGGCGCCATCGTCGACATACTCGAGATGCTCTGGCAGAACAGCGTCTGGTGCCGTTTTCTTGAACCAGTTTTTAGGCATTGGCCGTCTCCTGCATTCGCACCTTGCCTTCCTTCAGTTGTTGCAATACCACTTCTTTGGGCCCATCGGCCACTATCTGTCCCTGCTCCACGACGATGACCCGGGAGGCGACGTCCAGCATGGACGTCTTGTGGGTGATGAGGATCAGGGTGGTCTCCGGCCCCAGCCGTGCCAGTTCCTGTTTCACGTGCATCTCCGACTGGTTATCCATATTGGAGGTCGGCTCGTCCATCACCAGTATGGGGGGATCGTTGAGCAGGGCACGGGCCAGCAGGATCGCCTGACGCTGGCCACCGGATAGCTGGCGTCCGCCCTCACCGATCTGTCTGTCCAGGCCATTGGGATCCCGGTTGGTAAAATTGGTCACCCCGGCGCGTTTGGCCGCCCGCAAGACGCGCATGTCGTCCACCAGCGGGTTGCCGAGCATGATATTGTCTCGCACCGAGCCAAAGAACAGGGTCACATCCTGCGGCACACAGCCGATGTTGCGGCGGATGGCCGCCGGCGGCAGCTGATCCAGCTCGAAGCCATCGAGCCGCACCAGGCCATCAGTCGGGCGATACAGCCCCATCAACAGCTTCTCCAGCGTGGTCTTGCCCGCCCCGATCCGGCCTATGATGGCGACTTTCTCACCCGGCTCGATACGCAGATTGATGTTGTGCAGCGTGCTGCTTTCCATGCCCGGGTATTTGAAGGAGACGTTCTCGAACTCGATGCGGCCCAAGATAACGGGGTGATGGATGTATTGTTTGCCCTCTTCCTGCTCACCCGGCGTCATCATGATCTTCTCCAGGATATCCAGGGCAGACTTGGCCTGGTTGTAGCGGGTGGAGAGGACGGAGAGTTGCACCATGGGCGCGATGGCCCGGCTCGACAGCATGACCGCGGCGATCATGCCCCCCATGGTCACCAGTCCTTCCGAGATCTGGTAGACCCCGACGATGACCAGGCCCACGGTCACCACCTGCTGGATGTAGCTCGCCAGCGACGACATGGAGTTGGTGATGCGGCGGGTCTGCACACCCCAGGTGGAGATGTGGGACACTGCCTGCTCCCAGCGATGCTGGAACATGCTCTCGGCACCGAAGATCTTGACGGTCTCAAGGCCGGAGATGCTCTCGATCAGGTTGGCGTTCTTCTGGGAGGCAAGGCGGGAGCCCTCCTCGATGGACTGTTTGAGCGGCTCCTGAATATAGAAGCTGTACGCCACCAGGATCAGCATGGCGACGATGGGCACCACCACCATGACACCGGCGAAGAGCCAGATGATGAACAGGAAGAAGATCGCAAAGGGCAGGTCAATCAGGGTAGAGACGGTGGCCGAGGTAAAGAACTCCCGCACCGATTCAAACTCCTGCAGATGCTTGGCGAAGGCCCCCGTCGAGGCGGGGCGGGACTCCATCTTCATCCCCATCACCTTGGCGAAGATCTTGGCCGACAGCAGCACATCGGATTTCTTGCCGGCGATGTCGATGAAGTAGCTGCGCAGCTGGCGCATCACGAAGTCGAAGGTGAACACCACCATGGCGCCCACCGCCAGCACCCAGAGGGAATCAAACGCCAGATTGGGCACTATCTTGTCGTAGACATTCATGGTGAACAGGGGGCTGGCCACCGCAAACAGGTTGATGAGGATGGAGGCGATCAGCACATCCCGGTAGATACCCCGGGATTCGAACAGGGTGCTCCAGAACCAGTGACCGTCGCGGGTCTCCAGCACCTTGGGGGAGCGCTCATCAAACTTGAACTGCTTCTTGACGAAGAACAGCCGGCCATTGTATTCGTCACCCAGCTGGGCCAGGCTGACCCACTGGGCCGCATCGCCGGCCTGGGGAAATATCACCCTGCCCTGGGTCCGGTCCTCATTCCACTCCAGCAGGATGCAGGCGCCGCCGTTGCGGGTCTGCAGCACGCAAGGCAGCAGCAAGGAGGAGATGTTCTCGAGCGGCTGGATCACTTCACGGGCAGAGAGGCCGCCACGCTCGGCGGCGCGGGAGAAGAGCGCGGTACTCAGGCGACCGGATACCAATGGCAATCCCGTGGTCAGGGCATCCTGACTGTTGGGCACGCCATAAAAGCGGGTCAAGAAGACCAGGCATTCCAATAGCTCATCGATACGGCTAGTTTCTGCTTGCATAGCATCCTGTCAAAACATGATTGAGACGGTTGTCGCGGGGAAATATCGCCATCCTGATTATGCCGACGACCTCTTGAATTACAGAGCAGGGATCCCGTCACCGAAAGCCGACAACCAAATTAGCGCACAGGGCGATGATGTCACTCGTCATCGCCAGACCCAAATACCATCAAGCCGGGCAGCGATGGTCCATGCTCGGCGCCCGATGACGATGAGAATGCGACATCAAGTGCAAGAACCTCTGTCCGGTTAGGAAATAAAATTATTGATGACAATATCTTTTTCAAGCCGACCATCATATCAAGGCGACTTGAATGAAACTATACTGCAAAGACTGAATTTCATCTAATAACCCCCTGTTTTTTTAATGAAATTAGAGTGACAACTCATTAACGCCGGCGAGCGAGAAGGGTCTGCCAAGGCGAGATCCCTGGGCTCCGGAACGGGCCAATTCGCTGGCAATGCCGGCCATCGCCGTCCAGCGGTTTTCACACCAGACCGGTGCCAACAGGGTCGGACGACGGGCCGAGGCCGAGATGCGGTGATAGACCACCTCGGGCGGCGTGTGCTGGATCATGGCGACCGCCGCCTCCACATACTGCTCCAGCGTCAACACCTCGAGGCGCCCCGCCTGCCAGGCCTTGCCGAGGGTGCTGCCTTCCACTACATGGAGCGGATGCAGTTTGATCCCCTCCACCCCCGTTTCTACGATGCGATGCAAGGTGTCCAGGCTGTCCATGGGGACCTCCCCCGGCAGGCCGACGATCAGATGGGCACAGACCTTGATGCCACGGCTATGGGCCCGCTGCACCGCATCGGCATAGGCGGCGTAGCCGTGACCCCGGTTGATGCGCTGCAACGTCTTGTCACTGGCGCTCTGCAAGCCCAGCTCCAGCCACACCTCATAGCCTCGAGCCTGGTAGCCGGCCAGCAGATCCAGCACCGCATCCGGCACGCAGTCGGGGCGGGTGCCGACGCAGATCCCCGCCATGTCGCTGACCGACAACGCCTCCTCATACATGCGCTTCAGGTATTCCACCTCGGCATAGGTGCTGGTATAGGCCTGAAAATAGGCGAGGTAGCGTTTGGCCCGGGTGACCTCGTCCCGGCGGGCCAGCAGTTGCTGCACCACGGAGAGCTGCTGAGCCGACTCGTCGGCGAAGGAAGAGACGTTGCAGAAGGTGCAGCCACCGCGCCCCAGGGTGCCGTCTCTATTCGGGCAGGTGAAGGCGCCGTGAATGGAGAGTTTGTGGATCTTCTGGCCGTGCCGCTGCTTGAGATCCTGGCCGAATGTATTGACGAGTTCGTGTAACTGCATGACACCTCCGCTAAAGGGGCGCCATTGTACGGGCGGGAGCCAGTCGGGAGGCTGAGCTGGATCAAGCGAAGCCGGGAACCAAAAACATATAAATATTCATCATATACCGAATAAGTATCCGCCAACTGGGGGTTCAGGGTACTTTTGGAAACCATTACGTCGACATGCATGATGAGAGAAGAGCCGAAATGGATCTCATAACTCTATGTAAGACATTGAAATTTCTTCAATAGCCCGCATGGGGATAAATGCAAGATGCAGAATGCCGAAATGTGATCCCTGCCAGACCTCATGACCCAGGGTTGGTAAGATTACTACAGTTCACCGGCACGATGCAGTCGACCACTAAAGCCAAAGTTATCAGCACAAAAAACCACAAAATATAAGATATTAAGATTTTTATTGAGATAAATCCCCATCGACACTCTAAAACCAACATTTTGTTATGACGATGTAACATTGCAAACAGCCGGGATGTGTAATTGACCTTGCCTGAAAATCCCATTAGTTTGGAGATTCGCCACCTCAGGCGGACGGAACCACAAGAGCCAATCGCAATTTATGCAATCTGTTGATGACAGTGCGATGGAAGGCCGAGCAAGGGAGAAATGCAATGTCACTATATGATCCAAAGCTGGAGAGGGATAACTGTGGCTTCGGCCTGTTGGCCCACATGGAAGGGGAAGCCAGCCACAAACTTGTCCGTCTCGCGATGTCAGCCTTGGCTCGCATGCAGCACCGCGGCGGCATCTCCGCCGATGGCAAGACCGGCGACGGCTGCGGCCTGCTGCTGCAAAAACCGGACAGCTTCTATCGGGCTGTCGCCGAGGAGAAGGGATGGCACCTGGGCCGCAACTATGCGGTCGGCATGCTGTTCCTGAACCCGGACCCCGTCCTGGCCCAGCAGACCCGCGACATCATCGACGAGGAGCTGGAAAGAGAGACCTTGAGTCTGGTCGGTTGGCGCAAGGTGCCCATCGATACCAATGTGCTCGGTCCCATCGCCAAGGCCTCCCTGCCCAGCATCGAACAGGTCTTTGTCAACGCGCCGCCAGGCTGGGTCGACAAGGATCTCGAGCGCCGCCTCTATATAGTGCGCCGCCGCATCGAGAAGCGCATCAGCGACGACTACTTCTATGTGGTCAGCCTCTCCAACCTGGTCACCGTCTATAAAGGGCTGTGCATGCCGGTGGATTTGCCGCGCTTCTATCTGGACTTGGCCGACATCCGCATGCAGGCCGCCATCTGCGTGTTCCACCAGCGCTTCTCCACCAATACCAGCCCGCGCTGGCCCTTGGCGCAACCCTTCCGTTATCTCGCCCACAACGGCGAGATCAACACCATCGCCGGCAACCGCCAGTGGGCCAAGGCGCGCAGCTACAAGTTCGCCACCCCGCTGATCCCTGACTTGCAAGAGGCGGCCCCCTTCGTCAACACCACCGGCTCCGACTCCTCCAGCCTCGACAACATGCTGGACCTGTTCCTGGCCGGTGGCATGGACCTGTTCCGCGCCATGCGCCTGCTGATCCCGCCCGCATGGCAGAAGCACCCGAACATGGATGACGATCTGCGCGCCTTCTATGACTTCAACTCCATGCACATGGAGCCCTGGGATGGCCCGGCCGGCATCGTCATGACCGATGGCCGCTACGCCACCTGTGCGTTGGACCGTAACGGCCTGCGCCCGGCCCGCTACGTCATCACCAAGGACAAGTTCATCACCCTCGCCTCCGAGGTCGGCACCTGGGACTACACCCCGGACGAGGTGCTGGAGAAGGGCCGGGTCGGCCCGGGCGAGCTGTTCGTGGTGGATACCAGCAACGGCAAGGTGTGGACCAGCTTCGAGATCGATGACGATCTCAAGAGCCGTCACACCTACAAGCAGTGGATGGACAAGCACTGCAAACGGCTGGTGCCGTTCGAGCAGATGGATGACGCCAGTACCGGCGCCCGCGAGTTCTCGGACGATCAACTCAAGACCTATCAAAAACTGTTCGGCTACTCCTACGAGGAGCTGGATCAGATCATCCGCGTGCTCGGCGAGAACGGCCAGGAGGCGGTGGGCTCCATGGGGGATGACACCCCGATGGCGGTGCTCTCCTCCAGCCAACGTACCCTGTACGACTACTTCCGCCAGATGTTCGCCCAGGTGACCAACCCGCCCATCGATCCGCTGCGGGAAAATCACGTCATGTCGCTGGCCACCTGTATCGGCCGCGAGCAGAACGTGTTCAACGAGACCTTCGGCCACGCCCACCGGGTGCTGTTCCAGTCGCCGATCCTGCTCTACTCCGACTTCCATCAGCTGCTGGCGCTGGAGGGGGAACACTACCGTCATGCGGTGCTGAGCCTCAACTACCAGCCCGAAGAGGGGCTGCAAGGGGCGCTTGAGCGGCTGTGCAACGACGCAGCCGACAAGGCACGCGGTGGTACCGTCCTGCTGATCCTGTCGGATCGGGACGTCAGTGCCGATACCCTGCCCATTCCCGCCGCCATGGCGGTGGGCGCGGTGCAACGCACCCTGGTCGACAACAACCTGCGCTGCGACGCCAACATACTGGTGGAGACCGCCAGCGTGCGCGACCCGCACCACTTCTCGGTGCTACTGGGCTTTGGCGCCACCGCCATCTACCCCTATCTGGCCTACGAGACCATCGCCAAGCAGGTCGAGGAAGGCGTGCTCAAGATGAGCCTGCGCCAGGCCATGCTCAACTACCGCAACGGCATCAACAAGGGCCTCTACAAGGTGATGTCCAAGATGGGCATCAGCACGGTGGCGAGCTACCGCTGCTCCCAGCTGTTCGAGGCGGTGGGCCTCTCCCAATCCGTGGTCGAGCTGTGCTTCCGCGGCGTCGCCAGCCGTATCCAGGGCAGTGATTTTGGCGACATCCAGCAGGATCAGATCAACCTGGCCCGCCAGGCCTGGCTGGCGCGCAAGGAGCTCACTCAGGGCGGCCTGCTCAAGTTCGTCCACGGTGGCGAGTATCACACCTACAACCCGGACGTGGTGCAGACCCTGCAAGTGGCGGTGCGCTCCGGCAACTACGCCGATTACAAGGAGTACGCCCGCCTGGTGAACGAGCGGCCGGTGGCCACCCTGCGCGATCTGCTCGCCCTGAAACAGGGCACCAGCCCGGTTGAACTGGACAAGGTTGAGCCCGCAGCCAGCCTGTTCCCCCGCTTCGACTCCGCCGCCATGTCCATAGGCGCCCTGGGCCCTGAGGCGCACGAGGCGCTGGCCGTGGCCATGAACCGCCTCGGCGGCAAGAGCAACTCGGGCGAAGGTGGTGAAGATCCCAAGCGCTTCGGCACTGAGAAGAATTCCCGCATCAAACAGGTGGCATCTGGTCGCTTCGGCGTCACCCCCCACTACCTGATGAACGCCGATGTGGTGCAGATCAAGGTGGCCCAGGGCGCCAAGCCCGGCGAAGGCGGCCAGCTGCCCGGTGACAAGGTGACCGCCCAGATCGCCAAACTGCGCTATTCCGTGCCCGGCGTGACCCTGATCTCACCACCACCGCACCACGACATCTACTCCATCGAGGACTTGGCCCAGCTCATCTTCGACATCAAGCAGATCAATCCGGATTGCCTGGTGTCGGTCAAGCTGGTGTCCGAGCCCGGCGTCGGCACCATCGCCTGCGGCGTGGCCAAGGCCTATGCCGACTTCATCACCGTCTCCGGTTATGACGGCGGCACCGGCGCCAGCCCGCTCAGCTCGGTCAAATACGCCGGCTCCCCCTGGGAGCTGGGCCTGGCCGAGACCCAACAGGCCCTGGTGGCCAACGGCCTGCGCCACAAGGTGCGGCTGCAGGTGGACGGCGGCCTCAAGACCGGTCTGGACATCATCAAGGCCGCCATCCTCGGCGCCGAGAGCTTCGGCTTCGGCACCGGCCCCATGGTAGCGCTCGGCTGCAAATACCTGCGTATCTGCCACCTGAACAACTGCGCCACCGGCGTCGCGACCCAGGATGAGAAGCTGCGCCGCGAACACTTCACCGGCCTGCCGGAGATGGTGATGAACTACTTCAAGTTCATCGCCGAAGAGACTCGCGAACTGATGGCCCAGCTGGGGGTGACCCAGCTGACGGATCTGATCGGTCGCACCGATCTGCTGGAGGCCCTGCCCGGCCTCACCGCCCGTCAGGCCAAGCTGGATCTCTCCGGCATACTGGCGAGCCCGGTGGCACCGGCAGGCTCCAGCCTGTTCAGCCAGCAGCACAACCCGACCTTCGACAAGGGCCCGCTCAACTTGCAGATGGTGGCGGACCTGCTGGACGCGGTCGAGCACAAGTCTGGCGGCGAATTCCGCTACGACATCCGCAACACCGACCGCTCGGTGGGTGCCCGTCTCTCTGGCGAAATCGTCAAGCGTCACGGCAACCAGGGCATGGCGGCGGATCCGGTTCGGGTTCACTTCAATGGCACCGCAGGTCAGAGCTTCGGTGTCTGGAACGCGGGCGGCCTCGAGATGATACTCACCGGCGATGCCAACGACTATGTCGGCAAGGGCATGACCGGCGGCAAGCTGGTGGTCAAACCCCACGTCGGCGTGGCGTTCAAGTCCCACGAAGCGGCCATTATCGGCAACACCTGCCTCTACGGTGCCACCGGCGGCAAGCTCTACGCGGCAGGCACGGCGGGCGAGCGCTTCGCGGTGCGCAACTCCGGCGCCCTGGCAGTGGTCGAGGGGATAGGCGACAACGGCTGTGAATACATGACCGGCGGCATAGTCACCATACTCGGCACCACGGGCGTCAACTTCGCGGCGGGCATGACAGGTGGTTTCGCCTACGTGCTGGACGAGTGCGGCAACTTTGCCAAGCGCACCAACCCCGAGCTGGTGGAACTGCTGGACGTGGCGGATCTCGCCATCCATCAGGAGCACCTGCGCGGCATCATCACGGCGCACCTGAACGAGACAGGCAGCTCGCGCGCCGAGGAGATACTGGCCAATTTCGACTCCTATGTGCCCAAGTTCAGGCTGATCAAGCCCAAGTCCAGCGACGTCAAATCCCTGCTTGGCCACACCAGCCGCTCTAGTGCAGAACTCAGAATCCAGGCGCAATAAGGAGGGAACCCTATGAGCCAGAACGTATTCCAGTTTATCGATGTCCAGCGGGTCGACCCGCCGAAGAAACCGCTCAAGATCCGCAAGATCCAGTTCGTGGAGATCTACGAGCCCTTCAACCAGGCCCAGGTCGGCATGCAGGCGGATCGTTGCCTCGACTGCGGCAACCCCTATTGCGAGTGGAAGTGCCCGGTGCACAACTACATCCCCAACTGGCTGAAGCTGGCCAACGAGGGGCGCATCCTGGAGGCGGTGGAGCTCTCCCACCAGACCAACAGCCTGCCGGAGGTGTGCGGACGGGTCTGCCCGCAGGATCGGCTGTGTGAGGGTGCCTGCACCCTCAACGACAGATTCGGCGCCGTCACCATAGGCAACATCGAGAAGTACATCACCGACAAGGCGTTCGAGATGGGCTGGCGCCCGGATCTCTCCAAGGTGATCCAGACCGGCAAGCGGGTCGCCGTCATCGGCGCCGGCCCGGCCGGGCTCGCCTGCGCCGACGTGCTGGCGCGCAGCGGTGTCAGCGCCGTGGTGTTCGACAAGTATCCGGAGATCGGCGGCCTGCTGACCTTCGGCATCCCCTCGTTCAAGCTGGAAAAAGAGGTGATGCAACGCCGGCGCGAGATCTTCGAGGGCATGGGGATCGAGTTCCGTCTCGAGACCGAGGTGGGCCGGGACGTCACCTTCGCCGACTTGCTCGGTGAGTTCGATGCGGTCTTCCTCGGGGTCGGCACCTACAAGTACATGAAGGGCGGCTTCGAGAATGAGACGGCGCCTGGCGTGTACGACGCCCTGCCCTACCTCATCTCCAACGCCAACCGGCTGCTGGGCTTCGAGAAGGCACAGGCCGATTACATCGACTTCGCCGGCAAACAGGTGGTGGTGCTCGGCGGTGGCGATACCGCCATGGACTGCGTGCGCACCGCCATCCGTCAGGGTGCCGACAAGGTGATCTGCGCCTACCGTCGCGATGCCGAGAACATGCCGGGCTCCAAGCGGGAGGTGAAGAACGCCTACGAGGAAGGGGTGGAATTTATGTTCAACCTGCAGCCCATCGGCGTGGAGCTCGATGCCCAGGGCCGCACCTGCGGCATCAAGGTGGTGAGCACCGAGCTCGCCGCCCCCGATGCCAACGGCCGCCGCAATCCGGTGGTGATCGAAGGCTCCGAGCGGGTGCTGGCCGCCGATGCGGTGGTGATGGCGTTCGGCTTCCAGCCCAACCCCCAGCCCTGGATGGCGGAGTACGGCATCGAGCTCGACAACCGGGATCGCATCAAGGCCCGCGAGCAGGCGGACTACGCCTTCCAGACCAGCAACCCCAAGGTGTTCGCCGGTGGCGATGCGGTGCGCGGCTCGGATCTGGTGGTCACCGCCATCTACGAGGGTCGCAAGGCCGCCGAAGGGATCATGGACTATCTGGCCGTTTAATCTGCCATCCAAGGTTCACCTCCCCCCAGCAAACAGCCCCGCAGATGCGGGGCTGTTTCTTTAGGTGGCTAACCACCCGTTCACCACGGCGGCCACTAGATGCTCCAGTTCTCCGGCAACCGCTCGGTCAGGGTGGAGATGTACTCGAAGGTGCGTGCCCGCCTGGGGGTGGTGAACATCTGGCGCGCACTGCCCGCCTCCACTATCTCCCCCGCCTCGAGGAAGATCACCTGTTGCGCTATCTGGGCCGCCAGGCGCAGATCATGGGTGGCGATCAGCATGGTGGTGCCTTCGCGGGCCAGCTGGCGCAGCACGGCCACCACCTCCAGCGCGAGTTCGGGATCCAGTGCCGAGGTCGGCTCGTCACAGAGCAGCACCTTGGGTGACTGGGCCAGTGCCCGCGCGATGGCGACCCGCTGCTGCTGGCCGCCGGAGAGGGTGGCGGGCACAGTCTCGGCCTTGTGGCTGAGCCCCACCTTGTCGAGCAGCAGCAAACCACGCGCCACCGCCTTGGCCTTCGGCCACTTCAGCACCGTCACCAGGCCTTCGATCACGTTCTCCAGCACCGTCATGTGCGGAAACAGCTGGAAGTTCTGGAACACCATGCCGGTCTGCTGGCGCAGGCTCAGCACGCTCTGGCGCGACAGGTGATGGGAGAAGTCGAGCTCGATCCCCCCCAGCACCAGTCGCCCCGCATCCGGCCGCTCCAGCAGATTCACGCAGCGCAGCAAGGTACTCTTGCCGCTGCCGGAGGGACCGATCAGCGCGGTGACGCTGCCCGCCGCCAGCGCAAGACCGACCCCCTTCAGCACCCGCTGGCCGCCAAATTGCTTCTCGATACCACTCAACCGGATCATGGGGCGACCTCCCGGGTCTCTTTGTGGGTCAACTTGCGCTCCAGCCAGTCTTGCAGGGTGGAGAGCACCGAGCTGAACAGCAGGTAGATGATGGCCGTCTCGGTGTAGAGGATGAGCGGCTCATAGGTGACGGAGGCGAGCCGCTGAGCGGCCTGAAACAACTCGGGTACCGTCACCGCCGCCGCCAGCGAGGTGTCCTTGACCAGCGAGATGAAGGTGTTGGAGAGCGGTGGCACCGCGATGCGCGCCGCCTGTGGCAGTATCACCCGCCACATCACCTGGGGCCAGTTCATGCCGATGGAGTGGGCCGCCTCCCACTGCCCTTTCGGGATAGCCGCCAGGGTGGCGCGGATGATCTCCGAGCTGTAGGCGCCGATGTTGAGGGTGAAGCCGATGACCGCGGCAGTGAAGGCATCCAGCACTATGCCGGCGCTCGGCAAGCCGTAGAAGATGAGGAACAGCTGCACCAGCAGTGGCGTGCCCCGAATGAGCCAGACATAGAAGCGGACCAGCACAATCAGGGGAGCCGGACCATACAGCCTTGCCAGTGCCACCAGAAATCCAAGCAATATTCCCAGCACGAAGGTGATCAGCGTCAATGGCACGGTAAAAATAAGCCCCGCGCTGAGCAGGGGCCAAAAAGAGTCGATCATTAACTGCAACCAGGCTGGCACGTTAATTTCCTCGGTTGTTATTATGTTGCCGCGATATTATTGCGAGACGTCAGTGCCAAAATATTTCAGCGATATCTTCTGATAGCTGCCGTCTTGCTTGGCGGTGCGCAGCGTCTGATTGATGGCGGCCAGCAATTCCGGTTGTCCCTTGGCGAGCAGCACGGCCGATTGATCCCCCTTCGCCTCGGTTGCCGCCACCTTCAACTTGGCATCCGGCTTCTGTTTCTTGAAGTCCAGGTAGGAGAGACTGTCGTTGATGGTGGCATCCACCCGCCCGCTCAGCACCAGCTCCAGCGACTGGTTGAAGCCCTCGGTGGCCACCACCTCGGCCCCCGATGCCTTCGCCAGTTGGGCGAAGTTGCTGGTCAGGGACTGGGAGGATTTCTTGCCCCTCAGATCCGCGAAGCTGTTGATGCTGCTGTTGTCGCTGTGCACCACCACCACCGCCTTGGAGATGATGTAAGGATCTGAAAAATCATATTTTTTCAGCCGATCCGGGGTGATGGCCACCTCGTTCAGCACCAGGTCGTAGCGCCTGGCATCCACCCCGGCGATGAGCCCATCCCACTTGCCTTCGACGAAGTCCGGCTTGACCCCGAGACCGCTGGCGATCAGTTCGCCGATCTCCACATCAAAGCCCACCAGCTTGCCGCTCTTGTCGTGATAGGTGAACGGGGGGTATGCGCCTTCGGTGCCTATCTTGATCACCCCGGCGCTCTGGATAGAGGCAAGACTGGATTGGGCCTCGGCCGAGGTCATCACGGCCAGGGGAAGCGCGGCTAATAAAAACAGGGATCGCAAATGTTTCATTATTTACCTCGTTATATTTATGAGCATCCAACTTCTTGCCAAGGATAATAGGATGAAGCCATGTGATTATTATTCAGGGCTCCCGACGCCATCGTAATAACCCGATATTGATGCGGTGTTGACGGCATGGACAAAACATAACGCGGGGGGTGCCGTTATCGAACCATGAAATATGGCGATATTAAGCAAGATAATGACTAACGAAGATGGCGAGGGGATGGGTCAACAAATAGGGATGGGCAAGTACGGGGGCCTCGGCGCACCAGATGCCGAGCCAGCGTTCATGTTTATCATCTTCTGATCACTCGCCGGATGGCGGCACATCCCCCAGCAGATAACGGGGGCCGCTGCCCTGCCCGGCGGCCTGATCGGCCGGGTTGTAGAGGGCGCAGTGATCGAGTGACAGGCAACCGCAGCCGATGCAGGAGGTGAGCTTGCGCTTCATCAGTTGCAGAGCCTCGATACGCCGATCGAGCAGCCCCTGCCACTGGCTGGCGATCTGCTCCCAGTCGCCGCGATCCGGGGTGCGGCCATCGGGCAGGCCGGCGAGCGCCTCGCCAATCTCGCCCAGGCTCAGTCCCATCCCCTGCGCCACCCGGATGAAGGCGATGCGACGCAGCGCATCCTGCGGATAGAGGCGCCGCCCGCCGTCGTTGCGCACGCTGCTCAGCAAGCCCCGCTGCTCGTAGAAGCGCAGGGCGCTGGCGTTGACGCCTGAGCGTTTGACTATCTGGCCGATGGCCAACCACTTGCGCTGCATCTTCACCCTTGACCTCAAGTTAGCTTTAACTTGCACAATCCTGTCTCCCCTCATAAAAGGAGTCAAACGCTTATGGATTACCTGCATGCCCTGCTCGATGCCAACCAGACCTTCGCCCTCAATGGCCGGGACACCACCAACCACTGCCCCATGGCGCTGCACGCCCTGCACGAGATGGGGGCCAGTCCCCAACAGTTGCAGCACTTCTTCACCCATTGGCAGACCACCCAGGCCCTGCCGGCCGGGGTGAACAATCAGGGCGAAGAAGCGGAGACCCTGTTCGTGGAGCTGCGCCAGCAGCTGGTGCTCCGCTTCGCCAAAGAGGGCTGGTTGCCCAGCTTCGAGGCCCTGCTGGCGCGGCGCTGCTCACCCGCGGGGGGCGCCTTTCACCCCCTCATCCGCTTCGCCTGCGCGCTGGAAAATGGCCATCTGGGAGAGCAGGCGGCGGCGCTGGCCGCCTGGCAGTGCAAGGCCCTGATCCTGCCTGCCGGGGAAGGGGCGCCCTGCCGGGACGTCACCCGCCTGCTGGCCGGGCTGTCGGCTCACTGGGAGGGATCGCGCTGGCAGGGCGAGTGGATCACCGCGCGCCTGCGGCAGGTGGTGGCGGATCCACGCTGGCCAGGCTCGCTGCCACGCAGTCTCGATGGCGGGCAAGATGTGCTGGCACAGCTGGCCGAGGTCGCCCTGCCCCTCTATTGGCAGACCCGCAACTTCACAGGGCTGCACCTGGTGACCGGCAGCCGGGCCGCCGCCATAGTCGCACGCCACCTGCCAGAGGCACTGCAAGCCCCCTGGCAAACGCTGATGTGGCAGGGGGTAGCCGCCGCCTACGTCACGGTCGGGGCGCCCGCGTTGCGTTCCCTGCACTGGCCGGACGCCACAGGGCTGGATTGGGAGCTGGTGCTGCCGCGGGCGCTGGTCAGCCTGGACGATCATGTGATCAAGCTGGTGCACTGCTGCTGGCGGGAGCGGGCGCGCTCGCCCCATTATCTGGCGGTCGCCGCCCGCGCCGTGGGGCTGCTGGACGCGACGGGACGCAGCGCCGCTTAGGGCGCGGCGATGCGGCTAAAGCTGATGGCGGGGCAGATCGGCGCCACCCCCTGGGTCAGGGTCAGCGGCTGGGCGTGGTAGCTGAGGTGATAGACCCCGGGGCGCGACAAGTCGTAGACCTGGGTCAGCTCCGCATCCGCCCGGCTCTGCTGGCCGGCTCCCAGGATGAAGAAGTCGTCGGCGCCGGGGTTGCCCCGCTTGGCGAGCGGCCCCCTGTAGGCTATCGGCCGATCCGCCAGGGTGAGATCGATGGCATCGGCGAACCAGCCCTCGAACGGGGTGAACCAGCTCAACACCTCGATGGGCCCCTCCCCCTGGTTGGTCAGGGTCATCACCAGGGGCAGCGGCTCGTTCACCCGGCTTTCGGCCTGCACCGACAGTTCGCACTTCAGGGGGGCGAGCGCGAGCGTGGTCAGCAAGAGCGTCATCATGGCGCCTCCTTCCTTCAAAAGGGGGCCTTGCGGCCCCGGTAGGGATCAATTTTCGCTCGGGGTATTCTCGGCGAAATACTCGTGATTGTCGGCGTTACCCAGCGCCTTCAGCGGATCCGTGCTCGCCAGGTTGCGGGCATTGGCCTGACCGTAACCCAGATCGTCCGTCCCTGCCACCAGGTTGAAGTGGCTCAGCTCGTGAACTATGGTGCCGGCGCGGGAGTCGGTGCCGGTGACGGGGGCGGTCCAGAAGCTCTTGCACAGATAGACCTTGTAGGGCTGATCCGGATAGACGTAGGCGAAGTAGCTCTGCTTGCAGCCGCAGTCGAAGGTGAGCGGCTTGTTGTCTATTGCATCCTTGATCTTGCTGAAGTGGGTCTCGGCCTGATCCCAGCGGGAGGCATCATAGGCGCCAAACCAGCTGCGATAGCGCTGGCCACTCGGCTTGTCCACCGCCAGGTAGCTGCTGGAGTCGTTGCTGATGGTGCCGGCCGCATCCAGCGCCGTCAGGATGTCGCTCTTCTGGGTGTTGGTGCAGCGTCCGCTGAAGCTGACCGAGGCGGTGACGGCCTGCGGCTCGGCCAGGGGAGCGGCCTTGGCCTGCACCCGCTCATCGTTCACCCCCTCCACCCAGAGGCTGACGGCGTTGGACTCGCTGGCCTGGGCCTGCTTGGCCTTGGCGGCCTTCGCCTCCTGCGGCAGGGCCGGCAACCGGTAGCGAATGCTGTATTGGCCCTGGGCGCTCATATCGTAGAGGCCGGACACCTCGGCCTGCAGCGTCAGGCTCTGGCCGGCCTTGAGCTGCTGGAAGTCCTTGTCGGTCGGTGCCGCCCGCTTGATCAGGGCCCCCTCGTAGCCGACCCGCTGGCCATCGCGCTCCACCAGGAACAGGGGCGCGTCCTCGCTGCCCGGCAGTTGCCACTTGAGCAGGCGGATGGGCTTATCCCCCGTGTTGGTCAGAGTCAGGTTGACCCGCACATCGTCCGTGCCGCCATCCACCAGGGTGAGCCTGGCATCGAGCCCGGCGGCGCAGAGCGGAGAGGCCAGCATCGCGGCCAGCAGCAGGGCAATTGGAGTTGCTTTCATCATGTTTCCTCATTCATTGAGTAGCGCCATCAGGCGGTTTGCTTCCCTAAGGCCCTCTTTGGGGCCCACTCACCCTAGAGCAGAAGTTTTGCGCCACCATCTCACCATATGGGGGACGCCCCCCATCGGAGGGGGCACCTCGCAACCCCCTCGCCCTGCGACAGCATTGGGGGCGGAAACAGATGAAGGCGTCGCCCCGTCACTCGTTCCTGCCCTGTTTTTTGGCCATAAAAAACCCCGGCACAGGGCCGGGGTCATGGGAGCAGAGACGCTACTGTCGTCAGATATTGGCCTCGGCCAGCAGCGCCAGGGCGGGCTGGGCATTGGCGGGCACCAGTCGATACGCCTTGTGGTGCTTGACCAGGGTGGCCTTCTTGTCGCCCTGGCTCAGCAGCAGGCCCTGTGCAAAGGCCGCCTGTGCCAGTTGCTTCTCGTCACCGCGCACATAGAGGGTCAGCGGCTTGAGCAGCTCCCCTTCGGCGATATGCCCCTGATACTCGCTGGCCGAGATCACCAGGCTGGACTGACCCTGACTCAGCAGCCGCAGCTTGGCGTTCAGTTCGCTGTCGGTAAACACTAACCAACCCATGCTTTCCAACTCGGCCAGCAGGGCGGCGAGCCTGGCGCCCAGTTGCTCGGGTTCCGCCATGGCGCGACCGTACTGGCAGACGATGCGTTCCAGCAGACCCTTGAGAGCGGCGCCGGCCCCCAGGGTGCGGCCCTGCTGGATCCAGCCTTTCAGATCCTCCATCACCAGCCGGGAGAAGCGCTTCTCCTTGAGGGAATCCGCCATCCAGGTGCAGAGGAAGTGGCTTTCCTGGGCGGGGGTGCGCTTGCCGGCCTTCTGCTCGGCGGTGCGCGCCAGCTCGGCCAGGCTCTGGGTGGCCATGTCGAACAGGGCCTGATTGTAGTTGGGAGGGGTCATCACGGATCCTCAGAGAGACGGGCGGGTCATCAACAGCGTAAAGGCGCCACTGGCGCCTTTACGGGATGGGGGCTGCTGGCCCCCGCGCAGAGCTTGCCTGCTTATTTCGACTGACGGGGCTTCTTGGCGGCCGCCAGGCGCTTGAGGCGCTGACCCTGCAGCTTGGCTTCGGCCATGGCCTGGGCGGCGGCGTTATCCTCGCGCTGGGGACGCTTGCCGAAGCGGCGACGCTCGTGCAGCTGCTTGATCAGCTCGTCACGGCTGCTCACCTCGTAGCCCGGCACCATGATGCGGCGGATCTTCTGGCCGATCAGCTGCTCGATCTCGATCAGGGTGCGCTCCTCTTCACGGCTGACGAAGGAGATCGCCATGCCGCTCTTGCCGGCGCGGCCGGTACGGCCGATGCGGTGGACGTAATCCTCGGCCAGGAACGGCAGATCGTAGTTGACCACGTATTCCAGATCCGGGATATCCAGCCCACGGGCGGCCACCTCGGTGGACACCAGCACCCGTACCTTGCCTTCCACGAATTCGCGCAGGGCGCGGCGACGGCTGCCTTGCGCCTTGTCACCGTGCACCACGGCGGCCTTGATGCCATCCAGGTTCAGCTCTTCCACCAGCACGTCACAGCTCTCGCGGGTGCTGGCAAACACCAGCACCTGTTGCCAGTTCTGCTTGCCGATGAGCTCGGACAGCAGCTCGCGCTTGCGCTTCTGCTCCACCGGATAGACGGTGTGGCTGACGGTGTCGGCGGTGGAGTTCTGCTTGTTGACGCTGATGATCTGCGGGCGGTCCAGCATCAGGTTGGCGAGCTTCTTCACCGCGTCGGAGAAGGTGGCGGAGAACAGCAGGTTCTGGCGCTGCTTGTTGACCGCTTGCAGGATCTGCTGCACATCGGCGCTGAAGCCCATGTCGAGGATGCGATCCGCTTCGTCCAGCACCAGGCACTCGACGCCGGAGAGGCTGAGGTTGCAGGCGGTCAGATGCTCCAGCAGACGACCCGGGGTCGCCACTATGATGTGAGCGCCTGCTTTCAGCTTCTTGGCCTGCACGTCTTGCTTGCCACCGCCCACCAGCGTCAGCACGGTGATCTCGAGGTACTTGGCGAAGTCATTGATGTTGTTCGTGATCTGCTCGGCCAGCTCGCGGGTCGGGGTCATGATCAGCACCCGGGCGTTGGACGGCTGCAGCTCGGCCGGCTTGTCCAGCAGGCGTTGCAGGATCGGCAGCGCGAAGGCGGCGGTCTTGCCGGTCCCGGTCTGGGCGCTGGCCAGCACGTCGCTACCACGACGGATGGTCGGGATCGCCTGTTGCTGCACAGGGGTCATCTCCTGATAACCGCAATCTGAGATGGCGCGCAAAATCTCGGGGGCAAAATCGAACGATTCAAATCTCATATTGGGTTCCTGTGTTCCAGCTGGGCTGTAGTTGGCTTAAGTGGCTTGAGCCGGCTTGTGGCGCGGCATCGGCGAGGCTTGCGGCCAAGGACGGCTGAATCTGACATAGCGTCAGAGAGTGAGCCGGAAAATGGCGGGCGCGAAGTGTAACAGATAGGCGTCACAAATTCCGCCTCAAATGGCCTGTATTTTCATTGTGTTCGGGAGGGGAGATGGCGAGCCACCGCGATCGCCTCGCCCGCCGGCCAGACTTGCCCTCGGCCAGAGGCTGGATTGAACGCGCGCGACGAGGCAAAAGTGCGGCGGGCCAGGCGGCCCACCGCGGGGGAGGATCAGCTGGCCCGATCGCTCGAGCGCTTGAACAAGCGGAAGACGATGGTGGCGACGGCGACCACAAACAGCACGCACGAGGTCATCAGCAGGCACTTGGTCAGCAGCTCGTGATACTGGGCGAAGAAGGGGGAGAGCATGACGAAGCGGCCCACCAGCCCCAGCACCAGGGCCCAGAGGAAGGCGCTGGCGAAGCTTGCCATCACCAGCTTGAACCTGTCCAGATGACCCACCCCCATCAGCATGGGGGTCAGCACCCTGACGAAGGGAATGAAGCGGGAGATGAACATGGCCCAGAAGCCGTACTTTTCCAGCAGGCGGGTCGCCTTGGGCAGGCTGCCATCGGGGATCACCTTCTCCACCTTCTGCATGAAACGGGTGCCTTGCAGCGCCCTCCCCTGCAGATAGGCGATCAGACTGCCGCAGCCGGTCGCCAGCGGCAGATAGAGCAGCGGCACTTCCAGGCCGACCACCCCGAGCCCGACCAGGCCACCGGCCAGCAGCACCACGCTGTCGCCGGGCAGCGGCAGGAAGACGAAACTCGATTCGAGAAAGAGGATCACCACCAGGCAGGTGACGAGCAGACCCACGGCCTGCATATGAATAAGCTGTTCAAAATCCTGATGCCATATGGCATGCAGCATGTCCTGCATCTGGTCTGACTCCCGTCAACATAGTGCGAACCCGTCATGACGACCCAAGGGTCCTCACCCGGCAGTTTGTCCCTGTTGCCTCACCCCATACTTCCTGTGGGATGACCGTTATACACCGGTCGAACTGAACAAGAAATTAATGTCCGTCATGTTATGCGCACATTTCCTCGCCAAAAGGCGCACCCAGCCCTGCTGGCGCGGTGGGCGGCAGACGGCGGCGCTGCCCCGTTGGACGATAATATTGTCAGTTGACACAACGACTTGGCTGCCAAGGGGAATAAAAACCGTTACAGTGTAAAAGTTCCTCATCGGACGAGGACATCACGGAGCAAGGTATGGCGCTGATCCCCTCTTCTTACGGCAGAATTCTCTCACTGACTGGCCTCGGGCTGTTCAGCCTGGCGGCCCAGGCCAACGATGGGTCCATCATTCAGCAGCGCGCCAATGCCGTTGTCTCCCTGATGAGCTTCGCCGTGGTGCCCGACATCACCGCCAGCAACCTGGATATCGGCAGCAGCACCAATGAACAGGCGGCGCTGACCATCACCCAGCTCGGCGGCGGCGCCACCATGAGCGAGGGGTTCCCCATCTATCTGGAGGGCACCCTGGGTTACAGCCGCTACGATCCCCAGTTCGTGTTCAGCGACGGCAATGAAACTCGCACCATCCCGGTCAAGTGGAACAGCCTGAGCGCCACCGGTGGCATCGGCTGGGACTTCAGCCTGCACCGTGACCGCTGGGGCGGCAACCTGGTGCTGCGCCCCATCGGCAACTTCACCCTGGGGACAGTGGCCAGCGATCTGCGCATCGGCGCCGCCTTCATCTCTCACAAGACGGGCAAGAACCTCGATTTTCTCGACGGCGGCCGGCTCAACGTCTATGGCCTTGGGGGATCGCTGATGCTCGACTACGAGCTGTTCTCCAAGAGTCAGGACATAGATGCGGAGCTGCGCTACTCCTATCAGCAGCTGCAGAGCTACTCCGGCACCGCATCCAGCGTCGCCGGTCAGGCTGAGGCGGAGAACCTGGGGCTCTATCTGCGTCGTCGCGCCCCCATGTGGGACTGGACCCTGCTGGATCGCCCGCTGCGCTATGTGCTGGAGGCGGCCCGCACCGAATACCTCGGTGAGCAGCGCGGCCTGCTCGGCTTCAACAGCCTCAACTCGCTCGGCCTCGGGCTCGAACTCGACAGCAGCAAATACGATATCTTCATCAGCCGCACCCGGCTGGTCGGCCGTTATATGTTCAGCCACAACACCAGCGGCTATTCCGTCGGGCTGGCGATGAGTTTCTAACGCAATGGCGCCTTGGCCGGTCTCAATCATAAGAGCGCCATTACGCCATTCGTAAGATGCGATTTGCCCCGGATCTCGGTGAGCCTCACCCGGCCTGCTCAGCGGAGGGACGCCATTCAATCATCCCTCGAGGCCAGGGCTCATGTTCCCCCGCCAGCAAGCCGCCATGATGGCCGACGCCTAGCCTTCGCTTGACCGTTGCGGCGAGAAGAGGGCGGCGACCGTGGAATGGACGTCGCCCTAACACAGTCGAAACAACGCAGTAAGCTACTGATATATAATATTTATATTTTTTCACAGGTTTTTATTTCTGCGTATTTCGTTTTATTTTACTTCTTCCCCTCGCCTGCTAGATTGAGCCCCCGACAGGATGCAATAGATGGACGAGGCCGGCCCAGTCCCCCTCGTGCACATTGATGTCATTACCCGTTTTATTAACTGCTCGCTGTTTGAGGTTACTCTATGAAAAAGACCATGATCACCCTGTCTATGTTGCTGCTCGCGGGTGTTGCCCAGGCCCAGGTTCCGGATTTCAGCGCCAGCTGCCCGGGGAATATCAAGGCCCACGCCGAGTCTGGCGTCGTCTCCATCAATGGCAAGAATGCCACCGTCAAGAAATTCAGCCCCACCTATTACGAGGCGAAGTCTGGCAAGACCACCCTCTCCATCATGAACGAGGGTGGACTGAGCATCAGCTACACCGTCAAGCACGGTGGCAACGGCATCTGCCAGACCGAGCAGGCCGCGGTAGCCAGCACGGCCCAGGCCGCCTATAACGGCAGCAACAGCCAGACCAAGCCGGCGGAAAAAGCCTGCCTGAAGGCGGTGGCCAAGGAGAGCGGCGCCGCCCAGAGCTCGCTGGTTATCGACTATGTGGCCGAATCCCAGGCCGCCACCGGCGTCGACATCAAGGTAGCCAACGATGCCAAGCTGTGGCGCTGCGTCAGCGATGCCCAGGGTCATGTACAGGGCATCAGCCGGGGTTAATCGCTCCTGGCGCCAGGCCATCTGACTCATGCCAGACGAATCGTCGACCCTATAGGCAAGACAACCCTTTCCAGTCAGGCCTTAGCGCCGTGCAGATCCAGGGCCCCTTTTTGGGGCTTTGTCATTTCAGGTATTCCCGCCTACTGCAGACAAGTACCGCTCCCCCTCGCGTCAACGAACCCCATCATGGGTTTTGCCAACACTCTCGCTGTGCAAGGGCGTGCCGTTGGCGCCTGCCCCACGGCAACGACTCTGGGCCATAATCTGTCGTCAAAGACACAAGTGGATAGGGTCATGCCGCAAATGCCCCTTCACGGGACGGCCCCATGGGCGCGATGCTATGCCGTATCCACTCTTTATCCACGAGCGGCGAGACGCTCCTATCTCGGAGGACGATGGATCATGAACCTGACCAAGCAGCAGACAGAGGCACTGCTCGCCATCTTGCAGACTCGCTTTGAGGCAAACATGCACCGCCATGCCGGGCTGGCGTGGTCGGCCGTACAAGCCAGGCTGGAGGCGGCGCCCACGCAGTTGCGCTCGCTGCAGGCAATGGAGGATACGGGCGGCGAGCCGGACGTCATCGGCCAGGATGAGCACGGGGCCTTCCTCTTCTGTGACTGCAGCGCAGAGAGTCCCGCCGGGCGCAGAAGCCTCTGCTATGACAGAGCGGCACTGGAGTCCAGAAAGGAGAACCGGCCGGAAGGCAGTGCCATGGAGATGGCCGCGGCCATGGGCATCGACTTGCTGACGGAGTCAGAATATCGGGCACTGCAACGGCTTGGCGGCTTCGATGCCAAGACCTCGAGCTGGGTCAAGACCCCCGCCGACATCAGGCAACTAGGTGGCGCCCTGTTCTGCGATCGCCGCTATGGCCAGGTGTTCCTCTATCACAACGGCGCCCAGTCTTACTACGCCGCCAGAGGCTTTCGCGGCCTGTTGCGGATCCAGGTACAAATCTGCGACAACGACTGAGCCAGTTAAAGAGCGGCACCTCGAGCATTGGGATCAAACTAGGCATGCCTCCGGATAGACTGGCTATTTACCCGCTATATTCCACCAGTCACCACTTCTTGTAGCCGATAAACGGGGTGATACCTTCCGGGCTATCCAGGATATCCCAAGTGCCGCAGCCTGATTACTATCGAGGCTTAACCCTTAAGCAAGCTCCCATGGAGAGTCGATGAAATGGACTTCACTCCCGTCATTACCTTGCTGCTTGCTCAGCTCTGGTATCTGCTGCCACTGTTACTGATTGCCACCGTGATAAAAACACCCTGGTTCAAGGGGATGGTGGGGGAATGGTTTCTCAATCTCTCGATCCGGCTATTTCTCGACAAGCGAGACTACCGACTACTCAAGAACCTGACCCTGCCGACCGAAGATGGCTCCACCCAGATCGATCACATCATCGTCTCCCGCTACGGGGTCTTCGTGATTGAAACCAAGAACATGAAGGGGTGGATCTTCGGTAATCCTGCACACAAGCACTGGACTCAGCAGATCTACCGCCGCAAGCACAGCTTCCAGAACCCCCTGCACCAGAACTACAAGCATGTGATGACGCTCAAGTCCCTGCTGGGGCTGGCGGACCATCAACTCCATTCGGTGGTCTACTTTATCGGCGATTGTACCTTCAAGACGCCGATGCCGGAGAATGTGCTCAACCGCGGCTTTATTCCCTACATCAAGAGCAAAACCACCCAGCTATTGCGCCAGGACGAAGTGGATAGGATAGTCGAGACCATCCAGCGAGGGCGATTGGCCGCCAACTGGCAGACTCATAAACAACATGTGGCACGGCTCAAGGCACGCCATGGCATGGCCCCCATAAAATCCGTGGCACGCAATACATCCTCAGTTGACCATGACAAACGCACCGCTGAGCAAGGCACTATCGAGACCGTCCATGCCGTCCCCGCATGTCCTAAATGCGGCAACCCCATGATCTTGCGTACCGCCAGTCGAGGGGAAAATAAGGGCAACCCGTTTTGGGGTTGTAGCGGGTATCCAAAGTGCAGAGGCATTGTCTCGTCCTCACCTTAGTGACGCTGTCTGAAAGCCAACTGCCTGAACATAGAGAGAGTCATCGCCTCCAACACCCTTGAGCCAACAGACACTCTGCGTTGCTCAAGAGCTACCCCAACAAAAACAAGGGCGGCCATTGGCCGCCCTTGTTTTCCCCTATGTGGTCATTGAATGGCCGCCATGCGCTTGACGCAGCGCTGCTCCCTGTCATCCACCCGCTTGGCGAACCAGGCGGTGGTGAGGTTGCGAGTGATCTTGGGGCTCTTGAGCTGGATGCCGGGCAGCACGGCGCGGGGTTGCCGCTTGCCAGCCTGCTGATCGGCCAAGGTGAAGATCCTGTGGTAGAGGTCGGTCTGGGCAAACTCGGCGCTGTCCCCTGTGCGCAGGCTCTGGTGGATCGCCTGCTTGCTCATGTTGATCCGGCTGGCGATGCCGTGGACCGCGAGCTCGGTGTTGCCGGGCTGGTCGGAGTCGTAGCGGATGAGATCCCCATCCAGCGCCAGGGTCTTGCCGCTCACCCGGCTGACGGCGGCCTGGAAGGCGGCGTTGCGGCTCGCGTACCAGCCGGCATTGAAGTCGGCGAAGCGATAGAGGGTATCAGGGTAATCGGCGGGATAACCGAAGATGTGTTTGGTGCCAAACCAGATGCCGCCACGGCGGGTGAAGACTTCGTGGCGGATGGAATCCTTGACGGGATAAGGGTAGCCACGGGCGTTGGCCTCGGCGAAGGCGATGCTGACCTGCATGGGGCCACCGGTACGCACCGGGTTCATGTTGCCAAACAGGGTCTTGCCCATGGGCACCTCCCCTATCATGTCCTCGAAGATCTCGCTCATCTCCCGCTCGGTACGCAGCTTGTCGATGCGCTCTGCGTAGGACTTGCCGGTGGGGGACTCGATGCCGAGGGCGGTGCGCACCACAAACTCGGGGATCAGCAGCTTGGCCGCCCGCCGGTTGATCTCCTTCCAGGCGATCTTGCCAAGGCCGGGCACCACGGGATCCGCCTGATAGGTCGCCTCCTGCTCCGCCACCGCCAGCACGCTGCAGACGTTGTGATCGCTCACCGCTATGCCCTGGGTCGAGAGCGCGGTCACCACGTCATTGGCCCAGCCCTGCTTGTCGGACACGTTGGCGGGCAGGAAGCGCACTATGCGGCTCTTCATGTCGGCCGGCTTGCGCGGTTGCATGGCCTTGGGTTGTTTGGCCTGTTGCTGAGCGCTGGCGGCGTCCTGCGCCGGGGCTGTCGGCTCGCTGGCACAGCCCGCCAGCAAGGCGGCCATCAGCAGCGGCAGGGCGAGCAGGCGCCCCGTGGAGAAGGAGGAGAGAGGGATCATGAAGGCTTCCGCTAAAGAGACAAGGCGCCGGGCGGCTCGCGCATCATCGATGCAAGGGGGCCCCGAACGCAAACAGGCGGCCATTGTAGTGGATCGGGTGGGCAATCTGAAGGCAGCCGTTCAATCGCGTCCATTTTCGGCTGCCCGTCCCACGGCACCTGTCAGGGCCCGTCGTCACGCCAGCTCAACCCGGTTGCGACCCAGGTGCTTGGCCCGATAGAGGGCGAGATCGGTGCGCCGGAAAAGGGCTTCGACAGCCTCCCCGGCATGGCAGACACCGACGGCTATGCTCACGGTAAACCGCACCCCGTCCCCCGAGACCAGCGCCTCGGTGGCGCGCCTCATCTGCTCCGCCAGGGCATGGGCCTGCTCGGCCGGGGTGCCGGGCAGCCAGAGGGCAAACTCCTCCCCGCCCAGCCGCGCCACCACCCCATTCGGCGGACAGTGCTGGCGCAGCAGGCAGCCGAACTCCCGCAACACGTTGTCACCTATGCCGTGGCCATAACGATCGTTGATCTGCTTGAAGTGATCCAGATCCAGCAGCAGCAGCGGGGTCCCCGCCTCTGCACGGGCCTCCAGCACGGAGCGAAACGAGCGGCGATTGGAGAGCCCGGTCAGTTCATCCGACATGGCAAGCGACGCCAGCCTAAGGTGGGTGCCGTGCATCTGTTGCAGCAACAACAGCACTCCCCAGGCCGTGGCCAGCATGCCGAGGGAGCGCAGGCTGTCTTCGACCGTGGAGAGCCACCAGGGCTGGAAGTAGGCCTCGTCCATCACGTCGATGGCCCCCGAGACGAGCCACACCCCCAGGCCGGCAGAGAGGAAGAAGTAGGTCTTGCTGGAGATCTGGGCGCACTGCACCACCCAGAACATGAACAGCAGGGTCACCACGTTGATGGCCTCGGCCAGGGCACCTATGGTGCGCAGATGATTCTGCACCAGCCTGTCGAAACAGTAAGCATCCAGACTGGCGACCAGCAGCAAGGAGCCCAGCAGGGCAAGGAGGACTAAGCGGCGGCAGGGGGAGAGGGAAAACAGTCTGGCCGGGTGTATGGATAAACTGGGGAGAGTCTTCATCGTCTTTCTGGCTCCTGAACGTCACTGTCCCTATCCCGATGCGACCGCTTTCGGACCGCCAGGCCAGTGCCCATTGTGAGCCGATATTTCCATAAAAAACAATCCCCTCACCACAGGGGCGAGGGGAACTGTGAGCGAGACGAGGATGCGCTGCGCCGGGTCATGCCACGGACACCCTCCCCATGACCTCAGGCACTCTGCCGCAGGGCGCGGATCTGGGCCGCTCCATTGATCACCGCCTGCAGGGAGGCGTTGACCACGTCGCGGCCGATGGCGACCCCGCACATCCGCACGCCATCGACGCTGAGCAGCACATAGGCGGCGGCGCGGGACTCGGTGCCGGCAGAGAGGGCATGCTCCGAGTAGTCGAGCACGTCGATGTGCATCCCGGTCTGGCGCTCCCAGCCGTTGACCAGCGCCGTGATGGCCCCCTCCCCCTCACCACACAGCTGCAACGTGCCGTCCGGGGTTTGCAACTCGAGGCGCAGGCTCTCCTGACTGTCGTGACCGAGCTGGAAGCGGCCGATGCGATAGCCGTGCAGCGGCTCGAGGTAATGCTGCTCGAACAGGGCGCGGATCTGCTCGGGGCTGATCTCGCTGCTGCTCGCCTCCGCCTGGGCCTGCACCCGGCGGCTGAAGTCAATTTGCAGCCAGCGCGGCAGTTGCAGGCCGAGATCTCGCTCCAGCAGGTAGGTGACGCCCCCCTTGCCGGACTGGCTGTTGATGCGGATCACCGCCTCGTAGCTGCGGCCGAGATCGGCCGGGTCTATGGGCAGGTAGGCCACATCCCAGAAGGCATCGGGTTTGGGGGCCGCCAGGGACTTGCGGATCGCATCCTGGTGGCTGCCGGAAAACGCGGTGTAGACCAGCTCCCCCGCGTAGGGGTGGCGCGGATGCAGGGCTATCTGGGTGCAGGCGCCCACGGTGGCGACGATGGCATCCATGTCCGACAAGTCCAGCTCGGGATCTATGCCCTGGCTGTAGAGGTTCATGGCCATGGTGACTATGTCCATGTTGCCGGTACGCTCACCGTTGCCGAGCAGGGTGCCCTCGATGCGATCGGCCCCCGCCAGCACCGCCAGCTCGGCAGCGGCCACGCCGCAGCCCCTGTCGTTGTGGGTGTGGATGGAGATGCTCACCTCGGGGCGCGCCTTGAGGTGGCGGCAGAACCACTCCACCTGATCCGCGAACACGTTGGGGGTGCTCACCTCGACCGTGGCGGGCAAGTTGAGGATCATGGGGCGGGCGGCGGACCGCCACTCGTCGATCACCGCGTCGCACACCTCCACCGCGAACTCCACCTCTGTGCTGCTGAAACTCTCGGGGGAATATTGGAAGCTCCACTCGGTGCCGGGGTTGCGCGCCGCATGCTCGCGTACCCAGCGCGCCCCCTGCACGGCGATGGCCTTGACCCCCTCGCGCCCGCTGTTGAACACATAGTTGCGCTGGGTCGGGTTGACCGAGTTGTAGACGTGGACGATGGCGCGCCTGGCCCCCTTGAGCGCCTCGAAGGTGCGGGCGATCAGATCTTCGCGGGCCTGCACCAGCACCTGTATGGTCACGTCGTCCGGGATCAGGTTGCGCTCGATAAGCTCCCGCACGAAGTCGAAGTCGGGCTGGGAGGCGGCCGGGAAACCCACCTCGATATGCTTGAAGCCCACATGGACCATCAGCGCCCACATCTGCAGCTTCTGGGCCACCGTCATGGGTTCGACCAGCGCCTGGTTGCCGTCGCGCAAGTCCACGGCGCACCAGAGCGGCGCCTGCGTCATCACCCGGTTGGGCCATTGACGGTCCGCCAAGGCGATGACGGGAGCGGGGCGGTATTTGCGGTGATCGAAGCTCATATTCAGATTCCCTTGGCTGATGTCCTTGAGGCGCGGCGCCGTTGCGGGCGGTGAGGATGAGCAACGACGCGACTGGGCAGGCAAGCAGACGGGGTAAGGAGGGGGAAGCGGGCTGGCGCGGTAACGCTGGCCCTGACGGTTGCGCGGGTGGTAACCCCACAACCGGTTTCCTGTGGCCCTTCTTGATAAGAGGGGCCGGCCTGCGCTGCCGGATAAGCAGCTGGCCCTGATCCTCGCACCCCGCTGTTGCAGGCGCAGACGACCTTATGTGATGAGAAACCAGTATATAGAGGCGGGGCGGGTGAGTGATTGCAAAGATTGCGAGTAAAAGTCACAAAGGCGCAATCATTGTGTTTTTTATGCCATTAAAAGGGCGAATATATCCCATCAAGGACGATATTCCCTCTCCCCTGCTCACCTCCGCCTCCATGCCAGAGGGCTGACCAGCCCGGCCAAAAACAAAAACCCCGCCATCGCTGGCGGGGTTTTTCAGGGTTCGCGTGTCTTGTGCAAAGAAGGAGGGGAGACTCCCCTGCCCTTGTTGCGCAATCCTTAGCGGTTTTTCACCTTCTGGTGCAACTCTTGCACCGAGTTCACGTTGGCGGTGGCATCGACGCTGATGGCCATGCAGGTGGCGAACGCCTCATTCAGGGTGGTGGTATAAGCCACCTTGTGCTGCAAGGCCGCGCGGCGCAGCTGCTTGGAGTCCTGAATCGCCACCCGCCCTTCGGCTGTGTTGACGATGTAGGTGTACTCGCCATTCTTGATGCGGTCCAGGATGTGCGGGCGACCCTCGTGCACCTTGTTGACCAGGCGCGGGTTGATGCTCGCCTCGCCCAAGGCGACGGCGGTGCCGTGGGTGGCATCCAGCTCATAGCCCAGCTCCAGCAGCTTGGCGGCGAGATCAACGACCTGCGCCTTGTCGCTGTGACGCACCGACAAGAGGGCGCGGCCCTCTTTTGGCACGGCGTGGCTGGCACCCAGCTGGGCCTTGGCATAGGCCTCGGCGAAGCTGCTGCCCACCCCCATCACCTCACCGGTAGAGCGCATCTCTGGCCCCAGCAGCGGATCCACGCCCGGGAACTTGGCGAAGGGCAGTACCACCTCTTTCACCGAGTAGTAAGGCGGGATGATCTCGGTGGTAAAGCCCTGGGATTGCAGGGACTGACCGGCCATGACACGGGCGGCGATCTTGGCCAGCGGCGCCCCTGTCGCCTTGGAGACGAAGGGCACGGTACGGGCGGCGCGCGGGTTCACCTCGATGAGGTAGATGTCGTTTTCCTTGACCGCGAACTGCACGTTCATCAAGCCCACCACGCCGAGCTCAAGCGCCAATTTCCGTACCTGCTCGCGCATCTCGTCCTGAATTTTCTTGGACAAGGTGTAGGGCGGCAGGGAACAACCCGAGTCACCGGAGTGAATACCGGCCTGCTCTATGTGCTCCATGATGCCGCCGATGACCACATCGACGCCGTCGCAGATGGCGTCCACGTCCACCTCGGTGGCGTCATCCAGGAAGCGATCCAGCAGCACTGGCGATTCGTTGGAGACGCTCACCGCCTCGGCGAAGTAGCGGCGCAGGTCGGTCTCGTCATAGACGATCTCCATGGCGCGGCCACCCAGCACGTAGGAGGGGCGCACCACCAGCGGGTAGGTGATCCGCTCGGCGGTCAGTACCGCCTGTTCCAGGTTGGTGACGGTGCCGTTTTCCGGCTGCTTGAGGCCGAGGCGCTCGACCGCAGACTGGAAACGCTCGCGGTCTTCGGCGCGGTCGATGGCATCCGGGCTGGTACCGATGACAGGCACGCCGTTCGCTTCCAATGCCCGTGCAAGCTTGAGCGGGGTCTGGCCGCCGTACTGCACGATGACGCCCTTGGGCTTCTCGATGCGCACGATTTCCAGCACGTCTTCCAGGGTCACCGGCTCGAAGTAGAGGCGGTCGGAGGTGTCGTAATCGGTGGAGACGGTCTCCGGGTTGCAGTTGACCATGATGGTCTCGTAACCGTCTTCGCGCAGGGCCAGCGCCGCGTGCACGCAGCAGTAGTCGAACTCGATGCCCTGACCGATGCGGTTCGGGCCGCCGCCGATGATCATGATCTTGTCACGATTGGTCGGGGCCGCCTCGCACTCCTCGTCATAGCTGGAGTACATGTAGGCGGTGTTGGTGGCGAACTCGGCCGCGCAGGTATCGACCCGCTTGTAGATCGGGAATATGTTGTGGCGGGCACGCAACTTGCGCACCTCGCCCTCGGCCACGCCGAGGATCTTGGCCAGCCGCGCGTCGGCGAAGCCCTTGCGCTTCAAGGCGCGCAGAAAGTCGGCATCGAGGCCGGCCATGCCGCGTTCTCTCACCTGCTCTTCCAGCTTGATGAGATCTTCTATCTGCACCAGGAACCAGGGGTCAATCTTGGTCAGCTTGAAGATGCCGTCCATGGAGAGACCGGCGCGGAACGCATCGGCGATGTACCAGATCCGGTCGCAACCAGCATCCTGCAGCTCGTGGCGGATGCGGGTCAGGGAGTCAGGGGCATTGAGGTCGACCATGGGGTCGAAGCCGGTCTTGCCGGTCTCGAGGCTGCGCAGCGCCTTGTGCAGGGACTCCTGGAAGTTGCGGCCTATGGCCATCACTTCACCGACGGATTTCATCTGGGTGGTGAGACGGTCGTTGGCGCCGGCAAACTTCTCGAAGTTGAAGCGCGGCACCTTGGTGACCACGTAGTCGATGGCCGGCTCGAAGGAGGCCGGGGTGCGACCGCCGGTGATGTCGTTCATCAGCTCGTCCAGGGTGTAACCGATGGCGAGCTTGGCGGCGATCTTGGCGATGGGGAAACCGGTCGCCTTGGAGGCCAGCGCGGAGGAGCGGGACACCCGCGGGTTCATCTCGATGATGACCATGCGGCCATCTTTCGGGTTGATGCCGAACTGGACGTTGGAGCCACCGGTCTCGACCCCGATCTCGCGCAGTATCGCCATGGAGGCGTTGCGCATGATCTGGAACTCCTTGTCGGTCAGCGTCTGGGCTGGCGCGACCGTGATGGAGTCACCGGTGTGGATGCCCATGGGGTCGAAGTTTTCGATGGTGCAGACGATGATGCAGTTGTCGTTGCGATCCCGCACCACTTCCATCTCGTACTCTTTCCAGCCGATCAGCGACTCATCGATGAGCAGCTCCTTGGTCGGCGAGAGATCCAGACCGCGCTCGCAGATCTCGACGAACTCTTCGGTGTTGTAGGCGATGCCGCCACCGGAGCCACCCATGGTGAAGGAGGGACGGATGATGCAGGGGAAGCCGACCATCTGCTGCACGCCCCAAGCCTCTTCCATGTTGTGGGCGATGCCGGCGCGCGGGCACTCCAGACCGATGCTCTTCATGGCGATGTCGAAGCGGCGGCGATCTTCCGCCTTGTCGATGGCGTCGGCGGTGGCACCGATCATCTCGACACCGAACTCGGCCAGCACGCCGTGCTTCTCCAGATCCAGCGCGCAGTTCAGCGCGGTCTGGCCACCCATGGTGGGCAGCACGGCATCCGGACGCTCTTTCTTGATGATCTCGCGCACCACTTCCCAGGTAATGGGCTCGATGTAGGTGGCATCGGCCATCTCGGGGTCGGTCATGATGGTGGCCGGGTTGGAGTTCACCAGGATGACACGGTAACCCTCCTCGCGCAGGGCCTTGCAGGCCTGGGCGCCGGAGTAGTCGAATTCGCAGGCCTGACCGATGACGATGGGGCCGGCGCCGAGGATCAGAATGCTCTGTAGGTCGTTACGTTTTGGCATGGTCTCTCTCTTTTCCTCTTAGGCGCGATACTGCTTGATCAATTCAATAAAGTGGTCGAACAGACCGGCACAGTCGTGCGGGCCCGGGCTCGCCTCGGGGTGACCCTGGAAGCTGAAGGCCGGACGGTCGGTGCGGTGGATGCCTTGCAGCGACCCGTCAAACAGGGAGACGTGAGTGGCGCGCAGGCAATCCGGCAGATTGTGCTCATCGACCGCGAAACCGTGGTTCTGGGCGGTGATCATCACGGTGTTGTCATCCAGGCTCTTCACCGGGTGGTTGGCACCGTGGTGGCCGAACTTCATCTTCATCGTCTTGGCACCGGAGGCCAGACCCAGCAGCTGGTGGCCCAGGCAGATGCCAAACACCGGGGTGTTGGTATTCAGGAAGGCCTTGATGGCCTCGATGGCGTAGTCGCAGGGCTCGGGATCACCCGGGCCGTTGGAGAGGAAGATGCCATCCGGATTCATCGCCAGCACCTCGGCGGCCGGGGTCTTGGCCGGCACCACTGTCAGGCGGCAGCCACGGTCCACCAGCATGCGCAAAATGTTGCGCTTGACGCCAAAGTCGTAGGCCACCACGTGGTATTTGAGCTCATCGGCCGCCGGGGTGATGTGTCCCTTGCCGAGCTGCCAGCTGCCTTCGGTCCAGGCGTAGGCTTCGCTAACCGTCACTTCCTTGGCCAAGTCCATCCCCTTGAGACCGGGGAAGGCGCGCGCCTGCTCGAGGGCGAACACTTCATCAGCCTGCTTGCCGGCCAGGATGCAACCGGCCTGGGCACCCTTCTCGCGCAGGATGCGGGTCAGTTTGCGGGTGTCGATGTCGGCGATGCCAACGATGTTGTGAGACTTGAGGTAATCGGAGAGGGATTGCTGACTGCGGAAATTGGAGGCAAGTATCGGAAGGTCCCGGATGATCAATCCCTGTGCATGGATTTGACTGGACTCTTCATCTTCGCTGTTGGTGCCGGTGTTGCCTATATGAGGATAAGTGAGGGTGACTATCTGACGGGAATAAGAGGGATCGGTGAGGATTTCCTGATAGCCCGTCATCGACGTGTTGAAAACCACTTCACCAACGGAACATCCCTCGGCGCCTATCGACACGCCTTTGAACACAGTTCCATCTTCCAGCACTAGCAATGCAGTGTGATTCAAGACAACCTCCAGTTATTTAGCTTTAAATTCAGCAATTTACCTGGGTGTTGCGGGTCCGGACGCTGTTTGAAACAGGGCTCAAACCCGGCAGATTTCTGGCAAATTGGGCGCATTCTACTTAAAAACGATCGCATTTCAACGTCTTTTCTCGTTTTAAATGCATCTAAATTCAATAAAAAAGCAACATTACCCATTATCTATGCACTTGATTGCTTTGCAACCCCCTCCCGCAAAAGAAAAGCCAAAACCTGCTGCAAAAGCGGCACCCTGTGCCACTCAAAGTACAAAAACTAATATTTAAACCTTACAAAACAACTATCTACGATTTACAAAAAAAACTCACCAGACATTAAAAAGGCCATTTTATGGCAGAAGATTGACAGATAAAAATAGAAAACGTTTTTCTGGTTTTGAATTTTTAGTCTTTTTTGCGTCATGTAAAAAAATGCGGGTACAGGGGAGATTGAGACCCTATCCCGTTACCCTTTGATGACATCTGCGCAATGAGGGCGGGAGGGGGATTTGATAAAGGTGGGATTTAGGCTTATTCGAAGAAAAATTGATGTGTAACCATCATTTATACAAAAAGGTACAAAAAACCCCGGCGCACCGGGGTTTGGCAAGATCTCGCGCGTAGCGCGCCCGGCCCCTTACTTCAGGTTGAGCACATCCTGCATGTCGTAGAGTCCGGCGGCTTGGCTCCTGAGCCACTTGCCCGCCCGCACCGCGCCATTGGCGAAGGTGAGACGGCTGGAGGCCTTGTGGCTGATCTCCACCCGCTCGCCGATATCGGCGAACATGACGGTGTGCTCCCCCACCAGATCGCCGGCGCGAATGGTGGCAAAACCGATGGTGTTACGATCCCGCTCGCCGGTGATCCCTTCGCGGCCATAGACGGCGCACTCTTTCAAGTCACGTCCGAGCGTCTTGGCCACCACCTCCCCCATGGAGAGCGCGGTACCGGACGGTGCATCCACCTTGTGCCTGTGGTGCCCCTCGATGATCTCGATGTCGGTGTAGTCCCCCATCACCTTGGCGGCCTGCTCCAGCAGCTTGAACACCAGGTTGACACCCACCGAGTAGTTGGAGGCGAATACGATGCCGATCTGGCTGCCGGCCTGTTTCAGGGCGGCCTTGCCGGCCTCGTCGAAGCCGGTGGTGCCGATCACCATCTGCTTGTGGTGCGCCTGGGCGAACGCCAGGTTGGCCAGGGTCACCTCGGGGCGGGTGAAGTCGATGATGAGATCGAACTCATCGCGCACCTTGTCCAGGCTGTCGCTGATGCTCACCCCAAGCTTGCCGAGCCCGTTGAGCTCACCGGCATCGAGCCCTATCACGGCAGAGCCCGGCCGCTCCAGCGCCGCACCGACCACGGCGCCCTCGGCGTTGGTGATGGCCTCCAGCAGCACCTTGCCCATACGACCATTACAGCCCATCACGGCCACACGGATCGGATTGTCCATCTCCACCCTCTCATCTGTTTTTATGGAAAGATGACCGTTTTACCAGCCTGCGCACCCTTTGAAAAGCCCGGCGTGGCCGTCGTTATGAAGCCAACGAATAGACGGTATTTTTAATAAAATCCGAATATCAAACAGATTTAATTAAAAACACAGAATCACAACACAAAAACAGTTATCCATCTGGACGTCTATCTTGACCGACAGGCCCCGACTCACTACTGTGGGCGCCCCATAGCGGCAGGAAGCCCGCCACGCTCACCCATTATCCGGGCTGGCTGCGACAGGGAGGTCATGTTCAACCACAGAGGAACACATGATCCAGACCCAACCCAGTGCCAGAGCCCTGCTGCCCCTCCTGGTCTTTCTCGCTCTCTTCATCGGTACCGGTACCTGGCTCACCCTGCAGGGGGTCGAATTCGCCTTCTATCAACTGCCCGCCCCCGTGGCCGCCCTGCCCGCCGTCATGCTGGCGCTGATGCTGGGCAAGGAAGGCTTCAACCGCAACCTTGAGACCTTCTTCAAGGGGGTGGGTGACAGCAACATCATGGCCATGTGCCTCATCTATCTGCTGGCGGGCGCCTTCGCCACCGTGGCCAAGGCCACCGGCGGGGTGGATGCCACCGTCGCCCTCGGCCTCTCCCTGATCCCGGGCTGGTTCCTGCTGCCGGGTCTATTCCTCATCTCCGCCTTTATTGCCACCGCCATGGGCACCTCCATGGGCACCATAGGGGCAGTGGCACCGGTGGCGCTCGGGGTCGCCCAGGCGACCGGCATCGATCCCGTGCTGATGGCGGGCACCATCCTCTCCGGCGCCATGTTTGGCGATAACCTCTCCATCATCTCCGACACCACCATAGCCGCGACCCGCAGCCAGGGCTGCGAGATGAAGGACAAGTTTCGCGAGAACGTCAAGATTGCCGCCCCCGCCGCCGTGCTGGTGATCCTGCTCTACCTGCTGCTGGGCTCCACCGGGGAGGCCCCCGCCGCCACCGCCAGCGCTGACTTGTTCAAGGTGATGCCCTACCTGCTGATCCTGGTGCTGGCGCTGGCCGGCATGAACGTGTTCGTGGTACTGGGGCTGGGTATCCTGGCCGCTGGCGCGGTCGGCATGATCAGCGGTTATCCCCTCGGCCAGTTCAGCAAGGATATCTATCAGGGCTTCACCAGCATGCAGGAGATCTTCCTGCTCTCCATGCTGATCGGCGGCCTCGGCGCCCTGATGGAGCGCCAGGGTGGGCTGGCCTGGATCAGCGCCCGCATCGCCGCCCTCATCGCGCGCTTCACCCGCGCGCACGATGGCGAGCAGAACGAGAAGGCGGCCGAGCTCGGCATCGCCGGGGTGGTGGGGCTGACCAACCTCTGCACCGCCAACAACACTGTGGCCATCATAGTCGCCAGCAAGGTGGCACGGGATCTGGCCGAGCAGCACGGCGTCACCCCGCGCCGCGCCGCCTCCATGCTGGATATCTTCTCCTGCGTGGTGCAGGGCTTAATCCCCTGGGGCGCCCAGGCGCTGTTGCTCGGCTCCATCTTCGCACTGTCGCCGCTCTCGGTGGTGAGCATGAGCTTCTACCCCATGGCGCTGGCGCTGGCCGCCATAGTGGCGGTGTTCGTCAAGCACCAGCTGCGCGCGGCGGCCGAGCCGTCGGCACAGGCCTAAGCCACCTCCCCTGGCCGGGCACGCGCCCTGCGTGTCCGGCCAGATGCCAACCTGTCCCCTCCCGCTTTTCATCCCGTTTTGCCCTTGTTAAGGTAGCCTCAGAGCCCAACCCCTCACAGGAGCCCCCATGCCAGATCATCAGCCCGCGCATCCCGATGAGCGACAGAGTCTGCGTCAACTCATCCGCCAACGCAGAAAGAGCCTGAGCCAGGCCGAGCAACAGGCGGCGGCCCAGCAGCTGGTCCTTCGCTTCCAGCAGCATACCGAGATCCTGGCGGCCAGACGCATCGCGCTCTATCTGGCCAACGACGGTGAACTCGATCCCCTGCCGACCATTCACTGGCTCTGGGCCCAGCAAAAAGAGGTGTTCCTGCCGGTGCTGCACCCCTTCACCCCGGGTCACCTGCTGTTCCAGCGCTATACCCCCACCAGCCCCATGACCCACAACCGCTACGGCATCGCCGAGCCCGAGCTCGACATGCTCCAGGTGGTGCCCCACAGCACGCTCGACCTTATTTGTACCCCGCTGGTGGCCTTCGATGCCGGGGGCAACCGGCTCGGCATGGGGGGGGGTTATTACGATCGCACCCTCGCCTGCTGGCACGAGCACCGGCTCGGCCCCAAGCCCCTCGGCCTCGCCCACGACTGCCAGCGGGTGGATGCCGTGCCGCAGGAGCAGTGGGACGTGCCGCTGCCCGAGATCATCACCCCCGCCCGCTGCTGGCAGTTCTCCTGACTCGCCCGGCTCCTCATTCGCCCGGTCGGCGCCGGGCGAATGAGGCCAAACAGCGGCCCGGCTGATGCCCTCAGTCGCCGTCGGCCGCATTTGCTCGTCCCTATGACCAATAAACAGGCAAACGATTTACATCTTGGGGCTTTTTGGCCCGGAACGTGAGCGCCAAGGTCGCTCTGGGGCGGATGCTTGGATATAATGCGCCCGCTTTTTCCATAAGGATCCATCATGACTCAAGATGAAATGAAGAAGGCGGCCGGTTGGGCTGCGCTCAAATACGTGATTCCCGGCACCATAGTCGGGGTCGGCACCGGCTCTACCGTCAATCACTTCATCGACGCACTGGCGACCATGAAGGACGAGATCAAGGGCGCGGTATCGAGCTCGGTTGCCTCCACCGAGCGCCTCAAGGGCCTCGGCATCACCGTCTATGACCTCAACGACATCGATGCCCTCAGCGTCTACGTGGATGGCGCCGACGAGATCAACGCCAGCCGCGACATGATCAAGGGCGGCGGCGCGGCCCTGACCCGCGAGAAGATAGTGGCGGCCGTGGCCGACAAGTTCATCTGCATCATCGACAACACCAAGACGGTCGAGGTGCTCGGCACCTTCCCGCTGCCGGTGGAAGTGATCCCCATGGCCCGCGAATACGTGTCCCGCGAGATCAAGAAGCTTGGCGGCAATCCTGTGTGGCGTGAAGGGGTGGTCACCGACAACGGCAACATCATCCTGGACGTCAAGGGCATGGCCATCGAAGATGCCAAGGGGCTGGAAGTTCAGCTCAACGGCATAGTGGGCGTGGTCACCAATGGTCTGTTCGCCCACCGTGGCGCGGACGTTGTGTTGATCGGCACCCCGGATGGGGTTGTGACCCAATAATCACAGCATGAATGGATGACGGCGCCCGATGGCGCCGTTTCTATTTATGGCTCAACAAGTTGCCCGTCCCCGTCTACAACAAACGTTGAAAACTTCAAAGAATTTGACTTTCGTCACAAATATTCCCTCTCCCACACGTTTTTGCTACTTTACGGTTTTCTTCACACGCCATATCCGCACTCATTCTTTGCACATATAGAGGGATCGTCATGACTGCCAAGTTTTCGCTGGAAAAGGACAAAATCAAGGTACTGCTGCTGGAGGGAGTCCATCCCAACACGGTAGAGACCTTCCGTGCAGCCGGTTACACCAGTGTGGAATATCTCAAGACTTCCCTGTCGGAAGAGGATCTGATCGAGCGCATTCGTGACGTACACTTCGTCGGCCTGCGCTCGCGCACCCAGCTCACCGAGAAGGTGCTGGATGCCGCCGGCAAGCTGGTCGCCATCGGCTGCTTCTGCATCGGCACCAACCAGGTCGCGCTCGACGCCGCCCATGTGCGCGGCATTCCGGTGTTCAACGCCCCCTTCTCCAACACCCGCTCCGTGGCCGAACTGGTGCTGGGAGAGATCCTGCTGCTGCTGCGCGGCATCCCGGAGAAAAATGCCAAGTGCCATCGCGGCGTGTGGGAGAAGCTCGCCAACCGTTCGGTGGAAGCCCGTGGCAAGAAGCTCGGCATCATCGGCTACGGCCACATCGGCACCCAGCTTGGCATCATCGCCGAGATGATCGGCATGAAGGTCTACTACTACGACATCGAGAACAAGCTCTCCCTCGGCAACGCCATCCAGGTGCCAAATATGGTGGAGCTGCTCAACATGTCTGACGTCATCAGTCTGCACGTGCCTGAGACCGCCTCCACCAAGGATCTGATCGGTGCCGAGCAGCTGCGCATGATGAAACCGGGCGCCATCTTCATCAACGCCTCCCGCGGCACCGTGGTGGACATCGAGGCCCTGGCCGACGTCATCAAGAGCGGCCATCTCTCCGGCGCCGCCATCGACGTCTTCCCGAGCGAGCCCAAGTCCAATGACGAGGAGTTCCTGACCCCGCTGCGCGGCCTGGACAACGTGATCCTGACCCCGCACATCGGCGGTTCGACCCAGGAAGCGCAGGAGAACATCGGGCTGGAGGTGGCCAACAAGCTGGTCAAGTACTCCGACAACGGCTCCACCCTCTCCGCCGTCAACTTCCCGGAAGTCTCACTGCCGGGCCACAAGGGCTCCAGCCGGCTGCTGCACATCCACCGCAACCAGCCGGGCGTCATGAACCAGATCAACCAGATCTTCGCCGAAGAGGGGATCAACATCGCCGGTCAGTACCTGCAGACCAGCAGCCATATCGGTTACGTGGTGATCGATGTGGAAACCGAGCACAGCGAGAAGGCGCTCGCCAAGCTCAAGGAGATCAACGGCACCATCCGTGCCCGGATCCTGCATTGATGGCCTGAGCCCCTGCGCTCAGCCAACAAAAAGCCCGTCTCGATGACGGGCTTTTTTCATGTCAGGAGGAAGCTTGCTTCGCAAGCTACCACCAGCCGAGCAGATTGCGGCCAATCAAGGCGCCCCACACCAGGGCATTCAAGCCTAAGGCGATGAAGACGGCGGCGGAGCCGAGATCCTTGGCACGCCCCGACAGCTCGTGATGCTCGGAGCCGATGCGGTCCACCACCGCCTCGATGGCGGAGTTGAGCACCTCGACGATCACCACCAGCCAGCTGATGACGATAAGCAGCAGGATCTGATTGAGGGAGTCACCGAGCCAGCAGGCCAGCGGCATCAACAGCAGCACAAGCACCAGCTCCTGGCGGAAGGCGGCCTCGTTGATCCAGGCCGACTTGAGCCCTTTCATGCTGTAACCGGTTGCATTGATGATGCGGGTAACCCCGGTCGCACCTGGCTTTGCCACGATAACTACCTCATTTGAAATGGCTTTTGGGCCCACATCCTAACAGAGCCCGCCAAGGTTTCCATCCGGCGTGTTTTGCTTTATTTTATCCCCTTGCATTTTTGGCATCCCTATCCACGCCACCACCCGAGAATTGAGTCGTATGTCCATTCACACCGATGAATTGCGCACCCGCCGTCTGGAGTCTTTGATCACTCCGAGCGAACTCGCGCACGCCTTCCCGATCAACGACCGCATTGCCCAGAACCTGCTGGATGCCCGCCGCGATGTAGAAGCCATTCTGGCCGGTGAGGATCAGCGCCTGCTGGTCATCGTCGGCCCCTGCTCCATCCACGACCCGGCCGCCGCCCGCGAATACGCCCAGCGCCTCAACCAGCTGCGCGAGCAATACAAGGCGAGCCTCTGCATCGTCATGCGCACCTATTTCGAGAAGCCGCGCACCATAGTCGGCTGGAAGGGGCTGATCAACGATCCGCGCCTCGACGGCAGCTTCGACGTCAACTCGGGGCTGAAACTGGCCCGCCAGCTGCTGGTGGACATCAACGCTATGGGCATGCCCACCGCCACCGAATTCCTCGACATGGTGACCGGCCAGTACATCAGCGACCTCATCACCTGGGGCGCCATTGGCGCACGCACCACCGAATCCCAGGTGCACCGCGAGATGGCCTCCGCCCTCTCCTGCCCGGTCGGCTTCAAGAACGGCACCGACGGCAACACCCGCATCGCCATCGATGCGGTGCGCGCCGCCCGCCACAGCCACATCTTCTATTCCCCGGACAAGGACGGCAAGATGACCATCTACCGCACCGCCGGCAACCCCTATGGCCACGTGATCCTGCGTGGCGGCCACAGGCCGAACTACGACACCGCCAGCGTCGACGAGGCCTGCGAGGCCCTGGCCGATGTCGGCCTGCCCGAGCGGCTGGTGGTGGACTTCAGCCACGGCAACAGCATGAAGGATCACCGCCGCCAGCTGCTGGTGGCGCAGGACATCTGCGATCAGCTGCGCCGTGGCCGCACCGGCATCGCCGGCATCATGGCCGAGAGCTTCCTGGTGGAAGGGCGTCAGGACGTGGAGAATGGCTGCGCCGCTACCTTCGGCCAGAGCATCACCGATGCCTGCCTGTCGTGGGAAGACACAGAAACCCTGCTGGCCATGCTGGCCGAGGCGGCGCAGGTACGGTTGAACAAAGCAAACCTGCGGTAACGGCTGCGTCATCACCCTTCAGCCAGCGCATCACCGATGCCTGTCTATCTTGCGTGGACCGACACCGAGACCCTGCTGGCCATGCTGGCCCAGGCGGCGCAGGTGCGGCTGAGCAAGCATTCAAGCTAAGCAAGCGGCTCAATACGAAAGGGCCAGGCATCATAGATGCCTGGCCCTTTCTCTTTTCCGGCTCACCTCACCGCAAGCTCTCGCTGCGGCGTGAAGCTGCTGTCGTCATTGTCGTAGGGTGGGTTAGCCGCGCAGCGGCGTAACCCACCACTCGTACCTGTTTTGCCCGGCGAACCCAGATACATTGGACTTCGCTGTCGACCAACGTTGGGCTTCGCTGTTAATCAACGTTGGGCTCAGCACCAACCTACGCCAAGCCACCCCTCACAGGCTCGGCATAAACCAGACCCGGCCACCGGCCTCGATGCGATCCGTCCTTATCTGGAACACCCGCTCCAGCAGGGCCTCGTCGATAAGCGCGATCCCCCCCTCGCTCACCAGCCGCCCCTGCTGCAAACAGAGGATGCGATCCGCCCAGTCGATGGCCAGGTTGATGTCGTGGATGGCGAGCACCACCAGCAAGCCCTGCCGGGCCAGGCTCTTGAGCAGGCGCAGCAGCGCCAGCTGATGATGCAGATCCAGCCCTGCCAGCGGCTCGTCCAGCAGCAGCACCCGCCCGTCCGGGTTGAGGCTGGGCCACAGCTGCAGCAGGGTGCGGGCGATCAGCACCCGCTGCTGCTCGCCGCCGGAGAGGCGGCTGAAGTCCCGTGCCAGCAGCGCCTCCAGTTCGAGCGCCTCGCACAGGCTCACCACCGCCCGGTTGCGCACCTCGGGCTCAGTGCCTTCATCCAGCCCCAGGCTCAGCACCTGGAACACCGGGATGTGGAACAGCTGGGGCTGGCGCTGGGGCAGCATGGCGCGGCGCCTGGCCAGCTCTGGCCAGCTCAGGTCGGCGATCGCCTCCCCGCCGAGCCGCACCCTGCCCTCGGCGGGCAGTATGCCGGCCAGGGCGCCGAGCAGGGTCGACTTGCCGCTGCCGTTGGGGCCGAGCAGGGCCACCAGCTGGCCGCCCTGCCAGTCGAGATCGAGCGGCGCCAGGCGCGCGGGAATGCTGAGGCCTCGTGCCTCGAGCAGGGGGGATCCAGCCAGATCAGGCATCGGCATCTTGCCTCAGTAGCAGATAGATAAAGAGCGGGGCCCCGACCGAGGCGGTGATGACGCCGATGGGCAGCTCGCCGGCGCTCAGCACGGAGCGGGCCAGCAGATCGGCGCCGAGCAGCAGGGCGCCGCCCCCCAGCGCCGAGGCGGGCAGCAGGAAGCGCTGATCGCTGCCGCCGCACAGCCGCAGCAGATGGGGCACCACCAGGCCGACGAAGCCGATGACGCCGCACAAAGAGACCGCGAGGCCGGTGAGCAGGCAGACCGCCAGCACCAGTCGCACCCGCACCCTGTCCACATCCAGCCCCATCAGCCGCGCCTGGGCCTCCCCCAGCAGCAGCTGTTGCAGGGCCCGCCCCTGCCAGCAGAGCCAGCCGAGGGTCAGCGGCAGCACCAGCCACCACCAGGCCAGCTGCTGGCTGCCATAGGAGAGGCTGCCCATCATCCAGAACATGAACTCGCGCAGGGAGCCATCGTCGGCGAAGTACATCAGCCAGGTCATGGCGGCGTTGGTGAGGATGCCGATGGCGACCCCGAACAACAGTAATTTGGTGTGGCCGAGCCTGGCCCGCCGCGCGAGGCGGATCAGCAGCATGGTCACCAGCAGGGCGCCGCCGAAGGCGGCCAGCGACAGCCCCCAGCCTGGCAGGTAGACGCCGAGGGATTTCGCCACTGCCATCGCCACCATGGCCGCGAGTCCGGCCCCGCTCGACACGCCGAGCAGGCCGGGCTCGGCCACCGGATTGTGCAGCATCACCTGCAGCACGGCGCCGCCACAGGCGAGCGCCGCCCCCGCCAGCAGGGCCAACAGGGCCCGCGGCAGGCGCAACTCCAGCAGGATGCGCTGCTCCAGCTCACCCAGAGGGTGCCAGGGCAGCAGCAGGAATTCCCCCCAGGCGAGGGAGAGCAGGAACAGCGACAGGACGAGCAGCGACAGGACGAGCAGCCAGCGGCGCTGCCAGCGCTGCTGGCGATGGACGAGAGCGAGATACACAGGGGATCCCCGGAGTGAGACAAGGGCCGGCTCCGAGTCGGGAGCAGGCGCGAAAGGTGCATGATAACAGCGAGTTGCCACCCGAGGTCAAGGATGGTAAGCCCGTGCCAGCGCCTCTATCTCGCCGCTGGCGATCATCTGCTGCAGCGCCAGCGCCAGCGGCTGCCTGAGGGGTTGATGGGGTGAGTGCTTGCTCATCCCCAGATAGAGCATCACAGGGTGCGGCGGGCGATAGGCCGCCTTGATGAGGCCGGCCTCGTTGTGCTGGCGCAGGGCGTAGTCCACCTGGCAGTCGGTGCCTATCATCAGCGGCAGGTGGCCGCGCGCCACCATGCGCAGCAGCTGATCCTCGGTCGGCACCCCGTGCTTGTCGAGCCGCTCGTCACCGTCGAAGGCGGCGAAATAGGCCGAGTTGAGTACATAGCCCACCTCCTGCCCCTGCAGATCGTCGTAGCGGTGCAGGGCGGAGACCGCCGCGGCCTTGCCGTAGAACGCCGGGCGACACTGGTAGTAGGCCGGTTGCAGGTAGTCGATGAAGGCGGCCCGCTCCCGGGTATGGGCCAGCCCTATCATCAAGTCGGCCTGACCGCTCTGCATCTGCTTGAGGGCCCGTCCCCAGGGCACCCGCTTGATCTCCAGCCGGATGCCGCTGCGGGCCTGCAACTGGCGCAGGATATCGATATCCAGGCCCTGAAATTCCCCATCCTGGCCGAGCATGCGAAACGGCGGCCAGACGTCGGTCGCCACCGTCAGCGTCGGCGCTCCCTGCGCCAGGCAACTAAACAGCAGACCAAGCACTCCCCAGCTTGCCTTGCCCATCCCTGTCCAACCTTTGTTGTGCCATCCTTGTGAGCTAAAAATACCCCTTGGCCCCACTTATGGAAACCCGCAAAGAAGAGATAAAATGCGATTGATTTTAAAGGAGAACCTAATGAACCCAATCATCACCAGCATAGGCCTGCTGATCTGCAGCAACGTCTTCATGACCTTCGCCTGGTATGCCCATCTCAAGAGCATGAATCACAAACCCTGGATCATCGCCGCCCTGGTGAGCTGGGGCATCGCGCTGTTCGAGTACCTGTTGCAGGTGCCCGCCAACCGCATCGGCCACACTGTGCTGACGGTCGGCCAGCTCAAGATACTGCAGGAGGTGATCACCCTGACGGTCTTCGTCCCCTTCTCCATCTTCTATCTGAAAGAGGACCTGAAGTGGGACTACCTCTGGGCCGGGCTCTGCATCCTGGGGGCGGTGTTTTTTGTGTTTCGCGAGAAACTCACCGGTGCCTGACGCTATACACTCAACCACATCGATAACCACCGCATCCCTTTGAGCGACGAGGCAAAACATGGAATTGCGAGACATGCTACAGACGCTGGCCAGCCAGGATGGCTCAGACCTCTACCTCTCCACCGGTGCGCCTCCCTGCGCCAAGTTCAACGGCGCCCTGCGCCCCCTGAGCGAGACCAGCCTGGAGCCGGGTGAGGTGGCCAGGATCGCCGCCGATCTCATGGACTCGGAGCAGAAGCAGCAGTTCGAGAAGGAGCTGGAGATGAATCTCGCCATCTCCCTGCCCCAGATAGGGCGCTTTCGGATCAACATCTTCAAGCAGCGCAACGAGGTCTCCCTGGTGGCGCGCAACATCAAGACCGAGATCCCGCGCTTCGAGGATCTCAAGCTGCCCCCTGTGCTGCTCGACACCATCATGGAGAAACGCGGCCTGGTGCTGTTCGTCGGCGGCACCGGCTCCGGCAAGTCCACCTCGCTGGCGGCGCTGATCGACCATCGCAACCGCAACCACAGCGGCCACATCATCACCATCGAGGATCCGGTGGAGTTCGTCCATCGCCACCGCAAGAGCATCATCAACCAGCGGGAGGTGGGGGTGGATACCCGCAGCTTCCACGCCGCGCTGAAGAACACCCTGCGCCAGGCACCGGATGTGATCCTGATCGGCGAGATCCGCGACCGCGAGACCATGGAGCATGCGCTGGCCTTCTCCGAGACCGGGCACCTCGCCATCTCCACCCTGCACGCCAACAACGCCAACCAGGCGCTGGATCGCATCATCAACTTCTTCCCGGAGGAGCGCCGCCCCCAGCTGCTCAACGATCTGGGCAACAACCTCAAGGCCTTCGTCTCCCAGCGGCTGGTGAAGACCACGGATGGCGGCCGGCGGGCGGCGGTGGAGGTCATGCTCGGCACCCACACCATCCGCGACCTCATCAAGCGTGGCGAGTTTGGCAGCCTCAAGGAGATCATGGAGAAATCCAGGGCGCTCGGCATGGTCACCTTCGACAGCACCCTGTTCGATCTGGTGGTCGAGGGGGTGATCGACGAGGAGGAGGCGGTGAAGAACGCCGACTCGGCCAACAACTTGCGCCTCAAGATCAAGCTGTGGCAGGAGAAGGGCTCTCTCGCCAACAGTGCGGATGCCAGCGGCTGGAGCCTGGAGCCCACCAAGGATGACAAGGACGAGCTGTTCTAGTCAGGAACTGCCCCTCCCCCGTGAACACATAGCCGCCATGACGGCTATGTGTTCAACAACGGCGTCGCTGACGCCCCACCTCTGCGCACGCCCCTTTACTCTCCATACGCCCACTGGGCGCGCAATCCCCCTCTCGGCAGTGTCGCTCGCTCACATAAATGACAAAAAAATCAATTTGAATCCCGAGCTCGCATGAAAGCCCTTTCGCGTAGGCTTCAAAGGAGGCACAATCAAGGGGATATATCAACAAAGGGGTACTCGATGTTGTTACAACCTGCCAATACAGCAAAATCCAGACAGCTGCTGAACGAGACCATGGCCCTGGTTCTCGCAGGAGGGCGGGGCAGTCGCCTCAAGCAGTTGACCGACAACAGGGCGAAACCGGCGGTGCACTTCGGCGGCAAGTTCCGCATCATCGATTTCGTGCTCTCCAACTGCATCAACTCCGGCATCCGCCGGGTCGGCGTGGTCACCCAGTACAAGTCCCACAGCCTGCTGCGTCACCTGCAATCGGGCTGGTCCTTCCTGCGCTACCAGATGAACGAGTTCATCGACCTGCTCCCCGCCCAGCAGCGGGTGGATGAGGTCAACTGGTATCGCGGCACCGCCGATGCGGTCTATCAGAACCTGGACATCATTCGCGATCACGGCCCCAAATACGTGGTGGTGCTGGCGGGGGATCACATCTACAAGATGGACTACGCCGCCATGCTGCTCGATCACGTCAACCTGGGTGCCAGGGTGACGGTGGCCTGCATCGAGGTGCCCCGCCAGGAGGCGAGCGCCTTCGGCGTGATGGCGGTGGATGAGGATCGCAAGATCCACGCCTTCGTCGAGAAACCCGCCGACCCACCCGCCATGCCCGGCAAGGCCGACACCGCGCTGGCCTCCATGGGGGTCTACATCTTCGAGGCCGAGTATCTCTACCAATTGCTGGAAGAGGATCTCGCCAACGACGACTCCCACCACGATTTTGGCATGGACGTGATCCCGCGGGTGGTCAAGGAGGGCACCGCCTATGCCCACCCGTTCGGCCTCTCCTGCGTCGGTGGCGACCCGCAACAACGCCCCTACTGGCGCGATGTGGGCACGGTGGACTCCTTCTGGGAGGCGAACATGGATCTCGCCTCGGTGACCCCGGAGCTCGATATCTACGATCAGGAGTGGCCCATCTGGACCAGCCAGAAGATGACGCCCCCCGCCAAGTTCGTGCAGGATCAGAACGGCCAGCACGGCATGACCATCAACTCCCTGTTCTCCGGCGGCACCATCGTCAGCGGTTCCTTCATCGTGAGCTCGGTGTTGTTCACCAACGTGCGGGTCGACTCCTTCTGCACCCTGGATCAGGCGGTGATCTTCCCCGGGGTCGAGATAGGGGCCGGTTGCCGGCTGCGCCGGGTGGTGATCGACAAGGGTTGCAAGCTGCCGGATGGGCTGGTGGTGGGTGAAAACGCCTGCGAAGATGCCCGCCGCTTCCACCGCTCCGAGCAGGGCATAGTGCTGGTCACCCAGGAGATGCTGGCCGCGCTGTGAGCCCGGGCCACCCTCCGGGCACGGCACGAAAACAAAAAGGACCCGCCATCGGCGGGTCCTTTTTTACTGATGAAGCGCGCAGATGTTCGGGGATCAACACCGCTGGATCAGGCCGATCCGGCCGGGTTCACACCACTCGAACATCACCTCCAGGCTCTTGCCGCAGCAACTGCCGCCACACTGCTGGCTCTCCTGCTTGGTGACACGCCCCTTGCGCATCCAGACCCCGAGCATGGCCTCCACCGCATCTTCCGAGGTGTGGAAGTGGCGAGCCAGCTCCCGTCGGCTCACCCTCTTCTGGGTGGCCAGGTAGTCTCCCAACTCTCGCAATATCATGGTCGCACCTCCCGTCGATAATCCATCACAGGGCCACCACCTTGCGGGCGACTATGTCACCGTGGCGCCGACCGAACCACCACAGCAGCAGCAGGGAGAGGCCGTAGCTGGCGATCCACAGCAGGCTCTGTTCGGGGTGGGCGGCGAAGGTGGCCGCCTGGTAGAAGACGGTGGCGCACAGGAAGGCCATGTAGTTGCACCAGGCGGCGGTGAACAGGGCCCACTGGCGGCCGGTCTCCCGCACCAGGGCGCCCATGGCGGCGGCGCAGGGCATGTAGAGCAGCACGAACAGCAGGTAGGCGAAGGCACCGGCCGCACCGTCGAAGTGGGTCTGCATGTTGCCGTAGGTGGAGGTGTCGACCTCCTGCGCCTGCGCGGCGGCCTGCTGATCCTCCAGCTCCCCGACCTTGAGCCCCATGGGATCGGTCGGGTCTATGTCCGCCAGGTTGGCGGGGATGGTGGCGAGCGCCTCCTGCAGGCTGCCCAGCAGGGAGTATTCCGCCGCCTCCTCGTCATCGCCGCCGCCGGCATAGAGGCTGTTGAGGGTCGCGACCACGGCCTCCTTGGCGAAGATGCCGGTCAGGATGCCGACCGTGGCCTGCCAGTTCTCTTCCCGCACGCCTATGGGGTGCAGCACCGGGGTCACCGCCTGGCTGAGCTTGCTCAGCACCGAGCGCTCCTGATCCTGGTTGCCGAAGCTGCCGTCTGTCCCCAGGGAATTGAGCACGCTCAGCACCGCCACCATCAGCACTATGGTCTTGCCCGCCCCGAAGATGAACGCCTTGAGCTTCTGCCAGGTGCGGATCCCCACGTCCACCGGACGGGGCCACTCGTAATCCGGCATCTCCATCACCAGGGAGTCGCTCTTGCCCGGCAGCAGGGTGCTGCGCAGCAGCAAGCCGGTGAGCACCGCCACCAGGATGCCGATGAGGTAGAGACCGAACACCAGGTTCTGGCCGGATGCCGGGAAGAAGGCCACCGCGAACAGGGCATAGACCGGCAGACGGGCGCCGCAGGACATGAACGGCGCCATGGTCGTGGTCATCAGCCGCTCCCGCTCCGAGTTGAGGGTGCGGGTGGCCATCACCGCCGGCACGGTGCAGCCAAAGCCCATCAGCATGGGCACGAAGGCCTTGCCGGGCAGGCCGAGGCGACGCATCAGGGCATCCACCACGAAGGCGGCGCGGGCCAGGTAGCCGGAGCTCTCCAGTACTGCCAGGAACAGGAACAGGCAGCCCACCACCGGGATGAAGGTGGCCACCGTCTGCAGGCCGGCGCCTATGCCGTCCGCCAGCACGGCCCCCAGCCAGTCGGGGGCCGCGATCAGCCCCAGCAGGTGGTGCACCCCGTCCACGAACAGGGCGCCCCCCATGATGTCGAAGAAGTCGATGAAGGCGCTGCCCACCTTGATGGCGAACATGAACATCAGGTACATCACCAGCAGGAAGAAGGGGATACCGGCCCAGCGGTTCAGCAGCACCCGATCCAGCCGCTCGCTCTGGGCTATGGTGAGCCGGCCCTTCTGCTGGCAGGCCTGCTGGCTCCAGTGATGGATGTGGCCGTAGCGCAGATCCGCCAGCTGCAGGTCGATGTCCTGGGTATGATGGGCCCGCTTGACCAGGTTGCTGGCCGCGGCCTGCTGGCCCGGCAGCAGGGTCTCCTGCATGATGTCATCTTCCTCCAGCAGGCGCAGGGCGCGACCGCGCGAGGCGAGGTGATGGGGGGCGAGCAGGCTCTCCAGCTCGGCGATGTCATGCTCCAGCGGCTGGCCATAATCGAGCACCAGGGCGGGTTGCGCCTGACCGATGAACTGGTGGATCTGCGCCTTGAAGGCCGCCACCTGCTGGCGATTGTGGGCCGACAGCGACACCACGGGGCAGCCGAGCGCCTGGCTGAGCAGCGTCTCGTCTATGGTGACCCGGCGCTTTTGCAGCAGATCCATCTTGTTGAGCACCACCACCATGGGCAGGCCCAGCTCACGCAGCTGCAGGGTGAGGTAGAGGGAGCGTTCCAGATTGGCGGCATCGATGACGTTGAGCAGCAGATCCGGTTGCTGGCCCTGCACGAAGCGGCTGGCGATCTGCTCGTCCAGGCTCGCCTCCTGGTTGGCCAGGGCATAGATGCCGGGCAAGTCCATCAGCTGATAGTCATGACCGGCGGCGGAGAACTCGCCCATCTTCTTGTCGACCGTGACCCCGCTCCAGTTGCCCACCTGCTGGCGGGAGCCGGTCAGGGCGTTGAACAGGGAGGTCTTGCCGCTGTTGGGATTACCGACGGTTACCAGGGAGTAGCTCATACCGGCTCGACCTCGATGAGTTGAATCAGGCTCTTCTTCTGTTGCAAGTGGCTCATACCGGTTCGACCTCGATCTGCTGCGCAAGGCTCTTCTGCATGGAGAGACAGATGCCCTGGCACTGGATCTGCAGCGGGTCACCCAGCGGCGCCGCCCGCAGGTAGATGACTTCCGTCTGGGGCAGCAGGCCCATCACCATCAGCTTGCGGCGCAAGGCGCGGCCAAGATGGTTCATGTTCTTGATGCGAGCACTCTGCCCCGGCGACAACTGCGTGAGTACCATGACTGACCCCTGAAGTTAAATAACAATGATTCTCTTTTGATGCGGCATTATAAGCTGGGTCTTCAACCACAATTTGCGTAAAATCAAACTTTGCTCAGCTAACCCAGACAAGAAATGCCATGACTCCAGACAACAACAGCCGCCTGGTCTACAGCACGGACGGCGGCATGATCAAGGAACCGGCCTCGGTCCAGAGCGCCTCCCCCTTCCCCATCGACGGCACCGTGCGCATCAGACGCGAGACCAAGGGGCGCAAGGGCGCCGGCGTCATCACCATCCATGGGGTGCCCGCCGACCAGCAAAAAACCATCGCCACCCTGCTCAAGAAGAAGTGCGGCACCGGCGGCGGGCTGAAGGATGGCATCATCGAGATCCAGGGTGACAAGCGGGAGCTTATCAAGGCCGAGCTGGAGAAGGCCGGCTTCGGCGTCAAGCTGGTGGGTGGTTAATCCCCCCTTGTTTCCCCTGCGCTTTTTCCCTAGAATGCCCGCTCCCATCGAGGGGGAGTAGTCTCGCCGCGGCGCCCCAAATGCCGCGCGCGATCCTGATCAACATACTTGGTGCCAACTCACCATGGTCAGGATGATCCGGGCAATGCCGGATTTGACAAGACCTTTGACGGGCCAGTGCCAATACCGGGGACGGATGGCGCAGGCTTGTCTCTGGTTTATAACAATTCCGTCCCCCGGTTATTTTTATGGAAGCCTTGTTAACCTCAACCCTCAGCGTGGCCATCGCCGAAATCGGCGACAAGACCCAGCTGCTGGCGTTACTGCTCATCTGTCGTTTTCGCAAACCCTGGCCCATCATCGCCGGCATGCTGGTGGCTACCCTGCTCAACCATGCGGGCGCGGCCTGGATAGGCGGGTTCATCAGCAACTGGCTGGATCCCAAGATCATGACCTACCTGGTAGCGGCAGCCTTCATCGCCATGGCGGTCTGGATCCTGGTGCCGGACAAGATGGACGACGAGGAGAGTTCCCTCGACAAGTACGGCCCCTTCATGGCCACCTTCGTGCTGTTCTTCATCGCCGAGATCGGTGACAAGACCCAGATAGCCACTGTACTGCTGGCGGCCAAGTACGACTCCCTGACCCAGGTCATCGCCGGCACCACCCTCGGCATGATGCTGGCGAACGTGCCCGTGGTGCTGCTCGGCAAGCTCGGCGCCGACAAGCTGCCGCTCAAGGGGATCCGCATCGCCTGCGCCATCCTCTTCGTGGGGCTGGGGATCAGCACCCTGCTGTTCGTCTGACCGGCGTCGGCCCAAGGCGCCGGGGTCGGCGTGAGCACTGACCCAGAACGCCTGCACGCCGCCAAGACATAGCCAGCCCCCCTGGCATCATCGAGCCCCCTCCTCAGGTCGGGGCTTTTTTTGTGCCCCCGTGACGGCAGGCCCCTGTCGCACCCGCCCAGGCGGGGCCTGCCCCGGGCCGTGGCGCCGTGCCATAATGCGTCAAACCCCGGTTTCGACCGGCTTTCAGGAGCCTTGCCATGCACCCCACCTCAAGACAGACGCTACTCGACTGGGTCAGACGCGGCCGCCTCGCCCCGGCCAACCTGCCGGCGGCCCTGGCCCTGCTGGAGCTGCCCCCCGCCAGCGCGCGCTGGCAGTGGCTGTTCGATCGCCTGCTGCTCTGGCTCGGCAGCCTCTGCCTCGGCGCCGGGCTGGTGTTCTTCGTCGCCTTCAACTGGCAGGAGCTGGGCCGCTTGTCCCGCCTCGCCCTGCTGGAGCTGCCCCTGCTCGCCATGCTGGTGCTGCTGTGGCGCAAGCCGCTGGCGGACACCCCGCGCCAGGCCCTGCTGCTGGCCGTGGCGCTCAACATCGGCGCCCTGCTGGCCCTGGTGGGCCAGACCTACCAGACCGGTGCCGATCCCTGGCAGCTGTTTGCCACCTGGACCCTGCTGCTGATGCCGCTGGCCGCCATCGGCCGGAGCCCCCTGCTCTGGACCCTCTGCTGGCTGCTCGGCCAGCTGGCGCTGGTGCTCTACTGGCGGCTCGGTCTGTTCGACTTCTTCTTCGCCTTCGATGAGGAGGCGCTCGGCTGGAGCCTCACCCTGTTCAACGCCGCCCTCTGGGGCGCACTCCTGCTGGTGCCCGCCCGCTTCAGGCTGATGCCCTCCTGGCTGCCGGGCCTGGCCGCCGGGCTCGGCGTCACCCTGCTGGCGCTGCTGTCGCTGTTCGAGGCCGCCTCCCCCTGGGTCTGGCCGCTCTGGCTCGGCTGGTTAGTCGCGGCCTATGCGCGCTGGCACGGTCGTTTCATCGCCGGGCTCGCCATGGGTTGCCTCAGCCTCATCGCCGTCATCCTGGCGGCACTTGGCAAGTGGATGGAGCCCGATGTGAACGGCTTCCTGCTGCTGAGCCTGATCGCCATCGGCCTCTCTGTCATGGCCAGCCGCTGGCTGCAACAACAACGGAGGTCCCATGTCTGAGCTGACTCCCTGGCAGCGGCTGCAGGCCGCCAGTCTGGTCGAGGGTGAGGCGCCCCTCGATGAGCAACCCCACTGGTCGAGCCGCTTCCTGCTCGGCATAGTGGGCTGGCTGGCCGCGCTCTTCCTGCTGTTCTTCCTGTTTATGGCCTTCGAGGGTGTCATCCGGGAGGCCAACCATGCCCTCGCCATGGGTGCCATCCTGATGGCCGCCGCCCTCGGGCTCAACCGCAAGGCCAGCCGCAGCGATCTCTGGGATCAGTTCGTGCTGGCACTGGCGCTGGCCGCCGATGCCTGGCTGCTCTATGGCCTCATCGATCGGGTCGATCTGCACTCGGCCATCCTCTGGCTCGGCCTCTGCGCCCTCTCCCTAGGGATCGCCGCCCTGTTCGAGCACTGGTTGATCCGGCTGTTTCACAGCTTCGCCGCCGCCATCCTGCTCACGCTGGGGCTGGCCTGCCTCGGCCTGCAGCTGCTGGCCCTGCCGCTGGTGATGGGGGCGCTCACCGCCTGCTGGCTGCTGGCCGAACGCCAACCCAGCCGTCACCAGCTCTATGAGTCCCTCACCCTGGGGCTGGCGCTCTCCCTGCTGGTGCTGGGCCGGCTGCATCATCCGCTGTGGGACGGGGGCGCCAGCATGCTCGACGAGCTCGGCCACTCCCGCCTGCCACTCTGGCTCAATCCCCTGCTCTGCGCCGCCCTGCTGCTCGGGGTCCTGGTCCGGCTGAAGCTGCCGCTGCTGTATGGCCTGCCGCTGGTGCTGATCAGCGCCCTCATTCCCGGCATGGGGGCCGGTGCCCTGGTGCTGGTGCTCGGCTTCTATGCCGGCAGCCTGGGGCTGATGACGCTGGCGGGCCTGCTGCTGCTCGGCTTCGGCTCCCTCTATTACTACGATCTGGGGCTGACCCTGATGACCAAATCCTGGCTGCTGCTGGGCTCGGGCGCCCTGCTGCTCGGCGCCCGCCAGTTGCTGAAAATCCTCGGCAAGGAGATCCCCTCATGAGACGACTCGCCCTCCTGCTGACCGGCCTCGCCATCCTGGCGGGCATCAACCTCACCGTCTGGCGCTACGAGCACGCCATGCGCAGCGGCGAGGTGGTACTGCTCCGGCTGGCACCGGTCGATCCCCGCTCCCTGATGCAGGGGGACTACATGCGCCTCAACTACGAGCTCGCTCGCCAGCTGGGGAGCCTGACGCCAGACGCCACCCCGGCGACCGACATCCTGGTGATCCGGCTCGATGAGCATCAGGTGGCGCACTGGGTGGCCGATGGCAACCCCGAGGCCCCCACCCGGGATCAGCGCCTGTTGCAGGTCCGCCGGCAGCACAACCAGTGGTGGATAGGGCCGGATGCCTTCTTCTTCGAGGAGGGCAGCGGCGCCCAGTACGAGGCGGCCCGCTACGGCGAGTTCCGGCTGCAGACCGATGGCAAGACTCTGCTGGTGGGATTGCGTGACGAGGCATTCAACCCCATAGGCCGCACCCGCTCGGCCTGGTGAACGGCGGGAACCCCTGACGAGGCAGGAGAAGGCGCCCCGCCTAGGCTCCCGGCCGGGATAAACCGGCCAACGGTGCTCGGGGTCGGCTGCCCCGGCTGCGGCTGGCGAAACCCCGCGACTCGGCGACACTTGAAGCGAACCACACGTAGCAGGAGGGCCGGGATGAGAACATGGATGCCAGTTGCCGCGCGCGCCGTCGCGCTCTCTGCCGCCCTCTCGGTTGGCTTAGGTGGCCTGCTCGGCTGGACGGCCCAGGCCAGCCCCGCACTCGGCAAGCTGCACTATCTCACCGAAGAGTACAAACCCTACAACTTCACAGGCCCATCCGGTGAGCCCACCGGCCTCGCCGTCGAGCTGCTGCAACGGGTGTGGCAACAGACCGACACCCCGGCGCAGCCGATCGGCATCCTGCCCTGGGCGCGGGGCTACTACCTGCTGACCCAGAAGCCCAACGTGGTGCTCTTCTCCACCGCCCGCACCGAGGCACGGGATCCCCTGTTCAAATGGGCCTGCCCCATCGGTTATGCGGAGATAGTGCTGATGGGGCTGGCCAACCGCGATATCCGGCTCGGGGCGCTGGCGGAGGCCCAGCAGTACCATATCGGCGCCGTGCGTACCGACGTCGGGGAGCAGCTGCTGCTCAACAGCGGCTTCGACGAGCAGAAGATCATGACCGCCAACCGCCTCCCCCAGGCGCTCAAGATGCTCACCTCGGGCCGGGTCGATCTCATCTCCAGCAACAAGACCACCTTGCTGGAGCTGATCGGCGCCCAGCAGCTGGATCCCGCCGACTTCGAGGTGCGCTGGGTGTTGAGCTCGGAGCAGTTCTGCTTCGCCTTCAGCCATCCAATCGACGATACGCTTGTCAGGGAGTTTCAGCGCGGCCTGGCCCAGGTGCTGGCCAGCAGCGACTTCCAGCAGTTGCAGGCCAAGTACCTTCCGGTGCGCTAGCCCGAACTCGCAACAAAAAGAGGCCCAAGCGGACCTCTTTTTTATCGGGGGATGGGAGAAAAGACCGCCAGGCGGTCGGGCACCATCGAGAGGGAGAGGGACTACTTGACCCGCATCAGGCGATGGCTGATGCCGCCGAACTCGAGCTGGATCGCCTGGGAGCGCTGCATCTTGTTCACCCGTTGCAGCATGGCCCCGTCGTAGCCCTTGCGCACCATCCACTGCATGGGCTCCTCGAAGCTGCCTTCATTGACGATAAAGGTATCTGTGTAGGCGTCGTGCATGATGCTGACCACCCAGATGCGCTGCTGAAACTCCGAGAGTTCCGCAAAGAGATCGGCCACTTTCGCCGTCAGGGCGCGGTAACGGCTGATAACGCGGTTTGCCATGGTAGAGGATGCCTGTGTGGGGGGAGAAGCATCCTAGCATCGCGGGTGCGGGGGCAACAATGCGCGAAATCAAACCAGCGGCGCCCGAGATCCCAACGGCCAGGGTCCCAGGCGCAAGGCGACCCTCACCCCAGCGTGCGGCGCTGGCGCTTGACCGTATACATGCGCGCATCGGCCTGACGCAGGGCATCGTCGATGCTGGTGTGGGCCGGATCTATGGCCACCACCCCCACGCTGGCACCGGGGTAATGCAGCACCCGGGACGGGAGCGGCAGCTGGAGCACGCTCTGCTCGAACAGCCGGCGCTGGAAACGCTGCACCGCCACCTCTATCGACTCATCGCCCTGGTGAGGCCCCATGCCCACGGCGACGAACTCGTCGCCCCCGACCCGCGCCAGCAGATCGCCGCCGCGCAGGGCCGCCGACAGTTGCCGCGCCAGGGTGACCAGCAGCAGATCCCCCACCTCGTGGCCGTGGGTGTCGTTGATGACCTTGAAGCCATCGAGATCGATGAAGGCGATGAGCACGGGGTGCCCGGCCCGCTCCGACAGGGAGAACAGCCGATTGAGCTCGTGCATCAACGCCCGCCGGTTCGGCAGGCCGGTCAGGGGGTCGCTGAGCGCCTGGCGCGACAGCTCCTGGTTGGCCCGCTGCAACTGCTGCAGCAACTGCTCCCGCTCCACATGCTCGGCGATCAGCCGGGCGAAGAAGGCGATGAGCTGCTCGGAGCCCGCCACCAAGGGTTTGTGCTCGGCGCTGGCGGCGCACAGGGTGCCGTAGAGTGAGCCCGAGGAGGTGCGCACCGGGCTGCTCAGATAGGTGTGGATGCCGAGCGCACTGGCCGCCTGGGAATCCCCCCAGCACTCGGCGACGTTGTCGGTATAGATGCGCCCCTCATCGATCGCCCGCCGGCACAGGGTATCGCTCCAGTCCACCGTGATCCCCTCCGGGATCTGCAATCCGGCCACGTCGTTGGCATTACTGGCATTGTTGGCATAGCGAATGATCTGCTTGCCCTGCACCAGATCGATCTCGGTGAGATAGGTCGACTCCAGCCCGGTCACCGCCTCCAGCATCTCCAGCAGGGGGCGGGTCAGGCTCTCCAGATCCCGCGCCTCTGTGACCCGCTCCGACAGGGCCTGCAATATCTTGTCCACGCACATCTCCCAGCTTGCATGTCAAACCCGGACACCATAGCCAACCCGGTGGTTGACTATCAAGCCCCGTCGACGCAGACAGGAGTCCGGTCCGGCAAAATGCCGGCCCCTTCAGGGTTTGCCCCCACGGGAGAGGCCTCCCTGAGCGGCCCACCCCGATCCGCGCTGCCCGCGCACCATCTTGCGACTCTCTATCGCACCGGACAGATAACGTCGGCAGCCCCTCTTTCTCCCTGCCGTCTTCCTGTGGCGGACCGATACACCGGCGGTCAGTTGGGGGGAATCGCCTCCCCTCGCCGCCTGCCCAGCGCCCGGTGTGCCACCGAACTTTGAAGCAGCGCAAGAAACCAACCGATTCTGGCGATTGACTCATCAATTGCATGGAGAAGACCGAGATGGCTCCGTAAGATGGGCTGTGCCTGTTGGCCCCCTTCTCCCCCGCTGATGGTCAGCAACGCACTGTGGTAGCGACAGCCAGGGGCGGTAGCAATTCTGGCGGATACCAGCCCGGTATCCCGCGCCTGCGGCAAGAGGCGAGGACGCCGTCCTCGACGGGTGCCTCCCGTCAGCCTCGGAACCAGTAGGGTCGATTAGCGCAGCCTAATCGTCCGCGGTAACCCCTTGGGGGCTAGGGTGAGGGGTCACTAGCCTTATTGGCATTGGCATGGCTTCGCCAGTAGGGTCGATTAGCGAAGCGTAATCGTCCGCGGTAACAATCCCCTCTCCCCTTGCGGGAGAGGGCTAGGGTGAGGGGTGGGTAGCGGCATTGCCTGACGAATGCCGCCCCACGTCTCAATGGCACGGCTTCGCCGCGCAAGACGCGAGGGCGCTGCCCTCGACGGGGTTTCGCCCGCCCTTCGGGCTTGGGCGAGTGACTTTTCTTTGCGTGGCCAAAGAAAAGTCACCAAAAGAAAGGCCACCCCCACTTGTTCGCCCTCCTTCGTCGGGTGCCCTCGGTTCAGGCAAAAGGTCTGGCGGAACGACGCAGACGGTACATCCCTGTACCGCCTGCGTCTGCGCCGTCGTCCATGACGGCGCTCCTGACCTTGTGCCCTCACCTCGGCGAACAACAGGGGGCAACACCCAACCCGCAGCCCCGAGGCCAGCTAACAGCCCCCTCTGTATTCGGGGTAGTGATCGGGAGAGCTGTTATCTCTGAACCGGCCCCTCGCCCACCGCACGGCGAGGCCAGATTGTCGCCCCCCTGCAATAACTGCAATCAGCTTGGCTGCATAGATAAAAAAGTGAACACCATTACGGTAGAAAGCGATACTCCACCCTATTGTAAATAGCCTTATATTGAAGCCTCGATAGTAAGCATTTAGCCGTAATATAACCTGATTTCTCGAACTAAGCTTACACTTCGCTAAGCGTATCTACGGCCTTACGCCATCAAGATAAGTAAAGGATTTTATCTAATGAATATATCAAGCTATGAACGTTTAGTGACATCACTGATTAACGATATAAAAAGAAATAGGAAAATCACTTTTCTTTTTGGTTCAGCAATAAGTGTGTCCAAAGATGGTGTAGGCGTACCAGGTGTAGATGCGACAATTGAAATCATAAAAGAATATCTAGAAGAATTTGGCATGTTGGAGGACTACAAAGAGATACAAGAACACACATCAGGTTCAAAAGGTTATCAAGAAATATTTGATTACCTACTATCTGTAGGAGAGCAATCTGATCTGCAGGCCATCATGAATAGAATCATGGATAAAGCAAAAAATAAAGATGAATGGCAGATCACAAAAACCATAAAAGATCTAACAAAACTAATTAAACTCAAGCTTTTTAATATAAGTCACATATTTACGACTAACTTTGACCCATTGTTAGAAGAGTCTCTCAAAAAAAACGATATCATCGTAAACAAAATAGTTTTAGATTGCGATTCAAATATAAGCAGTTTTGGTTCATATAATAATGACGCTGTTAATATTATACATCTTCATGGGTTTTACTCTGGAGATACTATGCATACTCCTAATCAGTTATTAGCGACTAGGACTCAGTTAAAAGAATCTTTAAAAGATATTCTTTCAGAAAGCAAACTATATATAATTGGATATGGTGGTTGGGATGATATATTCAACCTTACATTAACCGAAATTGTAAACGCCCCCAAAAGTAAATATGAAGTCAGGTGGGCATTCTTTAATGAAAATGAATCTGAAATAAGAGAAAATAACGCTAAATTAATTTCCACCCTTCAACCTGCAATATTAAAAGGAAGATTTAATATTTATAAGGGTGTTGATTGTGAAGTTTTGTTTGAAGATATATGTAATAAAATAAATAGAATTGAGTTGTTCGACTCTGCAAGACCAGACCATAAAGAAGGCGAAGTAAGGACAAAAATAATCCCACTCTCTGATTTATATTCTCCACCTAGCAAAAAAAGAAATGATTTTTATATAAAACCATTTCCCAATCCTCCTGATCCATCACATGAAACAATCAGATTATCAGAGCAGGGAGATGCTTTTGATATTTTACAAAAAGATGGCAGCCTCACTTTAATTTGCGGGTGGGGATATGGAAAACTTGGTTTTATATCTTCCCTTTTCTCAGACAACTTATCAGGATATACACAATTAAGAACCGATTTATCCACTGCAGAAAATAAAGAGCAAATTGAAAATAAAATCAGAGAAGATGTTGGCGTTGATTTCACAATGTTGGCAGCAGGTGGAATAGAATCTAGTCGATTAGTTATTATTTTTGACAATATAATACATACGAACAATGATGTTATAAGTTACCTAAATGGCATAATAGATATTATTAGAGATTATGGGGGCATAATAAATGGAATATTTATTGTCAGTAAAGATTGTAATCTTTCAAATGAAAAAATTCGATTAAAAAATCTTGATATCGTTGATGTAAAAGAATACATCCGCATTATTCCTGAATCAAGAAACATGAGTGTTTCGTCACTTGAACGCCTATGTCATAAATCATCAGGGTTACCAGCCAAGCTGGATTTAATAAAAAACTTTCTAGAGTTTACATCACTAGAACATGTATTAGAGGATGCTCATGGAGAACTTGATCTGATGCCAAATGACTCATCAGATAGCATCCCTAAATATCTTCTAGATAAGATTTCAGCACTTTCAAGAGCAGAGAAAGATGAGAACGCCAGACTATATGAACTATTGAAAATATTGAGTATCATAGAGTATGGCGAACAAGCTAGAAATATAATGCGACATTACTATTCATATAGATTCACATTATCTGACTTTGCTATTTTGATAGATATGGATCTAATTTACCCAATTGACATAGAGGATTTTCAAGGGGTAAAAATAAACAGAGTCAACCCTCTAGTTAAAGATTATGTCATTTCACTAATGGACCCCGAGGAACTTCATAGTCAACGCCATAATGCCATGTCATTAATTCTAGGAGAATGTTGGAAGCAAGGACGAACAGATCTTGTATCTACATCTAAAATGGTTTTTAACTATATGGATTTTTCCCCTGGGAATGCCCATATTCTTTTAATCTCAGAACTAAAACATGCAATGAAATTGTCACAGGACACCGACACTATTCTTAAAGCAATGGTTGCATACTGCACTCTGTTAAAGGATAAGAGCAGGTTTAAAGAGGTTACTGCCTTTGCACAAGAAATAATTAATTTAAACATAGCCAAAAATACAATCGATGCATTATGGATTAATTATTTCCTTGCAGAAGGAATGCGCATGCTTGGGCAAGAGGATGTTGCCATCTCAATTTTAGAGCCTATATTTGAAGATATAGAGAGAAACAAGAAATTATACAATAAAGATTTGTATGAAAGAACAATGCATACTTTAGCTTTATCATACTCTCATTCAAACAATGAAAAAGCCTACATTTTTGCTAAAAAATTACGCGCTGAATCACCGAAAAAATCTTATGGTAGATTCTTAGGAGAAAAAATATTCACAACTAAACTGCCAAAGGAAGAGCGAATTATCAGACTAAAGAAAATAGAGAAACTAGCCCGAGGTAGCGGGGTTGTTAATATAGCAAATAATATTAGTTTAGAACTTGCCGGATTATTAAAAGACCAAGAAATGGAATATGTGAACAAAGTAATATCATCGGAGGATAGCATTTACACTAAAATACGTGCAATGCTAATAAAATTTGATGGAATAATTGGATCGAATTCCAGCATCTCACTTAATGCCAAAGATAGAATGAGCTTGTTAAGTGCTTATAGTTACTTGTTTATGCAACGATTAGACAAGCTTTTCAATCGATGTCACGAGATCTTATGGCAAGTACTAGAAAATGATAATGATGTAGAGCAGCTTTATAAATTATTTATGACCAGCGCTTTAGTTTGGCGGGTTAATGGTAATCACTCCGATGAGCTAAAATATGCAAAACTAATACAGTCAATACTTGAATTAGCTAATGGGAACGATGATACAAGGATAAAAAGCATTCAACAACGATGCCTGCTTATCCAAAAACCTAAAATTCCACAACTAGCCTCCTAAACTATAAAAACCGCAGCCTTGAGCTGCGGTTTTTATTTCTATTCCCCAAACACGCTTTGACCCAAACCAAAACCCTATTTCGCCAACCCCTTGCACTGATCTCCCCCTTCGGCGAAATAGGCGGCCAACATGAACGCTAAAGCCACGGGCGGGCACGGTATTGGTCCCCCTGCAAACCGCCGAGTCGAGTTCAACGGGTCAGGAGCGCCATCAGGGATGATGGCGCAGCCGCAGTCGGCATATGGGCCAAATCGGATCAGGGCGAGCACTGCTCGACCCCGATTTGGCGCGAGAACAGGGACGTTCGAAGCGGACTTTGGCCGAAGCCATGGATGGCGTAGGCCAAAGTGCCGTCTGCGGCGCTCCGTCCGACCCGTTGGACGAGACGAGGGAACCCGCGAAGCGGGCGGTTTGCCGGGGGAGAAGACTTTTGGTGTTATTTGCCAAAGAGAGCGGGTCTTTCCAAAGTCACTCGCCCCAGCCCGAAGGGCGGGCGAAACCCTGTCGAGGGCACCGCCCTCGCCTCTTTTAGGCTGAAACCAAAACCGTCGGCTTGTCGCCAGACTGGCGAGCCAAAGAGGTTAGCTCCCCTCACCTGGCCCTCTCCCGCAAGGGGCGAGGGGATCAGACCGAAGGATGCCGAGGCTTCGGCAGGCCACAAAAAAAACCGCAGCCCAAGGGCTGCGGTTTTTTTATTGGGCTGACCTTTCAGCCAACAGAGCAACCAGCCTTAGGCACGGCGCCAGCTGGTCTTGCCGGCGCTGTCTTCCAGCACGATTCCCATCTCGGTGAGACGGTTGCGGGCGGCGTCGGCGGCGGCCCAGTTCTTGTCGGCGCGGGCCTGGTTGCGCTGGGCTATAAGCTGCTCGATCTCGGCTACTTCTTCATCGGCGTCATTGCCCTTGAGGAAGGCGTCCGGATCCTGCTGCAGTATGCCGAGCACGGCGCCGAGCTCGCGCAGACGGGCACCGAGGCCGGCGGCCACGGTCAGGTCTTCGGCCTTCTGGCGGTTGATCTCGCGCACCAGATCGAACAGGGCGGAGTAGGCTTCCGGGGTGTTGAAGTCGTCGTCCATCGCCTCCTTGAAGCGAGCCACCTGCTCGTCACCACCGGCGGCCTCGGCGGCAGGCAGGTCGCGCAGGGCGGTGTACATCCGCTCCAGCGCGGCGCGGGCCTGCTTGAGGTTGTCTTCCGAGTAGTTGAGCTGGCTGCGATAGTGGCCGGACATCAGGAAGTAACGCACGCTCTCGGCGTCGTAGTGGGCCAGCACGTCGCGGATGGTGAAGAAGTTGCCGAGGGACTTGGACATCTTCTCTTTATCCACCATCACCATGCCGCTGTGCATCCAGGTGTTGACGTAGTCGCCACCGTGGGCGCAGCAGGACTGGGCGATCTCGTTCTCGTGGTGCGGGAACTGCAGATCCGAGCCGCCGCCGTGGATGTCGAAGTGGTTGCCAAGGTGCTTGGAGTTCATGGCGGAGCACTCGATGTGCCAGCCGGGACGACCCGGGCCCCAGGGGCTGTCCCAGGTCGGCTCGCCGGGCTTGGACATCTTCCACAGCACGAAGTCGAGCGGGTTGCGCTTGGCATCCACCACATCGACCCGGGCGCCGGCCTGCAGCTGTTCCAGATCCTGACCGGACAGCTTGCCGTAGTCGGCGAACGACTCGACGATGAACATGACGTCGCCGTTGTCGGCCACGTAGGCGTGATCCTTGGCGATCAGGGTCTCGACCAGCTCGATGATCTCATGGATGTGCTGGGTGGCGCGCGGCTCGACGTCCGGGCGCACCATGCCGAGGGCATCGAAATCCTGGTGCATGTCACCGATCAGGCGCTCGGTCAGATCGTCGCAAGTGACTCGGGTCTCGGCGGCGCGCTTGATGATCTTGTCATCCACGTCGGTGACGTTGCGCACGTAGTTGAGCTGGTAGCCGCTGTAACGCAGGTAGCGGGCCACCACGTCGAAGGCGACGAAGGTGCGACCGTGACCGATATGACAGTGATCATAGATAGTGACACCACACACATACATGCCCACCTTGCCCGGGTGGATAGGTTTGAATTCTTCTTTTTGACGAGTGAGTGTGTTGTATATCTTCAGCATCTTATGACCACTGCCTGTGAGTAAAATGGCCTGCCATTCTACCCGCATCCGGTGGAGAAAACGAGGCAGAAAACGCGCCGGATCCTGCGTGCCATCTATGCCGCAGGCCCCCGATGGGCTAGAATTGCCACCACTTTAGGCCATAGCCCACGCAACAGCCGCGAGCCGCCTTCGTGCCCGCGCAACATTTGAAAGGACATATCATGGTTACTCTGCACACCAACCACGGCGACATCACCCTCACCCTGCACGCCGACAAGGCCCCGGAAACCGTGGCCAACTTCCTGCAATACTGCCGTGACGGTCACTACGACAACACCATCTTCCACCGCGTCATCGACGGCTTCATGATCCAGGGCGGCGGCTATGCCCCCGGCTTCGAAGAGAAAGACACCCGCGCCTCCATCAAGAACGAAGCGGCCAACGGCCTGTCCAACAAGATTGGCACCGTCGCCATGGCCCGCACCATGGAGCCGCACTCTGCCAGCGCCCAGTTCTTCATCAACGTGAACAACAACGACTTCCTCGACTTCAAGTCCGCCACCAGCCAGGGCTTCGGCTACTGCGTGTTCGGTGAAGTGAGTGCCGGCATGGACGTGGTCAACAAGATCAAGAGCGTCAAGACCGGCAACCGTGGCCGTGTCCATCAGGACGTGCCGGTAGAAGACGTGGTGATCACCAAGGTGACCCTTGCCGACTGATTGTCGACTTCTGCCAGATGAAACGACTGCGGCCCCGGCCGCAGTTTTTCCATCTGCGCGCGCCGCACGCCCCGACTGGCGCCGCCTCGACTACCTGGCCCTTGGCAACGCACGCCAGCGCTCGGCCCATGCCCTGTTGACCGCGGGGCTGTGGGATGAGCTGAGGCAGCTGTGCCAGGACCTGGCGCTGGTGAGCACCCTGACCATAGGCCTCGACAGGCCCGGCAGCGATCTCGATATCCTCTGCCGGCATAGGGATCCCGCCGCGCTGGCCGCCCTGCTGGCCGAACGGGGCTGGCAGCACCGCGCTTTGGCCAAAGGCGTCTGGTTGCTGGAGCAAACCCTGGCTGGCGCCGATGGTCACCCCTGGCCCGTCGAGCTCTATGTCACCCAGGAGCGGCTCGAGACCCTGCACGGCTGGCGCCATCTCAGCCTGATGGCGGCCCTGCTCGAGCACTTCGGCCATGACTTCCATCGGGCCGTGCTGCACCTTCGCCTCGCGCAGGGTCTGAAAGGCGAAGCGGCCATCTGCCAGCTGCTCGGCCTGGCGGGCGATCCCTATCTGGCGTTGTTGACGCTGGAGGGGACGGACCTTGCTCGGTTAAACTGGCGACCTACCCCATGACCCACCCAGCCTCTTTCGGGATCCTTAGCGCACCATGACGACCACCCTTTTTATCAGCGACATTCACCTCTGTGCCGCCCGCCCCGACATGACGGCCGCGCTGGTCCGCTTTCTGGCACACGACGCCCCCGGCGCCGATGCCCTCTATGTGCTGGGGGATCTGTTCGAATTCTGGATTGGCGACGATGACCTCACGGCGCTCCATCAGGAGGTGGCCACCGCCTTCCTGACCCTGAGCCAGCAAGGGGTGCCCATCTATTTCATCCACGGCAACCGCGACTTCATGCTGGGCAAGCAGTTTGCCAGGCGCGCGGGCATGACCCTGCTCGGCGATCCCTGCGTCATCGAACTCTATGGCGAGCGGGTGCTGCTGAGCCACGGCGATATGCTCTGCACCCATGATGTCGACTACCAGAAGTATCGCCGCATCGTAAACCTCAGATGGTTGCGCTGGCTGTTCCTGCGCCTGCCCCTTCGCCGCCGTCAGGCCATCGCCCACAAGATCCGCGGCCAAAGCGGGACCGAGAACCCCAACAAGCATCGGAGCATCATGGACGTCACCCCGGAGGCGGTCGATGAGCTGATGAGACAGCATGAGTGCCGCACCATGATCCACGGCCATACCCACAGACCCGCCATCCACGACTTCAGCCTCGATGGGGCGCCTGCCCGCCGCATCGTGCTGGGGGACTGGTTCGAACAGGGCTCTATCCTGGTCTGTTCCCCCGCTGGTCAGCGGCTCGAGACCCGCGCCCTCAGTTAGTCAGGGGGGAATTGTTCTCATATGGCCATTGATGAGCCATGCCCGTCCGGGGTGCGATGCAATGCAGATCCCTGCGTATACTCTGGTTTTCTGCACACAATGAGGACGACGTTATGGGCTTTATGACCTGGATCGTATTGGGATTGATCGTCGGCATCCTGGCCAAGTGGATCATGCCGGGCAAGGATGGGGGCGGTTTTATCATGACGGTGATCCTGGGGGTGATCGGTGCCATGGTGGGCGGCTATGTCAGCACCCTGCTCGGCATGGGTACGGTCAACGGCTTCAACCTGCCGAGCATTCTCATCGCGACAGTGGGCGCCTTGATGGTGCTGTTTATCTACAACAAGGTGCGCAGCTGAGCCGCCCACTCCCCCTGGCGCCATCCCTGTGTTCCCCCAGGGCCAAGATCCGAAACCTGGTGTTTCGGATTTTTTATGGCCGCTGCGCCAGCCTGAGCGCCTGGCCAGGGGATCACGCGAACGCATCCATCAGCAGGTAGGTGCCGGGCAGCCGTTGATGCCGATCGATCAGGGGCACCAGCCGCCTGAAATGCTCGGTGGCGCAGTGGGCATCCAGGGCCGCCCGATCGGGCCACGCCTCCAGGAACACGAAGTGCCCGGGATCCTTCTGATCGATGCACAGCTCATAGGAGATGCACAGCGGCTCCGCCCTGGTCTTCTCCACCAGCTCCCGATACAGCGGCATGACCTCCTCGATACGATCCGGCTTGATGAAATCCTGCGCTATGACTCTCAGCATGAGTGTGCTTCCCCCTCGTTTCGCCTGACGATAAATCCAGAAGGCCGACTCTAGCCCAGCCCGATGCCCGATGCCCGATGCGAACCCTTTGAACAGGAGGATCTCGAGCCATGGCCGGCGCATCGCCCGGTTAGCTTATCGGGTGAGGGGATCGGCCCGACGCTGGCCAGCCCGCCCTTGCCTATCATTGAATAAACCCACTCTGCAGACCAGGTCGGGAGGTGCCTATGACCGAACAGGCGAGAGCGCGTCTGCGAAAACTCATCACCGATAGCGGCAAGTCGCGCGAAGAGTGCGAGCAAGACGGCGTGATCGAGGAGCTGGTAGCAGACACCACCCTCTTCGGCGCCGATCACAACGAGGTCTTGTGTGTGCTGGAGGCCTGGAGCGGCTCACCCAGAAGGAGGCTGCTGCTGGAATTCCTCTTCGAGGATTAGCATTCGCTAGCGAGGAACAACCAAAGAAGGCCCCAGGATCTGGGGCCTTCTTCCATCTGCCTGACCGCCCCACCGCCTGGCCGATGGTGCCGCATAAAGAGCTGCCATCCTCAGAGCCGCATCACGGGGGCAGCCTGTCGCACTCTGCGCCGCCCGGGCACCAGCTGGGCTGGGGCGTCATGACCAGATAGGCGGCGTGATGAAGCCAATGGCGATGCCCTCGAAAACGCACGACCTGACCCTGCTGGGATCTGCAACGGGAAGTAAAACGAAGGGGGTTTAGGGGGGACGAATGGCAGAGCGGGCGCTCTGCCGTCATGGTCACACTGGTAGGGTATTACCCGTTACCACAACGTCAGTCACGGGGTCACGGCCAAGTCTGCGCTGGCATTGAAGTTCTGCCCATTGAGCATCCCGCTCGCGGTAATGGTGGTGATGCCCGCCCCCACGGCGGTCGCCACCCCTTTGCTGCCGGCGACGTTGCTGACGGTGGCCACCGCCTCATCACTGCTGCTCCAGTTCAGGGCCGGGTTGTTGGTCAGATCCAGGAGGCTGCCATCTGAGAGTGTCGCGTTAGCGGCAAAAACGGTGAGGACAATCGGCTGTGAATCCGAGGGCGGCATGCTGGCGGCAGCCGTGGGGGTGAGGGCCAGATCGGTGACGACGGCATCTGTCACCTCCAGCCGGGCGCTGGCCTCAAATACCCTGCCATTCTCGATACCCGTGGCGTTGATGGTGACTATCCCGGCCCCGACAGCGGTCGCACGACCAGTGGCATCGACGGTGACTATGCTGGCGTCACTGCTGCTCCACTGAAGGATCACGTCATGGGTGGCATCTGTTATCGAGCCATCATCCAGGGTGATCTTGGCAATAAATTGTTGTTGTAATCCTGCCGGGAGGCGGCTCTCTGAGGGGGTAACTTGCAGGCTGGTGATCCGGGTTGCATCTGTTCCATTACCTCCACCGCCCTCACCGGGCACGGGGACCATGGTTTCGGTATCACAGCTGCCTAAAAACAGCGCCATGGTGCCGATAAGCACATATTTTACATTGAGCACACTCATGATGGATTCCTTGAGGTTTGTGTTCGTTCAATTTTCGTCCCTGTCTGATCTGACTTCGTTGATGTGCAAGCGGGCGGCTCCTTTTGTGATAAAGCGTCAAGCGTACGTCAGCTTCTGCCGCTCTGCGCGCAAGGGACGGCGCCCAAGACGAGGCCATGCATGGGGAATGAGCTCGTTCGGATACCATCGCCTGATGATGGCCTCGCCAGCCTGATACTCCCCTTTCCCCCGTGAAACTGTGGCCCTGCCACAGCGGTGGTGCGCTATCGGATTGATTCGATGGGAGCTGGGCTGATTGAGCCTGTGGCGAGTGGCGCGGCGCACGGCAAGATGCATCGCCGCGATTGAAACCCGATCCACCGTGCCAAGTCCGCAGCAGATTTCTGAGTATTTTTTGTTCTATTCAACCGTGTCTGCCACTGATATTGAATGGATAGCCTCGGATGGACCGTTGATAGGATATAGATGCCATCTGCTGATGGATGACGGCTGGATCAAGGCGCCATGCCCACTACAGAACCCGCACGATAAGCCACAGCACCAGACCGCTTTCCTAGCGGTGAACGATCTCCCATCAGGGCGACACCTACCGCCTTCGACTGAACGTGAAGCTGGAAACACGGCAGGAATAAATCCGTGGGGAAAGAATCTGGGCATCGAGGGCGTTTTCCTCCTGCCACTCCCCTGGCCGCTTAAGCTCGTTGCACATCGCTCGCAGGTAGGCAGCTTGGACTTGCGGGCCTCGCCATGGCACAGGCTCTGGCCATGCCCATGGCGACCAAACCAGAATGCGACCAGATCGAAGAGGCTCCGCCTGTCGTTCGGTTCCACCTGCCCCTCCGGCCAGGGCTTGCCCTGGTCCGGGTCCAGCCCAACGCGCTCGAACGCCAGCTCCTCGTCCTGGCTGGCAAACGGATTGCGCACTCGTGATATCGGTGGCTTTTCCTTGCCCGCCCCCCTCGCGATAGATCTCGGTAAGCCACTTGCCCAAGGTTTGCGCGCTGACTGCCATTCCCACGCCACCGACATACCGCCATTACCCCTCATCGGGCCTGTTTAACCGCGGCGCCGTCCGGCATGAAGGGGACCTGCGTGAACTAAACTAATTACCTGCTTGCTCGTCTCGACCGACTCGTTCAGCCCGATCACTGGGCAAGCTCAGCAGTTGAGGAGATTGTCATGAAGATGTGGAAAGTTTGCCTGATAGCAGCACAACTCTTGCTGGCAGCCTGCGCCTCCAATGGCGGGGCGACGCCTCCCCCGAGCGGGGATGACGGAAGCAATGCCGGCGGTAAGGGCAGTGGCGGCGGGGGCATGGGCGGTGGTTACTTTACCGATGAGCCCAAAGCACAGTTCGGCATGTCGATGTTGACCACTCCATCACCAAAGTGATGGTCACCCGTGTATTTCAAGCTGGTGTTGGCGCCATGCACGCCTGAGGCTGACACCGGCGCCTCTCTCTGGGCACTACAGGACATAGTCATGGATCTGCACACTCTAAAGGCATTCCTGCTCGGCTGCCTGATCATCAACTATCTCATCCTGCTGGGGTGGTTTGCCGCATTTGTGTTTGCCCACGGCTGGATGTACCGACTGCACAGTCGCTGGTTCCACCTCTCCGAGGAGCGCTTCGATGCCATCCACTACATGGGGGTCGCCGTCTATAAAATCGGGGTTCTGCTGTTCAATCTGGTGCCATATTTGGCTCTGCTTATCGCGACCGGCTGAGCATAGCGGTGTTCTTTCAACAAGGGGCATCCGAAATGACCAAAGACGGTTTCATCTCTGTGGTGATGGGCTTCACCGGCAAGCAGGCCGCGCTGGCCGCGCTGGCCGCCCGGCCCACATTAAAACATCTGCGTGGATCAAATCTGGACACTGAGAGCAAACAAAAAAGGCCACTATCGCTAGCGGCCTTCGTAAGTCTTTGATTTTAATGGTGCCTGAGGCCGGAATCGAACCGGCACGCCTCGAAAAGCGAGGGGTTTTAAATCTGATATGCGCCCTAATGAAAACAACCACTTACATATAAATCAAAGGGTTAGTAAACCAATGATGGTCAAAAACGACCACCCATTGAAAATTTTGTCGCCACTCTGTCGCCATTATGATGCTATTCAATAGCCACGTTCCGAAGGCTATGGTGGGAAGTTCTACAGCGAACAACTATAGGTCCCCCCACTTTCAAAACCCATCAAAGCGATCAGCTATCTACCCCATACAATGCACACAACCTCTCAAAGTTAACACCCATTTGCTGAAGAACGTTCTCTCTCTTATTGAAGAGGCTCTGCAACAACTTCCTCCTGGTACTTGACTGCCCCAAATGGATAGCCCTGTGACAACATGGGCACAATGAAACAATGTTAGCTGGCTGATCCAGGCCAATATGGAAGGAGGTTTGCTGTGACATTGGTATCAGATGATGAGCCTCCATGAAATTTCGTCCCGTTACAGGAGAAATAAATGTTTGATGAAGCGGATCTATTTCACAAGTGAAGTTACTCTGTTCGATAGCAGCTTTCGCAATCAGCGGATCCCGAGTGAAAACATTTCGCACCTGTTGAACAGGGACTCCAGCTTGAGAGGCCAGAAGGTTCTGTTGATAAGAAGAGTCATCAGTATCTTGACTGGCAAGCACTGACATAACTTCCGATGCATTGTTTAAATTAGCCCAAAACCCTTCCCATCTAGCAGAAGGTATAAAACCAACGGTAGGATATGCATCGTTAGCCCTGCAGAAGATCACAAAAACATCATCTTGGTTTCCGAAAAATCCTCTGTTACCTTGCATATAAAGACGAATCTCATTCCCTGCGGCTTTAGGGTGAACGATAGGAATATCGATAGCTGGTAAGTTCAAAACATTAGGTGAATTGAAGAATAAAAAATATTTCCGTTCAGGTCTATTATCTACAGCACCACCACGTCGTACGATGGAATTCAAAGGTATCTTCTGAGAGAGGACAAACTTTTCATCCACATCCAATGTTACGCTTCTGTCACCTGTTGCTTCTCGCTCAGTAACGACTGAGTAAGCCCCGTGTGTGGCCCCCAAGAGTTGAAGCTGTTTGTTAGTCATCATCGTCATAAATCATCTCCTATCACATTGGACTAAAATCAAGTCCAAGCCTGTTTCATACAGAGCACCATTACCCTGTATTACAGGGAGAAAGGTTACCCTGTATTACAGGGAAGTCAACACCCTGTAATACAGGGTAACTCAATGCATTGAAATATAAGAGTTTATTTTTACATAATGACTTCAGCTTGAGCTAATCATCGCCAGCGGGTTCAGCCTCACCGCATCTTCCAGGTGGTCGGGGGCGAAGTGGGCATAGCGCATGGTCATGGCGATGGTGGAGTGGCCGAGGATCTTCTGCAGCACCAGGATGTTGCCGCCGTTCATCATAAAGTGGCTGGCGAAGGTATGGCGCAGGACGTGGGTATTCTGCCCGGTAGGCAGCTCCAGCCCTGCCCGTTCGACCACCATCTCGAAGGCCCGATAGCAGTCGCCGAACAGGCGGCCACGTTTTCTCGGCAACTGGGCATAGAGTGCGGGGCTGATGGGCACGCTGCGGCTCTTCTTACTCTTGGTACGGGTGAAGGTCACTCGGTTGGGGGATACCTGGGACTGGGTTAACTCTTCCACCTCAGACCAGCGGGCGCCGGTGGCGAGGCATAGCTTCACCACCATCAGCAGATCAGGGCTTGAACTCTCGGCGCAGGCGGTCAGCAGGCGCTTGAGTTCGTCGGGATAAAGAAAAGCGAGCTCGGCCTCGGCGACCTTGTAGGCTCGCAGGCCATCAAGCGGGTTTTCACCCTGCCACTCCCCTAGCCGCTTGAGCTCATTGAACACCGCTCGCAGGTAGGCATGTTCACGGTTCACCGTGTTGGGGGTGACGCCCTGCTTCTCCTGATTGATGGCGCGCCGATCGGTAATATCGCCCGAGAGGCGAGCCTCACGATAGGCCGCAAAGTCACGGGCACAAAAGTTGACCGCCAGCGGATCACCAAGGGAGTGGCAGACTGTCAGCAGCTTGGACTTGCGGGCCTCACCATCGCGCAGGCTCTGGCCATGGCGACCAAACCAGAGTGCCACCAGATCAGAGAGGTGCCGGCCATCGGTTGGCTCCCCCTGCCCTTCCAGCCAGGGCTTGCCCTTGTCCGGATCCAGCACAAAGCGCTCGAATGCCAGCGCCTCGCCCTTGGTGGCGAACTGCTTGCGCACTCGTGGCGCGTTGGGGTTTGCCTTGCTCGGTCGCCCCTCCGGGTAGATCTCGGCCAGCCACTTGCCAGATGTTTGCTTTCTTACTGCCATAGTCCCTCCACCAAAACACTGTGATTATATACAGCAACCAGTGGTCATTGGCAGTGTTTGGTTGAGACGGCGTCATACATGAAGGGGATGTGAGTGGACTAAACTCATTGGCTACTTGCCCAGCTCGGCCAACTTGTTCAGCCAGGCCACTGGGCAAGCCAAGTAGTTAGTGACATGGTCATGAAAATATGGAAAATTTGCCTGATAGCGGCTCAACTGATGCTGGCTGCCTGTGCATTATCGCGTGATTCAAGCCCTCCCCCTACCGGGGATTGTGGGAGTAACGGTGGAGGTGAGAACAGCGGTAGTGGTGCTAGCTGCTTTACCAATTAGTCTAGATCGTAGTTCCCCATGTCTATAATAACCAATACCATTGATCGCAGACCCGAGTTTAAGTAGTTTTATAGGTAATGCCAGCCACCGGCTGACATCCCTATGTTTTAAGTAATGATCTAGTGTTGTTCTAGGTCAGAATATAATAAGTATACTATGCCTCTATGCGCCATATTTTTTCATACGCAATATCTGCTAATCTTAAATTATTATCTTTGATGCTTTTAGGATCCCACGGTGATTTATAGCGCTTGACAAAATCAGATGTCATTTTGAAATCAGACTTTCTATATATATCAATTTTTAAATCTACCGTTTTATTGCCAGCCTCTTTATTTAATTCTGCTCCAAGTGGTATTAGATTTCCGACAGTTCCAATTACGTCGAGCAGAGCGGGATCTGACTTACCTACTTCCTGTGGTAAAATATGCTCAATAGTAATGTCTTCTGGTGTGAGCTCTACGCTACCTGTAAAACTACCCTCAAAGCGACTTAAAATATACTGAACTAGTTTCTTTTGCTTGGTAAATTCACGATGAAATTTAATTTCAGAGAATTTATCTTTAAACAGAGCCTTTTCTGGCTCGCGTTCTTTCAGCTTACCTATTAGTTCAGCGACAACCTTTTTAACATCAACTTTCGTTACAGCTAGTTGCATATCTCTAGCCGCACGGGAATAGCTACTTTCTATTCCTGATGGTCTTAACGAACATATTGCATTGAATTTAAAATGAAATGACTCCAAGAAGTTAAGTGCCCTCTTAACATCCCGATTAGAAATCAACTTCCGCTCTTTAGCTTTTAACAAGCTGAGCAGGAATGGCCTCTGCTGACTAAGTCCAAATGTCTTGAATGCCATTAGCGTCTTATATATATAGCGTTCTTCTTGTTGTTTAAAATCTTCAACTTGAGGGGATGATATCTTTACATAAAGATCGGCATCTTTTCTTAGTTCCTCTATGAAATCCTTCGCACTTACTCCTCCTTTATTCCACATTAACTTAAATTTACTGTATAAATTCTCAGCGCTTACATAAGAGTATTTTGAGATCCACCAATGGCGAACATAGTTTTCTAAGCTGCCTACACCATCCCTAGATGATATTTTACTTCTCAAACTGGCCCATGTTGTCTTGGCTGCATCATCAGGGTGGGTATCTTTTAGTTCATTGAATAACTTGTTTTTTATTAAATCAACACAGCTCAAGTTCATACCTCGAGCATTTAGTGTTTCGAAAATTGTATAAGCTTCTTCTTCTTCATTAACAGTAATAAAAATAACTTTAAGATAGTTAATTACTTGTTCACGTAAAGCCTTCAAGAAAGCTTCATGTTCATCAGTACCAGCTGACTTAGCTAAAACACCTTTTGCTTTTAAACCATCAATAGATGCGAGCATGCTCAGTTCATTATATGCAGTTGATAATGTTTTTTCTTCTTCTGTACTTGGTGTTAGTGGCGTTTTATCAATATGTTGAATATTAACCTGAAAAAATGGCTTAGGTGTTTCATTCTCTAGCTTGAAGTAACGCTCACCATTATCATCAGTACCAGCAATGAAATTATCATATATAGCATTGGCTAAATTATCACGTCCAATAGTTTTAAATTGATCGCAAAGAACAGACAGCAATATCGTTAGCGTGGTCAATCGTTGCTGTCCATCAACTATTTTATAAGCTATGCTTTTCTCGTTTCCCACTAGGACCAGCGCCCCAATGAAATACTCTTCATTTGAGTATCCACTCTTGTTATGCTTTATATTTGACAATATGTCATCCCATAATTCCAACACTTGTTCCTTTGTCCAGGAGTAGCCTCTTTGGAATCTTGGGACTATATATTTCCTCTTTACCGAAAGAAGATCTGATATAGTTCTAGTGTAAGCATGAAGTTCCATTGTCACCTTCCATAAATTATCTTTAGCGGATATTTACAATTCTATAAAAATAGAAAATAGTAGAGAGCGATTAGTACTGAATTAATTCGAAAATGTAGGGAATGTCTCACCGTATTCACTTATCTTCTCTAGCATCAAGGATGAAATTCGTAAAATCATCATTGGCCAGAACTGCTGCGATTTGTGCCTCAGTTAAACCCTGTAGTGAGATTTTTGAACCATCTTTCTTCACAACCTCGATACATCCTTTACGACGATTGTGAAGCCATGCGGCAATAATTCCTGCGACAGGGACAGCCACTCCAACAAGACTACCAAGCAGTTCAATAATAGAATGCGGGGTGTTTGAACTGAACAAATGCCGGGCACCGTGGCTTAGTCCCGCTTGACGCAGCATTTGCGTCATATCTGATGCATCACCATAAACCCAGAAGGTTACGCCGCCATGTTCACTGTAGTTTGCCATTCAACACCCCTCACATACTTTGCGAGACATCCTCGAACAGATGCCGTTGTACTGACCATGACGCCCAGAGGTCTTGTCAGACGGTTTACTTTGTTTATCTATCTGGCACTCTGCGCAATCTCGGCGCTTCTATGCCGCCAGCTCATGCTGCGAATTCACCAAGATAGCTATCCCATCACTTGTACTGGCCTTCATTGGCACACCTTCGATCAACTTCAGCACTTTGCCTTTCAATGCCTGCTGCTAAGGCATGCCCGACTGCTGATGCTTGCACCAGCTAAAGCCTGACAATGCAAAAAGGGCGCATTAGCGCCCTTATCGTTTTCTGAAAATCCGGTGTTCTACCATGACGCCGATGATCTCGATGTGCTGCCGGTCGGAGTGCATGGTGGGGTAATCGTCGTTGAGGGGGACCAGTTCAAACACCTCTTGCCCGTTCTCGTCGATGCCGCGGGGCCGGTATTTCTTGAAGGTGGCCTCTTCGCCGCCGTTCTTGGCTACGACATAGTCGCCAGGACGAGGTGACTCATCGGGGTCAACAATGACCAGGTCGCCTTCATTGAAAAATGGGGTCATGGAATTGCCACGGATCCAGAGACCAAAGCCACAGGGCCCGACATCAACACTGGCAGCCACATACTCGATATTGCCATCGAAGGTGGTTGCCTGCTCGCATATCTCCCGCCAGTTGCCCGCTTGGACATAACTCAAAATCGGCACCCGGTTCCCCTGAGGGATCACGGCCGGTTCGACGTTTGATAGCTCTGGCGAACCTTTCCCCGTTGAAAGCCAGTGCGCCGACACCCCAAACACCTTGGATAACTGAGCCAGGTTATCCCCGCTAGGTGAATGTTCATCGTTCTCCCATTGAGAGATAGATGACTTTTTCACACCAATGAGTTCACCCAGCTTCTGCTGGGTAAGCCCATGTTTTTTCCTGAGTTCTTTAATGCGTTCACTTTTCATAGTTCAGTAATCTAAACAATTTAAGGTCCAGAGTGCTTGACCAAAATGTCCAGATGACTTAACTTTACGAAATGTTAAGTTAATTGGACATGTTCAACATGCCAAACTGTGAGGTGTAAATGAAAACCATATCAGCAGTCGAATACTTCGGCACAAAGGCCGCCGTTGCTGATGCACTAGGCATCAAGAAGAGCGCCGTTTCCCAATGGGGTCAAAACGTTCCCAAAGGCCGCGCCTACCAGATTGAAGTGCTGACCGGCGGCAAGTTGAAGGCCAAGCCATCCCCCACCGCGCCAGACCGTGCGTAACTGACAGGAGGCACTCATGATCCTTGCCCCTATCCATATCGATACCCCGGTTTGCACGGTCGAGAGCTTCTCTGAGCGTACCGGCCTGACCCAGCGCACGGTGGAGAACTACGTGCGGGCCGGGCGTATCCCCATCATGCCCAAACAGGGACGCGCTGAAAAAGTGCTGATCAACCTGGTGCTCTACACCCAGCAGGCCATGAACCAACAAGGAACAGTGCCTGCGGCCAAGCCTGTGCGCACTCCCAGAGTGTCGCGCAAGCAGGGGGATTAGCACCATGTTTGAACAGATCGTATCCAAACAGCATCACTTCGACGCGGCATGCGCGCTCTTCGCCGCACGTTACAACCTGGCCGATGTGGCGAGAGAGACTGGATTAGGCGAGCAGATGCTGCGCAACAAGCTCAACCCTGATCAGCCACATCAACTGACCGGGCGTGATCTGGTGGTTATCTACCGTGCCACCGGCGATGACACGCTGTTTGATGGGCTGCTGTTTGATTGCGATTTGACAGCCGTTCGCCTCCCAGCTGGTGCCGCCATCGCACCAGAAGCCCGTGCCCAGCAAGCTCTCAATGCGGGCGCCCAGATCCTGGGCGTCACCGCTCAGGCCACCACCATCCTCGCCGGTGACCGTGTCACCAAATCCAACCGAAACACCGTTGTGGGCGGCTTGTGGGTGGGCATAGAGCACCTGGTGCTGCTGGCTACCGAAGTCGAAGACCGCTTTCACGCCGTCCCTGGTCTTGCGTGTGCTGCCGATATGGCCCGCGCAGCCCTCGGCGCATAGGAGACCAGACATGAGATTGATTTGCCCACACTGTGGCCATAGCAGCGCCGTTCGCACTTCACGTCGAATGTCGCCCCTGACTGGGGTTGCCAGTTATCAATGCCGCAATGTGGATTGTGGCCACACCTTCAAGGCGGCGTTCGAGATCATCGCCACCATCAGCCCCAGCGCCTTGCCCAACCCGGCCATTGTGCTGCCGATCAGTAAAGGCTCGGGCCAGAACAGCCAGCCCCTAGCGAAGATCATCCCGTTCAAGGTGACACCATGAGCAAGCTTCGCGCCGAGCAGTCGGAGCTGATCCCGCTGCCAACCCTGTTGTTTAACCGCGCCGTGACAGTGAGCGAACAGGTCGAGCCGGTGATGCGCAACACCACCCGCTTTGATGGCAGCTATCTGGAAGACAGCCAGGGCCGCCGTGGCACCCTGCGCTTTGCGCCACGCCAGCAACCTCGCCCGAACTGGCTGGCCCAGCTGCTGCAGGCATAACCGGAGGGCCACCTCATGAACACCGCACAGGTTTTCGAGCTCGTTCAACCAACCAGCGCTGCAGCCGCAGCACTGGCAGAAATCCGCGCCCAGCTCGGCCGCAATGGGGCGGCCAGCCGCTGGTCACGCCTGCCGGCCAAGGCCCGGGCCGTCATCTGCTATGCGGCCGGGGTATCGACCACCGCCGCCGGGCAGGAGCTGGACCAGTTCGAGTTTGACCAGCAAGAGGCGATCCGCCTCGCCCTGGGCGAACTGCTGACCACGTTGCACGAATTCGATGGGGGCGTGCTGCACCGCCGTGAGTGGCACCGATCCATCCGCCGCAGTGAGGGACCGACCCGCAGCGAGTTGGAACAGGCAGAACACGAGAACAATCGCCGGGCATTGCTCACCGAGCAGGCCGGCATATTGGAAAGCCGCATTGCGGCGATGAGAAAGGTGCCCGGAAACGGGCAATAAGGAGACACACATGCAGAGCATCCAACAGCCAGCTATCGGATACATCGCCAAGTACGTCGAACAAGGACTGATGAATACCCCTTCCCACCTGCGCGAAGCGAAAGGGGCAGTGTTGGCAAGAGAAGCCAATAAGCAGGCTATAGCGGCAGGTTTAAGGGCTGATTTCAGCATTTACATCCCCAAGGCAATGGCCGCCATTGCGCGACATGAGGGGATATAAAGCACAAAACAAAGCGGCCACGAAGGCCGCTGAAGGAGAGGTTATTTGATCACGACAAAGTGACCATCTCGACCTGTGCCTTGGTACTTATCACGCAATCCCAACCCGCCGAGGAATTGGTCAATTGCAACGAAACTGCCCAACCCATAGGCCTTGATGGTGCAGTAAACCTGACCGGATTCATTTTCGACGACGAGTGGGTAATCAGGGCCATCGTCGACTTCTTTCTTAACGAATTTTGCCAGTTTGTCATGAAAAACAGGTTTCGCAGCTTCGGGATGGTACTTGATGTCGAACATCACTCTCTCCTTGGATGTGTTGAAAACCTAAAGAAGAAAAACCCCGCTTTAACGGTGTTACAGCACCAGCGGGGTTTCCATCAGCAATTTGAGGTAACTGATATGCAGACTGTATCGATTCCAAAGGCACTACGCAATGTGCAAGAACTCAATAGTCGTCTGGCCAGAGCGGCTGGTCGTCGTCACATAAAACGCCCTGACGACAAGGCAACCCTGATCAATACCGCCAACGCCTACGCCTGGCGCTCGCTGTGGTCACATCTGAACACCAAAGGGGGGTGGGTATGACTGTCGACCTGTTTGAACTCGAAGCCCCACAAGACGCACTGGGCACCACCGAGGCGGGCCCTGCCCATATGCAGCCACCGGCACCGGTCAGCCAGCTGACCAAGCACTGGCAGGCAGCCGTCGATGAGTTCGCCAGTTCGGGGAGCGATGCCACGCGCAACCGCAACGTGACCAAGGAGCTGCTGGCACTGGGCGCCATCCGCGCCGTGTACTGGCTGGCCACCGCCAACGTCGAGCTGGCACTGGCAAATGAGATCGCCGAGTGGTGGGCAGACTGCGAACCGCTCCACGGCCTGGGGGAGACAATTAAATGAGCCACCAACAAGTCATCGACCAATGGGTCACCAACATGCTGGCCGCCGAGGCTCGCCTGCACGGCCTGCAACTCGACTTGCTCGACCTGCGCAAAGATGGCCCCCACGGCCAGCGCACCCCGGCCAGAACCCATCTGACCCTGTGCCGTCAAACCCGCCTCGCATCCCGCCAAGCATCTCGCAAAATCCAGTCCCTCTATGCCGGAGGCGCCATCTAATGACCCATCAAAAACCAGCCGGGCTTGCCCCGGCTTTGGGCGTCCTGCGTCCTGCAAACAGCAATCTCGTCACGCTGGAGCCCTGCACCAAGTGCCGCCAGAACGCCGTTTGCCTACCGGTTGCAGGCCGTCATGGGCGCAGGTCTTACCCCTATTGCGTCGAACGCTGCTGGCCGCTGGCACGTGCCGCCAGCGAAACCGTGGTGAAGGCCGCCCCTGCTGCTCGCCCCTCGATGCTCTGCAGCTGCTGCGGCGAGTTCAACCATGTACGCCCGGTCATCCTGTCCGGCAACCGCATGACCAGCCTGTTTTTCTGTGAGACCACCTGCTGGTCTGATCGGCTGGCAACCCTCGACATGGTACCGACCTGCGCTAGTTGCGGCCGCTACCTGCAACCGAACGAATACACAGTTGGCAAATGCGGGGTGTGCAAGTGAACGAACCCATCAACAACCTGCAGGGCATCCAGCTGCCCCAGCACTACCTGGTCGGCATCCATGCCACCAATATGGCCGGCGCTGCCGAGCAACTGGCCCGCGTCGAATGGCATGTTGCCAAACCGCTGGCCAAGACCTACCTGCGCCGCTACCCCGCCAACCCAAAAACCGCCAATGTCTGGCTGCGGCGTATCGTTGACGTGTGCGCCGCTGCGGCGGCCCGCTTCCCGATCCCGGTGGTCGACCTGCGCAACGACGTACGCCGTGAACTGGTTGCCGCCGAGTGGGCACGCCGCTGCCAACAGCTGCTGACAATGGCGGGCAACGAGCGCACCGCCGCCGAGCTGCTGGCCGATTTGGGCTCGCAGGCACAAGCGTGGCATTTCTGCCCCACCCTGCCGATTCACCCCCGTACCAAGGTCGAGCGCCTGCTGCGACGCCCCCTGGCTCAGACAGAGCGGGATGACTTGGCCGATGCCGTGGAGCAGTTCGAAGAAACCGCCGCCAGCCTGCTGGTGCGCCTGCTCGATGAGTCCTGGTGGCTGCGCAAAATCAATCGAGCCTGGGCCATCTATTGCGAGCTGATCGCCATCCTCACCGGGCAGGTGCGCAAGGGGGTCAGCCCCTACGCCAGCGCCCATGCGGTGCGCGAGTTCACCCAGCGCAAAGCGGCACAACAGGCATGGATGGCGGGCATGACCGCCGTCAACGAGGAGCTGGGGCAAGAGATCGATCTGGCTGACGCAATCATGGCATCCGTGGCCAACCCCGAGATCCGCCGTCATGAGCTGATGGTGCGCATGCGGGGCTTTGAGGATATGGCGCAGGAACAGGGCAAACTGGGCCTGTTTCTGACCCTGACTGCTCCCTCCAGCTTTCACGCCTGGCGCCAGGGCAGCAAAGACAGCTCAAAGACCTATCAGAATGAGGGGTTCAACGGTAGCACCCCAACCATCACCAACCGCCTGCTGTGCAAACAGTGGGCCCGCTTTCGGGCCGCACTGGCCCGCGAGGGGATCATGGCTTTCGGATTTCGGGTGGTGGAGCCACACCACGACGGTACCCCTCACTGGCATTGCCTGCTGTTCATCAACCCAGAGCATCAGCGCGACTTCCTGACCCTGCTCACCTATCACTTCACCGATACCGATCGTAGCGAACTGAAGATGCCAAACGGCGGCCAGCTCGATCACCTGGCCAAGATGACAACCCGTAACAAGATGCCTCGCATCAAGTGGCTGCTGGATGTGAACGACAAGGCTGTCGTCAAGGCCATCAACCCAAGGGTGAACTGGAAGTTCATCGACGAGAGTGAGGGGAGCGCAACTGGCTATATCGCCAAGTACATCGCCAAGAACATCGACGGCCACAAGGTGGGGATGGACTACGAGGCCGAAGCCCCCATTGACCACACCACTATCGCCGTGGCCGCCTGGGCCAGCTGCTGGCGCATCCGCCAGTTCCAGCAGATCGGCGGCCCTGCCGTGAGCGTGTGGCGCGAGCTGCGCCGCTTGGGCGACGAGGTGATCGAGTGGGACTGCGTGCTGGAAGCCGCCCGCCACGCTGCTGACCACAACCGCTGGGGCGACTTCATCAAGGCCATGGGGGGCATCGATGCTCCCCGTAAAGAACACCTGATCCGCCTCTCCAAGCGATTGGACGAAGCCGCCAACAAATACGGCGAGGACGTGCTCAAGCTGCTGGGGCTGATCACCGACGTCGGCATGACCACGGCCGTCACCCGTACCGAAGGCTGGCAGATAGTGCGCAAGGGAGCCGCGGTGTCGGGTTTGGGCGAGCAGCGCGAGCATGCAGTCGGCGAGCGCAGCGAGCTGCCCTTGAGCAGCGGCAGCTGCGCCCCTTGGAGTTCTGTCAATAACTGTACGGAAGGATCCAAATCAGGGATTAAAGGATCCACTCTGGCTAAGGAGTTGAGCCGAATGGGTCTTTATGTGAGCAACGCCGCCCTGCTGCAGCACGGCAGCATCATCAACGCCGGCGGCCAATATGTGCGACTGCGGGGTGATCGGCTGATCGTGAGCCGCAACTGGCCAGGTGCGACCAGTGCGCCAGGGCATTGCAGCAAGGTAATGCTGACCCCAGTGGAGGCTGAGGTGGAGGCCGCGCTGGCAAAGGCCAACGCCCAGAAACGCGCGGCTTGCTATCAGGAACTCTCCCCCCTGTTTACTCCGGCCTCCACTCTTCGCGTGACCGACTGGCTGGACCCCGTGCCGCTGGCGCTCTGGCCTGATGCACTGATCCACCTCAATAACCGCTTGGGCGACGAGTTCAAGCAGATCGGTGATGGCCGCAACGAAGGTACGGTGCTTCGCGCCGTCGAACGGGCCGTGGCACTACTCGAAAGTGCCTATCGCGCTGGCCAGCTCAGCGAAGAGAAGTTTAAGGCGCAAGTCGCCGATCTGCGCAATCACAACTATGCCCAGCGGCTGGCCCGCCTGGAGGCGCTGAACACAGAGCAGAGGGCGCTGACGATCTCGCTGGCCTATCAACAGGAAGAGGACGCCTTGTCATGAAGAAAAAGCCTGTTTTCGTCGCCTACGGCGGCACCATTTTGTGCGCCACCACCGGCAAGATTTTGTGGATTGCCGAGGGTTGCCACTATGACAAAGCGAACCCCGGTGCCCGTGACTGGCTCAACCTCACATTCAAACGGGATGAATACCAGTTACCTGGCGACGAACCACCCGAGCCACCAAAACCGGCCTGGTCACCGTATGCAGAGGGAGAATAACGTGCAGGACTCCAATACCCGTGCCGCCATCGAACGCCTGCAACCGCACTGCCTGCGGCTATGGCCCATCATCCAGCGACACCCGCCGGGATCGGCGGGTCGCACGTCCATCACCCGCGAACTAAGTGGCCTGCCGGCCGCCGACCGCCACATCTGCGATCGGCTGCTCGACCGGATGGAACGGGTCATCAGCTTCAAGGATGCATGGTTCCCCTTCTACCTGGGCGAGGTCGACACCCTCACCCCACCGGTGAAGGCCAAGCGGGTGCTCCCCACTGGCCCCACCGCCAAGCAGGTATGGAAGGACACCCGAGCGCGCCAGGGTGCGTTTATCAAAAGGATCACAAGATGAGCAAGCCAAAGGACGCGAAAACCAGAAAGCAGGCCCAGCGATCAAGAGACGCTGCGCTCGGTATCCAGCGGGTTGAGGTGCGGCTCTCCATCCGAGAACGCGAACAACTGGAAACCCTGCGCCGTGCCAGAGCCGGATCCGGTGAACCCTACAGCGCCGACGAATACATCAGTACCCTGCTGCGCCGCGACTGGGAGCGCTGGCAGCAGCAACAAGCAGAGCTGGCAGCACAGGCCTGCCCGAACTGTGAGTGTGCTCTGCCTGCTGGATGCGGTGGTGCATTCAAAGGGCAGCCCGAGTGCTGGCACACCCAGGGCGATAAGGCTATCGCCCTGTAAGGAGGAAACATGCAACTGATGCAACAAGTTGAGCCCGCCGTCGGCGGGCGCTACCGGGTGATCCGCCCTGCCGAGTCGTCGAGGATATTGATGGCAGCCTGGTCTACTTCGAACAGGTCGAGTTCGTGGCTGAGATACTGGCAAAGCCAGAGCAGGTGATAGCCTTTGACGGATTAAGGAAGGTCATCGAGCCGCTGCCGGAAGACCAGAGAAAGCCAGAATGGCTGTGGATTCGCAAACTTCGCACTGGGCGTCGTTCGTGGTTGAACCGACACTCCTACCACCTGGTGGCCGTGTCTTAATCTTAAAACGTGTCCGGTCACGAAAGCGTGACCGGACACAACTCATCAATTACCATATCAGCATAACCAAGGTGGCCACGATGAGTTTTAACCTGTGCAGCCTGCCGCCAGCCAAGAAGGTGCTGATAAAGGTAGACAAGGCTGCCGCCTATGCGGTGTGGAAGGAGCGCATAGGCAGAACTGAACAGTTCAGCCTTCACCGACCATCAGCTTGATAGTATTCACCCTGCCTTGGGATAGACAAGCTCGATGACAGTGAACAGATCTTCGCCATGGCAGCAGTTAAGAAACCTTTGATTATTCAATTACTTTCTTAGTTAGTCATCCTAGTGTTACTGTTAGGATATTTTTGGTATATATGACTTTTTGACTTTTTGCAGGGTTTTTGATGAACAACTTAACAGAAAACCAACATGTATCACTCGAGTCTATGAGAGGTTTAGCTGCGATAACTGTCGCAATAGCTCATGTTGTACAGTTCTACATCGTCAGATTTTATCCTGACGCATATCTTTATGTATCTTTTGCAGCACAATCCAGTGTAATGGTATTTTTCTCAATGTCTGGATTACTTATTGGAAAATCCATACAGAGTAACACCATAAAAAACGGGCGCTTCATGTTATCCGTTTATGCAGAAAGTAGATTTAAAAGAATATATCCCCCATTGATTCTGTCAATAGCTCTCATTATCGTCCTTAACTATACTTCACCATACTTGTCTGAGTTAATAAATACTATACTATCGTCTACTGAAAGAGGTGCGATGAATGGAAACTTTATTTATAATCCATCTCAGATTTTTGCAATTTTAACATTCAGCAACGGGATACTTTCCCCAGTCATTCCATTTAATCAACCGTTATGGAGCTTGCCATTTGAGGTGTGGTATTATGTAATCGCAGGATTACTATTTACAAAAAAACCATTATCTATTATTTCTGCCATGGTTATTTTTTTCTGCATATCATCGCTTAAATTTGAATTCTTCATTTATGCATTCGTTTGGTTTTCTGGACTGATTGTTTCATATATTCCTGCAGCAAGTGGAAAGTACAAATACATAGCAATTTCATTATTTATATTTCTTGCTACTGCGTCGGCATTTCTTTGGTTCTCATTTGTAGAGAAAAAAATAATTTTAGGCTATTACAACACGGCCTTCGGTCTGTTTTTTACATCGTTTATGTATTTATTTCTGGTTGTTTTTGACAAAAAAATTTCATTTCTTAAAAACACTTCCAAATATTCATATACTATCTACATCACTCACTATCCTATTTTATACTTTGTCTTTGGCATGTTTGAATCAAAAATAATGAGTAACTTCTGGTGTTCTTCATTAGTTGGGATTGCATCTCTTTCACTTGCTTTAATATTTGCAAATTACTCATCCAAAATATTCGAGAGCAAAAAATATATTAACAAGCTAATGTAATAAAACACTACAGGGTAACCTCTGAGGGATATCCATTAACCATCAGGGGATGCCTCCCATCAGTTGAAGTGGCGTTGTTGCCCAAATCGATGCTGCTTGAATGGAACTAACTGAGAGAACGGTGATCTGATAACCACCATCCACTGCAAGAAGTGAATGAAAGGATCTGGCGGAAAGTGAAGGATCGCAAAAAGGATCTAGAAGGGCGCGCGCGGCCAGTGCTGGCGCGGGGAGCAGCTACCCAGCCACAGTCTTTCACCTGCATGGAAATCGACACATAAAGCGCGCAGGCGAGGCGGGGTCTTCACTCCGCGCGCTGGGTGCTGGCAGGGGCGGCAGGCTGCGCCTGTCGCTCTTGGAGCGCGAGCGAGGATCCGCGAGAGGATGAGTGTGGCCGGCGTCTCTGGTGCAGTTGCTGGCCGCACAGGCCACCAGGTGAAGGACAAAACAAAGCCCCCTCTGGTGAGGGGGCTTTTTCGTACGCCATTCGAACACGCACAGACTCCAGGTATTCGCTGTAACATTAGCCTCTCTTATGCATCCTGCCCTGTCATTTCTGTCAGTCGATAGGGCTTGAAACGGATGATCTCCTCCCCTGCCCAATCGTTCAGCTCCATCAGGCTGGCGCGGATGCTGTCCATCTCGGTGGCATCAAACACAAGCGCCGCCTTGGCCGCATCCCCAAAGCCGCCGGTGTTGTTGGGCAGCACCCCCATCAGTTGGGGCGGTACCCGGTTGGCCGCCAGCTGGTCGTCGCGGGTCACGTTCTTGATGGTCAGGAACTCATCCTTGGCGGCTACCTCAGACACCGGGATCAACTGCACCCCGTCCTTCTTGCCGTTCGGCGCGTAGAGCAGCAGGTTGCGGAAATTGCCAGGGCCCTTGCTCTCTTTGAGCGCCTTGCGCAGCGCAATGATGTCACTCTCGTTGTGCAACGGGTCGGTCATATACATGATGAAACCGGCATGACTACCGTTCTCGTAGTATTTGCGCCGAAACAGGGTCGCCGACTCGTTGAGCAGGGCGGAGTTCACCGACGCCACATAGTCGGGGATGCCATAGATCTCCTGGTTTATGTCGCTCTCCTTCACCTGGCCGACGCTATCGGCCGGCAGCTCAAGCGGCTTGCCCGCCTCGGCTATCCACCAATATTGCTCAGGCAACCGCCCCCGTCGCACGTACTTGGCATGCAAGTGCTCATAGCGCAGCGCCCCGCCCAGCCGGTTGCTGACCTTCCCCAGGTAGCCGTTGCCAAACACCAGAAAGTCCATCACCAGCGCGGTGAACTCGGCCAGTGACAGCTTGGGGTGAGGGATGAAACCGGCGCGCAGGATGTTGCGCTTGATCTGGATGGCGGAGGCGTGGTGCACCGCCGCCCGGTAGACCCGCGCCAGACCCACCAGGGAGAGGGGCGGCTCATACCAGCGCCCGTTCCAGGCCGATTCCAGGTAGTCGAACAGCTCGCGCTGGGACAGCACCGGCACCGGTTCGCCAAAGGTAAAGGCCTCGATAGAGGGCTCCGGCGTGGCCGGCATGGGATTGCTCATTGGTAAATCTCCAGGAACGAGGAATTGGTGGAGGTGGTGCCCTCGAGAGGCTCGTGCAGCAGGGCCTGCATGGTGGCCCAAGCGATGTCGGCGTGACTGGTCTCTTCCGACCGGCTGGCTTCAAAGGTAGGGAGTTTGCCGCTTTGGGTCACGGTACGGCGGATGCTCATAAACGCCTGGGCGAGATCGGTCATTCCGCTGTCGAACTCCAGCCGCCCTTTGTTCATCACATCCTGCGCCTTCATCACCATGCGCATCTTCACGTTCGGGTTGTACTGAATGGCGGTCACCGCCGGGAAGAACTGCTTCACCAGCTGATAAACCCCCTCCCCGATGCCGGTGGTATCGATGCCGATGTAGGTCACGTGGTAGCGATCGCACATGGCCCGGATGGCCCGCGCCTGTGCATCAAAATCCATCCCGCTCCAGCGGTGGCGCTCCAGAATGCGAAACTTGCCACCGGGTGCCAGCGGTGGGGCCAGCACCGCGCAGCCAGCGCTATCACTGCCAGCGGCGCCCTTGGCCGGGTCATAGCCGATCCAGACCGCGCGATAGCCGAATGGCCTGGCGGCGAACGGCTTGTAGTCGTCCCACAGCTCCCAGCTGTCGACCATGCAGCGCTGCAACGTGAGTAACGGGAACAGGCTGAGGGTGTCGTCCATGAACTCGCACATCAGCAAGTTGCGATACTCGTCCTCCGAATACTCACCGCGCAGCTCGTCGAGATCGAACAGATCACAACCGCCACGGACCGCATCTTCGACCGTCACAATCTGGCGCCAATGCCGGTCGCCGCACAGCCTGCCTTCCACCAAGTTGGCGTGACTGAGATCAACCTCAATCCGGTCGGCCTTGGCTTTGCCCCGGTTGAAGTGAGCACCAGACCAGAACTTATAGGCCGGATGGGAAAGGCTGGACGGGGTCGAGATGTAGGTCTGACGCCACTTCTTGTGCATCGCCATGCCGGAGGCGACCTTTCGAAAATCCATGAAGCCATGGATCCAGAAGTACTCATCCATGTAGATGTTGCCGTGGTAACCCTGGGCTGTGCGGGTGTTGGTACCGAGAAAATAGAGGTGCGCCCCGTTGGGCAGCACCATGGGATCACCTTTGAGCTCGACCCCCTCCCCTTTGGCGAACTGAATGATGTACTGCTTGAACATATGGGCCTGCGCCTTACTGGCCGACATGAAAATCTGATTACGGCCGGTCACCAGCGCATCAATGAACGCTTCGAAGGCAAAAAAGTATGTCGCCCCTATCTGGCGTGACTTGAGCAGATTGCGGATCCGGTGATGCTTGCCCGCCTCGAACCAGGTGCGCTGGTAGCCAAACATGGTCGACTCGAACTGCTCGATTAAACGTGCCTGCTGTTCGGGCTCCACCACATTGCGATCGGGCGCCTTCCTTGCCCCCTTGTTGCGGTTGGCCACCTTCGGGTTGAGGTCGGCCTCATTGCCGCCGTGGCTGTATTTGTTGACCCTGGCGATCCGCTCGAGCTGCCGGCCCAGCAGGTCGATCTCCTTGAAGTCCCCGCCAGTCTTGGTCTCCTTCATCACCAACTGAACCATGCGCGATTCGATGGCGAAATCCACCCGGTCGATGGGTTTGATGTCATCCCAGCCGTCGCGTTTCTTCCAGGTCGAGACCGTCCCCTCCGGCACCTGCAGCAGCTCACTGATGGCTCGCAGCGGATAGCCCTGGAAGAACAGGTGCATGGCCTGCCGTCTGGGGTCTACGTGGGGAAAAAGCAGGGGGGTGGTGGGGGCAGTTGTCATGAGAAAGGCCAAAGGACAGTGGTCATGGCGCCAGTCTACCCAGCCGCAGCCATCCTCCCGCGCCATCGTGGGTGTGTCAGCGCCGCACACACCCGGCCTCGATTGCACGATCCCGCCCCTCACCCAGACCATAGCCGCGACCTGACCATTCACTCACCAAGGGATCGCCCATGGCATCAAAGTCCAAATTCTTCCGTGTCGCCGTTGAAGGCGGGACCACCGATGGCCGCACCATCACCCGCGACTGGATCGAGCAGATGGCCCAGCGCTACAACCAGAGCACCTATGGCGCCCGCGTCAACATGGAGCACATTCGCGGCTGGGACCCGGCCGGCATGTTCAAGATGTACGGCGACATCACCGCCGCCAAGACCGAGGAGATCGAGCTGGAGGGCGAGAAGCGCCTGGCCCTGTTCGTCCAGATTGACCCCACCCCGGAGCTGGTCGCCCTCAACAAGCAACGCCAGAAGGTCTACACCTCCGTCGAGATCCACCCCAACCTGAACCAGAAAGGCGCCTACCTGATGGGGCTGGCGGTCACCGACTCCCCCGCGAGCCTCGGCACCGAGATGCTGGCCTTCTGCAGCAAGGCCACCGTCAATCCACTGGCCGATCGCAAGCAGCACCCGGAATGCCTGTTCACCGCGGCGCAAGAAACCGTGATCGAATTTGAGGAAGAGCAAGACAAGGGCCCCGGCCTGCTGGAGCGGGTCACCGCCCTGTTTACCCGCCACAAGCAGCAGGAGACCGCCGATTTCAGCGATGTGCACCAGGCCGTCGAAGCTGTGGCCAACGAGGTCACCGCCCAGGGCACCGACCTCAATGCCAAGTTGAGCGCGCAGGCGAGCACCATCACCGCCCTGACCGGCAAGCTGGACACCACCGCCACCGCGCTGGCCGACCTCAAGGCCACCCTGGAGCAGCAGGAAGGCTTCACCCCACCGCGCCATCCCGCGACAGGCAGCACCACTACCCCCGAACTTGATTGCTAAGGACATCCCCTCATGCGCAACGAAACCCGTCAAAAATTCGAGCAGTACACCGCCCAGCTGGCCAAGCTCAATGCCATCACCAGCGCCCTGCATTCGTTCGCCGTACAGCCGAGCGTGCAGCAGACCCTCGAAACCAAGATGCAGGAGTCGGTCGCCTTTCTCGGCATGATCAACGTCATCCCGGTGGATGAGCTCAAGGGCGAGAAGGTCGGTATCGGTATCTCCAGCACCATCGCCAGCCGCACCGACACCAGCAACGCCGAGCGCCAACCCGTCGATCCGACCGCGCTGCAAGCCAAGGGTTATGAGTGTTTCCAGACCAACTACGACACCTCCATCGGTTTCGCCAAGCTGGACGCCTGGGCCAAGTTCAACGATTTCCAGATCCGCATCCGTGACGCCATCATCCAGCGCCAGGGGTTGGACCGCATCATGATCGGCTGGAACGGCACCAGCGCAGCTGCGAACACCGATCGGGTGGCCAATCCCATGCTGCAGGACGTCAACATCGGCTGGATTGAAAAAACCCGCCTCGAGCAGCCCACCCAGATCATGAGCGAGGGGGTTGCCGGTAGTGGTCAGATCCTCATCGGTGACGCCGGCGATTACATCAGTCTCGATGCCCTGGTGTATGACTTGGTCAACACCCTGATCGCCCCCTGGCATGCCGATGACACCGAGCTGGTCGTCATTGTCGGTCGCAAGCTGCTCAGCGATAAATACTTCCAGATCATCAACGATGGCGACGACAACCAGTGCAAGCTGGCCGGCGAGGTCTTGATGAGCAAGAAGCAGCTCGGCGGCCTCAAAGCTCTGCGGGTGCCCTACATGCCGGACGATTGCCTGGTGGTAACCAAACTCGCCAACCTGTCCATTTACTGGCAGGAAGGCGGCCGCCGTCGTCAGGTGGAGGAGGAGCCGCGCCGTAACCGCATCGTCAACTGGGAGAGCTCCAACGACGCCTATGTGGTCGAAGATTACGACTGCATCGCCATCGCCGAGAACATCATCATGGGCACCGCCCCAGATCCTGCGGCGCAAAAATCGGGTGTCAAAGAGGAGTTGACCAAAGTGACTGACTCCATTGTCGAGATGGCCGGTGCCATCACCCAGGTAGGTGAATACACAGCCGAAATGGCCGATGCCATCGCCCAAGTGAGCAAGGCTCAGCTTGAATCGAATGCCGAAGTGACAGGTGCTATCACCCAAGTGGGCAAGGCTCAGGCTGAATCTAATGCCGAAGTGGCAGGTGCTATCGTCCAGATGGGGGAATCTACTACCTTCATGGCCAAGGCCATCACCAAGGTGGGAGAAGCCCTTACCGCCATCATTCCCAATCTTCCCGCGTCCATCCGAGCCTTCTTCTCCGGCAAGGATGAGAAGAGCAAGGACAAGCCGTGATGACCCCCGCCCAACGCCACCTGGCCAAGACCCAAGCCGCCCTGAACAGGGCGGCTCCGGTCGCTGACCGGCAATACGCCAACGCCTACGAGCTCCAGCTGATGCAGCTGGCCGAACATCGCCGCACCCTCAAGGGTATTCAGAGCATTGAGCGCAAGATTGAGGTCAAACGCACCATGCTGGCCGCCTATCAACCGTGGATCCAAGGGCTGCTGGCCGCAGACCGGGGTGGCCAGGATGACGTACTGGTGACCATCCTGCTGTGGACCCTCGACACCGGCGATCTGGCTGGCGCCTTGCCGATGGCCCGCTATGTCATCAAGCATGCCCTCGCCACCCCGGATCGCTTTGATCGCACCGCCGCCACCCTGATCGCCGAAGAGGTGGCCGACACTGCCATCAAGTTGCAAGACGCAGGCATAGGCCCCGATCTGGCACTGCTGCGCCACTACCTCACCCTGCTGGCCGACAGCGACATGTTTGACCAGGTGCACGCCAAGCTGCACAAGGCCACGGGCCGCGCCTGCCAGGGGGCCGGTCACAAGCAGGCTGCCATCGAACACTACCAGCGCGCGATCGCCCTCCATGACAAGGTCGGCATCAAGAAGGAGCTGGAAGTGCTCGAACGTGAGGTGAAAAAAGAACAAGCCGCCGCCGGTTCACCCGACGGCAGCTGACCGAGCGAACCCCGCACCCTGGGCGGCTCGGGCCCGATGCATGCCTGATGGCATTCCTGACGGCCCGACCACCGCCCATTCGGAGGCCCATTGCAGATACAGACAAAGGGGTTTATCCCCACCAACCCCATCCCCCCGAACGAAGGCAAGGTCATCAGCGGTGACTTTTGGCCGGTGATCGAGCTGGAGGATTTTCGCAGCACCATGCGCACCGACGGCACCATCACTACCGATCGGCTACGCCATGCGGTGATCGACGCGGTGGCCAGCGTCAACGGCGATCTCGCCCGCTGGAGCCAGTACCAGATGGCAGCCGGCTACCCCAGCCTGATGTCCGTGCCCGCCGAGTCAATCAACCAGGAGTCCGTGCTGGTGCACCGTTACCGCCGCGCGGTTTACGCTATGGCACGCGGCAACCTGTACGAGCGCTATCTCGACAGCTCGGCCACCGGTGACGCGGTCAAGGACACCGAGGCCCGCGACACCACCGCGGCGGACATGTACCGCGATGCCCGTTTCGCTATCAGGGACATCCTCGGTACCGGCCACCTCACGGTGGAACTCATCTGATGCAGATCAGGGCCAAGCAGGGCGACACCCTCGACCTCATCCTGTTCCACCACTACGGCTACACCGCAGGCATCACCGAACAGGTGTTGCAACTCAATCCGGCCCTGGCCGAGCTGGACCCTCTTCTGCCCATCGGCACCCTAATCACCCTGCCAGACGCCCCGACCAAGGCCGAGGCCCCCCTAATCCAACTATGGGACTGACACCATGAGCCGTCTCGACGATGAACTCGACCGCCTCGAACAACTGCGCCAACTGACGATAGACGCTGGTATCCATGCCGCCCGCATCAGTGGCACCGGCCCACATTTCTGCATCGACTGCGACGAGCCCATCCCCCAGGCCCGCCGTGAGGCGGTCAGGGGATGTGAGCTCTGTATCGATTGCCGGAGCCTGGCCGAACACCACAGTACAAAACGATAGGAGAGCACTATGCCCGAACCGATTTCATCCAGCGCAGCAACCAGCGCCCTCACTGGGTTGATATTGATGCTGTTCACTCTACCCGGAGTCGATACCTCTGTAGTACTCGGCGCCTTTACCGGCGCCCTGATCTTTACCTCCATTACCGACGAGTTAGGCTGGTTGCGCAAGATCGCCCTATTCATTGCCTCCTTCATCACTGGTCTACTTTTGGCAGGCTTGGCTGGTCACCTACTGGCCAACATTTTGCCTGCCAACGTCGATGTCAGTAATGCAGTAGGGGCGATTATCGCCTCAACTCTGACAGTGAAGGCATTCAAGACCGTCATTCTCAACATGGATAACCTGTTTGCGGTCCTGTTCAACAAAGGGAGACAATCATGACCCTGCTCCAGGATGCCCCCATCGGCGTGGCCATCTACACCTGTGTTTATGCCTTGATCTGCCTCGCCATTTTCCTGCGGGTGATACTATTTGACCGCAAGGGGGGTGAGTATCGCGCCCTGCCCGCCTGGCTGGCATGGGTACTCTGCGTGGCCTCTGGTACCGTGCCATTACGCCTAATCGTCGGCGGCCTGCCGGTTCCTGACCCATCCAACGTCGTGCTGGCTGCCTTCTTGCTCTGCGCCCTGCTCAAGAGCCGTGGCTCGGTCTATCACCTGCTCCCCCGTCGCCAGCCTCGCTTGCCCGCCATGACGGAAGTCCTGGCCAGTCGCCATCACGGCGCTATCCATCAGCAGGAGGCCCCATGAACAAGCTGGCCGAACTGCGGGCCGCCATCAACCTCACCAACCCCGAGCTGCGCCAGAATCCGGATCGGCTGCTGGTGTTCGCCGACAAGGGCAAGGCGGTGGCCACCGGCGCCACCTCCCTCTCGTTCGAATATCAGTACGACGCCCGGGTCATCGTCATCGACTACCCCCACCACCCGGATGCGCTGGTCATTCCCCTGCTGGCGTGGATCCGTCGACAGCAACCCGAACTGATGACCAACAGCAACAAGCGTGCTGACGGCCTGCGCTTTGAGGTCGAGATCTCGGCCAATGACCTCTATGACATCGAGATCACCATCCCGCTGACCGAGCGGGTCAAGGTCTGGAGCACCGAGGCGGGATTGTGCTGCGAGCACCTGCCTGAGCCGCCAGAAGATCCCTATGCGGGGATGGAGTGGGATTACAACTTCAACGGGGAGGACGTGCCATGGCCGCCAGCACTGGTCACCAGGACGATTTAGCCGATCTGGAACGATTGGCAGACCGCTTTGCCGCGATGGGTAATGAGGGGGCAGTGCAACACACGCTGCGTGCGATTAACGATCTGATCCGGGATCGCAACCAGGCCCGCATCAAACGCAACCTCACCCCCTACGGCCAGAAGATGCGCGAGCGAAAAGCGCCGCAACAGGGCAACGCGCACATCTCGTTCCTGTACAAGACCGCGAGCGGTCACAAGGCGATCCGTAACCTCAAGAACTATCGCAACCTTGGCAGCAAGTACATGGGCTACGACCGCTACCGGGGCGCGGTGCGAACCTTCCTCAAGTCCCGCGTTATTCGCACCATCAGCCTCGACAAAAGCAAGGTGTTAACCCGCCCAAGCCAGCAGAAGATGTTCAAGGGCCTCATCAAGTCCCGCTGGCTCAAGGCCAAACTGACCAAAACCGAGGCCAGCATCTACTTTGCCGGCGTGGCCGATCAGGTTGCCGCCGTGCACCACTTCGGCGACAAGGACAAGCCTCACCCCAAGGCCGACCCGGTGCGCTACCCGGAGCGCCAGCTGCTCGCCATTACCCCGGATGACATCAAGGAGGCCGAGGCCATCCTGATCGAGGCGCTGCTCAAGTAAGGTACCTGGACCGCGTCATCACGACGGTTTTCTCGTTCGCCGGGTGTGCCAGCGCCCGGCACACCCGCCGCAGCTCGCCTTTGCAGCCCTCGCCCAAAACAATGGGCCATGCGACCAACTCTCATTGAACTGCAACGCCTGATCGACAACCTGCTCCGCGTCGGCACCGTCACCGCGGTACGCTCGGGGCAATGTCGAGTCAAGACCGGCGAGCTCGAAACCAACTGGCGACCCTATCTGGTGCCCCGCGCCGGGAATACCCGTGTCCGCCAGCGCCCGACCCTGGGCGAGCAGGTGCTGCTGCTCAGTGTCTCGGGCGATCTGCGCAACGCCTACGTGCTGCCCGCCATCAACCAGGCACAGATGAGCGAACCGCTGCCCGAAGACGAGGACCCCGATCTCGACCTCATCGAATACCCGGACGGCGCCGTGCTGGCGTACCGCCCGAGCACCGGTGAGCTGCACGCCAGCGGGATCAAGAGTGCCCACCTCACCGCCTCGGTCAGTGTCACCCTCGATACCCCGCTCACCGAGTGCACCCAAGACCTGAAAGTGGGAGGCGGCATCGAGTGCAACCAGGGACTGAAGGTGGGCACCGAGCTGACCGCGTCCGCGGCCACCATCGGTGGCATCGCCTTTGGCAGCCATAGCCACGGCGGGGTCGAGAATGGTCAGGGTACCACCGGGGGGCCGCAATGAGCTGGCAGGGCATGAGCGCCGCCACCGGCCGCACCTTGAGTGAAACCGACCACATCATCCAGTCGGTGCGCGACATCCTCGCCACCCCGGTCGGCTCGCGCCTGATGCGCCGCCATTACGGCAGCGAGCTGTTTTACCTCATCGACCAACCCCAGCACGCCGCCACCCGGCTGCGGCTGATGGCCGCCATCGTCGATGCCCTGACCCGCTGGGAGCCGCGCATCAAGATCCGCCGCGTCGAAGTCGGCGCCCAGGGGCTGCAGGGGGCCCTCGTTATCACCCTCACCTGGAGCCGGGCCGACAACGGTCTGACCGAGCACGGCTCCCTGACCCTCCCAACAGGAATCAACACCCCATGAGCGCCGTCATGCTCTCGCAGCTCCCCCCGCCCGAGATCATCGAGTCCCTCGATTTCGAGGTCCTCTTCACCCAGCGCAAGGACGCCTTCATCGCGCTCTATCCACCCGAGCAGCAGGCCGCTGTTGCCGCCACCTTGGCGCTGGAGTCCGAGCCCATCACCAAGACGCTGCAGGAGAACGCCTATCTGGAGATGCTGCTGCGCCAGCGCATCAACAACGCCGCCCTGGCCTGCATGTTGCCCTGGTCGACCGGGGCCGACCTCGACAACCTGGTGGCGAACTGGGATGTGTTTCGCCTGGTCATCCAGGAGGGAGACGAGACCGCCACGCCCCCTGTGCCGACCATCATGGAGAGCGACGAGGCCCTGCGCGAACGAACCCTGCTGGCGTGGGATGGCCTGAGCGTGGCGGGCCCCGAGCAGGCGTATGAGTACTTTGCCCGCTCGGCCGACGGCCGGGTCAGCGATGCCAAGGCCGCGTCGCCTACGCCGGCCTGCGTGACGGTGACCGTGCTCAGCAGTGAGGGCGATGGCAGCGCCTCGGCCGAGCTGCTGGCCATCGTCGAGGCAGCATTCAGCGGCGAGGATGTTACCCCCTGCGCTGACCGGGTGACAGTGCAATCGGCCGAGATCCTGCCCTACCTCATCGATGCGCGGCTCACCATCGACGCCACCGATGCCGAAGCGGAGCTGATCCTGAAGACCGCCCGCGACCGGCTGGCCGCTTGGGTCAACCCGCGCCTGCGCCTTGGCGTCGAGGTGCCACGCTCGGCGGTGGATGCCGTGCTGCATGTGCCCGGTGTGCGCCGAGTCGACCTCATCGACTGGGTCGACATCGTCCCCACCCAGCAGCAGGCGGGCTGGTGCGAGGGCTGGAACGTGGAGCGAGCGCCATGATGACCCTGCTGCCCCCCAATACCACGCCGCTCGAGCGCAACCTGGAGCAAGTCGCCGCCCAGGCGGTGCAACTGCCGGTAGCACTGCGCGACCTGTGGCTGCCGGCCTCGGCCCCGGTGCACCTGCTCCCCCATCTGGCAGCCAGCTGGTCAGTCGACCACTGGGATGAGGCCTGGAGCGATGACAAGAAACGCCAGGCCATCGGCAACAGCTACTTTGTGCACCGCCGCAAGGGCACCGTCGGCGCCATTCGTCGGGCCATCGAGCCCACTTTCAAGCTCAACCAGATCACCATGTGGTGGCAGCAGGCCACCGAGCCGGGGACGTTCTCTGTCGATGTCAGCGTGACCGACGTCGGCATCGACGAGACGCTCTATCAGGAGCTGGAGCGTCAGCTCAACGACGCCAAGCCGGTCTCGCGCCACATGACCCACCTCACCATCAACCTGGAGTCTGTCGGGCAGTTTTACACTGCCGCCGCCTGCCACCAGGGCGAAGAGCTGACCATCCAGCCACTGCGAACCGAGATATGAGCCAGAACCTGCACAGCATCAAGCCCCAGCAGCGGGCAACCGTTCCCGCCGTCACCGAGGCGGCCCCCATCTATTACGGCATCCTGACCGATCAGGGGCAGGCCCTGCTGGCTGCCGCCATTGCCAGCGGAACGCCACTGCCGCTCACCGCCATGGCGGCAGGAGACGGTGGCGGCCAACCCGTCACCCCACTCGCAGAGATGACCGAACTGGTCAACGAGGTGCACCGGGCCCCCCTCAACCAGCTGTTTGTCGACCCCACCGCCCCCAACCAAATTGTGGCCGAGATGGTCATGGCCGAAACCGTCGGGGGGTTCTGGATCCGCGAGCTGGGCCTGTTCGCCGAGTCGGGTGAGCTGTTTGCGGTGTGCAACACCCCTGATTCCTACAAGCCGGTGCTTGCCGAAGGGGCGGGCCGCTCGCTGCTGACCCGCATGATCTTGATCGTGAGCGACACCGCGGCCGTGGAGCTCATCATCAACCCGGACACCGTGATGGCCAGTCGGGCTTACGTCGATGCCAAGTTGGCCGAGCACGCCGCCAGTCGTGACCACCCGGCGGCAATCGAAGGCGCCCAGGGCATGATCCCGCTGGCCACCCAGGCCATGGTGGACGAGGGCATTGACCACACCAGCGCGGTAACCCCCCAAACAGCGGGCATTACCTTTGCACGGCTACAGCATGAGCACGAAATTGACGATGTGTTGTGGTTGCAGGAGGCGCTGGATGAGAAGGCCGAGGTGGTTCACCAGCACGAGATCGACGATGTCAGCGGACTGTCCACTGCATTGGATGGCAAGCAGCCGCTGGACGCTGCATTGACGGCACTGGCCGGGCTGGCCACCGCCGCCGACAAGCTGCCCTACTTCACCGGGGCGGACACAGCAGCCTTAACGGTGCTGACCGCGTTTGCGCGCACCTTACTGGATGATGCCAATGCGGCCGCGGCGCTGACGACGCTCGGGGTGAGTACCTTCATTCAGGGGCTGCTCAACGATGCAGACGCCGCAACAGCACGGGCTACGCTGGGCGCACTGGCAGCGACCGATTACACCCCTTTGAGTGACGCCCTGGCTGCCACCAACATCAGCATGGACGGTGCCGACACTGTCGACTTTGATGCCGTCCCGGCCGGATATTGTCATCTTGTTAATGTCACAGCTTCAACGGGAACAAAACCGACAGGCTTCGACTCAGGATACGGCTTCCTGACCGTGCAATTCATTTACGGCGGTAACTCGGACGGCAATCGCGCCCTGCTGATGAAGCTGGAGCCATATGATGGTAATGGGCGAACCTGCTGGCGGAATTACAGCATTAACAGTGACACATGGACCCCATGGCGCTACGCCTACACGGACCAATACAAGCCCACGGCCGCCGAGGTGGGAGCCGCGCCTGTCTCACACACCCATGCCGCAGCCCAAGGCAACGCCGACATTGTGGCCGGGAGTTATGGACAGGTGGGGACATGTGGACTTATGAAGTGCAACAACAACGACGTGCATATCTCGGCTGGCGGGACAGTCCCAGGAAGCTATTTGCGATATTCGACGGCGGAAGGCCAAAACGACGGAGGCACGCCGGCAGGCACGTGGAAATGTTTAGGCTACACACAGGGGCGTGGGGACAACGCTTCGTGGGATGTCACTCTCTTTATCCGGATTGCTTAAGGAACATTCATGAACACCTTCCCCATCAACGCCTTATCCGCCACCGCCCCCAGCTGGCAAGATGCTGAACACACTACCCTGCTCATGGCGGTGCAATTTGAGCATCTGGCTGAACCTGTGCCCTTCACTGCATCTCCTGACGACGTTGAACCCCATGGCCGCTGGCTGTTTGCCCTGGCTCGCGATGGCGCATTCGGCCCGGTGGCCGAATACGTGCCGCCTACTCCTTTGGAAGTGGCCGCCCGCGACAATCCTCCCGCACGCCAAAAAGCCATGGTGCAGGCCACTGCGAGCGCCCAGCACCACGAAATAATGGGCGAGGCCGAGCAAATGGCCGCATGGCGCAGCTACTACCGCGAGCTCTACGCCCTGGGCACCCACCCCGACTGGCCCCTAGTCACGCAATGGCCGGCAGCGCCAAGCCACTAAACCCGAACTCACCCCGCTACATGCGGGGTGTTGTTTTTCATAGGCTGGGTGTGCCAGCCCAGTACACACCCGCCAGCACTCGCCATCCCCGGCCTTGCTCCGCATCCTGCCCAAGTCATCCGTATCCCCCCTTAGACAGGAGCACTCCATGTCCCATCACGGCGTACGAGTCGTCGAGAAAAACGACGGCACCCGTACCATCACTACCATCGCCACGGCGGTGATCGGCATGGTCTGCGTCGCAGATGATGCCGATGAAACGGCCTTTCCACTCAACACCCCGGTGCTGCTCACCGACGTGCAGGCCGCCGTCGCCAAGGCGGGCACCACCGGCAACCTGGCGCGCAACCTGCAGCTGATCGCCGATACCGTCAACACCTTCACCATCGTGGTGCGCGTCGCCGAGGGCGACACGCCTGCGGACACCACCTCCAACATCATCGGCACCGTGACACCTGATGGCACCTATACCGGCCTCAAAGCCCTCAAGCGGGCCAAGGCCTATGTGGGCGTCTCACCGCGCATCCTCGGCGTCCCCGAATATGACAATCTGCAGGTGGCCACCGAGCTAGCCAGCGTGGCCAAAGGGCTGCGTGCCTTCGCCTACGTCTCCGCCTATGGCTGCAACCTCCCGACCGATGCCACCGCCTACCGGACCAACTTTGCCGAGCGCGAGGTGATGGTGATCTTCGGCGACTTCGAGAAGTGGGACACCGCCACCAACGCCTCGGCCCCGGCCAGCGCCGTGACCAAGGCCATGGCGCTGCGTGCCCTGATCGACAAGGAGGTGGGCTGGCACAAGACCCTCTCCAACGTCGCCGTCAGCGGCGTGGAAGGCCTGACCAAGAAGGTGTTCTGGGACTTGCAAGACCCGGACACCGACGCCGGCCTGCTCAACGCCGCCGATGTGACCTGCCTCATCCAGCAGGACGGCTTCCGCTTCTGGGGCTCACACACCTGCTCCGACGACCCGCTGTTCCTGTTCGAGAACTACACCCGCACCGCCCAGATCCTGGCCGACACAATGGCCGAGGCGCACATGTGGGCCGTCGACAAACCGATGACCCCATCGCTCGTGACCGACATCGTCGAAGGCATCAAGGCCAAGGGCCGTCAGCTGGTCACTCAAGGCTACCTGCTCGGCTTTGACTGCTGGTACAGCAGCGAATCTAACCCGGCCGACAGCCTCAAAGCGGGCAAGCTCTACGTCGATTACGACTACACCCCGGTACCGCCGCTGGAAGACCTCACCCTGCAGCAACGCATCACCGACCGCTACCTGGTCAGCCTCGCCCCGGCCGCCTAAGGAGACCCCAACATGGCCATGCCACGCAAACTCAAGCATCTGAATCAATTCCTCAACGGCGACAACTGGATAGGCGTCGCCGAAGAGTTCACCCCGGCCAAGCTGACCCGCAAGTTCGAGGCCTACCGGGGCGGCGGCATGCCCGGCGCCGTCAACGTCGACATGGGCCTCGATGACGGCGCCCTCGATGTCGAATTCACCTTCGGCGGCTATGGCGACGAGCTGCTGCGCTGCATGGGCGAGCCCAAGGCAGACGGCACCGTGGTGCGCTTTTGTGGCTCGCTGCAACGGGACGACACCGCCGAAGTCTCGGCGGTGGAGATCCACTGCCGTGGCCGCTTCAAGGAGATCGACCGCGGCCCCCTCAAGACCGGCGACAACACCCAGGCCAAGATTTCCATGGTCAACACCTACTACAAGGAGATCGTCGACGGCCAGGTGCTGTGCGAAATCGACATCATCAACATGATCGACATCGGTCCCGATGGTGTCGACCGCATGGCCGAGCATCGCAAGGCGCTCGGTCTGTAACCCTTCCCCCACGGGCGGCCCAGCCGCCCCTTTTTCAGAGACAACACCATGGAACAGCACAGCATCCCCCTGACCACCCCCATCCAGCGCGGCGAGCAGGTTTACACCGAGCTCACCCTGATCAAACCCGCCAAGGTGGCGCAGCTGCGCGGCATCAACACCGTCGAGCTGCTCAACCTCAACGTCGATGCCCTCATCAAGTTCATCCCCCGCGTGTCCACCCCCAGCCTGACCGAGCAGGAAGTGGGGAACCTGGATCCGGCTGACCTGCTGCAGGCCGGGATGGCCATCATCGGTTTTTTCATCAAGCCGGAGGTGGCCTTCCTGCCTGCATAGACGACCTGATGGCCGACATCGCCATCCTGGTGCACTGGCCGCCGTCCGAGATGGCGGCCATGGCACTCGATGAGTTTATCGCCTGGCATCAGCGCCTGGTTGAACGTCACAATCGCCTGCACGGGGCCTCTGAATGAGCCAACAACTCAAGCTGCAGATCATGCTGGGGGCGGTCGACAAACTGACCGCCCCCCTCAAGGCCATCAGCCGGCAAAGCACCCTCACCGCCAAAGACCTCGCTGCCACCAAGAAGAGCGTGCGTGATCTGGAGCAGCAATCGGCCCAGATTGATGGCTACAAGAAGCTCGGCGCCCAGATAGGGGTGACCAACGCCCAGCTCAAGGATGCCCAGGCTAGATTCGACGGCATCAAGCAAGCCATCGAGGCCAGCACCGCGCCCACCCGGATGATGGTCAACGAGTACAACAAGGCGCAGAAGGCCCTCGGCAACCTCACCACCAAGCAGCAGGACATGGTCCGCAGCCACGGCGAAATGGGGCAGGCCCTGCGCCAGACGGGCATCGACACCAAGGCCCTCTCTGACCATCAACGCCGACTCAAGACCGACCTGGCGGCCGCCAATGACCAGCTCAAGCACCAGCGCGAACAGCTCGATGCCGTGACCCGTCAGCAGCGCAAGCTGGCCGAGGCACGGGCGGGATACCAGAAGACCCAGGCGCTGCGCGGCAACCTCGCCGCCTCGGGGGTCAGCAACATGGCCACCGGCATGACGGTGGGAGCGACCACGCTCGCCCCCATCAGCGCTTATGCCAAGGCCGAGGCGGCCATCACCGAGCTGCGCGTCACCATGATGGGGGCCAACGGCAAGACCGGAAAAGAGTTTGACGAGATCTCGGCCCTGGCCACCCGGCTCGGTAACCGACTCCCCGGTACCACCGCCGAGTTCCAGCTCATGATGAGCACGCTGATCCAGCAGGGGATGTCCGCCAAGGCGGTGCTGGGTGGATTGGGTGAAGCGAGCGCCCTGCTCGGCGTGCAACTGAAAATGCCCTTTGACCAGGCGGCCCAGTTTGCCGCCAAGCTGCAAGACGCGACCCGCACCACCGAGGGCGACATGCTGGGGCTGATGGACACCATCCAGCGCATGAGCTACCTCGGCATGGACAGCAACAACATGCAGCAGGCCTTCAGCAACCTGTCCCCCGCCCTCGGCATATTGCGGATGGATGGGCTGGCTGCGACCAAGGCCCTGGCGCCCCTGGTGGTGATGGCCGACCAGGCTGCCATGGCGGGCGAATCGGCCGGCAACGCCTACCGCAAAGTGTTTCAGATGAGCATGAACAGCGGCCAAGTCGCCAAGGTGACCCAGGGCACAGGGCTGTCGCTGGACTTCACCGACGGCAAGGGCGAGTTTGCCGGGCTCGATAACCTGTTTGCCCAGTTGGCCAAGCTCAAGACCCTCAGCACCGAGCAGCGCCTGGCGGTGCTCAAGGGCATCTATGGCGACGATGCCCAAACCCTGCAGGTGCTTAACCTGCTCATCGACAAGGGCAAGGCCGGCTATGACGAGGTGCAGCGGAAGATGGCGGCGCAGGCCTCTTTGCAGCTGCGGGTCAATGCCCAGCTCGGCACCCTGGGTAACCTCTGGGACGCCGCCACAGGCACCTTCACCAACGCCATGGTCAATGTCGGTGAGGCCATCGCCCCAGAAATCAAGGCGCTCACCACCTGGGTAACCGACCTGTCAGAGCGGCTTGGCCAATGGGCAAAAGACAACCCAGAACTCGCCAACACCCTGATGAAGATGGCCGGCGTCATCGCCCTGGTCACGGCCGCCTTTGGCGGTCTGTCCCTGATCCTCGCCGCCTTGCTCGGCCCCCTGGCCATGCTGAGGCTGACCCTGACGACCTTGGGGATCACCTTCGGCGGGCTCTTTGGCGCAGTCGGCGCCCTGTTGGGACCGCTCGCCCTGTTCGTGGCGGCAGGTATCGCCATCATCAAGTTCTGGGAACCCATCAAGGCGTTCTTCTCGGGCCTGTTCGAGGGGATCCTGGCTGGTCTGCAGCCGGTGTTCGATGCCTTCAAGCCGTTCGCGCCCCTGGTCGACGGCATCGGCAACGCCTTCACCCATCTGCTCGAGCCGCTGGGTTTCACCAAGGAGACGCTCGACGCGGTCTCCTCTGCCGGCCGCTTCGTGGGCGAGATTCTGGGTTGGGCATTCAATGCCGCCCTGACCCCGCTCAAGACGCTGCTCAGCGGGCTGGAGTGGGTGCTGGAGGCCTTCGGTGTGCTGGAGAAGGTGAAGGGGCCCAGGCTCGACCTGCCCTCTCAACCGAGCGGCTACGTCACCGGCAACACCGGCAGTGGCCTTGCCAGCGCCGGCAGCAGTGGCTACGGGCCAAGCCTCTACCAGCCACCGGCACTCAAGCCGACCGCCAGCCAGACCAGCAGCGTGGTGCATGCCCCCATCACCGTTTACCAGCAACCGGGGCAATCGGGCGTCGATGTTGCCCGCGAGGTGCGCCTCGAGATGGAGCGCCTCAACCGGGAGCAGAGCCGGAAACAGAACGCCTCCACCCGCGACAACCAGTAAGAGGAACCCACCATGATGATGACCCTGGGGTGGTTCGTGTTTGAGCGCCGAACTTTTGCCCCCCAATCACAGCAGGATGAGCGCGGCTGGCGCCACCCGGGCAATGCCCGCATTGGTACCGCCCCGGCCTACCAGTTCACCGGCCGCGACGATGAGACCAGCACCCTGTCGGGCTCACTCTATCCAGAGGTGACCGGCGGCCCGGTCAGCCTCGATTTGCTGCACTCCATGGCCGATACCGGGCAAGCCTTCCCGCTGCTGCAGGGCGATGGGGTGATGCGCGGCTGGTTTGTCATTGAAGGGACCAGCGTGACCCGCTCGGAGTTCTTCCGCGATGGCGCAGCACGGCACATTGAGTTCACCCTCAAACTCAAACGGGTGGATGACGAGATAGCGACGGTCGGCCAGAAGCTGACCGGGCGCACGCTGGGCAGTCTCTATGGTCGGGTGATGACATGAACCAGCATCGCGCCCCGGCTTACCAGATCCTGGTCGATGGCCAGGATATTTCCGCCGCCATTCGCCCCCGCCTGATAGGCCTCTCCTTGGCTGACAACCGGGGTTTCGAGGTTGACACCATAGAGCTCTCCCTCGATGACACCGATGGCAAGCTGGCCTTGCCGCGGCGAGGGGCGAATCTGCAAGCCCTGATTGGCTGGCAGGGCAGTGCCCTGGTGGACAAGGGTACCTACACCATCGACGAGGTGGAGCACGGCGGCGCGCCGGACGTGCTCACCATCCGGGGCAAGTCGGCGGACCTGCGTGGTGACATGAACAAGCTGCGCGAGCGCAGTTGGCACGATGTGACCGTCGACAGCATCGTCAGTCAGCTGGCCACCCGCTACAGCCTCACCCCCAGCGTGGGAGGATCGCTCAAGGGTCAGCTCATCGACCACATCGACCAGACCAACGAGAGCGATCTGGCCTTCCTCACCCGTTTGGCCGACCAGCTCGATGCCATTGCGACAGTCAAATCCGGCCGCCTGCTGTTCATCAAGGCGGGACAGGCCACGACCGCCAGCGGTCAGCCCCTGCCAGCCATCCAACTGACTCGCCAAGATGGGGACCGGCATCGCTTTTCGGTCGCAGATCGCAATGCCTACACCGGCGTGGTGGCCTATTGGCAAGACACCCGAGCCGGGGAGAAGAAACAGATCGCGGTCAAACGCAAACAGAAGGCGCCGGAGCCCGGCATCAAGGTGGATAAGGCGCAGCACGAGTTGCTGGTCGGCGACAGTGATAACGTCAAATACCTGCGGCATGTGTACGCCAACGAGGGCAACGCCAAACGGGCGGCTCGGGCGGAGTGGGAGCGGCTGCAGCGCGGCGTGGCCGAGTTCGAGATCAACCTGGCCATCGGCCGCCCCGAACTCTACCCGGAGCAGCCCACCACCGTCAGTGGCTTCAAACCCGACATCGACGTCGCCCCTTGGTTGCTCACCCAGGTGGTGCACGACCTCACCAATCAGGGCTATACCAACCGCCTGCAGCTGGAAGTGAAACTGGAAGAACTACCGGAGTGACCCGGATGCGAAAAGGGCCCCACCATGTGGGGCCCTTCTTCTAGCTACCTGACAGCACCTGATCACGCTCACAACTCAGCGCCTTGTGTTTGCCCCCAACCTAAACAGACATCCCCTGCCCTGACGGAAATCGCTACCCTGCTGCTGCTGTTGTGTGCGGTCGGGCGGGTTTGTGTCGATTGGTGGTTGATTGGTTGCGGTTGGTTGCGCGATACTGCGCGGGCAAAGGCAAAATCCGTTGCCGGGATTGAGACCCCGTAGCATTCCAAGCGCACAACACGCGCCAGCGTGTTTTTTTGTGCGGCCCAGTAGTACCCGTAATTTCAGTTATGACGGGCTGGGCAGGGCAGCCTCACGGCTGGCCGGTTTCCTTGGATGCCCGGTAGTCTCAACCCTGTTCAGCTCGTCACCAGTCGAGATTGAGACCTCATTGGTGGCGATTCACCTGCATCGCATCCGAGGAATCACGCCATGAACAGCATCACCCCCTTTACCCCTGCCGAGATCATCAGCCTGCATCAAGGCCAACCTGTTACTACTTCCCTGAAAGTCGCCGAGCTCTTTGGCAAACAGCACAAAGACGTACTGCGCAAGATCGAACAGCTCGATTGCCCATCTGAATTCGCGTCAGCGCATTTTTGCGCTCACGTGGAAAATCAAAAGGTTGGGGTGACTCGCAGAGATATGAAGCACTACGAAATGACCAAGGATGGCTTCATGCTGCTGGTCATGGGCTTCACCGGCAAACAGGCCATGGCGACCAAGATCGCCTTCATCAACGCCTTTAACTGGATGGCCGAGCAGCTCGCCGCCCAGCGCACACAACCTGCAATCGCCCTGAGCTATGACGAACTGCAAGATTTGGCTTGGTGCTGGCGCGCCGCCGACAAGATGCTGCACCTCGCCCAGTCCATTGAAAACCTGCTCTATGCCGCCGAACACCGCGAAGCCCCGAACTGCTATTCCATCGTGCGCGAATACCCCAACACCCTGGCCAAGGCCAAAGCTGTGCTAATCAACCACACACGCGACCTCCCCCTGGCCCTCTACGCCGATGACGACAGCAACTGGTCCCGCGTACTGCGCCCGCTACACAACCAGCCCCGCCAGATAGGTCATAACCTTAGATTGCGCTAGGTAGCATCACGCATCCTCCACATAAGTCGCAAGTCAATGTGATAGGACTTCATGTGCGAAGAGCATCATAAAAAAGGGCCATATGTGGCCCTTCCCATTGACTCTTCAGGTAAAAAAAATGAACCTGACTCTACGTCTCGATCTAAATGTTCATCTCTTATGACTACAGAACTCCAAAGCAGACTTGTTTTTATCGACACATCAGCATTCGAAAGTAAGAACTTTCAATTTGACTCACATAAACTAGAACAATTGTGCGGTTATTTAAAAGAAAGAAAATTGCATTTACTAACAACTGAAATAACGATAAAAGAAGTAAGAAAACATATAAGAGCAAAATCTAAAGACGCTGCCAGCGCAGTCAAAAAAATAAGAAAAGAGGCTATGTTCTTACGAAATACACCTCATCTCGATTGCTATGGAATATTCAAAGATGTAAAAGAGGATGACATATACGATGTAGTTTCAAGTGCCTTCGATAGATTTTTGAAATTAAGCAAGGCAGAAATAGTCCCTATAGGTATAGTTGACTCATCAATCATCTTTGATAATTATTTTAATGAAAAGCCACCATTCTCAGGAATAAATAAGAAAAATGAATTTCCTGATGCATTCGTTTTAGAGGCAGTCCGAAAAGTCAGTGAAGAACGAAGGCATGATCTTTATGTCATTAGCTGTGATGGTGATATGAAAGCATATTCTGAGCAATATGATGGCATTAATCACCTCAGCACTGTCGATGAACTGCTTGACTTAGTCATAAGAAATGAGGAGGAGCTCAAGGAACCAGTACGATTTGCTGACAAAGTGTTTAAGCATTTGGAACCCATGATAATTCAACAGATAAGAACTGAATTATCAAGAATGGATTTCAATCCTGAGAATGAGTATTATCCTGATGTTGATATAAAATCTTTAACGATTGAAAGTGTTGATATGGGAGAAAAGAACATTGTTGAAGTAAGCTCTCAAAGTGCCACTTACGAAGTTAAAGTAGAATTTAAATTAAGCGTAGAGTATTTAATTGCAAACTATGATGACTCCCCTTGGGATCCTGAAGATAAAGAATACATTTTCATAATCAGAGATCAACTATGTGTGGTACATGAAGAAGAAAAATATGCACGCATAACTCTTGATTATTATGATGCCATTGTGGCTCGAGCAGAAATTGAAGAGATAGAATTTAGCGAAGATTTTTCCTCTTTAGACATTGATAATGGTTTTGTTTCCTCACATCAAACTCCATACGATCCACATCCATATGAAGATAATTAAATCTTAAAAATTCACTTATATAAAACCCACTAAAGTGCTCTAACCCTCCCGCCAGTGTGCCAACCCCGCGCACACTGGCCACCCCTTCCCTACCCCACGGTTGCCCACAACAAAGCCCCCATGCAACCAACCCCGATCGAACTCCAACGCCTGATCCGCATCGGCACCGTGACCGTGACCGAAGTGCGATCCAAGGAATGTCGCGTCAAAACCGGCGACCTCATCACCAACTGGCGGCCCTACGCAGCAGCGCGGGCCGGGAAGAACCGCACCCGCAATCGCCTCTCCATCGGCGAGCAGGTGCTGCTGTCAGTCAGCGGCGATCTGCGCAATGCCTATATCGTCGGTCCCATCAACCGCCTGCAGCTGGAAGTGAAACTGGAAGAACTACCGGAGTGACCCGGATGCGAAAAGGGCCCCACCATGTGGGGCCCTTCTCTTTCTGTCTGACAACGCACTGGAACATGGCCAGGGAATGGCGCCGCATGAAATACGCAATCAAACAGAACGGCATCATACAAGAAAGATGCATTCAGCACCCAATGCACGATTGCGGTTTCATCATCGAAAAGCGCTGTCGCCACTCTGTCGCCATTTGGCCAAAAACAAAAAAGGCCACTATCGCTAGTGGCCTTCATAAGTCTTTGATTTTAATGGTGCCCGAGGCCGGAATCGAACCGGCACGCCTCGAAAAGCGAGGGATTTTAAATCCCTTGTGTCTACCGATTTCACCACTCGGGCACCGCAATCGGTATCAAGTCCGCGTGGCGGTCTTGTCAATATGGAGGCACGTTCCGGAGTCGAACCGGACTAAACGGATTTGCAATCCGCTGCATAACCGCTTTGCTAACGCGCCATGCAAAAGAGAGTTGGCTCTCGATTGTCTGAATTTGGAGCGGGAAACGAGACTCGAACTCGCGACCCCGACCTTGGCAAGGTCGTGCTCTACCAACTGAGCTATTCCCGCATCGGTCTGGCTGATTGCCTGACTACGAGGACGCATTCTAGCGATGTTCCTCGTCCAGTCAACCAAAAACATTTAATACTCTGATCGTTCGGGTGTTTTTTGCCCTTACCCCACACTTTTACCGCTCATGGCCATTTCCCGGCCCCAACGGCAGGGAAACGGCGGTTTGCCTGCCGGCAGACTAGAAGCGGGAGTGGTAGGTCAGATCGCCCCAGGCGGCCTTCATGTACTGGAACATGGACCAGAAGGTGAGCACTGTCGCCACGTAGAGCAACACGTAGGCGAGCCACACCATCCAGATGTCATATTGCCAGATGAGGCCAGTGAGCGACACCATCTGGATCATGGTCTTCCATTTGCCGATCCAGCTGACCGCCACCGAGGAGCGCTTGCCGAGCTCGGCCATCCACTCGCGCAGGGCGGAGATGATGATCTCGCGGCCAATCATGGTCATGGCGGGGATGGTGACCCAGATGGTGTTGTAGTGTTCGACGATGACCACCAGGGCGGCGGCTACCATGATCTTGTCGGCGACCGGATCGAGGAAGGCGCCAAAGGCGGTGGACTGGTTCAGCTTGCGGGCGAGATAGCCATCAAACCAGTCGGTCGCCGCCGCCACGATAAAGACGATGGCGGCCGCCATGTAGGACCACTGGTAGGGAAGATAGAACAGGATGACGAAGACGGGGATGAGCAAAATCCGAAAAAACGTCAGCAGGTTAGGAATATTTGTCATTATTTTTCAGCCACTTCTTGTATGCCGCTACATGGTAGCCCCAAGCCGATCGCAGATGCAACCGGGTCGGTGCCCGCCTTGGTCTATGAATCCATCAATAACCTCAGGATGGGGCCATTATGGCATTGGCGGGCCCCCTGCGTCACGGCCCTTGTACGTCGGAAAGGTGAGTTTACCCCCGCTCGACGGCGCTAGAGCGAGTGCAGCGCATCATGGATGGACTGGGCCAGCTCCTGGCTGATGCCGGGCACCTTGGCGAGCTCGTCCACCCCCGCCTTCTTCACCTCCTGCAACCCGCCCAGGTACTTGAGCAGGGCCTGCCGGCGCTTGGGCCCCACCCCGGGAATATCTTCCAGGGTACTGGTGGTGCGCGCCTTGGCCCGCCGTGCACGGTGACCGGTGATGGCAAAACGGTGAGATTCGTCGCGAATGTGCTGGATAAGGTGCAAAGCTGGCATATCTGCCGGCAAGTGCAGCTCTTCATGGCTATCTCCCAGGATCAGGGTCTCCAGCCCCGCCTTGCGGGTCACCCCCTTGGCGATGCCCACCAGCAGCGGGTACTTGCCGCCGAGAAACTCCAGCTGGCGAGTCAGGATCTCCTCGGCACGGCGCAACTGGCCGAGGCCGCCGTCGATAAACAGCACGTCCGGTACCTTGTCCGGCTCCTGCAGCTTGCCGAAGCGGCGCTCCAGCGCCTGCTCCATGGCGGCGTAGTCATCCCCGCCGGTGATGCCGTCGATGTTGAAGCGGCGGTATTCCGACGAGAGCGGCCCCTCCCGGTTGAACACCACGCAGGAGGCCACGGTGCGCTCCCCCATGGTGTGGGAGATGTCGAAACATTCCATGCGGGTGATGGGGGCCTCCAGCTCCAGCAACTCCTCCAGCTGGCTGAAGCGGGCCGTGGTGGTGCTCTTGTGGGCGAGGCGCGAGCGCAGCGCCGTCTCGGCATTGATGGTGGCGAGCCTGATGAAGCGTGCTCGTTCACTACGGGTGCGGCTCTGCACCCGGACCTTGTAGCCTGCGGTCTGACTCAGGGTCTCGGCGATCACCGCCTCATCCTCCAGTGCCACATCCAGCAGCACCTCGCTCGGGATCTGCCTGCCCCCCTGCCCCGACAGGTAGAACTGCAGCAGGAAGGATTGCACCACCTCCTCGGGCGGCGTATCCGCCGGCACCTTGGGGAAATAGCTGCGCGAGCCGAGCACCTTGCCCTGGCGGATGAACAGCACATGGATACAGGCCGCCCCCTGATCGAAGGCGACGCCGACCACATCCAGCTCGTCGAGCACGTTGCCGCTCACCGACTGCTGCTCGGTCACCCGCCGCAGCGCCTGGATCTGATCCCGGTAGCGGGCCGCCTCCTCGAAGCGCAGATCGCCGCTGGCGGACTCCATCTTGCCCACCAGCTCCCCTATCACCTGCTGGTTCTTGCCCGCCAGGAACAGCTTGGCCAGCTCCACCTGCTGGGCATACTCCGCCTCGCTCACCAGCCCTTCCACGCAGGGGCCGGCGCAGCGCTTGAGCTGATAGAGCAGGCAGGGGCGGCTGCGGTTGGCATAGACCGCATCCTCGCACTGGCGCACCGGGAAGATCTTCTGCATCAGGTGCAGGCTCTCGCGCACGGCGCCGCCGGAAGGATAAGGACCGAAGTACTCCCCCTTCACCTTGCGGGCACCGCGATGAACGCCGATACGGGGATGCCGGTGGGCGGTGATGATGATCCAGGGGTAGGACTTGTCGTCCCGCAGCAGCACGTTGTAGCGCGGCTGGTACTGCTTGATGAGATTGTGCTCGAGGATCAGCGCCTCGGTCTCGGTGTGGGTCACCGTCAGCTGGATGTCGGCGATCTGGCGCACCAGGGTGCGAGTCTTGATGCTGTCGACGTTGGTGCGAAAATAGGAGGCGAGCCGCTTCTTGAGATCCTTGGCCTTGCCCACGTAGATGCAGGTGCCGCCCTGATCATACATGCGATAGACGCCGCTCTGATGCGTCACCGCGTTCAGAAACGCCTTGCTGTCGAAGAAAGGTTCAGGAGAGGTCATGATGGCTCCGGCGACAGACGTCGATATGCTGGTGTGTCACCGCGTTCAGAAACGCCTTGCGATCGAAGAGGGGCTCGGGGGAAAGGGTCATCTGCTACTCGGCTCAAAACAAAGGGGTCAAGGCTCATGAGCAGAGGATACTGCGCCCCGCCACCCGAAAGCAAAAGGCACCGGAAAGCAAGAGGCGGCCCGGGCCGCCTCTTGCGCATCAGGGTTTCCGGTTACAGGGTGTCGGCATCCAGCATGCCATAGCGAATGGCCAGATGGGTCAGCTCCACATCGCCATTGATGTTGAGCTTGCTGAACAGGCGGTAACGGTAGCTGTTGACCGTCTTCGGGCTCAGGTTCAGCTGCTCGGAGATGTCGGTCACCTTCTGCCCCTTGGTGATCATCATCATGATCTGCAGCTCGCGCTCGGAGAGAGACTTGAAGGGGTTCTCGTCGGCCGAGGCAAACTGGCTGAGGGCCATCTGCTGGGCGATCTCCGGGGAGATGTAACGCTGGCCAGAGTGCACCAGCCGGATGGCGTGGATCATCTCGTCCGGGGCCGCGCCCTTGGTCAGATAACCGGCGGCGCCCGCCTGCATCACCTTGGTGGGGAACGGGTTCTCGGAATGAATGGTCAGCACTATGATGCGCACATCGGGCCGGATCCGCAGGATCTTGCGGGTCGCCTCCAGGCCGCCGATGCCCGGCATGTTCATGTCCATCAGGATCACGTCGGGGTGGTGTTGCCGGCAGAAGGTCACGGCTGTCTCGCCGCTCTGTGCCTCGCCCACCACCTTGATCCCGCGGACATCCTCCAAAATGCGTCTTATCCCTGTACGCACCAACTCATGATCATCGACCAGGAATACATTAATCACCCATACACCCCGTTTTTTATCTCGTTATATGCCAGTTAGGGTTAACACGGCGTCTTGCATCATAACCAAACTCGATGATTTGGCAAACCATGCCCTGGAAAAGTTTAGAAGTGTTCGTGAATGCTGTTTATTATCAAATAATTATGCACATATTCAACTTTGAATCGGTACGTCGCCGCAGACCACCCCACAATGAAAAAAGCCCCGAATTTCCATCCGGGGCTTTTTAAGGCAGGGTAAACCGCTATTACTTAATCGTGCCCGCCTTGGCCGCCTCCCTGGCCCGCAGATCATGCTGGAATTGATACTCCGGCTGGGTCTCATTGAGGCGGCTGCGCAGCTCGCCGTTGTGGCCAATGGTCACGTGGCAAGAGACGCATTGGAGTTTTTCCCCTTTTTGTTGCATCTCCTGGTAATGGGCGTGCATCTGCAGTGACTTGGGGTTGGTGGCCACCGTTTTTTCCAGCAGTCCCTGGTGACAGGAGAGGCAGCCCGAATCGTAAACAAACTCCTCGCGCCTATCCCGCTTACCGAGCCAGTCGATCTTGCTGGTATCGGTCAGCGTCACCTTGTAGACGTCGTTGAGACCACTGGTCGCTTTCTTCAGCAGGTAGTTGAAGGTGTTGTCATGGGGCAGGTGACAATCGGCACATTCCGCCTTGAAGCCCACCCTGTTGCTACCCCCGTGAATATCATGCCGATAGGCCTCCACCATGGGTTTCATCTCGTGGCAGGAACCACAGAAGCGCTCGTCACCGGTCGCCTTGACCACCTCGGCCCCGATCAGGCTGATCCCCAGGGAGACCAGACCCAGGACGCACGCCAACAGTAGACCGAATTTCATTCGATTCATCAACAAGGCTCCTAGGGGGTGGGACCAAACCAGTCACGGGTATTGTCGTGGCAGGTCTGGCAGAGATTTTGGGACGGCTTGTGCTCGGCATGACACTCGTAGCAATCGAGATCCAGCTTGTCGTGCAGCGAGTTGTGCGGATTGGTGTGGTTCGCATCCATGAAACAGGTGCGATTCGCCACCTTCTGCGCGCTGCCGTGGCACGCCAGACAGTCCTCGGTCTTGAGCCGCTGGTACTGCTTGGGATCCTTCCCCTGGTGGCAGTTCTCACAGGTGAAGCCGAGCTTGCCATGATGCGGCTTGAGGCTATGGCTGGCCGCCGTGGAGACGGGCGTCATCGCCGTGACAGGAGGCTCGGCCAGGGCACCGCCGCCAAACCAGAGGCCTGCCAGCGCCATCAGGGTCAGGAATAATGGTCTCATTCCTCTGCTCCTTAAGCCCAAGGCTCTGTTTTAGCGGCATTTTCGCCGGCGATCATGCCATAGACACCGCTATCCAGGCTGCTGCAGGCGGTCAATCGGATATAACCGAAGGTACCGGCGGCGGCTTCACCGCAGACGAAGACGCCGGGGATGGGCTGTTGGCTGACCACATCCAGCGCTTCGGCCCTGGGGGTGATGAGGGCGCCACCCTGGCTGTAGTTGTAACGGGGATTGAGATACATGGCGTAATAGGGCGCCTTGCCGATGGCGATGGCACTGCCCACCACGGCTCTTGGCTTGCCAAAGGCATCCTGATCCTTGGCCATGTTGGCGTTGTATTCGGCGATGGTCGCCTCCAGCTTGTCCAGATCCATCTCGAAGCGGGCCGCCAATGCGGTCAGGGTATCGAACTTCCAGATGGTGCCCTCGGTGCCATTTTTCGCCTCCAGCGAGAGCTGGAAGCGCTGCTTGTCGTGATAACTGTCCACTCCTGTCTGGTCATAGATGAGGATCGCCTGCTGGCCGGGTTTGAGCTTGCGCCGCTCGGCCAGGATCGCCAGCCCCAGACCCTGACGGTCGTTGTTGTTGTGTTCGTTGATGAAACGCTTGCAGGTCTGCGGGTTCACCAGAATGCCCCAGTTGATGTCCTCGGTGGGGATGGCGAAGGCGAAGCGGAAGAGCGTCATGTGCACCGGCTTGAAGCCCGCCTGCATCATGCACTTGAGGGCGCCGCCGGTGGCGCCTGGACTGGCGGTAGAGACGCAATCGTGCAGCACGCCTATCTCATCGCCGCGGAACTTGCGATCCTGATTGAAGCCACCCGAGGCCATCACCAGCGCCCGCTTCACCTTGTAGCGCTTGGTGACGCCCGTGCCGTTGAAGGCGGGATCGTCGTTGCGGCCGAAGTCGGGGGTATTCAGATCGAAGAAATACTCCTCGCGCACCCGCACCCCTACCACGCGGCCGGTCGCATCCCGATAGATCTCTTCCAGCTTGACCCGCTTGCGGATCTCGATGTTGGGCAGGTGCTTGGCCATGTAGCCATGCAGGTTCTTGATGACACCGGTACCGCCCTCTTTTGGCCATACGACCCGGGCGCGGGAGTGACCGCCGAGGTTTTTAACCCCAGTGCCGTTGCCCATGCTCTTGTCATATTCGACGCCGTGCTCGGCCATGAAGTCGAAGAGCTGCAAGCTGTTTTGTGCGACGACCTTGCTGATCTCGGGATGATTGAAGCCCTTGGACTCCTTCTCCATGTCCGCATAGAGCAGCTCCCAGCTGTCATCCGTCACCCCCATCTCTTTTTGCCACCGGGAACCGACCACCGCCATGTTGAGGCCGGAGATCAGGGAGGAGCCACCGAGACGGGACATCTTGTCGGCGATGACGATCTTCATGCCGGCCCGGGTCTCGGCCGCCTTGATGGCCGCGACAGAGCCCGCGATGCCGCTGCCGACGACCAGAATGTCCATCTCCTCGTCCCAGGGCAGCTGAGTCGGGTCGATGCAGCTCTGGGCCTGACTGGCGGCCGCAGCCGCGGGCAGGGCGGCGGCGATGGACGCAAAGGCGGCTGTCTGCAGGCCCCTGGTCAAAAAATCGCGCCGGGAACGGTTGGAATTCTCTTGCATGATGCACTCTCTGCTATTGAAGGAGAAAGCCATGGTCCATAATGCGCGGTCGCCGCTCCATAGTGGCTGACCGCAGATCGGCGCCAAACTTGATCTGCATCAAGGACGCGGTGACGCCTATTGGGTCTCCTTCCCCATGTCCCCCTCCAGGAGCCACGAATTCATGGGCCGCTTCATCCTCTGTGCCTCCCTGCTCTGGTTGAGCTGGCTCGGGCCGATCCCCGCCAAGGAGTGGCAGACCAACCTCAGGCCGGTGATCCGCATCGGTGTCATCGCCTTCGATCAGCCCGACTCCGAGAAGGCCCGCTGGCAACCGACGGTGGACTACCTCAATCGACGCCTGCCGCAGTATCAGTTTCTGCTGGTGAGCGGGGACGTGCGCAGCCTCAACCAGCTCGTCGCCTCCGCCACCCTGGACTTCGTCATCAGCAATGGCCTCAAGTTTCTCGACTATCAGCGTCAGCATGATGCGGTACGCCTGCTGAGCCTCAGCCCCCTGCGGGGCTCGGCCGAGCAGGCGGTCGGTTCGACCCTCATCGGCCGCGCCGATGCGCCCACAATCGACAACTGGCAGGCGCTGCGACACAAGCGCATCGTCGCCACCAGCCCGGAGGCCTTCGGCGGATTTCAGATCATGCAGGGGCTCTGGCTCAAGGCCGGGCTTCACCCCGAGGAGGCCTTCCCCAACCTGGTCTTCGCCGGCTTGCCACAGGAGGATCTGCTGCGCCACCTGGCGGAGGGGCGCGCCGAGGTGGCGATACTGCCGACCTGCATCCTGGAGCAGGCCATCGCCCAAGGCCGTTATGACGCCAATCAATTCGTCGTCATCATGCCGCAACCCCAATCCGTGCTCCCCTGCCAGAGTTCGACCCCGCTCTATCCCACCCTGAGCCTGGCCAAGATGGCCCACGTCAACGAGGGCTTCGCCCGGGATCTGGCCAAGGTGCTGCTGGAGATCCCCACCGACTCGGCCGCCGCCCGGGCCGGCCACTATCGGCACTGGACGGTGCCGGTCAAGGATGCGGCCGTCATTGCCCTGCAGCAGCAGCTGGACGCCGCCAACGCGCAACCATTGGCGGTGCAGGTCTGGTATCAGTATCGCGGCTGGCTGCTGATCGCCCTGGGGGGGCTGCTGCTGCTGGGGGGCTATCACCTGAGGGTCAAGTACCTCATCCAGCTGCGCACCCGCCAGCTCAAGGAGAGCAACGCGCGGCTGACCCGGGCACTGACCGACAATCGCCTCGCGGCCGAACGCCTGAACCAGCAGCAGAGCCAGCTCTTCTCGGCGCAACGGGTGCTGCTGTCCGGCGAACTGGCGGCCGGGATGGCCCACGAGCTGAACCAGCCGTTGATGGCCCTCAACAACTATCTGGCGGGCTGTCGGCTGCGTCTGGCGGCGGTACCGCCGGCGCTGGCCGACGTCGAGCAAGGGCTAGACCTGGCCCTCGCCCAGGTGAACCAGGCCAAGGGGATCATCGCCCGGCTGCGCGACTTCATGCGCAAGGGCGAGGTGCAGGATCGCCTGATCTCCCTGGACGAGTTGCTGCGAGGCACCCTGCCACTCTTCCACGACCAGTTCATGCGTCAGCGCATCAGCCTGCACCTGCCACAGGGGGAACCCGTCCATCTGCGGATCGACCCTACCCTGATGCAGCAGGTGCTGGTCAATCTGCTCTGCAACGCCAGCGAGGCGGTGGCGCTCAACCCCGACACCCGACCGCCATCCATCGCCATCCGCCAGCGGATCGAGGCCAATCGGGTGACCATCAGCATTCATGACAACGGCACAGGCATGACAGAGGCGCAGCGGGCCCATCTCTTCGTGCCGTTTCACACCAGCAAGAAAGAGGGGCTGGGCCTCGGCCTTGTCATCTGCAAGCGGATAATCGAGTCCTATGGGGGCACCATTTGGGCGGAAGCGGTGCCGCAGGGGGCGGTGATCGCCTTCTCGCTACCGCTCCAGCCACTGGAAGAAGGAGAACAGGAATGAAGGATAACGTCTATCTGGTCGACGATGATCCCGCCGTGCGGGCGTCGCTGGGCTGGCTGCTGGAGGCGGTGCAGATCAGGCTGCAGAGCTACGACGGGGCCCGCAGCTTCCTGGCCGAGGCCGATCTGAGCCAGCCTGGCTGCCTGATCCTCGATCTCTGCATGCCGGGGATGAGCGGCGGTGAGCTGCAGGAGGCGCTGAACCGGCTCCCGAATACCTTTGCCATCGTCTTCCTCACCGGTGAGGCGGATGTTGCCACGACGGTCAGCCTCTTCAAGCAGGGCGCCTTCGACTTGCTGGAGAAGCCGGTGGACTCAACTGTGCTGCTGGCGGCGATCGGCCGCGCCTGCGCCCACAGCCGCGCGGCACATGAGCGTCAGCTCGCCCGCCAGGTGCTGCAGGCACGGCTCGAGCTGCTGTCGCCACGGGAGCGGGAGATCATGGAACTGGTACAGGAGGGCATGCAGAACAAGCAGATAGCGGATCGGCTCTGCATCGCCCTGCGCACCGCAGAGATCCACCGCCACAACATGATGAAGAAGATGGGTTGTACGACCCCGCTGCAGTTGGTACAGCTGCTGACGGAGGCTCAGTTTCGTTATCCGGCTCGGACAGCGATGGCTCTGGACATCCCAACCCCTGTCTGAGCGACAATAGAAAAACGGCGCCTCTTGGCGCCGTTTTTCTCGGATGGGCACTCCGACCTCAAAGGGCCAGCAGCGCACGCACCTTGTCCAGATCGCGCTGGGTATCCACCCCGACCGGGGGAGCTTCCAGCGCCTGGGCCACGTGGATCTTCTCCCCGTACCAGAGCACCCGCAGCTGCTCCAGCGCCTCGATCTGCTCGAGCTGGCTCGGCGCCCAGTCCACATAGCGCTGGATGAAACCGGCGCGATAGGCGTAGATGCCGATGTGGCGCTGATAATGTGCCCCGATCTGCTCCTGGCTCTGGGCGAAGCGATCCCTGTCCCAGGGAATGCTGGCGCGGCTGAAGTAGAGGGCGTAGCCATCCTTGTCCGTCACCACCTTGACCGCGTTGGGGTTGAACGCCTCTTCGGCATCCACGATGGGCACGGACAGGGTGGCCATGGGCGCACTCGCGCCGGCCAGATTGTCAGCCACCTGGCGGATGATGGCGGGCGGAATGAGCGGCTCATCCCCCTGCACGTTGACGATGATGGTCTCGGCGGTGAAGCCGTAGTGACGGCACACCTCGGCGAGGCGCTCGGTGCCGGACTGATGATCGGCCGAGGTCATGCACAGCTCGACGCCGGCCTGCTCTGCAAACGGCGCCAGCGCGCTGCGCACCCGCTCGTCATCGATGGCTACTATCACCCGCTCGGCACCGGATTGCAGGGCCTTTTCCACCACGTGCTGCACCATGGGCTTGCCATGGATGTCCGCCAGCGGCTTGCCCGGCAGCCGGGTAGAGGCGTAGCGGGCCGGAATGACGACGACGAAACTCATGGCTTCAGCTCTTCCAGGGGCAGATGGCGGGCCCGGTTCTCCAGCAGGACGGGGATCCCCTCCTCCAGCGGATAGGCCAGTCTGTCGAAGCGGCAGATCAGCTCGTGAGCGGCTTTATCGTAGTGCAGCTTCCCCTTGCAAACCGGGCAGGCGATGATGTCGAGCAATTTAATATCCAGTGCCAAAACGAGACTCCTTCGACAATTTCTAGCAATTTGATACCAGTATCCGGCGCCACAACGCGGCTCCTTCAACGACTTCGAGCCATTCAATATTCAGCGCCACAGCGCGGCGCCTTCAACATATCTCGATCAATTTGATATTCAGCATCCGGCGCCACAAGCAGGCGCCTTCAGCGCAGTCGTACCGGCGCGCAGGCCGGGCAATGCGATGTCTTATTCTCCCGCGTCGGGGCGAGCCGTCTTCAGGGAGTGCAACAGGCTATCGAGCAAGGAGGCCGGCAACTCGGCGCTGACCGGCAGATACCACCAGCTATCCGGCGCAAAGGCCCGACACTTGACCGCGTCTTTCTCGGTCATCAGCAGGGGACGCCGGTCAAAGCGGGCCAGCAGCGCCTCGGGATCAAACGCCTGGTGATCCGCGTAGCCCACGCTCTGCCGCAACTCGTAGCCCAGCGCGGCAAGGGTCGCGAAGAAACGGGGCGGATGGCCGATCCCCGCCAGGGCATCGATCACCGGGGGCAAGGGCTCGGTGGCGGGCGCATCATCCCGCACCCGACGCGGCGTCCCGGCCACCAGCTGCATGGCGTATTCGCCCCTGGCGGGGGTACCGCCGTTGCAGATGATGGCATCGACCCGCTTCAGGCGGGTCATGGGTTCGCGCAGCGGCCCCATGGGCAGCAGGCAGCCATTGCCGAAGCGGCGCACGCCGTCCACCACCACCAGCTCTAGGTCACGGGCCAGGGCATAGTGCTGCAGGCCGTCGTCGGTGATGATGATGTCCACCTCACCGCTCTGCTCCAGCAGGCGCACCGCATCGCTGCGCTTGGGGGCCACCACCACCGGGCAGCCACAACGCCTGGCGATGAGCACGGGCTCGTCCCCCGCCTCGATCGTGGTGCTGGCGGCGCCCAGCCGATAAGGATAATGGGGGGCCTTGCCGCCGTAACCACGGCTGACCACCCCGGGGCGCAGGCCACGGGCCTGCAGCTGCTCTACCAGCCAGACCACCACCGGGGTCTTGCCGTTGCCCCCCACCGAGAGATTGCCCACGACGATCACCGGCAGGCTGGCCCGATAGCTTTTGAGCCAACCGCGCCGATAGGCGACACGACGCGCGCCGCTGATGATGGCAAACAGCAGGGCTAAGGGGGCCAGCAGCCAGCGCCAGCCGCTTCGCCCGTACCAGAGCCGATCCAGCATTATCCCTTGTTACCCACAGAAACGTTACCGAACTGGATGGCGCGCAGCTGGGCATAGGTACCCTGCTGGGCCATCAGGGCGGCATGGTTGCCACGCTCGACGATATGGCCCTCGTCGATCACCAGGATCTCGTCCGCCTTCTCGATGGTGGAGAGGCGGTGGGCGATGACCAGCGAGGTGCGCGCCTTGCACAGCTCATCGATGGCCGCCTGGATGTGACGCTCGGACTCGGTATCCAGCGCCGAGGTCGCCTCGTCGAGCAACAGCACTGGGGCATCGCGCAGCAGGGCGCGGGCGATGGCGATACGCTGACGCTGGCCGCCGGAGAGCGAGGCCCCGTTCTCGCCGACCACGGTGTCATAGCCTTGGGGCATCTTGCTGACGAACTCGTCGGCATGGGCGATGCGGGCCGCCTGCTGGATCTCTTCCCGGCTGTAGCGATCCTCCGCCGCATAGGCGATGTTGTTGGCCACCGAATCGTTGAACAGATGCACATGCTGGGAGACCAGGGCGTACTGCTTGCGCAGCTCGCTCAGGCGATATTCGCGGATGTTGACGCCGTCCAGCAGGATCTCGCCCTGCTCGATGTCGTAGAAGCGGGTCAGCAGGCTGGCGATGGTGCTCTTGCCTGAGCCGGAGCGACCCACCAGGGCCACTGACTTGCCCGCCTCCACCTTGAAGCTGATGTTGTGCAGCGCCGGGGTGTCTTTGGTCGGGTAGGTGAAGGTGACGTTGCGGAACTCGATCTCGCCACGGGCCCGCTCCAGGGTGCGGGTGCCGGTGTCCTCTTCCGGGGTGGAGTCGAGCAGGCCGAACAGGCTCTGGCAGGCGGTGATGCCGCGCTGGAACTGGTTGTTCACGTCGGTCAGGCTCTTGAGCGGCTTGAGCAGCATCATCATGGAGGTGACCATGACGGTGAAGGTACCCGCGGTCAGGGTCGCCTTGACGCTGTCGATGGTCGCCACGTAGAGGAACACCGCCAGGGCGACCGAGGCCACCATCTGCACTATGGGGCTGCCGATGGCATCCGCCGCCACCATCTTCATGGTCTGCTGACGCATCCGGTTGCTGACCTGGAAGAAGCGCTTGTCTTCCACCTGCTGGCCACCGAACATCAGCACCTCTTTATGACCCTTGAGCATCTGCTCGGTCGAGGTGGTGATGTCACCCACCGCCTGCTGGATGTGGCGGCTGATCTTGCGAAAACGGCGGCTGATGAGGCCAATCAGCACCCCCACTACCGGGCCGACCACCAGGAAGATCACCGACAGCTGCCAGGAGTGCCAGAACATCAGGCCGAGCAGACCGACCACGGTCGCCCCTTCCCGCACCAGCGAGACCAGAGTCGAGCTGGCGGCGGAGGAGACCTGACCGGCGTCGTAGGTCACCTTGGAGAGCAGGTTGCCGGTGTTCTGGCGATCGAAGAAACTCATGGGCATGGCCATCAGGTGGCTGAACACCTGCTGCTGCAGCCGCATCACCACATGGTTGCCGACCCAGGCCATGCAGTAGTTGGAGAGGAAGGCGGCGCAGCCACGCAGGGCCACGATGCCGAGCACGAAGAAGGGCATCCATTTCAGCACTGTGCTGTCGTTGCCGTTCAGCCCCTGATCGATCAGCGGCTTGATGGAATAGACGAAGGTGGTATCCACGGCCGCATAGCCCAGCATGCCGATGATGCCGCCAACCAGTCCCAGCTTGCGATCCCGGACATAACCGAGCAGGCGCTTGAAGACGGGCCAGCTCTCTTGTGAGGTTTCTTGTTGCATGAAAAGCCGTTAATAAGGGAAATGACGGGCTATTCTAGCCAAAGCTTGGGTTTCCACCAAGCGTTGCCATCTCCCTCGCCCCCGCCTCAAAGGGAAATGACGGATTATTGCTCAAGCCAAAGCCAGTCATCCTTCCGGCACCTGACGCCACCGGCTCAAAACTGAGCCATCTGGGTGAAGAGAAGGGAGCGACGGCTTATTCCTCCGGCCAAAGCCTCGGCCGCCACCAGGCGCCCCCACGCCGATACCAGGGCCCCTGCTCACGCTCGGCCCGGATCTCGAGCCCGGCGTCGCCCGCCTCGATCAAAATGGCCCCGTCCTGGCCGGTCACCCACTGCCTGGCGCGCGCATATCGCGCCACCACCTCGGGGCGGGGAAACTGCCACTGGTTCAGATAGCCCGCGCTGTGGACGACCAGATCCGGCTGCACCGCCGCCACGAAGCCCGGGGTCGAGGAGGTGCGGCTGCCATGGTGTGGGCTCACCAACAGGGTGCTGGCGAGCCCCTCCCCCTCCAGCGCCAACAAACGGCGCTCCGCCTCCTTCTCTATATCGGCGGCGAGCAAGATGCTGTGCTGGCCGTCACTTATCTGCAGCACGCAGCCGTCGTTGTTGTGGCCGGCCCCCGGCCGCTCGGGCCAGAGCACCCTGAACGCCAGCCCCTGCCAGCGCCACTGCTGACCGCGCCGGCAGAGCTCGGTTGACCGATCGAACTGGAACGAGGAGAGCTCGCGGCGTACCGGCAGGGCCTGCAGTATGGCGCGTCGGTTGCCCGCATGGTCCCTGTCCTTGTGGCTGATGATGAGCGCATCCAGCACCCGCACCCCGAGCCGATCGAGCTGCGGCAAGATGACCGCATCGGCCATGTTGTAGCCGCCGGGATAGCGATCCCCTGTGTCATAGAGAATGCCCCGCTCCCCGCGGGTGATGAGCACGGACAGGCCCTGCCCCACGTCCAGCACCCGCAGTTGCCAGGGGGTGGGGGCGGGCCAGGCCGCCAGCAGCAGGGCCGCCCCCACCGGGAGCAGCAAGGCGCGGCCACCCGGCCACTGCCAGCCCCCCCACAGCAGGAGCAACAGAACGCTGGCGGGCATCAACCAGCCGGGCACCGGCCACCAGAGCTGCAGATGGTCGGCCAGCAGGCCGAGCCCCCACAGCACCCCCTCCAGCCCCAGATTGGCCAGCCAGAACAGGCCGTGGGCCAGCGTGGTGGAGAGCGGCGCCAGCAGCACGCCGATCAGCGCGAGAGGGATGATCCCGACGCAGAACAGCGGTAGCGCCAGCAGATTGAGCAGCAGGGCCAGCGGCGCCATGCCCTCGAACAGCAGCAACTGCAGGGGCAGCAGGCCGAGCAGCAGCAGGCTCTGCAGGCGCACCAGGCCGGGGCGATCATCCAGCAGGCTGGCCAGCAGCAACAGCGCCACCGCCAGGAAGGAGAGCCAGAATCCGGCCGAATAGAGGGCGAGCGGATCCCACAGCGCGATCACCACGAAGGCCCACAACCAGATGCGATGAGGGGGCCAGTCCCGCTTCACCCAGCGCAGCAGGCTCCACACCCCCACCATGATGAGCGCCCGCTCGGTCGCCACCGCGAATCCCGCCAGGGCGCTGTAAGTGGCGGCGAACAGCAGGGAGACAATAATGGCACCGCGCAACCCGAGCAGGCGGCCCAGCCACCAGCCGAGTACGGCCACCAGGGCGATATGCTGGCCCGAGATGGCGATGATGTGGGTCAGGCCGCTGCCGCGAAACAGCGTCCACTGCTCATCCGTGATGCCCTCCTGCTCGCCGAAGGTGAGCGCCGCCAGCAAGGGAGCCTGACTCAGGCCCCGCCAGCCGGCGTCAGCCTCGGCCAACCAGCGCTCGCGCCAGCCCGGGGTCGCGGCCTCTATCGCAATGATCCTGCGCAGATTGCCGGTCGCCGTGATCCCCTTGCCGAGCAGCAGTCGCCGCCCGTCCAGCCCCGCCTCGTTGGCGAGCCCGTGGGCGGGCTTGAGGGAGCTCACCAGGGTGATGAGGCTGCCGGCCGTCATGGGCGGCAGCGCCTGGTAGGCGTTGAGGCGAACGAGGGGTTCCGGGCTGAGGGGCCTGTCGTCCAGGGTCGAGACCCGCAGCAGCAGGCGGACAAATTTATCACCCTGAGACTCCGTACTTTGCACCCGTGCGGTTATGATGTGGCTGGTCTGCACCTCCAGCCGATCCAGCCAGGCCAACCGATACTGCAAGTTGCACTGCATCCAGAGCATGCCAAGCAATAGAAACAGCAGCCGCCAATGACGGCCATAGGCGAGCGGGATGGCGAGGGCCAGCAGCACGCCTCCCCATGCCATCGAGGGTAACCAGGGCCAAAGCAGTGAGGAGCTTGCCCCCAGGGCAAACGACAACAGACGCAGATCCATGGAGCAAGTATTTAGCAAGGTTTCAATCATGCCCAAACGACTCATAAAACGCTGGCTGCCCGACCAGGAGAAGCTCAAGGAACACAAGCACTTGCGGCTGTTCGGCAAGCTGCTGCTCGATGCCAACCTCTGGCACCTCAATCGCCGCTCCGCCGCGGGCGCCTTCGCGGTCGGCCTGTTCATGGCCTGGATCCCCCTCCCCTGCCAGATGCTGCTGGCGGCGGGGGGCGCCATCGCCTGCCGGGTCAACCTGCCGCTCTCGGTGGCGCTGGTCTGGCTCTCCAACCCCTTCACCATGCCGCCGCTGTTTTACGGCGCCTATCTGGTCGGCTGCCAGTTGCTGGGCCAGCCCTCCCAGCACATCGACATCGAGTTCACCTGGCCGTGGCTGGTCTCGGTGTTTGAGACCCTGGCCCCGCCCCTGCTGCTGGGCTCCCTGGTGCTGGCCGTCCTGAGCTCGCTGATTGGCTACGCCTGCATCCGCACCTTCTGGCGCATCAACACGGTGCGGCAATGGCAGCGGCGCAAGGTGGCCAGGGCATGCTGAGTGGCTGGCCCGCCCGCCTCAAGCTGAACCCGGAGAGCCTGCGCCGGCAGAAGTGGTTTGCCCTGTTCGGGGAGCGGCTGTTTGCCCCGGCCCTGTGGCAAAGCGGCCGGCGGGCGCTGGGTGGCGCCATGGCGGCCGGGATCTTCGCCTGCTGGATCCCGGTGCCCATGCACTCGCTCATCGCGGTTGCCCTGGTGGTCGCCTTTGGCTTCAACCTGCTGCTGGCCCTGCTGGCCGTCTGGTTCAACAACCCGCTGACCCTGCCTTTCATGTATCTGTGGGCCTATCGCACCGGTTGCCTGGTATTGCAGCAGACACCTGAGCCCTTCCATCTCAACTGGTCCCTGCACTGGCTGGAGCACGAGGCGGCCACCCTGATGCCCCCCTTCCTGCTCGGCAGCCTGCTGCTGGCGGTGCTGACCTCCCTCGCCGGCGGCCTGCTCACCCTACTGCTGCTCACCCTGACCAGACGCGGCAAGCACCCCCGCTAAGCCATTGACTCGGCACGGGATGACGAGGCGCTGACACAAGCCTGACTGCCCCCTCGCCTTGCCATCAACTGGCTCTGCCACCACACTCCTATCAGCCTGATTTCTCTTTGCACGACAAACCGAGATAAGGAGTCCCCCATGGCCGAACCACTGACCCTCGCCTATGCCAATGGCCGTCCCATCTGCCTGCTACCGGCCCTGGCCAATCGCCACGGTCTCATCACCGGCGCCACCGGGACCGGCAAGACGGTGACCCTGCAGGTGATGGCGGAGGGATTCTCCCGGTTGGGGGTGCCCGTGTTCCTGGCGGATGTGAAGGGCGATCTCGCGGGTCTGGGGGCCGCAGGCACCCCGTCCACCAAACTGGATGCCCGCCTGGCCCAACTCGGCATCCCGGCCCCCGCCTTCGCCCCCAGCCCGGTGCTGTGCTGGGATCTGTTCGCCGAGCAGGGACACCCGGTGCGGGCCACCGTCTCCGACATGGGGCCCCTGCTGCTGGCCCGCCTGCTCGGCCTCAATGACACCCAGAGCGGCGTGCTGGAGCTGGTGTTCAGGGTGGCGGACGACGAGGGCCTGCTGCTGCTCGATCTGAAAGACTTGCGCGCCATGGTGCAGTTCGTTGGGGAGAACGCCAAGTTCCTCACCACCCGCTACGGCAACGTCTCCACCGCCTCAGTGGGCGCCATACTGCGCAATCTGCTCACCCTGGAGAGTGCCGGAGGGGATCACTTCTTCGGCGAGCCCATGCTGGATATCCAGGATCTGCTGCAGACAGACGCGGCCGGTCACGGCCATCTCAATGTGCTGGCGGCGGCCAGGCTGACCCAGTCCAGCCGGCTCTATGCCTGCTTCCTGCTCTGGCTGCTGTCCGAGCTGTTCGAACAACTGCCCGAGGTGGGCGATCCGGACAAACCCGTGCTGGTGTTCTTCTTCGATGAGGCGCACCTGCTGTTCAACGACGCGCCCAAGGCGCTGCTGGAGAAGATCGAGCTGGTGGTGCGGCTCATCCGCTCCAAGGGGGTCGGCGTCTACTTCGTGACCCAGAGTCCGGCCGATATCCCGGACAGCGTGCTGGGGCAGCTTGGCAACCGGGTGCAGCATGCCCTGCGCGCCTTCACCCCGAGCGATCAGAAGGCGGTGCGGATCGCCGCCAACACCCTGCGGGCCAACCCGGCGTTCGATGCGGCCGGGATCATCACCGAGCTCGGCGTGGGCGAGGCCCTGGTCTCCCTGCTCGATGAGAAGGGGCGTCCCAGCGTGGTGGAGCGCGCCTTCATTGCGCCCCCCGCCAGCCGCATAGGCCCGCTCAATGAGGCCGAGCGCCAGGCCCTGATCCGGGGCTCCCTGCTCTACGGCCGCTATGAGGTCAGGGAGGATCGCGACTCCGCCTTCGAGCGCCTCAACGGTCAGGCAGAAACCAAAGACCAGGGCGTGGCGCGGGAGAAGCCGACGCTGGCCCCGGCCCAGGCTGGTGCCCCCGCCGAGGGGGGACTGCTCGATGCCCTGAGCGACATGCTGTTTGGCCGCACCGGCCCCCGCGGTGGCCAGCACGATGGGGTGGTGCAGACCGCCGCCAAGAGCGTGGCCCGCACCCTGGGCAACGAGGTGGGACGTCAGCTAGTGCGCGGCGTGCTGGGCTCCCTGCTGGGGGGCAACAAGCGCCGCCGCTAAGTCAACGCAGCCGATTCAAGATGAAAAAAGCCCGCCGGATATGGCGGGCTTTTTATCGACTCAATACCGTCAGTCCAGAGGACTCTAGCACCTTGGCGATGGCATCACAGAGCGGATCTATATCGACACGGGGATCGATGCTCCGTTGCTTACAGCACCTTGGCGATGGCGTCACACAACGGATCTATGTTGGCGCGGGTGATCCCGGCCACGCTGATCCGGCCGGAGCCGACGATGTAGATGGCAAACTCGCTCTTGAGGCGCTCGACCTGATCCTTGGAGAGGCCGGAGAAGGAGAACATGCCGTTCTGCTCGCGGATGAAGCCGAAGTCCTGGCTCACCCCGAGGGCCGCCAGCTTCTCCACCAGCAGCTCGCGCATCTCGCGGATCCGCACCCGCATGGCGGTCACTTCCTCCACCCACTCGGCATAGAGCGCCGGATCGCTGACGATGGCGGTCACCACGGCGGCGCCGTGTGACGGCGGGTTGGAGTAGTTGGCACGGATGACGGTCTTCACCTGGGTGAAGGCCACATCGGCCACAGCCTTGCTCGCGCTGACCAGGGTGAAGGCCCCGACCCGCTCGTTGTAGAGGCCGAAGTTCTTGGAGAAGGAGCTCGCCACCAGCAGCTCGTCGTGACACTCGGCGAAGATGCGCAGACCCTCGGCATCTTCCTCTATGCCGCGGGCAAAGCCCTGATAGGCAAAGTCAAACAGCGGCAGCCAGCCGGCGGCCGCGCTCTGCTTGGCCAGGGCACGCCACTGCTCGGTGGTGGGGTCAATGCCGGTCGGGTTGTGGCAGCAGCCGTGCAGCAGCACCAGCTCGCCGGGTTGCACCTCGGCAAGGGAGGCCTGCATGGCGGCAAAATCGAGCCCCTTGGTCGCCGCATCGTAGTACTTGTACCACTTCACGGTCAGACCAGCGGCCTGGAACACGCTGACGTGGTTGGCCCAGGTGGGATCCGAGATCCAGATGGTGTTGGCCAGGCCGTTGCGCACCACGAACTCGGCGGCGATGCGCAGAGCACCGGTGCCACCCGGCGCCTGTGCCGTCTTGGCACGGCCGCTGGCCATCAGGGCCGAGTCCTGCCCGAACAGCAGCTGCTGCACGATGCGGGCATATTCGATGTTGCCCTCGATACCGAGATAATTCTTGGTCTTCTCATCACTGAGCAGCTTCTGCTCGGCTTTCTTGACGCAGTGCAGAATGGGGGTGGCACCGGATTCATCCTTGTAGATCCCCACACCCAGGTTGATCTTGTGGCTGCGAGAGTCGGCACGGAAGGCTTCGGTCAGGCCCAGGATCGGATCCGCTGGGGCGGCAACAACCTTTTCAAACATGGTAGTCCCTGTATTCCATTGAATGTGTTGGGTGGCAGGCGCTTTTTTAAAACAGTGGCAAACAAAAAGCGGCACACAAAAGGTGGCGGACAGAAGCGCTCGTCTGGCAAGTGCTTCGTCAACTCTTTATACCATCGCGCTCAATGAGGGAAAACAGCTTTCTCAACGGCATCTGCGGCAATATCAGCCGATGGCATACCACTCCGGCGCCAGCGCGCACACCTCGGCCGACAAGCCACCATTTGACTCAATCAAATCGCTACAAATCGCTAACAATGGCCGAGGGATCCGGCTCGGCTCCCAGGGACGAGAACCGATCGGCGCGCTGGCATAGGCCGCCTTGATGGGCGCCAGCTCCCGTGGCAACCACCAGCTGGCCGGACGGCCGAGCCGCTGGGCCAGTACCTGGACCCGATCCACCCCGGCCGGATCGAGTGCGGTGAGATGGCTCCAGAGGATATGGGGTGGCAGGGCCGCGATCAGAGGTTGCAGGGCGCCAGGATCCTCGAGGGGGATCCAGACCAGCAGCGCGTCCGGGGGCAAGGCCAACTCGGCAAAGGCGCCGACGGAGTCGGTGCTGATCAGCCGCAGGATATCGCCCTCCCCCCACAGGATCTTGCCAAGCCCCGCCAGGGTGCGGGCGGGCAGGGCCACCTCCCCCAGCGTCCGCAGCCAGGGAGCCGCATCCAGCAGGGTGCCGTCGCTGAAAAACAGACTGAAGGGCCGAGACGAACGCAGCCGGAGCGGCTGATCGCCACACAAGCGGATGCCCTTGTCTTCGAAGTTGATCTGCTCGACCGGGCTGAAGCTCGCCTCCCCCTTGCGATAGAGCGCCGCCAGCACCCGCTCGTTGACCCGCTCACCCAGCTGCCAACCCTGGCCGTGCAGCCACTCCTCGGGCTCGGGCGGCGCGCTGGCCAGCTCGGCCAGCATCAATTCCCGGGTGAGATAGCGGCGACCGGCCGGGGTCAGCTCATAGTGGTGGTTGCCGAGGGCGAGCAGCAGCTGGTTGTCCTTGAGCATGCCGATGAGGGGTTGCCACTGGCGACCGCGGATCACCAGGGGGCTGTCGGTCAGCAGCTGGCGGGCCAACGCCCGCCACTCGGGGTGACTGAAATCGATCAAACGCATCCTTCCCTGTCGGCCGACCTTACTTCAACGAATTGAATAATCTAGCGATTTACGCCAAGAGCGCCAAGGGCAAAAAAGAGACAACGTGAGCTGGCGCAAGGGAGAATAGGGAAAAGAGGGTTGCCAGGGCGGCTGACGAGAGGACAGATGGGAGGAACAGACAAAACAAAACGGCCAAGCAAGCTTGGCCGTTTATCCACTAACTCAGTACCAGGACTGGATTAGAAGTTGTATTGCAGGGCAACAGTGAACTCGTCGTCCAGGTCGTCGATACCCTGGATTTTGTATTCAGTGTAAGCCTTCAGCTTGGAAGTGAAGTTGTACTGCACGCCCAGCAGGGTTTCGTCAACTTGGTCTTCGTAGGAAGAACCAGCCAGCTTGTCCTTGCCTTCTTTGTAGTTGTAACCGGCCAGGAAGGTCCAGGCGTCAACGTTGTAGGAGGCAGCCAGCTCGTAACCGTGGCCTTTGCCGCCGTTACCGTTGGTGTCATTGCTGATCTCGCCTTCGGTGTAGACACCGGCGAAGTAGAAGCCGTTGATGGCGTAGTGTGCGCCAACAGCCCACTCTTCCTTGTCACCGGAATCACCGTTGAGCTTGTTCTCCAGGTCGGAGTAAGCATAACCGGCGTTCAGGCCCAGACCGAAGTCGAAGTCATAACCGGCAGCAACTGCATAGCCGTAGTTACGCTTCAGGTTGGGGAACACGTCGGTGACGGTTTGACCACCTACGTCAGAGACGATGACAGCGGTGTCGTCGTTGGTCTGATAGGACAGCTTGCCCTTGAAGCCCTGGTAGCTGTTGGAGTAGATGATCTGGCCTTCTTGACGACCGTCGTAGTAGTTACCTACGTCACCCCATTCGTTGAAGATATCGGTCGGCTCCAGCACGTCGTAGAACGCGGTGTCGGTCTGGCCGAAGATGATCTTGCCGTACTGGGTACCATCGAAACCGACATAAACGTGACGAGCCTTGAAGGTGTCGCTGTCAGAATCGTTGTTGTTGGAGTTCTCGGAAGCGACCTGCCACTCGGTCTTGGCGATGCCAGACCAGGTGTTATTCAGGGCAACTTTGCCGGACCAACCCAGACGGGAGGTACCGATCAGCTCTGCATCAGCATCGTTGTGGTCGGTGTAGTAGTTAGCCTGAACACGGCCATAGATATCAAAAGAAGTACCGTCTTTGTCATAAACTACTGCGGCGTTAGCGGCAGATGCGAACAGAGCCGGGATAGCGATAGCCAGAATTGTCTTTTTCATAGTTGTTTCCAATGCCTACTGTAATTAAACACTAAGTCCTTGTTATTCCCTGTGTTAGCGATGTTCTTTGCATCACTATGCCGCCGAGACTATCACTGGGTTTTCCGATCCGCAACGAAAAAACTTGGAACTTTTCGGCAAATGCATAGTCAAAACGAAAATTTTGTGAGCTGAATCTCACATTGTTTGCTCCGCCAGGGAAAACGTTTACAGCGATAGTCACTGCTTTTCTCGCCCAATTTTGGGGATTTATTGCACCGCCACGAGCCCCCAGACTATAAACGCCGAGTCCGGGCGGCATAGCCTGATCTCTCCTTGCCTCGACCCCACCAGCCTGTTGCGGGTATCCTGTCTTCCATCCCCTTCGACACGGTCACCGCTCATTCATGCTATCTACCCGCCTCAAAGCCGCCATTCGCAATACCTATCGACAGATTGCCGATGGCTTACCCGGTTTTGTGCCGCGCAAGGAGCAGAATTTTCTGGTGGCCGAGATCGCCAAAACCCTGACCGGCGAATATGACAGGGCTCGTCGTATCCTGGTAGCCGAGGCGGGCACCGGCATCGGCAAATCCCTCTCCTATGCCCAGGGCGCCATCCCGGTGGCGCGCCTCACCCAGAAGAAGCTGATCATCTCCACCGCCACCGTCGCCCTGCAAGAGCAGCTGATCCACAAGGATCTGCCGTTCTATCACCGTCACAGCGAGCTGCCGTTTCGCTTCATGCTGGTCAAGGGGCGTCAGCGTTACTGCTGCGAGCACCTGCTGGAGCAGGCCGCCCAGGGCGCGGAGATGGCCAACTTCGAATTCGATTTCGGCGCCCTGAGCAAACACAAGCCAACGGACGCCGACAAGGCGCGCTATCAGGCGCTGTGGCAGGCCTATACCGACGGCAAGTGGGACGGGGACAGAGACAACTGGGCGCAACCCATTCCGGACCTGTGCTGGGAGCGGATCGCCGCCGATCGCCACAGCTGCAACAAGGCGCTGAGCCACCACCAGCACTGCCCCTTCCATCGCGCCCGCAACGACATGGACGCCGCCGATGTGCTGGTGGTCAACCATGCCCTGCTGCTGTCGGATCTCACCATGGGGGGTGGCATCATCCTGCCGCCACCGGACGAATGCATCTACGTGCTGGATGAGGCCCATCACCTGCCGACCATAGCGCGGGATCACGGCGCCGCCTCCGCCAGCGTGAAGGGCTCGCGCCGCTGGCTGGAGAAGCTGGCGCAGAGCGCGGGCAAGCTGGCCCGGGCCCTCAACAAGGAGAGCCTGCTCGATCCCCAGCTGAAACTGCAGGATGCGCTGGCCTCCCTGCAACCCGATCTCAAGGCGCTGGAGCAGTGGCTCGCCGGCAACGAGCAGCTGTTTGGCAGCGAGCAGCACCACAGATTTGCCGACGGCGTGCTGCCCGACCCCCTGCCCATGCTGGCGGAGAACCTGAAGGAGGCGAGCAAGAAGGCGCTGCGGGCGCTGGATCGGATGCAGGGCGCCATCGGCGAGGCGCTCAAGGATGGCGAAATCCGCCGCAAGGAGGCCGAGCCCCTGCTGGCGGAGAGCGGTTTTCACCTGCAGCGGCTGGAGAGCTTCTGCGCCCTGTGGGAGATGCTGGGGCGCCACGTGCCGACCGGCAAGACCCCGCTGGCCCGCTGGATGGCCAAGAGCGACGATGGCGACATCTGGCTGCACGCCTCCCCCATCGAGGTGGGCTACCTGCTGGAGGAGTGGCTCTGGTCCCGTTGCATCGGCGCCGTGCTGGTGTCGGCCACCCTCACCGCCCTCTCCTCCTTCAGCTATTTCCGCCATCAGGTGGGACTGAAGGAGCACGATGGCACCCGTTATCTGCGCCTGCGCTCCCCTTTCGATTACCACAAGGCGGAGCTCTACCTGCCCAAGATGGCCCATGAGCCCAGTGCCCCCGCCTTTACCCAGGAGCTGATCGATACCCTGCCCCGCCTGCTGGCGGGCAAGGAGGCGAGTCTGGTGCTGTTCTCCTCCTACCGGCAGATGAACGAGGTGGCGCTGGGGCTGCGGGCAAAAGGGCTGTCGCTGCTGGTGCAGGGCGAGGCCTCCCGCAACGCCCTGCTCAGCCTGCACAAGCAAAAATGCGACGGCGGCCAGGCTAGCATACTGTTCGGCACCGGCAGCTTCTCCGAGGGGCTGGACTTGCCCGGTCACTACCTCACCAACCTGGTGATCACCAAGCTGCCCTTCGCCGTGCCCAACTCCCCGGTGGAGGAGGCGACCGCCGAGTGGGTCGAGAAACGCGGCGGCAACCCCTTCCTGCAGCTGACGGTGCCAGAAGCATCCCGCAAACTCATTCAGGCCTGTGGTCGCCTGATCCGCAAGGAAGCCGATCGGGGCCGAGTGACCATTCTCGATCGGCGCCTTCTGACCAAGCGCTACGGCAAGGGCCTGCTCGATGCGCTTCCCCCCTTCACCCGCCGCATCGAGTAACAGGTACCCTGACTTATTTGATAGACAAGTCAGTAGCCATCCCGCCGGGGGCGCCATAAACGCCTATTGCTGCTGTGGGGCAAACCTGCAAAAATGAGCCCCTATTTTTCAGTGGGCAATCGCCTGACTGTTCAAGGAGATGAAATGAAACTGACTGTTCTGGTGCCGGCCCTGGCTGGTCTGTTGTGGGCAGGTAGCGCCCTGGCAAGTAGCCAACTGGAAATAAGCAATCCCTACGTGGTGCAGTTACTCGACGGCGTGACCATCAATCCCAAGCTGCTCGACAAGACCAGCAGCTTCCCCATCGGAGCCGGCAAGCACCAGCTGGTGGTAGCCTTCGAAGGCAACTACTCCAACCGGAACGACATCAAGCTGGTGACCGCCGAGCCGCTGGTGATCAACTTCACCGCCGCCGACAACCAGACCCTGATGCTGGATTACAAGAAGCCCCGTACCGAAGAAGAAGCCAAGCAGTTCGTGAAAGAGCAGAAGGTCGTCCTCAAGGACAAGAGCAGCGGCCAGGCCCTGGCCAGCGAGCAGTTCGTCATGCCGACCGTGGGTGGCTTCCAGCTGACCCGCGACTACCAGCAAGAGCTGCTCAAGATGGGCAAGGCCTTCAACCAGCCAACCGCCGTTGCCGTCTCCAGCGCCGCCGTGATGGCCGCCGCCAGCGCCCCGGTCGCAGCCGCACCGAGCAAGGCCCAGAGCAATCCGGAAGCCCTGACCCAGCTGCAAAACTGGTACAACAAGGCCGATGCGGAAACCCGCAAAGCCTTCCAGATCTGGGTGATCCAGCAGCAGTAATGGCGTCTTCATGCCAGCAAATAAGGGGGAGCCTGGCTCCCCTTCTTCATATCCGCCCCCGCCTGATCCCATGTCCCTTCGCATCTTTCATCACGCCACTTACTCCGCCCTGACGCTGCCCGAGCGCCACCGCTTTCCGCTGGCCAAGTATCAGGCGCTCTACCAGAGGCTTCTGGCATTAGGGTATCCGCTGGAGGAGGCCCGCCCCGTCCGCCATGAACAGCTGGTGCGGGTTCACGACGCCGACTATGTGCAGGCGGCCCTGGCCGGTCGGCTCGACGAGCAGGCCATCCGCCGGCTCGGTTTCCCCTGGTCGCCCCTGCTGATCGAGCGCACCCTGCACTCGGTCGGCGCCACCCTGGCGGCCAGCCGCCATGCCCTCGCCCAGGGCTGTGGCCTGCAGGTGTCCGGCGGCTATCACCATGCCCACAGGGCGCATGGCAGCGGCTTCTGCCTGTTCAACGATCTGGTGATCGCGGCCCGGACCTGTCTGGATGAGGGGCGCTGCGAGCGGGTGCTGATCGTGGATCTCGACGTCCATCAGGGGGATGGCAGCGCGGCGCTGTGCGCCGGCAGCCGTGACATCATCACCCTCTCCCTGCACGGCGAGCACAATTTCCCCCGCGACAAACCGGCCTCCCACCTGGACTTCGCCCTGCCAAGCGGCATGCAGGACGATGCCTACCTCGACACCCTGGCCCAGGCGCTGTCACTGGCGCTGCGCCTGTACAGCCCCGATCTCATCCTCTATCAGGCCGGAGTCGATGTGCACCAGGCCGATGAGCTCGGCTATCTCGCCCTGAGCGATGCAGGGGTGCGCCAGCGGGACGCCATGGTATTCGACTGCGCGTGGCAGCAGGGCCTGCCCATCGCCGCCGTGCCGGGGGGCGGTTACCGGCGCGACTGGCCACAGCTGATCCCGCTGCACCTGTCCCTGTTTGAAGAGGCGAAAAAACGCTACGGCTAGCACCCCTGCCCCGCGTGCCAGATCCTGATAACAACAAGGCGGCCCCGGGGCCGCCTTGTTGTTATATAGCGCACAACTGCGCCATGCTGAGCCTGTCATCAGAGCCCAGCCAGGACATGACACGGCGTCATCCATGGCTCTCGGCGCCCTTTTCCATCAGGGATGTGCCGTCAGGGCCATCAGGCATGTGCCACCGGCGTCGGATGTTCACCCATGGGACGCAGCAGCATCAGCAGATAGATAAACGACACGCTGGCTATCATGATAAACAGCAGGTTATCCGAGTAGTGCTGCATCAAGAGCGCGGTGTAGGCCGGGCCGAGCAGGCTGCCGATGGTGTAGCTCAACAGCAGCGCCTGATTCATCGCCACCAGCTGATGCTGCTCGACCTTCTCGCAGGCCCAGGCCATGGCCACCGGATAGAGGGTAAAACCGGCGGCGCCCAAGATGAAGAGCGCCGGACCCATCGCCACGGCACCGAGCATCGCCAAAGCGCCCAGGATAACCACCAGCACCTGCATCCGCAGCACCGGCAAGCGACCGAACCTGTCCGCCAGACGGCCTATCGGCCACTGCCCCAGGATGCCAGCACTCACCATCACCGCCATCCAGTAGCCAATACCGGCATCACTCACCCCCTGGTGGTTCAGGTAGAGTGGCATCAGGCCATAGAGCGACCCCAGTACTATGCCGGATATGATGCAGCCATTGACCCCAAGACGCGCCTGACGCAGGCGCAGCATCGGCCACACCCGGGTTGTCCCCTGCTGTTCGCTGTGCTCGTTGACAATGCGGGTGAACAGCAGCGGCAGGATCGCGGCCAATACCAGGCCAGTCACCCAGGGCAACACATCCATCAGACCGGTCGGCAGCGTGCTGACCAGCAGTTGCCCGAGCACTGTCCCCATGTAATAGACCATCATGTAGGCGGCGAGCAGGCGCCCCCGATTGCGCGCGTTACCGCTGCACATCAGCGCACTCTCAACCACCACCCAGATCATGGCGCAGCCGACGCCTGCGAAGAATCGCCAGATAAGCCAGCTCCAGAAGCCAAGGGTGAGCCCTAACCCGACACAGCCTGCGGCAAAGAGGGCGGAGGCCAGGTAGTAGCTGCGGTTGAACCCGACGCGCTTGATCAGCGCTCCCGCCAGCAGGGTGCCCAGCAGGTTGCCGCTGAAATAGGAGGAGCCGACCATTCCCACCTGCCAGGTCGGCAGATTGTCATGGGCGAGCCAGAGCGGTACCAGGGTATTCAACACCGCGATGGCCAGGGTCAACAGCAGCAGGCCACAGAGCAATAACAGCACTGGCCGGGAGTATGTGGTCATGGATAAAACCGTGAGGAGAGTCAAAATGCGAGCGCATCATGCCACTGCCAAATCCATTGTCAATCGGCACTGAACGAGCGGCAGCCAGGTTTGGCTTCGCACAGGCGTTGCCTCATTGATCTGCCCCCTGCAACGCCTGCTCAGCAGCAGGATTATCCCATTGATTAACTGGGCCTTGGGCTAGCAGGGAAGGGATATGGTCGATTGAGGATCCTCATCCATCTTTTAGCGACGGTATGAAGGTGAAGACGTGCTGCTGGCGCTGCGCGAGGAGGTGAGACGGCAAAAAGCAGGAGGTGACGGCGACCGGCGCGACTGGCCGCTGCTGATCCCGCTGCACCTCTCGCCGTTTGAGGAGACCCACAGGCACTTCGGCTGAGGCCATCCCTGAGCCTGGTCCCATCAATAAAAGAGGCGACCCTGGGGTCGCCTCTTTTATTTGCCTCGTCAGAATGGGCCTCCGGTCGTCCGATCAGGCTGTGCCAGTCAAACCCATGGACCCGTCTGAATGAAGGCTGGATGTTTACTTCTGACGCTTCTTGGCGTACTTGCGGCGGGCGCGCGCCTGGCGCTCCTCTTCCCGCTCGGCCTTCTCCTTGGCCTTCTCCTCAGCCTCTTCTGCTGCCGCAACTATCTCGGCGCTCACCATCTCCGGGGTCTCCAGCGAGATGCGACCGAGCAGGCCGGAGCGGAACTCGTTGACCAGGATCTCGGACGCCTTGTGCAGATCGGCCAGGCCCCCTTTGCGCACGAAGGCGCGCTGACGGGCGATCATCTCCAGCAGCTCGATCTCGGTCTCCGGCAGATCCGCAATCTGGTAGCGCGCCTTGATGCGCTCCGGATAGGCCTTGATGAAGTAATCGGCGGCGAACATGGCGATGTCGGCATAGTCGAATACCGTGTCCTTGATGGCCGCGGTGACCGCCAGCCGATAACCGCAGGAGGGCGGGTTCAGCTTGGGCCAGAGGAAGCCCGGGGTGTCGGTCAGGATGACGTTGTTGTCGAGCTTGATCCGCTGCTGGGACTTGGTCACCCCCGCCTCGTTGCCGGTGCGGGCTATGGTGCGCCCCGCCAGGGTGTTGATCAGGGTGGACTTGCCCACGTTGGGGATGCCCATGATCATGGCCCGCACGCCACGCAGGTCGAAGTTACGCTCCGGCAGCATCTCGTGGCACAGGGCCAGCAGGTTCTTGATCTTCTCAGGCTCCTGCTGGGTCAGGGGCAACGCCTTGATCCCCTTCTCTTTCTCCATGTGCGCCACCCACAGCTCGGTGATCGCCGGATCGGCGAGATCCGCCTTGTTCAGCACCTTGATCACCGGGGTATCACCACGCAGCTCGGGCACCAGTGGGTTTTCGCTGGAGAAAGGGATGCGGGCATCGAGCATCTCGATGATGACATCGACCTGGGGCATGACCTCGGCAATCTCTTTGCGGGCCTTGTGCATGTGGCCGGGGAACCAGTTGATGGACATATCCGTTACTCTCTAAAAGGGGCTGCGGGCGCGCTGTGGCGGCTGGAGCGGACGTCGGGCGTCGCAAGGGGGCGCATTTTACCTGCTGGAGCCCCAATTTGACAGGCCATTCTAGCCCGTGGCACGGGAACCACCAAGCCGGCGGTCGGGTCGGGTCCGGGGTGTCGACCGCCAGGGTGCCTACATAAATAAGTGATTGATACAACATCACATTTAAATCCTGCCTTCATCGGATTGTCATCCACATTCACTAAAAGTGTCATCTGATCCCTCTAGGCTTCGCTCAGGTTTTACAAGGAGCGAACCCCAATGAGAAAAATGGCAGGACTTGCATTGATGATCGGCGCCGCCCTGGCCGCCGGCTGCAACTCCACAAACGACAGCGACACCCCTGAACCCAGCGCCAAGAATGTGATCTTCTTCCTCGGCGATGGCATGGGCCTCAACACCCTGACCGCGGCCCGCATCTACGGCGTCGGGGAAGAGGGCAGTCTCACCATCGACACCCTGCCGGAGACGGCCTTCATCAAGACCTTCTCCCACGACTCCCAGGTCACCGACTCGGCCCCCTCCATGGCCGCCTACATGACCGGGGTCAAGAGCAACAACGGCGTCATCAGCATGGACAGTGATGCCACCCAGGAGAGCGACTGCAGCCAGAGCGCCGGCAAGCCGGTCACCACCCTGCTGGAGCTGGCCAAGGCCGACGGCCGCGGCACCGGCGTGGTCACCAGCACCCGGGTCACTCACGCCACCCCGGCCGCCACCTACGCCCACATCTGCAACCGGGATCTGGAGGCGGACATCGCCGCCCAGCTGGTGCCGGGCGGTGCCGGCTACAACGGCGCCTTGAAAGAGGGGCTGGACGTGGTGCTGGGGGGTGGCAGCAGCTTCTTCCTGCCGGCGGCCGACCAGGGCAAGCGGGAGGATGGCCGCAACCTCATCAGCGAGATGCAGGCCAAGGGCTACCAGTTCGCCAGCAACCTGGATCAGCTGAACCAGGCCGAGGCGGGCAAGCCGCTGCTGGGGCTGTTTGGCTCCAGCCACATGAAATATGACCTGGACAGGCCGGCCAGCGAGCCGTCACTGGCCCAGATGACCCTGGCTGCCATCAAGCAGCTCAAGGACAAGGAGAAGGGCTACTTCCTGATGGTGGAAGGGGGCCGCATCGATCACGCCCTGCACGACACCAACGCCAAGCGCGCCCTGCAGGACACCCTCGCCTTCGACGACGCCATCAAGGCCGCCATCGACGAGGTGAAGAAGACCGACCCCGAGCTGAAGAACACCCTGATCGTGGTCACCGCCGACCATGACCACACGCTGGTGCTCAACGGTTATGCCAAGCGCACCGGCAAGACTACCGCCGACAACCCGGGCGTGCTCGGGCTGGTGAAGAACTACGAAACCGGCGAACCGAGCAAGGATGCCGACGGCATGCCCTACACCATCATCGGCTTCGGCAACGGCTACAACCGGGTGGATGGCTCGCGCAGCAGCGTGGCCGCGCTGGACGATGCCACCGTCTCGGCCGACGACTATCACCAGGAGGTGGTGGTCAAGGTGGGCGACATAGGCAACGAAACCCATGGCGGCACCGACGTCTTCCTCGGCGCCATCGGCCAGGGAGCGGACAGCTTCCACGGCTCTCTCGACAACACCGCCGTGTTCGGCAAGGTCAAAGCTGCGGCCAAGCTGTAAGGAGCATTCCATGAGAACAAGCATGACAACAACCATGAAAAAGACCCTGGTGTGCACCGCCCTGTTCGGTGCCCTGGGTGGCCTGTCCCAGGCCCAGGCCAGCGACGCCAAGAATGTGATCCTGTTTATCGGTGACGGCATGGGCCCCACAGTGCTCACCGCCACCCGGCTGTTCAAGGTGGGGGAAGAGGGCAATCTGGAGATCATGAAGCTGCCCCGCAGCGCCCGCATCAAGACCTTCTCCAACGACGCCCAGACCACGGACTCGGCCCCCTCCATGGCGGCCTACACCACGGGCGTCAAGATGAACAACGAGGTGATCGCCATGAGCAGCGACACCCAGGCGATCGCTCCGGCTAAGGACATCAACGGCAACAAGGGCATCAACAACTGCACCGGCGACAACGGCACCCCGGTGCCGACCATACTGGAGCTGGCCAAGGCGGCGGGTAAATCGGTCGGTGCCGTCACCACCACAGAGCTGACCCATGCCACCCCGGCCGCCACCTACTCCCACATCTGCCACCGGGACGCGGCCTACGCCATCGCCGAGCAGGCGGTACCGGGCGGTGCCGGCTTCAACACCGCGCTCGGGGACGGGGTCGACGTGCTGATGGGGGGCGGTGCCAATCACTGGACGCCCTACAGCGCCAGCAACAAGGGCGGCCGGGCCGATGGCCGGGATCTGACCGCCGAGCTGAGCGCCCAGGGCTATCAATACGTCACCACCCAGGGCGATCTGGCCAAGGTCAGCAGCGGCAAGGTGCTCGGCCTGTTCAGCGCCAAGTCCCACCTCGACTACGAGTTGGACCGCGTCGCCAAGGGCGCCGCCAATACCCAGCCGTCCCTGTCCGAGATGACCGCCAAGGCGATCGATCTGTTGAGCCAGAACAGCCAGGGCTACTTCCTGATGGTGGAGGGGGGTCGCATCGACCACGCCCTGCACGCCACCAACGCCAAGCGCTCCCTCACCGATGCGGTGGCGCTGGATGAGGCGGTCAAGACGGCGCTCGGCAAGGTGGACCTGAGCGATACCCTGATCGTGGTCACCGCCGATCACGACCACACCATGACCATCAACGGCTACTCCGCCAAGGGCAACAAGGTGCTGGATCTGGTCAAGAACGGCGACGGCACTACCCAGAACGACGTGGATGGCAAGCCCTTCACCACCCTGGTATTCGGCAACGGTCCCAACCGCGCCGACGTGCGCCCCACCCTCACCAGCGATCAGGTGATGGCGGACGACTACCTGCAGGAGACCGGCGTCAAGCTCGGCGCCGAGACCCATGGCGGCGGCGATGTGATGCTGTTTGCCGATGGCGCGGGCAGCGACCGCTTCAAGGGCACCTTGGACAACACCAAGGTGTTCGGCAAACTGCGGGAGGCGCTCGGCCTGTAAGTGGCAGGGGCCCGCACGGGCCCCTGCTCTTTCGAGCGACAGATGATGAGAAGACTCTTGCTCCCCTTGCTGCTACTCGGCAGCACCCTCTTTACGCAGGCGCGGGCCGACGAGGCGCCGGATCTCGCCGCCCGCATCAGTTATCAGGACAGCGTCACCGGCAGCGACGGCATAGCCCGGGCGAACCAGTGGCAGGAGAAGTGGATGCGGGTCGGCAACCAGGTGTGGAGCCAGCGGTTGATCCCGCTGCCCCTGGCCCGCGCCTACCACGCCAGCCACGACGCCAACCCCGGCCACAAGCACTTCACCCACCAGATGGCGGCCCGCTGGGTCAGCCGCGCCGAGGATGGCGAGCTGCAGCTGCGCTACGCGGATGCCTGGCACAATCAGCTGGTAGAGGTGCCCGCCGAGGAGTATGGCCAGGTCGCCTTCAAGCCCGACTGGACGCGCATTCGCCATCTCGTGGATCCCGCCCTGCTGCAAGGCATGACCGCCCTCGACGAGACGGCGCCCGATCAGGCGCGCTGGTACGAGAAGCGAGAGGGCAAGCAGCGCACCCGCATCCTCTGGTCGAGCCAATGGCAGATCCCCCTGGTGGTGGAGTCCGCGAGCCTGGACGGCTATCGCAGCTACCGCATGACGCTGACCCTCAAGCCGCTGCCCAAGCAGCTGCCCTGGCAGCAGCTGGACGACTACCAGACCCTGGACCTGCGCGACTTCTTCGACTGAGGGCGCCCCCGCCACGGGAGGCGCTCACTTTACGGGCAGAGATGGTACACTTCGCGTACTCATCCTTGTCCCGGTCCGTTATGCGTATTTCCGTCTTGCTGCTTGCCTTCGGTGCCCTCTGGCTGACCACGGAGTCAGCCCACGCCGTGACGGTCATCGCGGCCGAGGTGCCCCCCTATGTCATTCGTTCCTACCAGGGCGCCCCGAGCGGCATGGCCATCGAGGTGCTGGAGGAGGCGGCCCGCCGCCTGGATGAACCCCTGACCTTCGAGCTGATGCCGATGGCCCGCGCTCTCATCCAGACCCGCCACCGGCCGGACGTGCTGCTGTTGCCGCCGGTGCGCAGCCCCCAGCGCGAGTCCCAGTTTCTCTGGATAACCCCCCTGCTGGACGAGGCCTTCGTGCTGGTCAGCCACCGCCAGCATCATCCCGCCCCGCTCACCATCGAGGAGCTGCCCGCGCAGACCATAGGGGTGATGCGCGGCTCCTATGGCCAGAGCCTGATCCAGTCCATCGCCGAGACCAGGGTGGAGCCGGTGGCGGCGGAGGCCAACAACGCCAACAAGCTGGCGCTGGGCCGCATCCAGGGCTGGGCCGTGGCCTGGAACACCGCCCGCTATACCCAGCAACAGGCCGGCTTGCCGCTGGCCAGCCTGGTGCGCGGCGAGACCCTGCAGCAGACGGCCATCTACCTCGCCGCCCATCCCGACTTCCCGCCCAAGGAGGCAGCGCGCTGGCGCAAGGCGATCCAGGCCATGCGCCGGGACGGCAGCCTGGCCAGCATCATCAAGCAGTACGATTATCAGGCACCCTGAGCCCTCGGCCGGGGCAATTGCCAAAGCCGTCCAGAATGGTTATGGTATCCACATGAAAGCGCTCATGATTTTTTCAAGTCTGCTCACACCCCATTGAGCCCCCGCCCTCGCCCCTGACCGCGAGTCGTTCGGGGGCACCGCCTGTGCGATCTCTTTACAACTTCTGACTTTTTCGACCGACCAGCCTGCCCGCCATCCTGGTCCTGTCCGCCATTGATAAGGAATGCCCTATGAAACAACCTCATCTCGTGATCTCCAGCCTGGATCTGGATCGCATCGAACAGTTGCTCGGCAACCACCCCCAGCACCTTGCCCTGCAAGAGGAGCTGGATCGCGCCGAGATCCGCGAGCCCGCCGACATGCCGCCGGACGTGGTGACCATGAACAGCACGGTGCGCTTCAAGATGCAAAATAGCGGCTCCGAGTTCTGCCTGACCCTGGTCTATCCGAAGGATGCCCAGGGGGACGAATCCAAGATCTCGGTGCTGGCACCGGTCGGCAGCGCCCTGCTGGGCCTGAAGGTGGGTGACAGCATCGCCTGGCCAGGTCCCGCCGGTCGCACCATCCAGGTCGAGATCCTGGAAGTGGTCTACCAGCCGGAGCGGGCGGGCGAGCTGCACCGCTAGTCGCCGCGGACGCGCGTCAGCCTGCTCGGGGCGGCGCGTCCCTTGCTGAGCGGCCAGGCGCCTGTCCTCCTGATCCCGATCAAGCTTTGGGTGCGCGCCGCCACTTATCTTGGTCACTCTTTATCCTCCCCCTTGAGCCTGACCTCGGCCGCGGGTATCTTGTTGGCCGCGCCAGCACCCTGGCCGCAGATTTCAGGCTGACATCATGATAAAAATTGCCCTCATCGACGATCACCAGATCGTCCGCTCCGGCTTCGCCCAACTGCTCAATCTCGAACCCGATCTGCGGGTCGTTGCCGAATTCGGCAGCGCCGCCGAGGCGCTGGCGGGCCTGCCCGGCAGCGGCGTCCAGCTGTGCGTGTGCGACATCTCCATGCCGGATCAGTCCGGGCTGGAGCTGCTCAAGCGCCTGCCCGCCGGCCTCGCCGTGGTGATGCTGTCGGTGCACGACAGCCCGGCGCTGATCGAGCAGGCGCTGCAGGCGGGGGCCAAAGGCTTTCTCTCCAAGCGCTGCAGCCCGGAGGAGCTTATCGCCGCGGTACGCACCGCCGCCCACGGCGGCTGCTACCTGACCCCGGACATCGCCCACAAGCTCGCCAGCCACAGCCGGGATCCCCTCACCAACCGGGAGCGGGAGGTGGCGCAGCTGCTGGCCCGCGGGCTGGAGGTGAAGGCCATCGCCGAGCAGCTCGGGCTCTCCCCCAAGACGGTGCACGTCCACCGCGCCAACCTGATGGACAAACTCCAGGTCAGCAACAACGTGGAGCTGGCCCACCGCATGCTGGACAGCTGGTGATCCCCCGTATTGCCAGCTATGTCGCCATCTCGCTGGCGGCCTGCTTCATCTTCGCCGCCGGCTGGTTCTGCCTGTGGAGCATCGGCCTGCACCTGGCGGGCGGCCCGGTGCTGGCGGTGCTGCTGTTCCCGTTCGGGCTGCGGCTCGGCTTGCTGCTGCAGAGCCCCCTCGCCTACTGGCCGCCCTTGCTGCTGTGTGAAACCCTGCTGCTCTATTGGCTCGACGGCGAGATAGGCCTGCCAGCCTGGCCGCTGATCCAGGCCGGCACCCTGCTCACCCTGCTGCCGCTGCTCATCGCCCGCCGCCAGCGGGTGCGCAACGACTGGCAGCAGCTGCTGGTACTGCTGGCCACCGTCACCGCGGCGGCGCTGCTGCAGTCCCTGCTCTGGCACCTGGCCGGGGAGGATGGGCTCACCGCCCTGCTGCTGACCCTGACCGGCGGCCTGACCCTCACCTCCACCTGCATGCTGATCTGGCACTACCTCACCCGCGCCACCTGGGTGCCACTCGGTCCGGCGCTGATCGATCAACCGGTGGACTGGCGCTTTCGCCACCTCATCTGGTACCTGCTGCTGTTCGTGCTCAGCCTCTGGCTGCAGCTCGGCCTGCCGGACTCGCTGGTGCGCTTCACCCCCTTCTGCCTCGCCATCCCCATCATGGCCATGGCCTGGCGTTACGGCTGGCAGGGGGCCCTGCTCGCCACCCTGATGAACACGGTGGCGCTGATGGCGGGCCAGGCCTGGCACGATCACCCGCTTGACCTGCTGCTCTCCCTGCTGGCCCAGAGCCTGACCGGCCTGCTGCTCGGCGCCGGCATCCAGCGCCAGCGCGAGCTGAACCAGGCGCTGACCCGCCAGCTCGCCCACAACCGCCAGCTCACCGAGCGACTGCTGGAGACAGAGGAGAGCATCCGCAAGGAGGTGGCCCGCGAGCTGCACGACGACATAGGCCAGACCATCACCGCCATCCGCACCCAGGCGGGGATAGTGCGCCGGCTCGCGCCTGACAACCCTGGGGTCGGCCAGAGCAGCGCCCTCATCGATACGTTGTCGCTCGGCATCTATGACGCCGTGCGCGGCCTGCTCGGCCGGCTGCGTCCCCGCCAGCTCGACGACATGAGCCTGGAGCAGGCGGTGCAGAGCCTGCTGCGGGAGCTGGAGCTGGAACGCCACGGCATAGTCACCCGGCTCGAATGGCGGCTGGCGGACGAGGATCTCTCCGATGCCCAGCGGGCCACCCTGTTCCGGGTCTGCCAGGAGGGCCTCAACAACGTGGTGAAGCACGCCAACGCCAGCTCGGTCCGCATTCGGGCCCAGCAGCAGGGGGAGCGGTTGCAGCTGCTGCTGGAGGACGACGGCTGCGGCCTGCCCGAGCAGACGGCCCAGGGCTACGGCCTGCTCGGCATCCGCGAGCGGGTGCAGGCGCTGGGGGGCAACCTGCAGCTCTCCTGCCTGCACGGCACCCAGCTGACCCTGAGCCTGCCCAGCCGCAAGCGAGATGAGCCCCATGCGTAACGACCCACTCCGGACGAGCCCAGTGCCATGCTGAACTTTATGAAGAGCCGCCCGGCCGCCCCCCTGGTGCGGGATCAGCGCGAGATCGATGCCAGCTATCGCCACTGGCGCCTGCACATCCTGCTGACCATGTATCTGGGCTACGCGGTGTTCTACTTCACCCGCAAGAGCTTCAACTTCGCCATGCCGGACATGCTGGCGAGCGGCATGCTGGACAAGGCCGACATCGGCATGCTGTGGACCCTGTTCTACCTCACCTACGGCTGCTCCAAGTTCTTCTCCGGCATCATCAGCGATAGGGCCAACCCCCGTTACTTCATGGGGCTGGGGCTGATGGCGACCGGGGTCATCAACATACTGTTCGGCCTCTCCTCGTCGCTCTGGCTGTTCGCGGCGCTCTGGGTCGCCAACGCCTTCTTCCAGGGCTGGGGCTGGCCCCCCTGCTCCAAGCTGCTGACCAGCTGGTATTCCCGCACCGAGCGCGGCTTCTGGTGGTCGGCCTGGAACACGGCCCACAACGTGGGCGGCGCGCTGATCCCGCTCATCGTCAGCACCATAGCCCTGCAGCATGGCTGGCGCTACGGCATGATAGTGCCGGGGCTCATCGCCATACTGGTCGGGCTGATCCTGTGCTGGCGACTGCGGGATACCCCGAGCACCCTGGGGCTGCCCACGGTCGGCGAGTGGCGAAGCGATGCGCTGGAGATAGCCCAACAGACCCAGGATGCCGATCTGACACCGCGCCAGATCCTGCACAAGTACGTGCTCGGCAACCCCTACATCTGGCTGCTGGCCTGCTGCTACGTGCTGGTCTACGTGGTGCGTACCGCCATCAACGACTGGGGCAACCTCTACATGACGGAGCAGCGCGGCTTCAACCTGATGAGTGCCAACTCCGCCATCTCCATGTTCGAGGTGGGGGGCTTTATCGGCGCCCTGGTGGCGGGCTGGGGATCGGACAAGCTGTTCAACGGCAACCGGGGGCCCATGAACCTCATCTTCGCGGTGGGGATACTGCTTGCGGTGGGGTCGCTGTGGCTGATGCCCTTCTTCAGCTATGTGATGCAGGCGGCCTGCTTCTTCACCATCGGCTTCTTCGTGTTCGGCCCGCAGATGCTGATCGGCATGGCCGCCGCCGAGTGCTCCCACAAGGATTGCGCCGGGGCCGCCACCGGCTTCGTCGGCCTGTTCGCCTACATGGGGGCGGCGCTGGCGGGCTATCCCCTGGCCAAGGTGATGGAGATCTGGCACTGGAACGGCTTCTTCGTAGTGATCTCGGTGGCGGCCGGGGTCTCGGCCCTGTTGCTGCTGCCCTTCCTCAAGGCCCAGGCGCCACGTCCCCTGCTCACCGAGCCGGCCTGACGGCGGCGTTCGGGCCGGCTCCTGATAGTCGAGGTCCCCCTCCCCCGCCTCCTGGCCGTTGAGCTCCCCGCGCCAGCCCACCGCGGCCGAAGAGGGGTCATCCGACTATGGTTCGTCATCATCAAGCCCATTTGATTCCCGTTGATCCGGCGAAAGTGCCCCTTATAAGCTTTTGGACTTGAACCCACGGCGTTAGATGGATATGTTGTTTTCATGTGGTTTTATGAGCCAGGCCGCGAGGAAAAAGTCGCACTAACCTATTGAGTCATCTGGCACAATCGGCTTTTGGTACATTTTTCACTCAGCACGCCATTCATAGAATCTCATATGGGGCTTCTACCCAACTCAAGACAATAATCCTGTCTTGCCTGTTGCCGGATGCAGCAGTCTCTTGTGCCACGGAGTCGCACGGGATCAGGTTCAAGGCCGAACACACTTTCGACAGAGACGTCACTTATGATCAAAAAACTCATTCTCTCTACCCTGCTGCTGTGCGGGCTGGCCAATGCCGCCCCCAGCTCCACCCTGGATGCCGTGCTGGAGCGCGGTGTGCTGCGCGTCGGCTTCGATGCCGGCTATCAACCCTTCGAGATGACCAACAAGCAGGGCCAGTACATCGGCTTCGACGTGGACCTGGCCAAGATGGTCGCCAAGGAGATGGGGGTCAAGGTCGAGTTCGTCAACACAGCCTGGGACGGCATCATCCCGGCCCTCTTGACCGACAAGTTCGATGTCATCATGGGTGGCATGACGGTCACCCCCCAGCGCAACCTGCGCGTCAACTTCGCCGACCCCTACATAGTCGTCGGTCAGACCATAGTGCTGCGCAAGGACAAGGCGGGCGAGATCAAGTCCTTCCAGGATCTCAACGATCCCAAGTACAAGATCGCGGTCAAGCTCGGCACCACGGGCGAGCAGGCGGTCAAGCGCATGATCCCGAAAGCCACCCTGCTGCAGTATGAAACCCAGGACGACGCCAAGCTGGAAGTGATCAACGGCAAGGTGGATGCCTTCATCTACGATCTGCCCTACAACGCCATCTTCGCCTCCCAGAATCAGGGCGCCGTGGTGCACCTCGACAAGCCGTTCACCTTCGAGCCGCTGGCCTGGGCCATCCGCAAGGGGGATCAGGACACCCTCAACTGGCTGAACAACTACCTGCGCCAGATCAAGGGCGACGGCAGCTACGACCGCCTCTACAAGAAGTGGTTTGAATCCAACGCCTGGTTGAATCAACTCAAATAACCTCTCAAGGGGCGGCCCGGCCGCCCCTTCACGCAGTTCCCCACACAATAACGACAAGAGAGGTTGTGACAGTGATCAACCCCAAATCCACAAGACAGATGGAAAAACAACCCAATCAGCTGCTCTGGCACGGCATCTTCCTGCTGCTGCTGCTGACCGCCGTCTTTGGCATTTACAAGGCCGTGCAATCGGTGGATTACACCTGGCGCTGGGAACGCATCCCCCAGTACATCGCCTACCAGGCCGAACAGAAGAATTACGCCGAGTTTGACGGCACCGTAGTGGCCGGCACCACAGCCGCCGAGAAGGGCCAGCTGTTCCTGCAAAACGATACCGATCCCGGCCAGCGCCAGCCCATCGCCGCCAGCGGCGCCCAGGTTGCCGAAGGGGATACCGTCTTCCTCGGCGATACCCTGGATATCGAACTCACCTGGACCGCAGGCCCCATCGCCTGGGGTGTCTGGGTCACGGTCAAGCTCTCCCTCGTGGCAGGCATCTTCGCCATCCTGCTGGGCACCCTGGCCGGCCTCGCCCGCCTCTCCCCCAACCCGGCCCTGCGCAACCTGGCGGTCACCTATGTGGAGCTGATCCGCGGCACCCCGCTGCTGGTGCAGATCTTCATCGTCTACTTCTTCATCGGCACCGTACTCAATCTGGATCGCTTCACCGCCGGGGTGGCGGCGCTCGCGGTCTTCACCGGCGCCTATGTGGCCGAGATAGTCCGCGCCGGCATCAGCTCCATCCACAAGGGCCAGATGGAGGCGGGCCGCAGCCTGGGGCTGACCTCGGCCCAGACCATGCGCTACGTGATCCTGCCCCAGGCATTCAAGCGGGTCTTACCGCCGCTGGCGGGCCAGTTCATCAACCTGATCAAGGACTCCTCCCTGGTCTCCGTCATCTCCATCACGGATCTGACCAAGGCCGGCCGCGAGGTGGTCAGCTCCACCTTCAGCCCGTTCGAGGTGTGGTTCACCGTGGCCCTGCTCTATCTGGTATTGACCGGCACCCTCTCCTTCCTGGTGCGTCGTCTGGAGGTGAAATATGCGCGCAGCAACTGATCCCATCATCGAGACCGGCGACCCGAGACAGATCGACACCGGGAGGACCGAGGCATGACCATGCGTAACAAAGCGGACCCCATCATCAAGGCCACCGGCGTGGAGAAGATCTATGCCGGCGGCGTGCACGCCCTGAAGAACGTCAGCACCCAGGTGGCCGAAGGGGAGGTGGTGGTGATCGTCGGACCGAGTGGCTCCGGCAAATCCACCTTCCTGCGCACCCTCAACCAGCTGGAAACCATCAACGACGGCGACATCCTGATCGATGGCATCTGCCTGACCCAGCCGGGGGATGTCAACAAGCTGCGGGAAGAGGTGGGCATGGTGTTCCAGTCCTTCAACCTCTTCCCCCATCTCAACGTGCTGGACAACATCAGTCTCGCTCCCCAGAAGGTGCGCGGTCTGTCGCGCAGCGACGCGCAGGACAGGGCCAAGGCGCTGCTGCTCAAGGTGGGGCTGGCCAACAAGGCCGAGAGTTATCCGTCCCAGCTCTCCGGCGGCCAGCAGCAACGGGTGGCCATCGCCAGGGCGCTCGCCATGCAGCCGCGCATCATGCTGTTCGATGAGCCTACCAGCGCCCTCGATCCCGAGATGGTGGGCGAGGTGCTGGATGTGATGAAGGGGCTGGCCCGGGAGGGCATGACCATGGTGGTGGTGACCCACGAGATGGGCTTCGCCCGCGAGGTGGCGGACAGGGTGCTGTTCATGGAGGGCGGCGAGCTGCTGGTGGATGAGAAGCCCACCGACTTCTTCGACAATCCCCCCTCCCCGCGCCTGCGCCAGTTCCTGAGCCAGGTGTTGTAAGCAAAAGGAAGAAAACGAAGAGGGAGCCCAGGCTCCCTCTCTTATTTGATGCCGGGACCGGCCAGCGCGGTCCCTCAGAAGCGGTAACGGCTCATCAGCCCCGCATAATGCTGATCGGGCAGCAGAACCGGCGCCAGCAACCAGCGATCAGTACCATAGGCCCCCAGAGCCGCCCCCAGCGCATTGGCCCCCGCATCCAGGGCGGAGAACTCGCCGTTGCTCGACGCCAGCTCCCCCAGCACCCCGATGCCGGTGGCAATCCCGAACCCGATCCAGCCCCTCTGCTCCCGATAGCCGTAATGATCGGCAACTGCCGTGAAGCCGGCCCCCATGGCCGCGCCGCCGATGAAATGGCTCAACTCGCTGTTGAAGCTGTCGTTGGCCTGCACACTCGTGCTCAACAGGCCGAACATGACGCACACCAGGATAGCTCTCATCTCCCCTCCACCGCCGGCACCTTGCCGCCCATGGCGCCCCGGGAAGGGCACCAGCTTCCAGTGTAAGCGAGGGCTCGCCAGACGACAGGACGCCGGCAGCGGGGTGACGCGTCCAGGGGTTCATCACCAATGCTCATTATTTGCCAGCAAAAACAAACCGTTGAACAGCACCCAGGCAGGGCGCCTACACGGCTCTGGGAATGAAATGTTAATGAAATTTTAAATTCATTCGGTATGCTGGAATCCAACTGGTCAAACCGGATGCCCGACATGGATGTGCAACTGCTACTGCTTTATCTCTCCCCGATCTTTCTGGCCTTTATCGGCTGGGAGATGCTCTACCTGCGCAAGCACGGGGCGGCCTTTCCCACCGCCACCTACCAGTGGCGGGATCTGTTTGCCAACGGGGCGCTGGCGCTGATGCACCAGGGCGGCGATGCGCTGGCGGCCATCGCCATCGCTTACTGTTACGACGCCCTCTGGGGCTGGCGGCTGCTGGACATCGAACTCAACTTCTGGAGCATCTTGCTGCTGTTCTTGCTGCAGGATCTCTGTTACTGGCTGTTCCATTTCGCCAGCCACCATGTGCGCTGGCTCTGGGCCTCCCACGTGGTACACCACAGCTCCGAGCGGCTCAACCTCTCAACCGCCTTTCGCCAGAGCCTGATGTACCCCGTCTCCGGCATGTGGCTGTTCTGGATCCCCATGATCCTCATCGGCTTCCCGCCAGAGGCCGTGGTGGCCACCGTGCTGCTCAGCCTGGGTTTTCAGTTCTTCGTTCACACCCAGGTGGTGGGCAAGCTTGGCCGGCTGGAGTGGGTCTTCAATACCCCCTCCCACCACAGGGTGCACCACGCCAGCAACGCCAAATACATAGACCGCAACTTCGCCGGCGTGCTGATCATCTGGGATCGGCTGTTTGGCACCTTCGTGGAAGAGGACCCTGCCGAGCCTTGCCGGTTCGGCATCACCAAGCCCATCCGCAGCTTCAACCCCCTCACCCTCACCTTCCACGAGTGGCGCGACATGCTGCGCGAGGCCCGTGGCCTCCCTTGGCAGCAGAAACTCGGTGTGCTGTTTGGCAAACCGGCCGGCCCCGGCAGCGTCTGAATCAGAACCTTGAAGCAGAGCAAAAAAGAGAGCGCCACCAGGGCGCTCTCTTTCATTGCCAATCACAGGCCCGGATCAGACATGGGCAAATGACCAGAGCGCGGGAATGAGGCTCACCAGGGTCATCCCGGCCAGCAGTCGCTCGCGACCGCTGAGCCGCTGATGGTCACCAAGCTGTCGACGGCTGTAGAGAAACAGCAGCAGGCCCGGCCCGTACAGCAGCAAGGAGAGCAGCAGGTATTCCACCCCGGCGGCATAGAGCAGCCAGAGGCCGTAGCCGCTCGACAGCAGCGCCACAGTCCGCATCAGGCCATTGCCCTCACCACTCAAGGAGAGTTTGAGCAGGAACAGGCCGATCAGCAGATAGGGCACCAGGATCATGGAGGTGGAGATGAGCAGCAGGTTGGTATACCCCTTGCCGAGCAGCCACACCAGCAGCAGGCAGCCCTGCACCGTCAGGCTGGTGAGCCACAGCGACGCTATGGGAGTGCCGTTGCGGTTCTGACGCCGGAAGATAGCCGGAAAGGCGCCGTGGCGCGCCGCACTGAAGGGCACCTCGGCCGAGAACAGGGTCCAGCTCACGTAGGAGGCCAGCACCGAGACGATGAGGCCGACACTGATCAGCAGCTTGCCCCAGGAGCCTGTCATCTGGGCCATCAAGCCCGCCATGGAGGGATTGGGCAGGGCCGCCAGCTCGGGTCTGCTCAAAATCCCCAGCGCCAGCACCGAGATGAGCACATAGAGCAGCAGCGCCAGCACCACCCCCAGCACGGTGGCCGTGCCCACGTCCCGCCTGTTCCTGGCGCGGGCCGACAAGACGGCCGCCCCTTCGATGCCGGTAAAGACCCAGAGGGTGATCAGCATGGTGTTGCGCACCTGCTCGGAGACAGGCACCGCCAGTGTGCTGCCCCCCTGATCCGCCGCGAAGGTCATCGGGTCGAACCAGTAGCAGGCGAACAGGATGAACAGCAGCAACGGCAGGCTCTTGGCCAGGGTCGCCACCAGATTGAACAGGGCCGCCTGCTGCACGCCGCGGGCCACCAGCAGATGCACGGCCCAGAGGATGCAGGACTCGCCGATGAAGGCGGCCAAGGTGTTGCCCTCGCCAAACCAGATGTGCTCTGGCGTGTCGACGAAGCTGCCGAGGGCGGCGAAGGCGATCACCAGATAGCCCACAACGCCTATGGTGGCGCACAGCCAGTAGCCCCAGGCGGAGAAGAAGCCCACCAGATCGCCAAAGCCGGCGCGGGCATAGCTGTAGATGCCGCCATCGAGATCGGGCCTTAGCCGCGACAGATAGAGAAAACTCGCGGCCAGCGCCAATATGCCCACCCCGGTGACGCCCCAACCGATCAGCACGGCCCTGGCACCGGCCACCTCGGCCATGTTCTGAGGCAGGCTGAAGATACCCGCCCCCACCATGGAGCTGAACACCAGGGCGGTGAGGGACCAGAGGCCTATTTTGCTCTCTTTCATATGCTCTCCTTAGCGCAGCCGACTGGCCAGGGCCTGAATATGCTCGGGGCCTATGCCGCAGCAACCGCCGATGAGAGAGGCCCCCACGGCACGCCAGCGCTCGGCCCAGCCGAGGTAATCCAGCGGCCCCAGATCGGCGCGGATCTCGTCCAGACCGTCGTTGGCGGTGGCCTCCTTGGGCTGGGGCGGAAAAGCGTTGGCATAGGCACCGAGGCGAATATCCCCTCGCCCCAGCGCCTGCAGTCTGGCGCCGGCCACCGCCAGCGCGGCCTCAATCACCTCGGGCTGACAGCAGTTGAACAGGATGGCATCCACTCCGACCCCGACCAGCGCTGTGACGGCATCCACCACCCGCTCGCCGGAGCGAAGCAGGGGCTCGCGCCCTGGCGTCTCGTCCTCCAGGGTGAAGGAGACCCAGAACGGCTTGCCATCCGCCGGCAACAGCGCCTTGAGCGCCAGCGGCTCGGCAATCAGGCTCATGGTCTCGGCCAGCCAGATGTCCACCTGAGGCGCCAGCGCCCGGATCAGCGGCGTAGCCAGCTCACTCACCCGATCGGCCTCGAACAAGTCAGCACGGTAAGAGCCAAACAGCGGCGGCAAGGATCCCGCCACCTGCACGGCGCCATCCTGCTCATCGGCCACGTCGCGAGCCAACTGGCCCGCCAGCGCCGCCAGCGTTTCCCCCTCGGCGACAAAGCGCTCGGCGCCGATATGAAACGGCACCAGCGCATAGCTGTTGGTGGTGATGACACGGGCACCGCTGGCCACATAGGCCTGATGCACCTCGCGCACCGTCTGCGGCGCCTCCATCAGCGCCAGCGCCGACCACTCGGGCTGGCGAAACGGCGCGCCCCGCCGTGCCAGCTCACGCCCCATGCCACCGTCCAGTACCCACAATGCCTGTGTTTCCATCTGTCCTGTCTCTTTGTTTTTCTGTGTTTGTCTGTTGTGTACCCGGCCATGTCCTGCGGCGATGCGTCGCCGGCGATGTGAATTCGGTACTCCGGGAAATCAGCCATAAAAACATATGGATGTTTAGATGGCTAAAACAAGATAAGACAAAGCCGAGCCGACGGCAATCGGTATCACCGGAAATCAGCCGGCAGAAGATGGGGCAACGCAGTGAAAGCGGCAGAAGGCAGAAGGCAGAAGGCAGAAGGCAGAAGGCAGAAGGCAGAAGGCAGAAGGCAGAAGGCAGAAGGCAGAAAAGCGTGAGGCCACCCTGGGGTGGCCTCATCTCTTATCTGTGGTGACGGTTTAACGCCCCGCCAGTACCCGCTTGGTCTGCTTGACCCAGTCGGAGACACGCCCCTGCTGGGGCAAGCCTTGCCAGATCTGCTCCCACTGGGCCGGGCTCAGGGGGCGACCCAGCCTGCGCTGCACCCCGGCATAGAGGTAGTCATGGGCCGTGGTACGCGCCTGGGCGGAGGTGAGGAACTTAGGCACGGGATCCGTCAGTCGCACGTCCCGCATGCCGAGCAGCGGGTAGTCACTGTGCACCGCCGCCAGCATGGTCTCGCGCATGGCGGACTCGATGTAGCCACGGGCAAACAGGGCCGTCACCGACTCCAGGGATCCCTGCTCCGGCCCCTGATACTCCTCATCGAACACCGGGCTCGGCTCTGCCACGGCGCTTTGCACCACGGCGTCGGGATCCGGCTGCGGCACCACGACGGCGGCCTGGGGGGCTGCGGGCTTGGCCGCGGCAGTGGGCTTGCGGGGCGCGCTCTGGCTGCAGGCCCCCAGAACGATGGCCAGCGCCACACAGGCCAGCGCACGGGAATAAGACGGCATCTTCATGACTCCTGAACGACCTTCTCGGTCACTATGGGTTCCTGGTGGTCCGCGGCTCATCCCGGCCCGGTCCACCACTTCACACTTATCGTCGACGCATTCTAACGAAAACCGGCCCACTTGGGTCAAGCTTCCCGATCAGACCGCCGGATGTGACTCCTGCGCCAGCTTGTCGCTCGCGATGGGTTCGACCCGGGTGACCAGCAGCTGATCGATCTTGTAGCTGTCGATGTCCACCACTTCGAACTTGTAGCCCGCGTATTTCACCGAGTCGGTGCGCTTGGGGATCTTGCGCAGCATGAACATGATGAAACCGGCGATGGTCTCGTAGTTCTGGTTCCCCGGGAACTCCTCGATGTCGAAGGCCCGCATCACATCGGAGATGGGGGTGACCCCGTCCACCAGCCAGGAGTTCTCGTCCCGCTGCACTATCTGCTCTTCCATCGCATGGGTGGCCCACTCGCCCATGACGGTGCTCATCAGATCGTTCATGGTGACTATCCCCACCACCAGGGCGTATTCGTTCATCACCACGGCGAAGTCGCCCCGATGATTCTTGAAGTACTCCATCGCCTCGTAGAGGTTCAGGGTGTCGGGGATGATGATGACGCTCTGCACCAGGGAGCCGCTGTTGAGATCGATGCTCTGGCCGCTGATGACGCGGATCAGCAGCTCCTTGGCGTCGACGAAGCCCTTGATGCTGTCGAGGTTGTGGTCACACACCAGGAACTTGTTGTGGGGGTGCTCGGCGATCTTGGCCTTGATGCTCTCCTCGCCCTCTTGCAGGGTGAAGTAGATGAGGCTCTCGCGGGCCGTCATGGCGGAGGTGACGCCGAGGGATTGCAACTCGAACACGTTCTCGATGAGCTGATGCTCCTCACGCTGGATGACCCCCGCCTCGGCGCCCGCATCCATCACCGCATAGATGTCGTCCGAGGTGATCTCGTCGTTGCGGATCATGGAGACCCGCAGCAGGCGGAACAACGCGTTCGCCATGCCGTTGAAGAACCACACCAGCGGCATCAGCAGGGTCACGCACAGCAGCATGGGACGCACCACCACCACGGCAACCCGCTCCGGCATGCTCATGGCGAGGCGTTTGGGCATCAGGTCGGCGATCAGGATAAAGAGGCTGGTGACGACCACGAAAGAGACGACCGAGCTTATCTGGGAGAGCCAGGGGCCCTGATAGAAGCTGGTGATGAAGGTCTTGATGGCCGGGTTCAGGGCGGATTCGCCCAGGATGCCACCCAGGATGGCGACGGTGTTGAGGCCTATCTGCACCACTGTGAAGAAGTTACCCGGCTGGGCCTGCAGCGCCAGCACTTTTTCGGCATGGCGGTTTCCCTCGTCGGCCATCACCTGCAACTTGATCTTGCGGGAGGCGGCGAGAGAGATCTCGGAGAGGGAGAAGAACACGCTGCCGGCTACCAGCAGCATTAAAAAGAATAAACTATCGGCAAAACTCATGATTGACCTATTGCGACAGCCGCCTTAGCACAAGACGGCAAACTGGGCCCAGGATACCAGACCGTGAGTCCATCCGGGACTCACACAGGGGCAGTATTCTAGCAGAAAAGCGCCCATTGGGTGGCGTTATCTTAACCTGTCGCCCAATGCAACAAAAAAGGCGCTCAATGCGCCTTTTTATTCATTTCTGACTCAATGCTTGCCGAGCAGGTCACTCAGTTCATCGGCCTTGGTGTGGCGTACGTCCTTGCCCTTGACGTAGTAGACGATGTACTCGCAGATGTGCTGGCAGCGATCGCCGACCCGCTCTATGGCCCGCGCCGCCCACAGCACGTTCAGTACCTGGGGAATAGTACGCGGATCTTCCATCATGTAGGTCATCAGCTCGCGGATGATGGACTCGTACTCCCGATCCACCTTGTCATCTTCCTTGTAGACGGCGATGGCCGCCTCCAGATCCATGCGGGCGAAGGCGTCGAGCACGTCGTGCAGCATCTTGATGGTGCGACGGCCCATGTTCTCGAGCGACACCAGCGGCGGCTGCGGCTTGTTGGCGTTGTCGGTCAGCATGCGGGCGATCTTGTCCGCCACGTCGCCGATGCGCTCCAGATCCGTGATGGTCTTGATGATGGCCATCACCAGTCGCAGGTCGGACGCGGTCGGCTGACGCTTGGCGATGATGCGGGTGCACTCCTCGTCGATGGCCACTTCCATGGCGTTGACCTTGTGGTCGTTCGCCACTATCTTGCGCGCCGCGTCCAGATCCTGGATGTGGATGGCCGAGATGGCGTCGGTCAGCTGCTGCTCCACCAGACCGCCCATCACCAGCACCTGGTTGCGCACGTTCTCGAGCTCGGCATTGAACTGACCGGAGATGTGTTTATTGAGGTTCATATTGTCCATACAAATAATCCTTGTTGCTCCGATTATGCCTTAGCCGTTGAACCGACCGCCAATCTGTTTCTGGTCGTTCATGTCAGTCATCCTCATCTCTTAGCCGTAACGACCGGTGATGTAGTCTTCGGTCTTCTTCTTGGCCGGGGTGGTGAAGATGGTGTTGGTGTTCGAGTACTCGATGAGCTCGCCCATGTACATGAAGGCGGTCTGATCCGACACCCGCGCCGCCTGCTGCATGTTGTGGGTCACTATCACCACGGTGAACTGGCTCTTGAGCTCGTTGATCAGCTCCTCGATGGTGAGGGTGGAGATGGGGTCGAGCGCCGAGGTCGGCTCATCGAGCAGCAGCACTTCCGGCTCGATGGCGATGGCACGGGCGATCACCAGCCGCTGCTGCTGACCACCGGACAGCCCGAACGCATTGTCATGCAAGCGATCCTTCACCTCGTCCCACAGCGCGGCGCCGCGCAGTGAACGCTCGGCAGCCTCATCCAGGGTGCGTCTGTCGTTGATGCCCTGCAGGCGCAGGCCATAGACCACGTTCTCGTAGATGGACTTGGGGAAGGGGTTCGGGCGCTGGAACACCATGCCCACCTGACGGCGCAGGGCGGAGACATCCACGCTCTTGTCATAGATGTTGTGGCCGTGCAGCTGGATTTCCCCCTCGATGCGGCAGATCTCCACCAGATCGTTCATCCGGTTGATGCAGCGCAGCAGGGTCGACTTGCCGCAGCCGGACGGGCCGATGAAGGCGGTCACTTGTCCCTTGGGGATCTTCATGTTGACGTTGAACAGCGCCTGCTTGTTGCCGTAATACAGGTTGAGATCCTTGACCTCCAGCGCGGTCTGTTCCGGGCTCAGGTTGAGCAGGTCCAGGGCGGTATGCTGGGTCGAAGTCGGTGTTACGTTGATCATCTGTTTACCTCAAATTCTCTCTGTGGCGGCGGGCATCTTGATGTGCCAGCGGCCGGAACACTTGACTGGCAAGGGGGGCAGCCGCCCGTCCCTTGCCTCACATCAGTCTGGGGTGGCTGGATTAATGCTCCAGCGACCGGAATTTCTCGCGCAGGTGGTTACGAATACCGATGGCCGTCAGGTTCAGGCCGACGATCACCGTCACCAGCAGGAACGAGGTGGCATACACCAGCGGCCGCGCCGCCTCGACGTTCGGGCTCTGGAAGCCGACATCGTAGATGTGGAAGCCCAGGTGCATGAACTTGCGCTCCACGTGCAGGTACGGGAAGTTGCCATCCATCGGCAGGGTCGGTGCCAGCTTGACCACCCCCACCAGCATCAGCGGGGCCACTTCACCCGCCGCCCGGGCTATCGCCAGGATGAGGCCGGTCATGATGGCCGGGCTCGCCATGGGCAGCACTATGCGCCACAGGGTCTCGGCCTGGGTGGCCCCCAATGCCAGGGAGCCCTGACGTATGGTGCTCGGAATTCGGGCCAGCCCCTCTTCGGTGGAGACGATCACCACCGGCAGGGTCAGGATGGCCAGGGTCAGCGCCGACCAGATGACACCGGGGGAGCCAAAGGTCGGGCTCGGCAGCGCTTCCGGGTAGAACAGCTGGTCTAACGAACCACCGAGCGTGTAGACGAAGAAGCCGAGGCCAAACACGCCGTATACGATGGAGGGGACCCCCGCCAGGTTGATCACCGCGATGCGGATGATCTTGGTCAGGTTGTTCTTGCCCGCATACTCGTGCAGGTAGACCGCCGCCACCACCCCGAGCGGGGTGACGATGACCGCCATCAGCAACACCATGAACACTGTGCCGAAGATGGCCGGGAACACGCCGCCCTCGGTGTTGGCCTCACGGGGATCGTCTGAGACGAACTTGCCGATCTGGTGGAACCAGTGTCCCACCTTGGCTGGCAGGCTCATGTCGTTGGGCCACACCACATCCAGCACCTTGGACATGGGCATGGTGATGAGCTCGCCACGCATGTCCTTGACCGTGATGGCATCCCGATCCGCCTCGCTGCGCAGGGAGAACAGCTCCTTCTCCAGCACCTGATAACGATCGTTGAGCGCCTGACGCTGCGCGGCCAGGTCAGCCTTGAGCGCATCGGTCAGCTCGTCCTCCAGCTCGGCCTTGCGCTCCTTGAGGCGCAGTCGCTCCAGCTGATAGTTGATGCTGCCGATGTCACCCTTTTGCAGATCGTTGGCCTGTTCGGAGAGCGCGTTAGCACGGGCCAGCACCCGCTGCAGGGCGGGATGCAAGTCCTGGCTCAGCTCGCGGCCATCCTCCTTCACCCCGACGATGTAGCCGTAGAAGTTGCCGTTGGTGGTGCGCTCCACCATGGCCAGCTCGGCCGGCTGGGTCCGGGACTTGATGTCGGTCTCCAGCACCCAGCGGAAATCGAGGTCGACGAACTCGCGGTTGCCGGTCTTGACCAGATAACGGGTCAGCTGCTCACGCTCCTCCCCTTCCAGCGCCTGGCCGGCGGAGCGCAACCGCTCGACCGGCACCAGCTCGCGATCGTTGATCTCGCCGATCAGCACGCTCTTGTTGCCGCTGGCGTCTTCCAGCTGCCATTCGTAGATGGGGTGAGGCCAGAAGTAGACCAGACCACGCCAGCCGATCAGCAGCAACAGACCCAGTACCGCTACCAGACTCAGGCTGACGGCGCCGCCTGTCATCCAGATCCAGGGGGCCCCTGATTTAAACCACTTACCCATTGTTGATTCCTTGTCCATATACAGAACGGCCCCTTACAGAGAGCTGTATTTTTCGCGCAACCGCTGACGAATGAACTCGGCCAGGGTGTTGAACATAAAGGTGAATACAAACAGGACGAAGGCCGCGAGGAACAGCACCCGGTAGTGGGAACTGCCCACTTCCGACTCCGGCATCTCCACCGCGATGTTCGCCGCCAGGGTGCGCAGCCCCTGGAACATGGAGAAGTCCATGATGGGGGTATTGCCGGTCGCCATCAGCACTATCATGGTCTCGCCCACGGCGCGGCCAAGGCCCATCATCACCGCCGAGAAGATGCCCGGACTCGCGGTCAGGATCACCACCCGGCTCAGGGTCTGCCAGGGGGTGGCGCCGAGCGCCAGAGACCCTTGAGTGAGGTGCTTGGGCACCGAGAACACAGCATCCTCGGCGATGGAGAAGATGGTGGGTATGACCGCGAAGCCCATGGCGATGCCGACCACCAGGGAGTTGCGCTGGTCAAACTTGATGCCCATCTCGTGGGTCAGCCAGATGCGGGAATCCCCGTGCATGAAGGCGTTCTCGATGAGCGGGCTCAGGGCGAAGGCCCCCCAGCCGATCAGCAGCAGCACCGGAATGAGCAGAATGGCGTGCCAACCGTCAGGCAACCAGGAGCGGCCACGCTCCGGCAGGTAGTTCCAGGCCAGCGCGGTCAGCAACATGCCCATCGGCAGCAGGATCAGCAGCAGTATCACCCCGGGCAGCGAACCCTCGATGATGGGGGCGAGCCAGAGACCGGCCAGGAAGCCCAGGATCACGGTCGGCAGCGCCGCCATGATTTCCACCGTCGGCTTGACGTATTTGCGCAGCCCCGCCGACATGAAGTAGGCGGTGTAGATGGCACCGGCCACCCCGAGCGGCACCGCGAACAGCATGGCGTAGAAGGAGGCCTTGAGGGTCCCGAACACCAGCGGCACCAGGCTCAGCTTGGCCTCGAAGTCGTTGCTGGCGGAGGTGGACTGCCACACATACATGGGCTCGGGATAGCCCTCGTACCACACCTCTTGCCACAGGGCCGACCAGGTCACCTCGGGGTGCTCGTTCTCGACGTCGAACAGCTTGAAGGTGTTCTCCTGCTGCATCAGCAACAGGTTGTGGCGAGGGGAGATGGCGAGCGCCGCCAGGGCACCGCCCTCGATCTTCTCGCTCAGCAGCTTGGACTCGCCGGTGGCGTGGAAGAAGCTGACGGTACCGTCCTTGGCGCCGCTGATGAAGCCCTTGCGAAAGTGCTCGGGGGTCAGCAGGTCGACCGGACCATCGCCCTTGAAGTCGCGGATCTGGGCGAACTGGCGCTTGCCATCCTTCGCCACTTCGAACCACTGGGAGATGACGCCGTTGTCGTTGCCCACCAGCAGGGAGGAGGCGCCGGAGAGCAGCTCGACCTTGGTCACGTTGGCGTTGGGGGCGTTGATCTCCATGACGTCGCGCAGGGAGATGTCGCTGAGGTTGTGGATGTCATAGATCGACAGGCGGTTGCCTTCGCGCACGAACAGGATGCGCAGGTTGGGGGTCAGCAGCATCTGATCCACGTGGCGCGGCAGGGAGGGTATGGCGTAGTTCTGGCTGCTCCACTCCACTTCGCCGGAGAGGAAGTTCTCCTCGCCGCTCAGCACCGTCATCACGCCACGACCATCCTCGGTCACGGCGGCGGCGGCCATCTTGTCCTTGGTCGCCTCGAACACCATGCCCTTGAGCGCCTTGCCCTGGGGATCGACCACCATGGGCTCCTCACCGAAGGGATACTGCAGGCTGGGTTCGATGACGCGCACGTCGTCGGGATAGGAGACCTTGAAGTAAGGCTGGACGACCTGCGCCTTGCCATCGGCAAAGCCGTAGGCGATCAGCTTCTGGCCAGGGGCCGGCGTCGCGACCGCGGTGATCTTGCCCGCGATCTGGGCCTGACCCAGCACCTGACCCACCTTGAGGTTGCCATCGTGCTGCACGGCGAAGAAGCTGACCTGACCCTGATCGCTGAAGCGATAACCGATCTCGTTCTGCTCTTCGACGCCGAGCCAGGCGGTCTTGCCCTGCACCGGCAGGGTAAAGGAGGAGGTCGCTTCCATGCTGGCGCCATTGAAGATGGGTTTCACCACATAGAGCAGATAGAAGAAGATAAGCAACAGGGCCACCAATACCAGACCACCGCCTGTGGTGACCCCGTACTTGGCCAACTTGTCCTTGATCCGGCGTTTTCTACTGCCCGCCATGACCAGGTTGATCGATTCCGATGACATGCAAAACCTCAATGTGAGCTAGGCTTGGCGGCATTATATGGCGGTTGCATGACAGTTTTGTTACATCGAGGCGCAGGCAGAGAGGTAATTGCGAGGGAAAATGGTCGCGGTGAAATGGGGCCAACCCTTTGTTTGTACGAGGTGTTTGGACTAGGGTGCTGGGCCCATCATTCGGCGAGGAGGCGGGCGGCTCCCCTCGCCGCAGTCAGGATGCGGCGTCGCTCGCCTGTTTTGCCGCCAGTTTTGCCGCCTTCTGCTCGGCCCGGCGCCGCTTGAAGAAGGCCGAGAGCTGGGCCGAGCAGACATCCGCCAGCACGCCGCCACGGATCTCCACCCTGTGATTGTGCCGCGAGTCCTGCAGGATCTCGAACACCGAGCCCGCGGCCCCGGTCTTGAGATCCTGCGCCCCGTAGACCACTCGCCTGACCCGGCTGTGGATGAGGGCGCCGGCGCACATGCAGCAGGGCTCCAGCGTCACATAGAGGGTGGTGTCGAGCAGCCGGTAGTTCGCCAGTCGGGTACCGGCGGCGCGGATCGCCATGATTTCCGCGTGGGCGCAGGCATCGTGCTCGCTGATGGAGCGATTCCAACCCTCGCCTATCACCTCGTCCCCCAACACCAGCACGGCGCCGACCGGGATCTCGCCGATCCCCTCCGCCTTGCTGGCCAGCGCCATGGCATGCTGCATCCAGCGCTCATCCTGGGTGAGCTGCATCTCGGCTGCTCTCTTCTCTGCTGACTCCACGCCCGCTCCTCTTAGGTTTCTATCCGTATTCACAACTCAGACGGCTTGGTGCCCATATGCCACCCGCCGCCGCGGCCGGATGCCGCCATCTCGGGTGGGCGGCGATTATGCCAAATCTCCCGCCAGCGCCCAAGTTGCATCTTGTCTGCGCAATAAAGAAGCAATCGGCATCTCCCTGATAAAAAAGGAGTTGCGCCTACTTGCCCAGATCATTAGACTTCCCTCCGTCAGCTCGAACTGACCTCGTCGGTGTGTAGCGCAGCCAGGTAGCGCATCTGCATGGGGTGTAGAGGGTCGGAGGTTCGAATCCTCTCACACCGACCATTTTCCCCGAGAAATAGCCCAGTCCCACGACTGGGCTATTTTTTTATCCCCAGATCTCCCTCTACCCCCCTACTCTTGTTTGTCCCCTTTCCTCCTTTATCTGCTTCACCGCGCGTCCCCATCTCCTGCACCTGGCCCCTCGGGAACGGCATATTTTTTATACAGAACCACTTGAAGCTTTTACAAAGTGTCGCTAGGATACGCAACTTTTCCGCCGGCCATTCAGACAGGGAGGTGGGCATCAGGGTGAGGGAGTCACCAACCGGCTTGCAATCCAATGAGGCAAGCACCCATGACCCAAGCTGTTGAACTTCAACCCGATCAGCCCCTTATTCCGTCACCGCATCCCGACATCGAAGCCACCGACGCCGAACCGGGCAACATGGTGCAGCTCGATGTGATCGATCTCGCCGCCCCGGACGATGACTATTGAGCCGGCCAATGAGCCCCTCTCCCCGCCTGCCAGGTCGTGGATCCATGGCCAATCCTGCTACTCCGCACCGCCCTTTCCCCCGGCCAAATCCGGTCGACTAAAAAAACAACAAAATGCTAAATAGACGCAGGTTATTGGCATTATTCACTGCCTGCATCCCCTCCCATCCCTCCCCTCTCCCCACCGCTCGCTGATACAAACCTACGTTATTGCTCGTCATTTCAACGATAGGGGCCCCAGACCCCCATCCGCTCGATGCATCCGGAACCAGTTTTAAACAACAGTTCATCATTCAATACCTGCAGGAGCTAGACGCCAACGGCATTTGCAGGATGTATTTCATACAGATGTTTTTGCAAAGCCTGGAGTAAGGTCGGGATTTGTTTTTGCATTGGTAATTTTATTACGTAATAAATTACATTTTTCATGTTCTGGACGGACTCCGTTCCCTTCGCCTGAACGGGTGCCTGGCCAAGAGCATAACCATCTAGCTAGAGCTTTTACGTCAATCAAATAAATCCATTAAAAACATCAACTTAAACACCAGTCAAAAACACCCGTTTTAAAAATTAGGTTGACGAACCGGGCAATATTTTGCACCTTATAAATCGTGTTATCCCGCTGTTACAGGGGCTTTAAGGAAATGGAGATAGACCTTAGTCGTAGTTAGTAAGTTCAAAATGTAACTTTCAAAGGAGTGAACCCTATGTCGGCACCGGCCCAGACCCACAGCAGCCACCGTCTGCGCATCCAAGGCGAGATGCTTCCCGATTACGCGCAAATTCTGACGCCCGCTGCGGTGGCCCTGGTCTCCGAACTGGTGGAGCGCTTTGCCTCTCAGCGTGATGCACTGCTGAAGCAACGGGTGGCCCGTCAGGCGCGCATCGACGGTGGCGAGCTGCCGGACTTTCTGCCCGAGACCGCCCATATTCGCGAGGGAAGCTGGACGGTGCGCGGCATCCCGGCCGACCTGCAGGACCGGCGGGTGGAGATCACCGGGCCGGTCGAGCGCAAGATGGTGATCAACGCCCTCAACGCCAACGTCAAGGTGTTCATGGCGGACTTCGAAGACTCCCTGGCACCGGCCTGGAATAAGGTGATCGAGGGCCAAATCAACCTGCGCGACGCGGTCAACGGCACCGTCTCCTACCAGAGCCCCGAGGGCAAGTCCTACAGCCTCAAGGCCGATCCGGCGGTGCTGATCTGCCGGGTGCGCGGCCTGCACCTGCCGGAGAAACACGTCACCTTCGACGGCGCCCCCATTCCCGGCGGCCTGTTCGACTTCGCGCTCTACTTCCTGCACAACCATCAGGCGCTGCTGGCCAAGGGCTCAGGCCCCTACTTCTACCTGCCCAAGCTGCAGAGCCATCTGGAGGGGCGCTGGTGGAGCGAGGTGTTCGCCTGGACCGAAGACAAGTTCGGGCTGCCCCGCGGCACCATCAAGGCCACGGTACTCATCGAAACCCTGCCGGCGGTGTTCGAGATGGACGAGCTGCTCTATCAGATGAAGGATCACATAGTCGCGCTGAACTGCGGCCGCTGGGACTACATCTTCAGCTACATCAAGACGCTCAAGGATCATGGGGACAGGGTGCTGCCGGACCGCCAGGTGGTCACCATGGACAAGCCCTTCCTCTCCGCCTATTCACGCCTGCTGATCAAGACCTGTCACCAGCGCGGTGCCCTGGCCATGGGTGGCATGGCCGCCTTCATCCCCGCCAAGGATCCGGTCGTCAACGAGCAGGTGTTCGCCAAGGTCAAGGCGGACAAGGAGCGGGAGGCCCACAACGGTCACGACGGCACCTGGGTGGCTCACCCCGGCCTCGCCGATACCGCCATGGCGGTATTCAACGCCGCCATCCCGGCTGGCGCCAGGAACCAGATCGGGGTCCTGCGTGAACAGGATGCCCCCATCACCGCCGCCGACCTGCTGGCTCCCTGCGAGGGTGAGCGCACCGAGGCCGGCATGCGCACCAATATCCGGGTCGCCCTGCAGTATCTGGAAGCCTGGATCGGCGGCAACGGCTGCGTGCCCATCTACGGTCTGATGGAAGACGCGGCCACCGCCGAGATCTCCCGCACCTCCATCTGGCAGTGGATCCGCCACGGCAAGAGCCTCTCCAACGGCAAGGTGGTGACCAAGGCGCTGTTCCGCCAGATGCTGGCCGAGGAGCAGGAGGTGGTCAAAACCGAGCTGGGCGATGCCCGCTGGCAGGCAGGCCGCTTTGCCGAGGCGAGCGAGTTGATGGAGCAGATCACCTGCGCCGACACCCTGATCGATTTTCTGACGCTGCCCGGTTACGAGCGGCTCTGAATCCGGGCCCCGGGCGGGGCTCGTCCATAACAAATCAATGGAAACGTGAAATCAATGAAAGAGGGAACTGATATGGCACTGACCCGTGAGCAACAGATCCAGGCTATCGAGAAAGACTGGGCAGAGAACCCCCGCTGGAAAGGGATCAAACGCGGCTACAGCGCCGAAGACGTGGTGAACCTGCGTGGCAGCCTGCAGCCGGTACACACCCTGGCCCAGCGCGGTGCCGACAAGCTGTGGGAGCTGATCCACGGCGGCGCCAGGAAGGGCTATGTGAACTGTCTCGGCGCCCTGACCGGCGGCCAGGCGGTGCAGCAGGCCAAGGCGGGCATAGAGGCGATCTACCTCTCCGGCTGGCAGGTGGCGGCGGATAACAACCTCTCCTCCACCATGTACCCGGATCAGTCCCTCTACCCGGCCAACTCGGTACCGTCCGTGGTGGAGCGCATCAACAATTCCTTCGCCCGAGCCGACCAGATCCAGTGGGCCAACAAGCTGGGTCCGCAGGATGCCGGTTTCATCGACTACTTCCTGCCGATAGTCGCAGATGCCGAGGCCGGTTTCGGCGGCGTGCTGAACGCCTTCGAGCTGATGAAGAACATGATTGAGGCGGGTGCCGCCGGCGTGCACTTCGAAGATCAGCTGGCCTCGGTCAAGAAGTGCGGCCACATGGGTGGCAAGGTGCTGGTCCCCACCCAGGAAGCGGTGCAGAAGCTGGTCGCAGCACGTTTGGCAGCGGATGTCTGCGGCACCACCACCCTGGTGATCGCCCGTACCGACGCCAATGCCGCCGACCTGCTGACCACGGACGCCGACCCTTACGATGCCGGCTTCCTGACCGGTGAGCGTACCGCCGAGGGCTTCTACAAGGTGCAGGCGGGGATCGAGCAGGCCATCTCCCGCGGCCTGGCCTATGCCCCTTACGCCGACATGGTGTGGTGTGAAACCGCCAAGCCGGATCTGGACGAGGCGCGCCAGTTTGCCGAAGCCATCAAGGCGCAGTACCCGGATACCATACTGGCCTACAACTGCTCCCCCAGCTTCAACTGGAAGAAGAACCTGGACGATGCCACCATCGCCCGCTTCCAGCAGGAGCTGTCCGACATGGGCTACAAGTACCAGTTCATCACGCTCGCTGGAATTCATAACATGTGGTTCCACATGTACGAACTGGCCTACCAGTACGCCCGTGGCGAGGGGATGAAGCACTACGTCGAGATGGTGCAGGAGCCGGAATTTGCCGCCGCCAGCCGTGGCTACACCTTCGTGGCGCACCAGCAGGAAGTGGGCACGGGTTACTTCGACAAGGTGACCACCGTCATCCAGGGTGGACAGTCGTCCGTCACTGCACTGACCGGCTCCACCGAAGAAGATCAGTTCCACTGATGACCGCATAACGCGAACAAAAACCCCGGCCTGGTGCCGGGGTTTCTTTTTTGCGCGTGAGACATGAAACGGGGCAATACCGCCGGGTCAGAGCTCGAGGATCTCCTTGACGAAGGGGATGGTGAGCTTGCGCTTGGCGCGAAACGAGGCGTTATCGAGTTGATTGAGGGTGGCGAGCAGGGTGCGCATGTCGCGTGACAGCCGATTGAGCAGGAAGCGACCCACGTCGATGGGCAACTTGAAGCCCCGCAGTTCGGCGCGCAGCTGCAAGGCGCTGAGCTTGCCCTCATCGTCCAGCTCGTCGAGGTGGAAACTCACCCCCCAGTCGAGGCGCGAGGCGAGATCCGGCAGTTGCAGTCCCAGCTTGCGCGGGGCGCTGCAGCCGGTCACCACCAGGGTGCCCTCGCCTTTCTCTTTCCAGCGGTTGTAGAAGTCGAACAGGGCTCGCTCCCAGAGCGCATTGCCGGCGATGGCCTCCAGGCTGTCGAGGCAGACCAGCGGCAGGCTCTCGAGGGCATCGAGCATGCTGGGATCCAGCTGTTCAAACTGATCGAGGGAGAGATAGGCCGCGGCAGCGTCGCGGGCGTTGACCTCGGCGCAGGTGGCGTGCAGCAGGTGGGAGCGCCCGGATCCTTTGGCGCCCCAGAAATAGAGGAAAGGCGCGCCCTGACCGATGGCCGCGTTCTTGAGAGCGGTGATCAGATGGGCATTGTTGCCGGGATAAAAACTGACGAAGGTTTCATCATCCGGTAATTGTACGGCTAAAGACAGTTGGGCCGGTTGCTTCACTCGTTGGGCTTTGACTGTGACATTTGTGCCCAAGTGTATCATCGCCGCGGCAGATAGAGAACCGCCCGGACTCGGCCGGGCGGTTTGGATCCTCAATAAAGATCGGCAGTGCGACCATTGGTAACGCAGACTGCGCGCATTATCTTCGGCTGCAGAGGATCAGGGCTGTGCCCATTGGTAGCGCAAACCGCTCTCATTGTCTTCGATCTGGCGCAGGCGGCTCTCCAGTTGCAGACCGCGCACCAGCTCGGCCTTGTCACCCTGCAGGGAGAGGTTGAAGGTGACCTTGTCCCCCTCCAGCTTGCCGATCGTCACCTTGGTGATGCTGGCCATGCCCTGCAGCATCTTCTGCACCGTGATCATGCCATCGATGCCGGACAAGCCTTCCACCACCAGGGTCTGGCTGGAGGCCACGCCGGACAGGCGGGTGCCGTACTGTTGCACCAGCCAGCCGGCCAGCGCATCGGCCATCCCCTGCGCCACCTCGGCCTGGGTGCCTGAGCCGGCGCCCTTGGTCAACTCCGCCAGCTCACCGCCCGCCTTGGGACCATAGAGACCCCAGTCGATGCTCCATTTTCCCTCATCCTTGTCACCCTCCGGCGTCAGCTTGCCCAGCACCACCATCTCGGCGCCATAACGCTGGCTCGCCTGGAGAATGGGGTCGGCGAAGCGGCCCCAGACGTCGGTGGCGTTGACCGCCATGTTGTCATCGAGATCCATCAGCGGAATGCTGACCGGCAGGCCCATTGCCTGGCTCTGGGCGCGCAGCGCGGCGGCCCAGCCATCGCTTGACTGATCCGGCAATATGCGGCGCTCCCCTTCATCGACCACCAGCCAGATCGCCATCTGCGGCCGGGCGGGCCCAAGCAAGGGGAACTTGCTCTGGGCGATCAGGGCGTTGACCTTGGTGACGTCGAAGTCGGCCTTGAGGAACTTGACCGGCCCCAGATCCTGGTAACCGTAGTGCTGCACATAATCGCCTGGCGCGGCCAGTGCCTTGACCACCGCCGGCTGGGTGAGGATGTCGCGTCGGCCTGTCACCTTGATCAGCACATCGCCCAGTGCCTGGGACTGGGCGGCAGCCATGTCACCGCTGGTCGGCGCCTTGCCCTGATAGAGATCGGTCACCTGGGCGGCCGACACCATCAACGACAGGGAGCAGCAGAGGAGCGTCACTAAGCGTTTAAGCATAAAGAAGATTCTCGAAATGGGAGATGGTGCTTATGGTAGCGGCAAGGCGCGCTTCCCAGCAAGACGGGGGACTGTATAAACAGCGAAGCCGGCGAGATGCCGGCTCCGTTTTCCCCCTCTCACGAGCAGAAGGGGTTATGGCATCAGGGTTTATTTGGTGCCGAAGATCTTGTCACCGGCATCGCCCAGACCAGGCACTATGTAGCCCTTCTCGTTCAGGCCCTGATCGACGGAGGCACAGTAGAGCTCCACGTCGGGGTGAGCGGCTTCCAGCGCCTTGATGCCTTCCGGCGCGGCGACCAGCACCAGCACCTTGATGGACTGGCAGCCCTTCTTCTTGAGCAGGTCGATGGTGGCGATCATGGAGCCGCCGGTGGCCAGCATGGGGTCGATCACCAGGGCCAGACGCTCTTCGATGTTGCTGACGATCTTCTCGAAGTAGGGAACCGGTTGCAGGGTCTCTTCATCGCGGTAGATGCCGACCACGCTGACGCGGGCGCTCGGCATGTGCTCGAGCACGCCATCCATCATGCCAAGACCGGCGCGCAGGATGGGCACCACAGTGACCTTCTTGCCCTTGATCTGGTCAACTTCCACTGGCCCGTTCCAGCCATCGATGGTAACTTTCTCGGTTTCGAAGTCAGAGGTCGCTTCGTAGGTCAACAAACTGCCCACTTCTTTGGCCAGTTCACGGAAACGCTTGGTGCTGATATCGCCTTCACGCATCAGCCCGATCTTGTGCTTGACCAGGGGGTGTTTGACTTCAACGACTTTCATTATTATCTCCTCTAACCTGCCGCGAAAAAATCGCGGAATCATACAACAAAAGCCGCCGCTTGTGGAGCTTTTCCACGCAAAAACGCGCAAACGATTTCCTTTCTGCTTTTACCACGCCGCTGGTAGAATACGCCCCGAATTTTACCCTCCACTTCTTCATATGACGGGGAATACGCGTGACTGACAAAACCTCACTGAGCTACAAGGATGCTGGCGTGGATATCGATGCCGGCAATGCACTGGTTGAACGTATCAAGGGCGTGTCAAAACGCACTCGTCGTCCTGAAGTCCTTGGTGGTCTTGGCGGCTTTGGGGCCCTGTGTCAAATCCCTGCGGGCTACAAGGAGCCGGTGCTGGTCTCGGGCACCGACGGGGTGGGCACCAAGCTGCGTCTCGCCATCGATCTGAAAAAACACGACACAGTGGGCATCGATCTGGTGGCCATGTGCGTCAATGACCTGATAGTGCAAGGCGCCGAGCCGCTGTTCTTCCTCGACTACTACGCCACCGGCAAGCTGGATGTGGACACCGCCGCCGCCGTGGTGACCGGCATAGGTGCCGGTTGCGAGCAATCCGGCTGCGCCCTGGTGGGCGGCGAAACCGCCGAGATGCCAGGCATGTATGAAGGGGAAGACTACGACATCGCCGGTTTCTGCGTCGGTGTGGTGGAGAAGAGCGAAATCATCGACGGCAGCAAGGTCGGCGAAGGGGACGCCCTGATCGCTCTGGCCGCCAGCGGCCCCCACTCCAACGGCTTCTCCCTGGTGCGCAAGATCCTGGAAGTCTCCAAGGCCGACGTGCACCAGCCGCTGGGTGAGACCACCCTGGCCAACGCCCTGCTGGAGCCGACCCGCATCTATGTGAAGCCGGTGCTCAAGCTCATCAAGGAGTGCGAGATCCACGCGCTGTCCCACATCACCGGCGGCGGCTTCTGGGAGAACATCCCCCGCGTGCTGCCCGCCAACACCCAGGCGGTGATCGACGAGCAGAGTTGGCAGTGGCCGGCGGTGTTCGGCTGGCTGCAGCAGGCCGGCAACGTCACCCGTCACGAGATGTACCGTACCTTCAACTGCGGCGTCGGCATGATCATCGCCCTGCCCGCGGATCAGCTGGACAAGGCGCTGAGCCTGCTCAAGGCCGAAGGCGAGAACGCATGGCACATCGGCCATATCGCCAAGGCTGCGGATGGCGAGGAGCAGGTCGTCATCAAATGACCTCCCCTATGAAACGCATCCTGGTACTCATCTCCGGCAGCGGCAGCAACCTGCAGGTCATCCTCGACAGTTGCGCCAGCGGCAAGATAGCGGGCCAGGTGGTCGGCGTCATCAGCAACAAGGCTGATGCCTATGGTCTGGTGCGCGCCCAGGAGGCCGGGGTGGCCACCTCCATCCTGGCCCAGCAGCAGTTTGCCAGCCGGGCGGAGTATGACGTCGCCCTGCAGGCGCTGATGGCAGACTATCAGCCGGATCTGGTGGTGTTGGCCGGCTTTATGCGGATCCTGAGTGCCGATCTGGTGCGTCACTTCGCCGGGCGGATGATCAACATCCACCCCTCCCTGTTGCCCAAGTATCAGGGGCTGCACACCCACCAACGCGCCATCGAGGCGGGGGACAGCGAGCACGGTGCCAGCGTCCACTTCGTCACCGAAGAGCTGGACGGCGGCCCGGTGATCCTGCAGGCCCGGGTGCCCATCTTCGAAGGCGATGACGAAGGCGAGGTGGCGGCCAGGGTCCAGGCCCAGGAGCACAGCATCTACCCGCTGGTGGTGCAGTGGTTCTGCCAGGGGCGGCTGCGGATGCAGGAGGGCACCGCCCTGCTGGATGGCGTGGCGCTCGGCCCGGCGGGCCATGCCTGCGAGTAACCGCTAATCACAGCATGCAAAATGTAACAAGGGAGGCCTAGGCCTCCCTTGTCATTTCTACCTATTGCTGCGGTCACGTCCGATTACGCCGCTACGGCTAATCGAACCTAGACCGGATTGTCAATATCGATAAAGGTCACCTCCAGCCCGTGCACCGTCGCCAGCCACTCCCCCAGCGCCTTGATGCCGTAACGCTCGGTGGCGTGATGGCCGGCGGCATAGAAGTGCATCCCCATCTCGCGGGCGGTGTGGATGGTCTGCTCGGAGGCCTCGCCGGAGATGAAGGCATCGATGCCCTGCTCCGCCGCCAGGTTGATGTAGCTCTGGCCACCGCCGGTGCACCAGGCCACCGAGCTGATGAGTTCGGGACCGCTGTCACCGCAGTGAAGCGGCTCACGGCCGAGTCGCTCAACAATAAGCTTTGCGAAATCGCTGCCGCTCATGGGCTGCTCCAGCTTGCCCACCATGGCCACGCTCTTGCTGTTCCAGGGCTCCAGGCCACGGCGCACCTTGATGCCGAGCAGCTTGGCGAGCTGGGCGTTGTTGCCCACCTCGGGGTGCACATCCAACGGCAGGTGATAGGCAAACAGGTTGATGTCGTGGGTCAGCAGGGTCTTGAGGCGGCGCTGCTTCATACCGGTGATCTGGGCCGGTTCCCCGCTCCAGAAGTAGCCGTGATGCACCAGGATGGCGTCGGCATTCAGCGCCACCGCCGCATCGATCAGGGCCTGGCTGGCGGTGACGCCGGTGACCACCTTGCGGATGCGCTCGCGCCCCTCCACCTGCAGGCCATTGGGACAGTAGTCCTTGATGGCATGGGGCTCGAGCAGGTGGTTGAGCACGGTTTCCAGTTTTCGATGAGAGATCATAAGGGTCCCCTAACACAGTCAGACCCCGCGCCTGCAGGCAGCGGCAAGGGTCCTGGGTTCAAATCGTCAGGCCCCTATGATAATCGAGCCGGGCCGTCAAGGCCATGCGCTCAGGCGGGCAGCTCGATGCCGGCGTCCCGCATCTGGGCCAACTTGTAGCGCAGGGTGCGCGGGCTGATGCCGAGCCGGTCGGCGGCATCCTTGCGGCTGCCGCTGCACTCCTGCAGGGTGTCGAGGATGATCTGGTGCTCCTGCAACTTGAGCTCGCCGCCCAGCCCCTCCCCCGTCAGGCGCTCGGCCGGGCGCACCAGCGCCTCGTCCGTCTCCTCCAGGATCAGCTGCGCCGTGCCAATCACCCCGTCCGGGCTCAGGATCAGGGCACGCTGCATCACGTTGTCGAGCTCGCGCACGTTGCCGGGCCAGGAGTGGGCCAGCAGGCGCTCACGCGCATCCGCCTCCAGCTGCGGCGCCGGCAGCCCCTGCTGACCGGCATGGAGCGCCAGCAAGTGCTCGGCCAGCGGCAATATGTCGCCCGGTCGCTCCCAGAGCGAGCTCCAGCGCAGCGGGAAGACGTTGAGCCGGTAGTAGAGATCCTCGCGAAACAGCCCGTCCTGCACCGCCTTCTTGAGATCCCGGTTGCTGGTGGCGATGACCCGCACATCGAGGGGAATGAGCTTGCGGCTGCCGAGCCGCTCCACCTCTTTCTCCTGCAACACCCGCAGCAGCTTGGCCTGCAGCCCCAGATCCATCTCGGTGATCTCGTCGAGCAGCAGGGTGCCGCCCTGGGCCTGCTCGAACTTGCCGGGGCAGCCCTGCACCGCCCCGGTGAAGGCGCCCTTCTCGTAGCCGAACAGGGTCGCCTCCAGCATGTTCTCCGGGATGGCGGCGCAGTTGATGGCGACGAAGCTCTGCTCGGCCCGGCTGGAGTTGTCGTGGATGTAGCGGGCCAGCACCTCTTTGCCGGTGCCGCTCGGTCCGGTCACCATGACGGTGGCCTCGCTCCTCGCCACCCTGGTCGCCAGCTGGAACAGCTCGGCGGTCTTGGGATCCCCGTACACCACGGCTCGCTTCTCGATCTTCTGAGGCGGCACATAGCGGCTGACCTGGTTGAGCAGCACCTCGGGGGAGAATGGCTTGGCGAGGTAGTCGATGGCGCCCTCGCGCATGGCGCGCACCGCCCCGTCGATGTTGGCATGGGCCGTCATCAGCAGCACCGGCACCTGGGGATACTGCTGGCGGATGTTGGCCAGCAGGGTCAGGCCATCCATGCCCCCCATCTGGATATCGGAGATGACCATGTCGATGCTCTGGCGCGACAGGGTCAGCAGGGCCCGCTCGCCACTGTCCGCCTCGCGGCACTCGTAGCCGCCGAGCAGCAGGGTATCCACCAGCGCCTCGCGCAGGCCGCTGTCATCTTCCACCACCAGGATCCGGGCCTGAGTCATGCTACACCTCCCACCACGGCCAATACGGCCTCATCAATATTCACTGACATTGGCCAAACGGCATCGCCACCGGCTCTCAACAGGGATCCGACATGGCTCATGCCACTCCTCCCACCACGGCCAATATGGCCTTATCGACATTCATCACCGCAGGCCGGATGGCCTCGGCCGACATAGGGTTCATGCCACACCGCCAAGCCGCACCGCTTGCTGATGCAGGGGGAACGACAGGGTAAAGCAGGTGCCCTCACCGGGGACCGAGGCCACGCCGACCTCCCCCTGATGGGCACGCACCACGGATTGCACCACCGCCAGCCCCAGGCCGGTGCCCTGGGAGCGGGTGGTGAAGAAGGGTTCGAAAATCTGATTGAGCAGCTGGGCGGGTATCCCCTTGCCGTTGTCGAGGATGCGCATCTCCACCCGGGCGCCGCTGCGCACCGCACTCACCAGCAGCGAGTCGGCCCCGGCCTGCTGGGCGTTGGCGATCAGGTTGTTGATGGCACCGGCCAGGGCGCTGCTGTTGGCGAGCAGGCAGAGATCCGGCTCTGGCGCCTCGATGTGCAGCGTGCAGCCCTGCTGCTGACAGAACGCCTCGGCACCGGCCTGCACCTCAGCCAGCAGCCCCTGTACCGAGACGGGGGCCACCACCTGGTTGTCGCCGTTGCGGGCAAACAGCAGGATGTCGCTGATCTGTTTTTCCAGGTCTTGCAACCTGGCCATCAGCTTCTGCTGGAACAGGGTGCGCGACTCAGGCTTGAGGGTGCGGTTGGCGAGGTTGGCCGCATAGAGCATGGCGGCAGAGAGCGGGGTGCGGATCTGGTGAGCCAGGGAGGCGGCCATGTTGCCGAGGGCCGACAGCCGCTTCATGTGGTTGACCCTGTCTTGCAGCTGGCGGGTCTCGGTGAGATCGGTGATGAACACCAGCTGGCCCGGCTGATCCGGCAGGGGCTGGGTCGAGAGCTGCACCCGGCGCCCATCGCTCAGGGAAATCTCGTGACCGTCATCCTCGCGGGGCTGGAAACAGCGGGCGATGATCTGGCGCCAGGACTGGCCCTCCAGCGGCTCCCCCAGCAGGGCCAACGCCGCCGGGTTGGCGCGGGTGATCCGACCCTCCCCATCGAGCAGCAGCACGCCGGTCGGCAGCGCCGTGAAGATGGCATAAAGCTGGCTCACCTCGTGTGACTGAAGCGGGTTGTCCTGCTGCAAGATTGTCATAAACCTGACCTCAAACTGGGTTTGGGATCAGGCTATTCAATTTCCATGCCAGTAAAATAACAGCTATATATCAATAGATTGCATATAGGTGTCAAAGCATTGACCTCAGGCTTCCTTGCTCATGCCGTATTTCTTCATCTTCTCCACCAGGGTGGTACGGCGCATGCTGAGCAGATCGGCGGCGCGGGCCACCACCCCCTCCTGGGTTTCCAGAGCCTGGCGGATCAGCTCCACCTCGAGGTCGGCCAGCATCTCCTTGAGATTGACCCCCTCCAGTGGCAACTGCATGGGGAGCACGATAGCGCTGCCGGGCTCCGGCTCGGGGAGGCTCTGGAACACGGCTGCCAGGGCATCGCGCTCATCCATCTCGGTGAGCCGCTCGTCCCTGGGCTCGCAGGGCAGCAGGCGGTAGCGACCCGGCAAGTCCGCCACGTCGACGATCTGGTTGGGGTAGAGGATCAGCAGCCGCTCGATGAGGTTCGACAGCTCGCGCACGTTGCCGGGCCAGGCATATTGCATCAGGGATTCCATGGCGCGCTGGGTCAGACGAATGAGTCCCCTGTGCTGCTCCGCATGGCGATTGAGCAGCTCCTGCAGCAACAAGGGGATGTCGTCGGATCGCTCGCGCAGCGGCGGCGTCTCTATGGGGAAGACATTGAGGCGGTAATAGAGATCCTCGCGAAAACCCTGGGTGCGGATCAGCGCCTCCAGATCCCGGTGGGTCGCCGCTATCACCCGCACGTCCGCCTGTACCGGCTTGCTGCCGCCGACCCGATCGAACAGGCGCTCCTGCAGCACCCGCAGCAGCTTGACCTGCATCGGCAGTGGCATGTCGCCGATCTCATCGAGGAACAGGGTACCGCCCTGGGCCAGCTCGAAGCGGCCGCGACGGGCGGCAATGGCACCGGTGAAGGCCCCCTTCTCGTGGCCGAACAGCTCGCTCTCCAGCAACTCGGCCGGGATGGCGCCGCAGTTGATGGGGACGAAGGGGCCACTGCTGCGGGAAGAGAGTTCGTGGATGGCGCGGGCCACCACCTCCTTGCCGGTACCGGACTCCCCCAGGATCAGCACGTTGGCGTCGGTCTCCGCGACCTGGCTGATGAGGCGACGCACCGCCTGGATCCCCTTGCCCTTGCCCACCAGCAGTCGCAACAGGGTCTGCCCCTTGTCGTGCTGCTGTTGGCGCGGGTGCAAGGAGATGAAAGCCTGGCAGAAATGCAGCTGGCGAGTCAGGGACTCGTACGTGAAGGGCTCGTCCGAGCCGCCGATGAAGTTGCAGTTGGGGTGATCGGCCTCTATCAGGGAGAGAAACGGGATACAGGGAAAGGCGGTCAGCAGTTCTCCGAGCGAACGTTCCATCAACTCACCGGTCAGGATCCCCTGCAGCGGACCGGACGATTCGATGGCCACATCGAGTTCGGTTTCTACCACCTCCTGCCAGGGGATCCCCATGAACGAGAGCACAGTACCCAGTTGCTGACGTCGCCGTTCATCGGCATCGACAAGCAATACCCCCATCGCCATCATATCCATCTGTCTTACCACCTGAAGCCAAGTTGTTGTTTTTCCGTGCTTATTATTATAATTTTTAGTGTTTGTTGTTATTTCCGTGCCGATAGAGACAGACACGCACGTCATGTGAGGCGCACAAAGTGCCAAAATTATGGCGCGTTGTCAAAAGCTGTCGCGATCGATTCCTGTCGGCGGGACAGCGATCACAATCAGACAGTTTTTGTCATCGAAGAGGCAAAAATAGGTGGGAACCGGGAAAACAGACGAGGAAGGGCTCCGACCGCAGCCGGAGCCAACCAGAGGATCAGTGTTTGAGCTGGCCGTGGGGGGCGGCGTAGCGGCACTCGGGGAAACGGCTGCAGGCCAGGAACAGGCGGCCGACATGGGGGCCCTTCTTGGCTTCCCGCTCCACCAAGGGGGCATCACAGCGAGGGCAATGAGGTGCCTCATGGGGCTGATCCTCTTCGTCCGGATCGGCAAACAGGTTGTCCACCAGCCCGGCGTCCGACTCGATGAACGGGGTCTGATCCAGCACCTTGGCCCGCACGGCGGCATGCCCGTGGCGGCTATCCTCCACATCCACGCCATCGAGCAGCAGCGGACTGAAGGTGGGCTCGCGCCGCTCACCCGGCAACGTCACCTCGATCTGGGGGCTCGCCTTGCTCAGCAAGGGCAACAACTGCTCGCGCAGCTCCTCGACCCGATAATGGCTACTCGCCGGGATCTGCAGCAGGGGCAGGCCCGCGCTGTCACAGGCCGACTTCAGGAAGGCATCGCGCACCTTGCGTTTCTGGTGGCGGTGGGAGCTGTCGTCGAGCTCGACGGCGCAGAGAAAGGAGAGATCTTGCGGGTGGCACAGCAGATAATCGAAATGCTTGGCACTGATCCTGTTGAACGCCTGCTGCCATTTGCTCTTGCCCATCCGGGTCTCCGGCGCCAGCACGTCCGCGACCCGCACCTTGGCAAAGACCCGCGCCTGATCACCGACCGCCAGATCCAGCACCCCGAGGAAGGAACGCTCAGCCGGGCTGCACAGAGCCTCCCGCAGATCATAGGGCAGCGTTTTGCCTTTCTTGCCTCTGGTCCAGAAGATCGCCAGCAGGAGCAGTACCAATAACACCAATCCCGATACGACTAGGGTATTCATGAGTGCACTATCCAGTTCACAAAACAGAAGAAGGGCCATCACTCTACCACGGGGGAGAAGGGTCAGGCAGCGCAGAAATGGCGGCCGCCTCCGGCATCGGCGTTTTTTCACTACATTTGCGCAAGGCGGGCTTCATATGGCCTGACACTGCAGGCACAATGCTACAGAAACCCAATTCGAAGGAGAGCAGGATGCAAAAGCAATTGGTCGTCACCGTGATCGGCGCGGACAAGCCCGGTATCGTCGAGAGTCTGGCCGACATCATCACCCAGCAGCAGGGCAACTGGCTGGCCAGCTCCATGAGCGAGCTGGCGGGACAATTTGCCGGCATCCTGCATGTCAGCGTCCCCGATGAGCATTACCGTGGCCTGTGCGAGGCGCTGGTGATGCTGCCGGGTCTCACCGTCAGCTTCGCCGAGGGGCAGGTCAGCCAGGAGCCGGAGCGTCAGGTGATGCTGAGCGTCACCGGCAACGACAGGCCCGGCATAGTGCACGAAGTGGCCAGCATACTGCGCCAGCTCAACATCAACGTCGCCGATCTCACCACAGGTTGCGAACCGGCCCCCCACTCCGGTGCCCCGCTGTTCTACGCCCATGCCCTGGTCGCCCTGCCGCCCGGGCTCGAGCTCGGCGATCTGATCGCGGCGCTGGAATCCCTCTCCGATGACCTGGTGGTCGACATCGATCAGGCCGTGGCAGAATAGGACTCATTGTCATAAATCTGTCACCTATCCACGCCATAACTGCCGCGCAGACGCAACCTGATCACAGAGGCACCACATGAGCACCGACAAGCAGTATGAAGAAAAGGAGCTGAGTTGGCTCTCATTCAATGAACGGGTGTTACAAGAGGCAATGGACAAGACGGTCCCCCTCATCGAGCGGGTCCGTTTTCTGGGGATCTTCTCCTCCAATCAGGACGAGTTCTTCAAGGTACGGGTATCGGACGTCAAGCGCCGCATCCTCATCAACGAGGTGCACGGCGGCGATGACGACGCCAAGGTGTTGCTGCGCGCCATCCAGCAGAAGGTGATGGCGCTCGGCGAGGCCTTCGACAACACCTATAAAGAGCTGCTGATCGCCCTCGCCCGCCACAACATCTTCCTGGTCAACGAGAACCAGCTCTCCGAGGCGATCCAGCAGTGGCTGCGGGTCTTTTTCAGGGAGAAGGTGCTGCGCCACATCATCCCCATCCTGCTCAACAAGGAGGTCAACCCGGTCAAGTTCCTCAAGGATGAGCACACCTACCTCGCCATCGAGATGAAGAAGGGCGGCCAGGTGATCCAGTACGCCCTGGTGGAGGTGCCGACCGACGATCTGCCCCGCTTCTTCCAGCTCCCGCCGGAGGGAACCCGTCGCAAGAAGCAGATCATCATCCTGGATAACGTCATCCGCTTCTGCCTCGACGAGATCTTCAAGGGCTTCTTCGACTACGACGAGATAGCCGCCTACGCGGTCAAGCTGACCCGGGATGCGGAGTACGATCTCTCCGATCAGCTGGACTTGAGCCTGGTGGACAAGATGAGTGATGGCCTCAAGCAGCGCCTCACCGCCATGCCGGTGCGCTTCGTCTACGAGCGGGAGATGCCCGCCGCCATGATAAGCTTCCTCAAGCTCAAGCTGCAGATCAGCAGCTACGACGCCATCATGCCCGGCGGCCGTTATCACAACTTCAAGGATTTCATCGGCTTCCCCAACGTGGGCCGGGACTATCTGGAAAACCCCAAGCTGCCGGCGCTCGATTGCCACGACTTTGATGGCTTCGTCAACGCCTTCGACGCCATCACCAAGCAGGACATACTGCTCTACTACCCCTATCACAAGTTCCACCACTTCACCGAGCTGGTGCGCCAGGCGGCGTTCGATCCGGCGGTGAGTGCCATTCGCATCAATATCTACCGGGTCGCCAAGAAGTCGCGCATCATTCACTCCCTCATCGACGCCGCCAACAACGGCAAGAAGGTGACTGTGGTGGTAGAGCTGCGCGCCCGCTTCGACGAGGCAGCCAACATCGACTGGGCCAACATCCTGACCGATGCCGGGGTCAAGGTGGTGTTCGGGGTGCCGAGCCTCAAGATCCACTCCAAGCTCTGCCTCATCACCCGCCACGAGCATGGCGAGGCGGTGCGCTACGCCCATATCGGCACCGGCAACTTCAACGAGAAGACCGCCAAGATCTACACCGACTTCTCCCTGCTGACCCGCCACCCGGACATCACCGCCGAGGTGGAGGGGGTGTTCGAGTACATCGAGTACCCCTATCGGCGCTACAAGTTCAACCACTTGATGGTCTCCCCCATCAACAGCCGGCGCCAGCTCTATCGCCACATCGACAACGAGCTGGCCAACGCCAAGGCGGGCCAGCCCAGCGGCATCACGCTCAAGATCAACAACCTGGTGGACCGGGACCTCATCAACCGCCTCTATGCCGCCGGCCAGGCCGGGGTGCCCATCCAGATGATCATCCGCGGCATGTGCGCCCTGCGCCCCGGCGTGCCGGGCCTGAGCGAGAATATCCAGGTCATCAGCATCATCGACCGCTTCCTCGAGCACCCGCGGGTCATGGTGTTCCACAACAAGGGCAACCCCCAGCTGTTCATCTCCAGCGCCGACTGGATGAGCCGCAACATCGACGGCCGGATCGAGGTGGGCACCCCCATCTATGACGAGCGGCTCAAGCAGCGCATCCTGGATATTTTGCAGTTGCAGCTGAGCGACACCTGCAAGGCAAGGGTCATCGATGCGAACCAGAGCAACGAATATGTGAAGCGGGGCAACCGCCGCAAGGTTCGTTCTCAGGTCGCGATTTACGACTACCTCAAACGGATAGAGTCAAACCATGGACAATAGTCTGTACGCCGCTGTCGATCTGGGCTCGAACAGCTTTCACATGGTCATCGCCCGCCTCAACGAGGGACGGATGCAGATCGTCGATCGCATCAAGGAGCGAGTCCGGCTGGCGGAGGGCATGGACGAGCAGCGCCGCATGTCGGACGAGGCCATGGACCGGGGACTCGAGTGCCTCAGCCTGTTCGCCGAGCGGCTGACCAACATCAAGCCGGATCAGATCCGCATCGCCGGCACCTATACCCTGCGCCGCGCCAGCAACGCCCGCGCGTTCGTGAGCGAGGCGGTCAAGGTTTTGAACCATCCCATCGAGATCATCAGCGGCCAGGAAGAGGCGCGCCTCATCTATCAGGGGGTCGCCCACACCCAGCATATTGAAGGCCAGGTACTGGTGGTCGACATCGGTGGCGGCAGTACCGAGCTCATCATCGGCGAGGGCTTCGATCACAAGGCCCTCACCAGCCGCAAGATGGGCTGCGTCAGCTTCACCCAGAGCTTCTTTGCCAATGGCAAGCTGAGCGAGCGGTCCTTCAACGGCGCCGTGCTGGAGGCGCAGCATCAGCTCGCCCCCATCATCAACCAGTACCGCAAGCTGGGCTGGCAGAGCTGCCTCGGTAGCTCGGGCTCCATTCGCACAGTGCGCGACGTCTTGCAGGGCGAGGGCTGGACCGATGGCAGCATCACGCTCACCGGACTTGAACGGCTGAAGAAAGAGATGCTCGAGCACAAGCGGGTGGACCAGCTCAAACTCGCTGGCCTGACCGACGAGCGACGTGAGGTCTTTGCCGCGGCGGTGGCCATACTGCTCGGGCTCTTCACCTCCCTGCCCATAGAGCGGATGGAGTACTCTGACGGCGCCCTGCGCGAGGGGCTGCTGTATGAATTCGAGGAGCGGTTGCAGCATCACGACATCCGCGAGCGCACCGCCCTGGCCCTCAGCACCCACTATCGCATCGACAAGCGCCAGGCCAACCGGGTCGAGCAGAGCGTGTTGGCCCTGTTCGATGCCCTGAGCGGCCCCTGGCAGATGCCGGAGGAACCCTATCGCGCCATCCTCGGCTGGGCGGCGCGGCTGCACGAGATTGGCCTCGCCATCAACTACAGCGGCATCCATCGCCACTCCGCCTATATCTTGCAGAACACCGATCTGCCTGGCTTCAACCAGGACGATCAGGCCCTGCTGGCGGCCCTGGTGCGGTTCCAGCGCAAGGGGCTCAAGCTCTCCGAGCTGCCCGCCCTGCCCAACCATGACGAGCAGACGGTGCTGCGTTGCATCCGCATCCTGCGCCTCGCCGTGGCGGCGCACCACAGGCGCCAGGACAACCTGTTGCCGGAATGGAAGGTGCAGGCCGCCGAAGATCAGCTGGTGGTCACCCTGCCGACCGACTGGTGCGACGAGAACCGCCTGCTGATGCAGAACCTGGAGAAAGAGCACCGTTACTGCCAGGAGCAGGGCTGGCCGCTGTTGTTCCAGCTGAGCTGAGTTCCGCCAACGAAAAAAGGCAGCCAATGGCTGCCTTTTTGCTTTCTCGCGGGTCACTGCAGCTCGGGCAGCAGCCACTTGGCGATCTCGAAATAGATGATGAGGCCGGTGCCGTCCACCAGGGTGGAGATGAAAGGGGCCGAGACCACCGCCGGATCGATCCGCAGGCGGCGCAGCACCATGGGGATCACCGAGGCGACGGTGGCGCTCCAGAGCACGATGGCGATGATGGTCAGGGTGACCACCATGCCGATCTCGGGGCCGACTCCCAGGCTCCAGGCCCGCACCCAGGCCGCGATGGCGATGGCCACCGAGATGAGCAGGCCGGTGGAGAGCTCCTTCTTCAGCACTGTGCCGAGGTTGCGCAGACTCACCTCCCCCACGGCCATGGCGCGCACTATGGTGGTGGTGATCTGGGTGCCGCTGTTGCCGCCGGTGCCGATGAGCAGCGGGATGAAGAAGGCCAGCGCGATGGCGGCCTCCAGTTGCTCCTCGAACGCCCGCAGCACTGTGCCGGTATAGGCCTCGGCCACGAACAGGATCAGCAGCCAGCCCACCCGCTTGCGCCACAGCTGCCAGGGGCTCGCCTGCAGGTAGGGGGTGTCCAGCGGCGAGGAGCCGCCCTGCAGCTCGGCATCCTCGGTGGACTCCAGCTCCAGGATGTCGGCGGCGTCGTCCACATGGAAGATCCCCACCAGGCGACCCTGCTCCTCCACCGGCAGGCTCGAGATGTCGCGGTCGATCAGCAGGCGGGCCGCCAGCTCCTGATCCGCCCGGGCGTTGATCCGCACCGCCTCACGGTCCATCAGCTCGCTCACCGGCCGCAGGGGATCCGCGATCAGCAGCGACTTGAGGGAGACGCTGCCGAGCAGCTGCTGCCCCTCATTGACCACGTAGAGATGCTGGAACAGCTGGGCGTTGTCCCAGGCGTCGTGGATCAGCTGCTTGGCGCGCCCCACCGTCTCCCGCTCGCCGATGGCCAGGTATTCGTGGCGCATGTTGGCCCCGACCGACTCGCTCGGCCAGTCCAGCAGCGACTGGAAGCTGGATCGTACCGACTCGGGGAAGCGGGAGAGCAGGGTGTCACGATCCCGCTCATTGAGCCTGCGCAAGATGGCCAGCAGCTCGCGCCTCGGCATGGCCCCCTGCAGCAGGCCGACGAGGCTGGCATGCAGGCGCAGCAGCAGCCGGGCCGCGCAGTCGGGCGGGAGCGACCCGAGCAGGGCGGCCCCCTCCGCCATGGGCAGGGTATCGAAGATGCAGTTGAGCTCTTCCGGACGCAGGGTCAGCAGCTGATCGGCGCGCGCCACCGGATCCAGGTTGTGGGCCAGCCAGCCCTGCAGGGCGGCCAGATCGAGCAGTTGATGACGATTGAGCAGGGTGTGTGTTTTCTTCATCACAGATAACCTCATGTGATCTCAGGCAGGGCCTGAGGGCAACCGGCTCGCACCGGTCACTGTCGATAAGAAAACAGCAATTTGATTGACGAGTAATAGGCAGGAAATGACGCCGTTCGGCGTGTCATCATCCCCACGTACCAGCTTTAGCACTGCATAACGTATCCGGCACGCCGGAAGCCACTTGGGTTGACACCTTAATCCGATGAAAACTGTCCTGATCTTGGGCGTCTCTGGACGTCGTGAGATCAGTGGCCTGTGTTTATGCAGGAGCCTCGCCTAACGAGATGCTGCGAAAAATAGCCACAACCCTGAGGTTGTGCGGGCGGCATCATCGACCAGGGCCGGACCCGAGTCAAGCCGACCGGGCCGCTGGCAATAGCTTGTTACAAATTGAAGGGAAGGACGGCGGATAGGGAGAGGTGGCTCCCCCTGACCGAGGCCAGAGGGAGCAGTCACTCAGCGGATATAGTCGAACAGGGTCAGCTTGCTTATCTTGCTGAAGGAGAGCTGGGAGGCGCTCATGGCGGCCTCCTCCTTGGAGAGCGCGGCTATCACCTCGTACATGTCCGCCTCCGAGACCTTGGCCCGCGCCTGCTGGTTCAGGGTGCTGAGCCCGTCGTTGGAGCCCATCACCTGCTCCAGGCTGTTCAACCGGCTGCCCACATCCCCTTGCCCCCGATCGACCTGGGTCCTGGCATTGTTCATGTGGGTGGTGGCATCGGCCACCGCCAGCTGGAAATCCGCCGCCGGTATGGTCGGGTCGCGCAGGGCCGAGATGAAATCGGACATGCCATTGAGCACGCTGTCGTTCTTCGGCGTATCGAGCGCGAAGTTCTGATCCGCCCCGCCCGTGGGCAGGTCCAGGGTCAGCTCCAGCCCGTTGAAGGCTATCTTGTTGCCCGCGCTGTAGTCACCGCTTTGCACCACAGTGCCGCCGCTGTCCTTGATCTCGTAGCTGTCCGGCGGACCCGCCAGGGTGCTCACGGTGAACTGGTTGCTGGCCAGGGAGGAGTCGTAGCTATTGCGATAGAAGCTCTCGAAGTTGCCCTGATCCCCCACGCCGACCTTGATGTTGGCCGTGGTGGCACTGGCGGTGCGCCGGGTGGCGACCGTCTCGAACAGGTTGAAGCCGGAGTCGTTGGCCGGGATCTGCACAGTGGGAGAGACCTGGATGCTGCGCTGGCCCGTGTCCCCCTGGAACACGTAGTTGCCGCTGGCATCCTTGACGAAGGGCTGGGTCTTGCTCTGGTTGCCGCCGAAAATGAACTCCCCCTGGGAGTTCTTGCTGTTCATCAGATCGAACATCTGTTTCTGCAGCCCCTCCAGTTCGCTCGCGATGGCGTTGCGCTCCTCCGAGCCCATGGCCGAGCTGTTCGCCTTCTGGATCAGGGTCTGGGCGCTCAGCATGGCGTTGTTGATGGAAGTCAGCACCGTGTCCTCGTGCCCCAGGCTGTTCTCCAGCAGGCTGCCGTTGACCCCGTATTGCTTGAACAGATCGATCTCCTTGGTCAGCGCCATCTTCTGGCTCATGCCGGAGGGGTCTTCCCCCGCCCGGTTGAACTTGTCCCCCGTCATCAACTGCTCATAGGCGGTGTTCTGACGCTCGCTGACCTTGCTCATGGTGGCGAGGTTGCGGTCATAGATCATGTTGGTGGTAATGCGCATGACTTACCTCACGGAAGACAACAGGGTGTCGAAAATGGTCTTGGCGGTGCTGACGATCTGGGCCGAGGCCGCATAGGACTGCTGGAAACGGATGAGGTTGGCCGCCTCCTCCTCCAGGTTGACCCCGGAGACGCTCTCGTAGATGCCGGTGCTCTGGGTCAGCTTGGCCTCGTTGGCCTGCAACAGGGTCTTGGCCTGGCTGGTCTTGTTGCCCACCCCGGTCACCAGCGCGCCATAGGCGTCGTTGAAGGTCATCTTGTCGTTGCTGGTGGCGGCGTTGTTGTTCTTGCGCACCAGCTCCTTGTTCTGCAGCTCCGCCAGGGCCAGGCCGTTGGCGTTGTCGGCGAAACCGTTCTTGTTGTAGCTCAGGTTGAAGCTGTCTTTGGCTTCCACCTTGCCGGTGATGCTGAAGTCATAGCCCGGGCTCTGGTTGGGATCGGCGTAGACCTTGGGGCCGCCCAGCGGACTCTCGAGGGCCGCCATCAGGTTCTGGCCCTTGCTGGCCGCCGGGGCCACCCCGATGAGGGTGGTACCATCCGCCGCATAGACCTCGTAGTTGCCACCGTTGTCTATCTTGACGACCTGAGGCGCTGTGGGATCCAGGGCATTGGTACCAAAACCCGACCCCGCCCCCGTGTTATGGATGCCATTCAGCTTGATCTCGCCCGAGCCCAGATTCTGGGCACTCTTGTCGGCCTTGATGGGGGCCGCCAGGGCGATGTCTTCCGGGCGGGTGATCGCGGCCTTCAGTCCGGCGGCGGCGTGCTTGGTCGGTTGCAGCAGTATCTTGTCGCCGGCGGCCGGGGTACCGGACAAGTCGATCTCGAGGCCGTGCCCCGCCAGCTCGAACTTGGCGGGGGGCGTGGTACCGGTCGCCAGCGAGCTGCGCTTGCCGGTGCCATCGATGGAGAACACCTCATAGCCGGTGGCGCTGCTGAACTGCACCTCGTAATCGAAGGTGGTGACCTCGGTCCCCTTGCCGGGCACGAAGCTCACGCTGGCGGCGCCGTTGCCCTGGTTGCTGCCGTAGGGCAGCCCCTTGCTGGCCGAGAGGGAGAAGAGATCTCCCCCCAGCTCGTTATCCAGATCCATCCCCAACCGGTTCTGCTGGTTCATGGCATCGGCCATGGCGGCGGCGAGCTGCCCCAGCTCCCGCTTGGAGGGATCCAGATCGTTACGCGCCGTGAACAAGCCGCCGATGGCTCCGCCGATGTCCTTGTCGTTGATATTGACCTTGTTCGAGCCCAGGGTGAGCTGCAGGATCGAGTCGCGGGAGTCGGGATCCCCCGCCGCCACCTTGAACTGGGCCACGCCGCCGTCCAGCACCAGAGAGTGGCCTGTGCTCATGTTGACCAGCATGCTGCCGTTGGGCTGGGTCACGGTGCGGATATCCATCTTCTCGGAGAGCTGGCGCACGGCTTCGTCGCGCTGATCGAACAGCATCAGGTTCTCTTCCGGCGAGCCCTGGGTGCGGATGATGGCCTGGTTCAGATCGTTGATGCTGGTGAGCAGGCTGTTGACCCTGTCGGTCTCGTCGCCGATGGTGGCATTGATGGTGTCAGTCTGCTTGTCGAGCTGGGCAGAGAGGGTCTGGTAGCGGTTCACCATGCCGTTGAGCTCGCTCAGGGTGGTCTTGCGCCCGCCGATCTCGGCCGGCGACTCGTTGGCGGTATGAAACGCCTTGAAGTAAGAGGTGATGGTGGTGCCCACGCTGTTGCTGGTATCGCCGAGCAGGCTATCCAGCTGGAACAGCTGATCGTAGCGCGTGCCTGAGGCGTGATAGGCGGAGGTATCGCGGCGCATCTCCCCCTGGGCATAGTTGTTGATGACCCGCTGGGTCACCATGTCGCCGGTCCCCAATCCGATGGAATTGGTATACACCAGGGTGCGTTCACGTACATAGCCCTGGCTATTGACGTTGACGATGTTGTTACTGGTGGTCTGCAGCAGCCGCTGCTGGGCCATCACACCCGAGGTCCCTATTCCAAGCAGATCGCTTGCCATAACTTACAGCTCCATCTCTGTGTGGCTGGTTGCGGCGTAGCCGGCAATGGCATCACTGCGCAACACCTGTTTCAGTTTGCTGGCGTACTGGGGATCGGTGGCATAACCGGCCTGCTGCAGCGCCTCGAAATAACGGTCAGGGCTGTCCGCCTTGGCCAGTGCCCCCCGGTAACGGGAACCTGAGGTCAGGAAATCGACATAGTCGTTGAAGCTCTCTTCGAACGACTCATAGGAGCGAAACGCCGCCTTCTGGCGCGACGCCACCCCTTGCTCATATTCCAGGGTGCTAACCACCGCCTTGGGTCCTTCCCAGCGGGGGTCGGCCTTGATGCCGAACAGGTTGTGGGTCATCTGCCCCTCCCCGTCCTTGATCACCCGCTTGCCCCAGCCGCTCTCGAGGGCGGCCTGGGCCACCAGCACCGCCGGGCTCAGCCCCAGCTTGTCCGCCGCCTTCTTGGCGAGCGGCATCAGGCGGTTGACGAACTCCTCCGGGGTATCGAATACCTTGCCGGTCGCATCCAGTGCCGCCGCGGGCTGGGAGCTCCCCATGGGGGGCACGGTGCGGTGCGGACGTCTGGGCATGGTCAAGGCCGGTTCGGCCCCCTCCATCCCCTTCTCAGCAAAATCTTTGCCAACTTTTGAGGCTGCGATCAGATCGTTGGGGGCAGAGGTGGGCGGCTGGTAGGGTTTGTAGACCCGCTCGGTGCGTTGCGGCAGCTTGAGCACCCGGCCGTCGTTGTGGGTAAACTGCTTCTCGGGGGAGAATTGCTTGACCACCATCTCGGCCAGGCCAATCCCGCCCTTGCTCGACATGTCGGCCACCCGCTGCTCGTCCAGCATGCCCTCGTAGAACTGGGTGTAGCTGCTGCTGAACGGGTTATCCTCAGTCAACACCGCATTGGCCTGGCGCATGCCCTTGAACAGGGTCTGGGTGAAGATGGACTCGAACTGGCGGGACGCCGCCATCAGCGCCTCGGCCTTGCCCTCCTTGCTCATGCCCATCCGGCGCAGCTTGTCCAGATTCTGGACGTCCTGCACCATGCCAATATTGATACCGCTCTGGGTGTCGAACTCTGCCATAACCTTCCTCTTTGCCGCCCGTGGCAAACCCTTGCCGCTATTAATTACACAATGACCCGCTGCCCCCTGAGGTGCCGCCCGCTGCGGCACCGCCAGAGAATAACCATAGGCTCGCCTGGACAGCCGCTTACAGAATGACCCGCTGCCCCCTGAGGTGCCGCCCGCTGCGGCGCCGCCAGAGAACAGCCATAGGCTCGCCTGGACAGCCGCCTACAGAATGACCAGCTGCCCCCTGAGGTGCCGCCCGCTGCGGCGCCGCCAGAGAACAGCCATAGGCTCGCCTGGACAGCCTCTTACAGAATGACCAGTTGCCCCTGGATGGCGCCTGCCTGCTGCAGCGCCTCCAGGATCGCCATCAGATCGCCGGGGGCGACCCCAACCTGATTCACCGCCCGCACCAGATCGTCCAGGGTCGCGCCGGTATCAAACTTGAACATCCGCCCCGGCTCCTGCTGCACGTTGATGGTGGAGTTGTTGGTGACCACCGTCTGGCCGCCCGACAGCGGATTGGGTTGGGAGACCTGCTGGTTCTCGGCGATGGTGACCGTCAGCCCGCCGTGGCTGATGGCGGCCGGGCGCAGCTTGACCTGGCTGCCGATGACGATGGTGCCGGTGCGCGAGTTGACGATGATCTTGGCGGACTCGCTGGCCGGATCCACCTCAATGTTCTCGATGGTGGCCAGGTAGGAGACCCGCTGACCCGGGTCACGCGGAGCAAACACCTTGATCGAGGTGGCGTCCAGCGCCTGGGCCATGTTGGGTCCCACCAGATCGTTGACCGCATCGGCCACCCGGCGGGCGGTGGTGAAATCGGGCCGGTTCAGGTTGAAGGTGATGGTATCCCCTTCGGAAAAGGAGTTGGCCACCTCGCGCTCCACGGTCGCCCCGTTGGCGATGCGCCCTACGGTCGGGGTATTCACCACCACCTTGGATCCATCTGCGCCTTCGGCTCCCAGTCCCCCGACCACCAGGCTGCCCTGGGCCACCGCATAGACGCGGCCATCCAGCCCCTTGAGGAAGGTCTGCAGCAGGGTACCGCCACGCAGACTCTTCGCCTCGCCGATGGCGGAGACGGTCACATCTATGGTCTGGCCCGGCTTGGAGAAGGGCGGCAGATCGGCGTGGATGGCGACCGGCGCCACATCCTTGATCTTGGGCTTGATGTTGTCCGGCACCTTGATGCCGAAGTTGTTGAGCATGGTCCTGAAGGTCTGTTCGGTGAAGGCGTTGTTCTTCTCGCCGGTGCCGGGCAGGCCCACCACCAGGCCGTAACCGATCAGCTGGTTGCTGCGCACCCCTTCCACCGAGCTGAGATCCTTGATGCGGGAGGCGTGTGCCAGCCCGAGCGGCAGGCAGCAGCACAGCAGGCCAAGCAGACGGAGTCGATTCATGAGATCTCCTAAATAGACCACCAGGGCCCCGTAAATCCTGAATGGGCCTGAGCCCTGAATAAGCCACTGGGGCCCGTGATTATCAAGCGGGCCGCCGTGGCCCCCTCGCTAGATGGGCCACCAGGGACCGTTGAAGAAGCTGGTCAGCCAGCCCTGCTCCTGGGTGTTGGCCAGATCGCCGGTACCGCCGTAATGGATCCGCGCATTGGCGACCTTCTGGGACGACACACTGTTCTCCGAGCTCACATCCCCGGGACGAACCAGACCGGTAATGCGGATATATTCGTTGCCGTTGTTGAGCATGATCCACTTCTCGCCGCGCACCAGCAGATTGCCGTTCGGCAATACCTTGACCACGCTGACCGAGATACTGCCCTGCAGACTGTTGCTCTGGTCCGCCTTGGCCTGGCCCTTGAACGCGCTGCTCTGATCGATGGAGGCAGAGAGGTTGTAGGGGCTCGCCGTCACCGGCACGCCGCCCAGGGTGACCGCTTCCAGATCGAAGTTGTTGTCCTTGCCGCTCTGGGTGTTGGCCTTCTTCGACGCCGAGGTCGATTCGGACAGCTCGATGTTGATGATGTCGCCCACCTTGTGGGCCTTGATGTCCGAGTAGATGCCATTGATCTGCTCGGGCTGGAAGATGGCACCGGTCGGCCGCACCGACACCGGCTCCGACTCGCCATAGACGGGGGCGAACTCGGGATCGTCGGGCTTGGCGGTGTTGGGGGTGCTGGTACAGCCTGCCAGTGTCAGCAGGCTCAGCAGCCATAGGGCTTTCATCATGTACCTCCTAATCAGGTTCGCTGGGTCAGGAAGGACATCATGGAGTCCACCGCCGAGATGACCTTGGAGTTCATCTCATACACCCGCTGGGCCTGGATCAGGTTCACCAGCTCCTCGGTCACGTTGACGTTGGAGGTCTCCAGCATGCCCTGCTTGACCACCCCCAACCCATCCGAGCCGGCCGTGCCCTGGATGGGCGCGCCGCTCGACTGGGTTTCCAGGAACAGGTTCTCCCCCATGGGCTGCAGCCCGGTCGGGTTGACGAAGTCGGTGGTGTTGATCTGGCCCACCACCTGGGACTGGCCATCCCCTTTCAGCTGCACCGACACCTGACCATCCTCCCCCACGGTCACGCTCTGGGCGTTCTCGGGGATCTGGATCTCGGGCTGCAGCGGGTAGCCATTGCCCGGGGTGACTATGGTGCCCTCGTCGTTGAGAGTGAACTGGCCGTTGCGGGTGTAGGCCGCGCTGCCATCGGGCAGCTGGATTTCGAAGTAGCCGCGGCCGCTTATCATCAGATCCAGGGAGTTGTCCGTGGTCTGCACGTTGCCCTGGCTGTGGTTCTTCTGGGTGGCGACCACCTTGGCCCCCGCCCCCAGCATCAGGCCGGAGGGCAGCTCGGTGTCGGCCGAGGAGCGGCCACCCGGCTGGTTGATGTTCTGATAGAGCAGGTCCTCGAAGATGGCGCGGGCCTTCTTGTAGCCGACGGTGCTGGCGTTCGCCAGGTTGTTCGAGGTGACCGAGATGTTAGTCTGCTGGGCATCGAGGCCGGTCTTGCTGATCCAGAGTGCAGGATTCATTTAATGCTCCTTGATTAGCTGATACGCAGCAGCTGGGTTTGGGCCTCGTCGTTTTCCTCGGCGGTCTTCATGATCTTGACCTGAGTTTCAAACTGACGTTGCAAGCGAATGAGGTTGGTCATCTCGTCGACCACGTTGACGTTGCTGCCCTCCAGCGAACCCGCCAGCAGGCCGACCTCGGCGGAGGCGGCCTCACTCTGGCCATCCTTGCGGCGGAACAGGCCATCCTGGCCCTTCTCCACCGCATCCGCCGGCGGCTTGACCAGCTTGATGCGCTGGTAGTCCTCCGCCAGGTTGGGGGCGGCCCCTTCCGGGCGGCCACTGATGGTGCCGTCACGGTTGATCTCGATCTTCTCCATGGGTAGCGGCATCACTATGGGCTGGCCACCGTCATCCACCACGTTGAGTCCGGTCGAGGTCTGCAGGTTGCCGGCCGCATTCAGCTGCAGGTTGCCCATGCGGGTATAGGCCTCGCCCCCCTTGGGATCCTGCACCGCAATCCAGCCGGGTCCGTCGACGGCGACGTCAAGATCCCGCCCCGTGGTCATCAGCATGCCGTGCTGCAGGTTCTGACCCGGTCGCTCCGTCATGGCGAACACCCGCGAGGGCAAGCCTTCACCAAACGCCTGCATGCTGCGCGCCTGCTCGAAGTCAGACTTGAAGCCGATGGTGTTGGCGTTGGCCAGGTTGTTGCCACGCACAGCCAGGCTGTTCATGTTCTCCTTGGCCCCGGACATGGCGATATAAAGCAGGTGATCCATGGGATCCTCCGTCAAACAGATGACTCTGACCGGATAACTGCAAATTGAATGCCAAGACAGATGACGCGGGCCAAACGGGGGAGGAAAAGGGCGAAGGCCGGATGCAGAAAGGGGCGCCGAGGCGCCCCTTTCTGGAGGAGAGTGGGTTAGCGGATCTGCAGTATGCTCTGCTGCAGCGAGGTGTTGACCTCCAGGGAACGGGAGTTCGCCTGGAAGTTGCGCTGGGCGGTGATGAGATCCACCAGCTCTGTGGTCAGGTCCACGTTGGACTGCTCCAGCGCCGACGACTTGATGGAGCCGAAGGTGCCCGAATTGGGGGTGCCTGGAAGCGCCTCACCGGACAGCAGGGATTGGCGCCAGGAGGTGTCGCCTATCTGGGTCAGCCCCTGGGAGTTGGCAAACTTGGCCACCGCCACCATGGCCACCTTGACCGTGGTGGCGTTGCTGTAGGTCGCCGAGACGATGCCATCCGGCGTGATCTCGACCTTGGTCAAGCGGCCGACGGTGGAGCCATCCTGGGTCAACTTATTGACTTCAAATGGCGAGGAGTACTGGGTCACGGTGCCGAGTTTGAGCTCGATATCCTGGGTGCCATCCGCGCCGTTGGTGATGATGCCCGCCCCCGGAGTCCCCAGGGCTATCGTCTTGATGACCGCCGGGACGGTGGTGGGGTTCATCTTGCCGGAGGCATCGAAGGTCACGCGGGCGCTCAGGGGCGCCTGGCTGACGCCAGTCGCCATGGTGGTGGGCGTACCGCCCGCCACGTCGACAGGCTTGTCCCCCTGATAGAGGTACATGCGCCAGGCGGTCGGCACCGCCGCCTTGGTCGTGTCGGCCGGGTCGGCTTCTTTGACGAAGTACTGGGTGATGGTGTGCGGCTCCCCCAGGGAGTCATACACCACGACCGAGGTCGAGGAGGAGTAAGTGGCCGAGTCCTTGGGATCGAACTTGGAGGCATCGCCGGCACCATTGCCCGCCGCCAGCGGGGTGGCGGTGGAGGGCAGGTTGAAGCCGGCATCGATCTGGGAGGTCTGGACCGGTTCACCGGCCCGATCCGGGATCTGGATCGGCTTGGTCGCATTGATGCTGACCGCCTTGGGGGTGCCGTCGGCGTTGGTCTCGTAGCCCTGCAGGTAACCCCCTGAGTTGCTGACCATGTAGCTGTTTTCGTTGAGCTTGAAGGCACCGGAGCGGGTGTAGGTGCGGTCCAGACTGGTCATCCCGTCCGAGGTCACGAAGAAGCCGTTGCCCTGGATGGCGAGATCCAGCGCGTTGTTGGTAAATTGCAGCGCCCCCTGGTGGAACTGCTGCGCCACCGCCCCCGTCGCGACCCCGTTGCCGACCTGGGTCTTGGCATTGGCGAAGATGGAGTTGGCATAGACATCGGCAAACTCGGCGCGGGACTCCTTGAAACCGGTGGTATTGACGTTGGCAATGTTGTTCGCGGTGACGTTCAGGTCTTTTTGAGCCGCATTGATGCCGCTGAGGGCATTGTTGAATGACATGTCTTTCTCCTTAGATCACTACGCTTTTGAAGTCGGAGCCGGTGTCGTGGTCGACTTGCCGCCCGTCCCGCCAATTTCCAATACATCGGTCAGATAGATGCCGCCCAGTCCCTTGAGTTTGAGGGTGCTTGGGTTGGTGCTGGTGCCCAGAGTGACGCTCTCGACCTTGGCATAGGCCAGGGCCGGGATGCTCTCCGACTTGCCATTGACGGTGCCGTGGATCTCAATCTGGTATTTGCCACTCTTGGCCGGGTTGCCGTCCTTGTCCTTGCCATCCCACTCGAAGGCGACGTTACCCTTCTGTTCCCCCTCGATGGCGAACTCCTTGATGACCTGGCCGCTTGCGTCCTTCACCGTCACCTTGAGGTTGCTGGCACCGTCGCCGGTGGCGACCATGCCGGAGATGACGCCGTCTTTTTCCAGATAGCCGGTGTTGGACGGGATCAGCACGTTCTGACCCACCAGCGCCGAGGCCTGCAGCGCCTGGCTGGAGGTCATCAGATCGTTGAGGTTCCCCATCTGGGTGGAGAGGCTGCTGATCCCCTCCGAGGTCGACATCGAAGTCATCTGGGACAACATCTGGGCGTTGTCCACCGGCTTGAAGGGATCCTGATAGGAGAGCTGCATGGTCAGCAGCTTCAGGAAGGAGGCCTGATCCAGCTCCTTCTTCGGGGTAGTTGTATTGCCCGTACTGGTCTGGTTTGCCGAAGCCCGGTTGACGCCAAGCAGGCTGTCATAGGTATCTGCCATTGAATCACCGCCTTCTTTTCAAGGATTGCCAAACCCGGTGTCGGGTGGGCTGATTATCGATGCCCGGCAAGCTGTCATAGGTCTCTGTCATGGATAATCAACCCCTCAGTGTCAGGACTTGCCGAGACCGAGCGTCTGCTGCAGCATCTTCTTGGCCGCATCGGCGACCTGGACGTTGGTCTGGTAACTGCGGGAGGCGGCGATCATGTCCGCCATCTCCTCCACCATGTTGACGTTGGGCTTGAAGATGAAGCCGTCCTTGTCCGCCATGGGGTGACTGGGGTTGTACTCCTTGAGCAGCGGCGCATCGCTCTCCACTATGCCTTTCACATCCACCCCGACCGAGGCTTGCTTGTCGGACATGGCCTGATCCAGCTGGGCGGCAAAGACTGGCCGCCGGGCGTGGTAAGTTTTTTCCACGCTGGAGCTGACGCTGTCGGCGTTGGCCATGTTGCTGGCGACCGTATTGAGGCGAACGGATTGCGCGCTCATGGCTGAGCCTGCAATGTCAAAGACCTTGAACAAACTCATTACTGATCTCCTTTCAACGCCTTGAGCAGGCCGCTTATCTTGCTGTTCATAAATTCGAGGGAGGCCTGGTACTCGAGGCTGTTGCGCAGGAATTCGCTGCGCTCCTGCTGCACGTCCACGGTATTGCCGTCACCGGTATCGGGTTGCAGCGGGTTGCGGTACTGGGTCGCCCCCGGGGCATCCATCTGCAGGGCGAAATGCTTCTCGCTGGTGGTGGCCAGCCCGAACCCCTGCTGGCTCTGGGCATCCTGCAACGCCTGGGAGAAGTTGATGTCCCTGGCCTTGAAGCCTGGGGTGTCCGCATTGGCAATGTTGCTGGATAGCACCTCCGCACGCTTGGCGCGAACGCTCAGCGTGTATTGATGAACACCAAATGCCTTGTCGAATGAAATTGCCATAGCACACCTCCTGCTTGACGAATGTTTAGCAAGAGGTGTGCCAAAGAGGGACTAGAGGGGGATTATTTGACTTTGTAGACGATGCCGGGGTTGCAGCGGACCATCTCGAACTTGTCGGTGAGGCCGGCCAGGGACTCCGAGGCCCCCAGCATCAGGTAGCCGCCGGGATTGAGGCTGGCGGCGAACTGGTTGAGGATCTTGGACTTCACCTCGGGGGCAAAGTAGATGAGCACGTTGCGGCAGAAGATGATGTCGAACTTGCCGAGCAGGCTGTAGCTCTCCAGCAGGTTCAGCGGCCGGAAACTGGTCAATTTTCTGACACGCTCCGAGATCCGCATCTTGTTGTCGCCGTGCGGCTCGAAGAACAGCTTCTTGCGCTCGGGCGAGAGCCCCCGCGCCAGGGCCAGGCTGTCATAGACCCCCTCCTTGCACTGGTTGAGCATGGTGCTGGAGATGTCGGTCCCCACTATCTGCACCCCGCCCGGCAAGGTGCCCGGCCGTTTGACCTGCTGCTCCAGCGCTATCATGGCGATGGAGTAAGGCTCCTGCCCCGAGGAGGAGGCGGCGGACCAGATCTTGATCGGGCGGCCGCTCTTGCCCAATTCGGGGAAGATCTTGTCACTCAGCAGCTGGAACGGATAGGAGTCACGAAACCACAGGGTTTCATTGGTGGTCATGGCATCGACCACGGCCATCTTCAGGTCCCGCTCACGCACATTCATCGCCCGCGTCACCAGTTCAGACAGACTCTCGATACCAAACCGAGCCATCAAGGGCGACAGACGGCTCTTGACCAGATACTGTTTGTTGTCACCCAGCACTATGCCGCTCTGCAGCGCCAGAAAATGGCTGAATTGTTTGTATAAGTCGTCCGACAGTGTCTTCATGCAGTTAGTTCTTCTTTATTAGAGAGCGCCTTGTACGGCCTTGGCCAATTCATCCGGCTGGAATTTGGCAATGAAATCGTTCGCTCCGACCTTCTGCACCATGGCCTGATTGAACACCCCGCTCAGAGAGGTGTGCAGGATAACATGCAAGTCCTTGAGATTGGGATTGTTACGGATCTCGGCGGTGAAGGTATAGCCGTCCATCTCGGGCATCTCGATGTCGGAGATCACCAGCGCAATCTGCTCCTTGATGGGCCCAAGCTTGGCCATCTCCAGCAGCATGTTGAGGGCCTCGCGCCCATCCTTGGCCAGCACGCACTGCACCCCGATCGCCTCGAGCGCCCGCTGTACCTGCTTGCGCGCCACCGAGGAGTCATCGGCCACCAGCACCGGGCGCCCGTGAGGATTGCGCTCCACGCTGGCTTCCACCAGCTCGGCGCTCACCTCGGTCGAGACCGGCGAGATCTCGTTGAGGATCCGCTCCACGTCCAGGATCTCCACCAGCTCGCCATCCACCTCGGTGACCGCCGTCATGTAGTTGATGCGACCGGCGCCCTTGGGGGGCGGCAGGATGGACTCCCAGTTCATGTTGATGATGCGTTCGACCGAGTGCACCAGGAAGCCCTGAATGGAGCGGTTGTACTCGGAGATGATGATGAAGCACTTGCTCAGATCCTGGATCGGGCGCTTGCCCATCGCCATGCTGAGATCGATCACCGAGATGGTCTGGCCACGGATGTGGGCCACCCCCCGCACACTGGAGTTCAGCTTGGGCATAATGGTCAAGGGCGGGCATTGCAGCACCTCGCGCACCTTGAAGACGTTGATGCCAAATCTTTGACGTCCGTTGAGACGAAACAGCAACAGCTCCAGTCTGTTTTGTCCCACCAGCTGGGTCCGTTGGTTGACCGAGTCAAGAATACTCGCCATAAACACTCCCTAAAAAACGCTTGGCACTAATCATGCATGCGTGTTGGCTTGCGTCAGACCATCACCGTCTCGACAACCGGATCCTGCGACAAACGCAGCAAGCATAGTTAAATACGGTGGTATACGTGAACAACCTATCGGCCGGCACACGAAAATGATTAGTAGACTTTTCCTCATCTTACTGCCGTTTTGCAGCCTCTCTCACGCCATGGCGTCCGAGGTCACTCAATATCTGCAAGAGCAGGCGCAGGCGTTCGTACTCGACCAGCTGGATGTCCCCCTCGACGCCCAGGCCGAGGTGCAGGCCGCCTCCATCGATGAGCGGCTCCCCCTCAACCGCTGCGAGGATGGCCTGACCATCTCCCTCCCCGCCAGGATGGAGATCCGCCGCAACACCACCGTCTATCTCAAGTGCGAGGGCGCCGCGCCCTGGGATCTCTACCTGCCGGTGCGGGTCAGCATCCAGAAACCCTATGTCACGGTCGCCACCCCAGTGGCCAAGGGGGACATACTGAGCGAAGCCATGCTGACCCTGGCCTATCAGGATCAGACCCTGATCCGCGGTGACTATCTCAGCGACCCCGCGCCCCTCATCGGGGTGCGCAGCAAGCGTGAACTCAAACCGGGCCAGCCCATTCGGCTCACCCAGGTCTGCGTGGTCTGCAAGGGGGATCAGGTCACCCTGAGCGCGGAAAACAGCAGCATGCAGATCAAAACCATGGCCCGAGCCTTGCAAGATGGCAGCTTCGGAGACATGATCAGGCTTGTTAACATTCGCTCAGGCAGACCGGTACAGGGCAAGGTCACGGCCGTTGGGACTGTGGTGGTCCCATTCTGATTGTTGTATTAATGCAGCAATTTTTTTCTAAAGTTCTGACCGCCGTCACCGATAAACAGGTAAGCGAACAGCAAAGCAGACGAAGGTAAACCGTATGGCTATCAACAATATCAACAACTTGGCAAACAACCGGTTGCAGAATACGGCGACCAGCCAGGGTGCGACCAAATCCACGACTTCGGCCGAAGGCAACCGTGCGGCAACCGTCAAGACCGACTCTGTCTCCTTGACCAGCGAGGCGCAGCAATTGCAACAGATGCAGAAAACCCTCAACACCGTCTCGACCGGCAACGAAAGCCGCATCGAGAGCCTGAAGAAGGCCGTGGCCAGCGGGGAGTACAAGGTCGACAGCGAAGCCGTGGCCAAGAAGATGTTCAGTTTTGAAGCCGACCTGGACAAGCGTCTGGGATGATGGATCTGCCTTCACTGCTGCACGCCCAAGACGAGTACCTCTCCCAGATGCAAGCGCTGCTGGCGGAGGAGTTTGACCTGCTCAAACAACATCAGGCCCTGGCCTTGCCGGCCCTGGCCGAGCGCAAGCAGCAACAACTTGCCACCATAGAAGCGCTGGACAAGAGCCTGGCCGAGCTGCCCGATCTGCGGCAACAGCTCAGCGCCTTCCCCGCCCAGTTGCACTCATTGCAGACCAAGCTGGACGCCTGCCAGGAGCAGAATGACCTCAACGGTCGCCTACTGGAGCTCAGCATCGTCTCCAACCGCCGATTGGCCAGCTTCCTCAGCAAGCTGCGAGACAGAAACTCCCTGACCTATGACGCCAAGGGCAACACCCGCTCCGGCACCCGCTCCCAGGGCATCAAGGCGTAATACCCTCCCCCTCTTCTCACCCGTTTTAGCGTTTCACAGCACCAGCCGCATCAGCTCGGCACCGTCGGCGCAGGCATGAATGCGCATGACGCCCTGCTCATAGCAGCCGTAGCTCGCCGCCCACTCCCCTCTCGGAAAACAGATGGATCCCGGATTCATCAGCACCAGCGCCCCTTCCCGCTGCAGCACAGGGACATGGGTGTGGCCGCTGATAAACAGGCTGCCCGCCGGCAGGGGCACCTCGCCGGGGCGGTAGAGGTGACCGTGGCTGACGAACCAGCGCCGCTCATCCACCAGCAGCTGGTTGTAAGGCGCGGTGAGGGGGAAGTGCAACAGCATCTGATCCACCTCCGAATCACAGTTGCCCCGCACCGCCATGACTTGGGGGGCCAACGGATTGAGCCGCTCGGCCACGGCGGCGGGATCATAGCCCTCGGGGACCGGATTGCGCGGGCCGTGGTTGAGCAGATCCCCGAGCAGCAGGTAGTGATCCGGCTGCCAGGGGGCAAGCTGCGCCAGCACCCGCTCCAGGGCGCTGAGGCTGCCGTGTATGTCGGAGATAATGGCTATCTTCATCTCTCGTTCCTCATGGCTGGCTGAAATAGAGATCCTTGGTGGCGATGGCGCCCTTCAGGTTGCGGCTCGGCAGGCCGCGCAGGCTGGGGTCCACCAGCCGCATCTGGTTGTAGTGGTAGACAGGGATGGCGGGCATCTCGTCCATCAGCAGCTGCTCGGCCTGGCGGTAGAGTCCGGTCCTGACTGTGCCATCCAGGGTGTCCGCTGCCTGCTGCAACAAGCCGTCAAAGGCCGGATTGCAGTAGCCGCTCTCGTTCTGGGGATCCTGGCAGCGGAAGCTGTTGAGCATGGAGGAAGGCTCCACGTAGTCGCCAAACAGGAAGGAGCGGGCCAGCATGAAGTCGCCGCTGTCTTTGGCCACCTGATAGGCGTTCCACTCCATGTTGTTGAGTTCGACGGTCACCCCCAGCGGCTTCCACATGGAGGCCACCGCCAGCGCCAGCTTCTTGTGATTCTCCGAGGTGTTGTAGGTCAGCGTCAGCTTGAGGGGATGGGCGCTGTTGTAGCCCGCCTCCGTCAGCAGGGCGGTCGCCCTGGCCAGCCGGGTCGGCTGATCCTGCAGCGACAGCTCGGACCTTAATGCCTCATAACCCGGCATGCCGGGCAACAGGGACCAGGCGGGCTGCTCACCCTGGCCGCTGACCTTCTCGGTCAGCAGGTGGCGATCTATGGTCATGGCGAGCGCCTGGCGCACCCGCACGTCCTGCAGCTCGGGGCGGCGCAGGTTGAAGGTGTAGAGATAGGTGCCCAGCAGCGGCAGGCCCCAGATCCGCTCCGGGGTCTCCTGCCTGGTCTTCTGGTAATACTCCAGCGCCACCTTGTTGGTGAGCTGGATCTCCCCCGCCTCGTAGCGCAGCCGCTCGGCGTGCTGGGAGGCGAGTGGCAGATAGGTCACCCGCTGGATCCGGGTATGGGCATCGTCCCAGTACTGGGCATTGCGCTCGGCCTCGATGCGCTCGTTCGGCACCCAGTTCACCAGCTTGTAGGCACCGTTGCTGACCAGCTTGCCGGGCTGGGTCCACTGCTTGCCGAACTTGGCCACCGCCTGCTCGTTGACCGGCACGAAGGGACGCTGGCTGATGAGCTGCAGGAAGTAGGGCACGGGCCGCTCCAGCGTCACCTTGAGGATCTGATCGCCCTCGGCCACCACCCCCAGCGCATTGAGATCGAGCGCCCCGGCATAGATGGATTGGGCATTGTTGATGCCGGTGGCCAGCAGCAAGCCGGCGGAGGGGGAGGCCTGCGCCGGATCCAGCAGCCGCCGCCAGGCATAGACGAAGTCCTGCGCCCTGAGCGGCTCGCCGTTGGACCACTTGAGTTGCGGGCGCAGGAAGAAGCGCCACTCCAGCCCATCCTTGCTGGTTTCCCAGCGCTGGGCCTGGGCCGGCACTATCTTGCCCTGGCCATCCTCGCTCACCAGCCCCTCGAACAGGTCAACCAGCACCACCTCGCCCGGGAAGCCGGTGCGGATCTGGGCCGGATCGAGGGACTCCGGCTCGGCCCCGTTGCCCTTGACCAGGGTCTGGCGATCCGCCAGCGGCGGCTGTTGCACGACCTGGGTCGCGTGCAGTGGCGGGGTCAGCAGCAGGCCGAGCAGCAAGGGGGAGCACCAGCGACGGGCCGGCCGAGGGGCAAAACGGTAAAGCATGACAAACCTCATTCAATTCTATGGACTGCAAACAGGGGAAGGCCGGCGGCGCGCCTCGACAGGAATGCATGATGCCGCGCTTGTTATCCCCGAAGACGGCCCGTATTGTATCGGGCTTGCCGAAGAGATGGAGTCTTTCGGGCTGTTTTTTTTCAGGTGTTTTGATGCAGTACGGATGGCAGGCGCTGACAGCAGCCTGACCCGTCTTTCTAGCTACATTTTCAGGGATCTTTATGGGCTACGAGTGGCTGGCGCTGGCAGCGGCCAGTTTATGGGCGATCGCCGCCCTGATTTCGGTCAAACCGGCCCGCCATCTGGGGGCCTTTGCCTACAGTCGCTGGCGGATGTTCCTGGTCAGCCTGATGCTGGGGAGCGCCAGCCTGGCCACAGGCGGCTGGCAGACCCTCACCGAGAGCGCCCTGCCCCTGCTGGCCCTGTCGGGGCTCATCGGCATCTTCATCGGCGATACCGCCCTGTTCGCCTGCATGAACCGGTTGGGACCGCGCCGCAGTGGCCTGCTGTTCTCCTGCCACGCGCTCTTCTCCGCCCTGCTTGGGCTCTGGCTGTTCGGTGAACGACTCGGCGGCTGGCGTCTGCTGGGGGCACTGCTGGTGCTGGCCGGCGTCATGCTCGCCATCCTGTTCGGACGGCGCGGCAACCAGCAACACAACGAATGGGAACAGGTGCGCGGCCACCTCGCCGTCGGCATCGCCCTGGGTCTGACCGCGGCCCTGTGTCAGAGCCTCGGCGCCATCATCGCCAAACCCGTGATGATGAGCGGCGAGGTGGATGCGGTGAGTGCCTCCGGCATCCGCATGGGCAGTGCCCTGCTGGCGCACTGCGTGCTGCGGGTGCTGCGGGTGCCGCTCGCCCTGCCGCACAACCCCATCAACCGGCGGGTGCTGGGGATGATAGGCATCAACGGCTTCCTGGCGATGGCCCTGGGGATGACGCTGATCCTGGTCGCCCTGCGTCAGGGTGAGGTGGGCATGGTGGCGATCCTCTCCTCCACCACCCCGGTCATACTGCTGCCCCTGCTGTGGTGGCATTCGGGCCAGCGTCCCGCCCTCGCGGCCTGGGCCGGCGCCCTGCTGGCCACCCTGGGCACGGCCCTGGTGCTGGGCATCAGCGGCCCCTAACGATCCTCACGCCAGTCTCTAAGAGGCTGGCGGTGAGCGGCGCGCAGATCGGCATCCGGCCAGGTTCAACGCCTAGCAGATGCCGACTAACGCCCTTCAGAACTGGGCGATCTCGTCCTCGGTCAGCTCACGGTATTCACCCGGTGCCAACTCTTCGTCCAGGCTCAGCACCCCGATCCGCTCCCGATGCAGCCGGACCACCTTGTTGCCGATGGCGGCAAACATCCGCTTCACCTGGTGATACTTGCCCTCATGGATGGTCAGCCGCGCCTCGCACTCACCCAGCAGCTCCAACTGGGCGGGGCGGGTCTTGTCGTCCTCGTTGCGCAGGAATACCCCGTCGGCAAACAGCGAGATGGCGTCCGAACTCACGGGATCGGCCAGCCAGACATGGTAGGTCTTGGCGCACTCGTGGCGGGGCGAGGTGATGCGGTGGGACCACTGGCCGTCATCGGTGATCAGCACCAGGCCGGTGGTATCGAGATCGAGCCGGCCCACCACGTGCAGCTTGCCCATGGCCGGTTCATCCAGCAACTGGAAGACGGTGGCGTGGTCCGGATCCTCGTTGGAGCAGACGTAGCCTTCCGGTTTGTGCAGCATGAAGTAGCGATTGCGCTGATCCAGGGTGAGCATGACCCCATCGAACTCCACCTGGCTCTGCTCATTGATGTGGAACGCGGGCTGCTTGACCAGGATCCCGTCCACCATCACCTCACCCTGACGGATCAGCCTGCCCGCCTGGGAACGGGTCAAATCGGAACAATCGCAAAGAAACTTATCGAGCCGCATGCACAACCTCAGAGTCCATCATGAAAGGGGCGTCATTATATAGGCCGAGCCCGACAACGCCAGCACTAAGCGGGCTGGGTGGTCGCATGTCGCCATGACGGGACCGTTGGCCGATGGTAGACTGCAGGCCGAGGACCCAGGTTACCCATAATAATAATGTCAGGAAGCCGTATGAAGTCGAGCACGCCTCATCCCGTCATCCCCGTCAGCCAGCTGCAACCCGGCATGTATGTGATCGCCATCACCAGCCAGACCGGCGCCATGGAAATAGCCCAGATGGGGCTGGTCACGAACCGCAAGCAGATCGAATCCCTGGTGCGGCGTGGCGTCATCACGGTGCGGCTGGATCTCTCCCGCAGCAAGCTGGCGGGCATCGAGCAGATCATCGCCCCCGAACCGATTCCCCCCTCCTCCCCACGCCCGAGTGGCAGCGCCAGCGGTGAAGGCCGCGAACTCAAGATCCGCCGCCTCTACCAGGAGGCCCGCGAGCTGCAAGGCAAGTTCATTCGCCAGCTCAAGGCGGGAGAACCCATCGACATCACACCGCTCGCGACGGTCGCCGAGGAGATGGTGGACACCATGTTCAGCCACGGCGACGCCATGCTCTGCCTGGCCCGGATCCGGGCCAAGGATGCCTACCTGATGGAGCACTCCATGAACGTGGCCATACTGCTGGCCAACTTCGGCCGCTACCTGGGGCTGGAGCGCGACGTGCTCAAGGAGCTGACCCTGGGGGGCCTGCTGCACGACGTGGGCAAGATCATGACGCCGGACGAGGTGCTCAACAAGCCGGGCAAGCTGACGGACGAGGAGTTTGGCGTGATGCGCCAGCACGTGGTGCACAGCGCCGAGATCCTGCTCGCGACGGCCGGCATCACCCCCACCATGCTGGAGGTGGCCGCCAATCACCATGAGCGGCTCGATGGCAGCGGCTATCCCCGCCACCTGAAGGGGGAGCAGCTCTCCCTCTACACCCGCATGAGCGGCATCGTCGATGTCTATGATGCGGTGACGGCGGACCGGGTCTACAAGCAGGGGATGCAGCCGACCCAGGCATTCCGGATCCTGCTCAAGGGGGCCGATCACCACTTCGATCGGGCGCTGGTGACCCGCTTCATCAAGTGCATGGGGGTCTACCCGGTCGGCACCCTGGTGCAACTTTCAAACCAGCGGCTGGCCATCGTCATGCAGCGCAATGCGAAGGAGCCGCTCAAACCGGTGGTGAAGGTGATCTACCACGCCACCCAGCGTCACTACCTCGAGGTGCAGTGGCTGGATCTCGCCAGAAACGGGGGCCAGGAGAGCATAGAGAGCACGGTGGATCCCAAGGAATACGGGATCGACCTCGCCCACTTCGTCTAGCGGATCTGAGACTCCGGTGCCTGCTCGCGGCAATAGCGGAGGAGGAACTCCTCGTCCAGCGGAGAGAGATCGAAACGGACGCAGGCCTCTTCGATGGCCCGGATGTCGTGTTCATGGTGTTCGCTGAGCCAGCGTACGGCGCGGCGCAGATCCTCACCATGGGGCAGCAGGGTATGGTCGCTCATGGGACACCTCCAGTCAGCCATCGGTACCCGCCCATCAAATCGGGCGCTCTCCTACTAGCTTAGTCCACCCTCCTGCCCCGCCTCGATCCTCACTCACGCCTGTCGTGGACCTCAGGCGAACGCCCGTTGCCAATCCTGATCGAACTTCGCGAGCGCCGCATCTACCGCTGGCACGCTCAGCATCTGCTCGGCCACGTCGAGCGGCAGGGTGATGGACTGGCAACCCGCCAGCAGGCAGTCCAGCGCCTGGCGCGGGGTGCGGAAGGAGGCCGCCAGCACCTTGCTGCCGGGTGCGTGCAGCGCCAGCAGTTGCTGCAACTCCCGCACCGTGGCGATGCCGTCACCGCCCTGGGCATCCAGCCGGTTGACATAGGGGGCCACATATTCGGCGCCCGCCTGGGCCGCCAGCCACCCCTGCAGCGGGGTGTAGACGGCGGTACCCAGGGTCGGCACGCCGTTGGCGGTCAGGCTCTTGATGGCCGCCAACCCCTCTGCGCAGACCGGGATCTTGATCACCAGATCCGGGTCCAGCTCACGCAGGGCGAACGCCTCGCGCACCATCTCGGTCTCGCTCTTGGCCATCACCTGGGCAAACAGCCGCGCCTTGGGCCCCAGCACCTCGCGCAAGGCCGGCAGCAATTCTCTTAGCGGCAAGCCCCCGGCGGCGGCGATGGACGGGTTGGTGGTGACGCCGGCCAGCGGCAGTATCCTGGACCAGCGACGCACCGCCGCCACATCGGCGGTATCGAGATAAAGCTCCATATCTGACTCCTCTACAGGCTGTTCAAACTGTCACCATTCTAGCGAAGTTGCGCCCTTCGCTTAGTTGATCAAAATCAAAACAACTTACGAATGAAGGTTGTTATCATACCAATCAAAAGGAGACGGTATGATTTTCGACCTGCAACGTTACTCGACCCACGATGGTCCCGGCATCCGAACCCTGGTATTCCTCAAGGGCTGTTCCCTGGCCTGTCGCTGGTGCCAGAACCCGGAGAGCCGCTCCCCCACACCGGATCTGCTGTTCGATCCAAGGCTCTGCCTCGCGGGGTGCGATCTCTGTCAGCGCGCCTGCCCGTCGGCCATCCGCCGCCAGGACGAGGCCCTGTGCATCGATCGCCGCCGGCTCGGCAGGGACAAGCTGGCATCCTTGCGGACATGCTGCCCGAGCGAGGCGCTCAGGGTGTGCGGCCAGGAGCAGAGCCTGGATGATCTGATGAGCGACATACTGCGAGACCGCCCCTTCTTCGAGCGCAGTGGCGGTGGGGTGACGCTGTCCGGGGGCGAACCCTTCATGCAACCCGAACTCGCTCGCGATCTCTTGCGAGCCTGCAAGGCAGAAGGGCTGCACACCGCGGTGGAGAGCTGCTTGCATGTGCCCTGGCAGCAGATTGAACCTAGCCTCCCCCATCTCGATCTGGTGCTGGCCGATCTCAAGCACCTCGACCAGGCGCGCTTCTTCGAATGGACTCGTGGCAAGGTGGCGCTGGTGCTGGACAACCTCAGGCGCCTCGCCAAGCGTGGCATCCCGCTGCAGATCCGGGTGCCCCTCATTCCGGGCTTCAATGCCGACAGCGACAGCATCGCGGCCATAGTCGACACCGCCGCCAGCCTGGCGACCGTCCGGGAGATCCACTTCCTGCCCTATCACACCCTGGGGATGGGCAAATATGCCCTGCTGGACCAGCCCTACCTGGCGCCGGACAAGCCCCTCGATGACCCCGATCTGCTCCACTTTGCCCACGCCTACGCCCAACGTCAGGGGCTGACCCCTGTCACCCGAGGATAAGATCATGACCCAGCTCGACCTGAATACCCTCAGCCCCCGGATCCGCGCCCACAAGGAGAGTCTGATCCACATAGTCCAGCCGCCGGTCTGCACCGAGCGCGCCCGCCACTACACGCAAGCCTATCAGGCGCACCTGGCCCGGCCGCTGCCGGTGCGCCGCGCCCTGGCACTGGCTCACCACCTCAAGGAGCGCAGCATCTGGATCAAGCACGACGAGCTGATCGTCGGTAACCAGGCGAGCCAGGTGCGCGGCGCCCCGCTCTTCCCCGAATACACGGTGGGCTGGATTGAGAAGGAGATAGACGAGCTGGCGGACAGGCCCGGCGCCGGCTTTGCGGTGAGCGAGGCCGACAAGGCGGCCATTCACGCCCTCACCCCCTTCTGGCGCGGCCAGACGGTGCAGGATCGCTGCCTCGGCATCTTCACCGACGAGCAGAAGGCGCTGCTGGAGAGTGGCATCATCAAGGCCGAGGGCAACATGACCTCGGGGGATGCCCACCTCGCGGTCAACTTCGAGGAGTTGCTCGCCAAGGGGCTGGCCGGGGTCAAGGCGCGGGTGGCCGAGCGACGCGCCCGGCTCGATCTGGCCGACTGGGCCGATCTGCGGCGCGAGCAGTTCCTGCAGGCGGTGGCCATCACGCTCGATGCGGTGAGCGATCAGATCGAGCGCTACGCCACCCTGGCCCGCGAGATGGCCGGGAGTGAATCCCGTACAGAGCGTCGCGACGAGTTGCGGATCATGGCCGCCAACTGCGCCCGCATCGCCCACCAGCCGCCGGAAACCTTCTGGCAGGCGCTGCAGCTCTGTTACTTCATCCAGCTCATTCTGCAGATCGAGTCCAACGGCCACTCCGTCTCCTTCGGCCGGATGGACCAGTACCTCTATCCTTGGTATCGCCGCGAGGTGGAGCTGTCAGAGACCCTGCCCCGCGAGCGCGCCATCGAGCTGCTGCAGTCGTGCTGGCTGAAATTGCTGGAGGTGAACAAGATCCGCTCCGGCACCCACTCCAAGGCCTCCGCCGGCAGCCCGCTCTACCAGAACGTCACCATAGGCGGCCAGAACTGGCGCGATGGCCAGGCCCATGACGCGGTCAACGGTCTGTCCCATGCCATCCTCGAGTCCTGCGGCCAGCTGCGATCCACCCAGCCCAACCTCTCGGTGCGCTACCACGCCGGCATGAGCGAGGATTTCCTCGACGCCTGCATTCAGGTGATCCGCTGCGGCTTTGGCATGCCCGCCTTCAACAACGACGAGGTGGTGATCCCCGAGTTCATCAAGCTCGGAGTAAGCGTGGAGGATGCCCACCACTACGCCGCCATCGGCTGCATCGAGACAGCGGTGCCCGGCAAGTGGGGCTACCGCTGCACCGGCATGAGCTTCATCAACTTCGCCCGCATCCTGCTGGCGGCGCTGGATGGTGGCCGCGATACCACTACCGGCAAGGTGTTCCTGCCCCAGGCCCAGGCGCTGCGCCAAGGCAACTTCGGCTCCTTCGAGGAGGTGATGGCCCGCTGGGACGAGCAGGTGCGCTACTTCACCCGCAAGTCCATCGAGATCGACTGCGTGGTAGACAGCGTGCTGGAGGAACAGGCCCACGACATCCTCTGCAGCACGCTAGTGGATGACTGCATCGAGCGCGGCAAGACCATCAAGCAGGGCGGCGCCGTCTATGACTGGGTCTCCGGCCTGCAGGTGGGGATAGCGAACCTCGGCAACAGCCTGGCGGCGCTGAAGAAACTGGTGTTCGAGCAGGGCATCGTCGATCAGGCGGTGCTGGCCGAGGCACTGGAGCAGGACTTCGCCGGGCTGGCGGGGGAGCAGTTGCGCCAGCGCCTCACCCATGCGGCCCCCAAGTACGGCAACGATCTGGACGAGGTGGATCTGCTGCTGGTGCGCGCCTACCAGAGCTACATCGATGAGCTCAAGGGGCTGCACAACACCCGCTTCGGCCGGGGTCCCATCGGCGGCACTTACTACGCCGGCACCTCCTCCATCTCCGCCAACGTGCCCTTCGGGGCGGCCACCCAGGCCACCCCGGATGGCCGCCACGCCCGTACCCCACTGGCGGAAGGGGCCAGCCCGGCCTCGGGTTCGGATCGCCTGGGTCCCACCGCCGTGTTCAATTCGCTGGGCAAGCTGCCCACCGCCGCCATCCTCGGCGGGGTGCTGCTCAACCAGAAGCTGAGCCCGGCGAGCCTGGAGAACGAGCAGGACAAGGCCAAGCTGATGAGCCTGCTGCGCACCTTCTTCGAGGTGCACAAGGGCTGGCACGTGCAGTACAACATCGTCTCGCGCGAGACCCTGCTGGCGGCCAAGGCCCAGCCCGATCAATACCGGGATCTGGTGGTGCGGGTGGCGGGCTACTCCGCCTTCTTCACGGCGCTCTCCCCGGATGCGCAGGATGACATCATCGCCCGTACCGAGCACAGCCTCTGACGGATGTGCCAAAGGCAACTGAGGGTGGCGGCGATCTACCTGATCTTCTTCACGGCGCTCTCCCCGGATGCGCAAGATGACATCATCGCCCGTACCGAGCACAGCCTCTGACGGATGTGCCGAAGGCAACTGAGGGTGGCGACGATCTACCCGATCTTCTTCACGGCGCTCTCCCCGGATGCGCAGGATGACATCATCGCCCGTACCGAGCACAGCCTCTGACGGATGTGCCGAAGGCAACTGAGGGTGGCGACGATCTACCCGATCTTCTTCACCGCGCTCTCCCCGGATGCGCAAGATGACATCATCGCCCGTACCGAACACAGCCTCTGACGGGCATGGCAGGTGCAAGCGGCGACCTGCCACTCGCGCGCCGGCGCCACCTTATCGCCGGATGCGCGAGGTGATATCATCGCCGCGCCGAGCAGCATCGCTGATCGGCTAGCCTCATGGCGGCGCTGGCCGCCATGCTTCTCCATCGTTCGAATCGAGCCATCACCATGAACCTACGCCGCCAACAGATCCTCACCCTGGTCCATCAGGCTCGCAAGATGAGCGTGAGCGAGCTGGCTGAACAGACCGGCGTGTCCGAGGTCACGGTGCGCAACGACCTCACCGCGCTGGAGAAACAGGGGCTGCTCAAGCGGGTGCACGGCTCGGCCATGGCGCTGGACAGCGATGATCCCGATGCCCGCATGAACATCAACTACCTGCTCAAGGAGCGTCTCGCCGAGCGGGCCGCCCAGCTGGTGGACGATGGCGAGACGGTGTTTATCGAGGGAGGCAGCGCCAACGCCCTGCTGGCCCGCCACCTGGCCCTGAACAAGCGGGTCACCATCATCACCATCAGCAGCTTCATCGCCCACCTGCTCAAGGACACCCAGACCCCGGTGGTGCTGCTTGGCGGCCTCTACCAGCAGCAGAGCGAGAGCGTGGTGGGGCCGCTCACCCGGCTCTGCATCGAGCAGGTGCACTTCTCCAAGGCCTTCATCGGGGTCGATGGTTTTCATCCCGAGGTGGGCTTCACCGGCCGCGACATGATGCGGGCCGACGTGGTCAACAGCGTGCTGGCCAAGGGGGTGACCAACGTGGTCATCACCGACAGCAGCAAGTTTGGCGCCATCCATCCCAGCCAGCTCGGCAGACCCGGTCAGATCGGCGTGCTGGTCACCGACGATGCCCTGCCCGCCTCCATGCGTGAGGCACTCATGGCCCGTGGCGTGACACTGCACTGCGTCGCCGCCTGATGCCCTGATTGCAGCGTGCCGGCTTGACGCCGGTCACCCCTTAGAGGTTATGCTCGAGTCTCTGTCGACTCACCGGCCCGTCCGGCGAGCGCCTCCCTGATCCAACAAGGAATAGTCATGCAAACCAAGGACAAGTGTCTGGCCGCCCTGGTCATCCTCTGCTGGGGGCTCAACTTCGTGGTGATCAAGTGGGGGCTGGACGGCATACCGCCGCTGCTGCTGGGGGCCCTGCGCTTCATCGGGGTGGTGTTCCCCGCCATCCTGCTGGTGCCCAGGCCCGCCATGCCCTGGCGCTGGCTGCTGGCCTATGGCGGCGCCATCAGCCTGGGGCAGTTCGCCTTCCTGTTCAGCGCCATGAAGTTCGGCATGCCGGCGGGCATGGCCTCCCTGGTGCTGCAATCCCAGGTACTGTTCACCCTGCTGTTCGCCATGATCTGGCTGGGGGAGCGCTGGCAGACCCATCACTGGATCGCCCTGCCCCTGGCGGGGGGCGGCCTCTATCTGATCGCCGCCAACGGCGAGGGCAACCTGACCCTGCTCGGCTTCGTCTTGACCCTGTGCGCCTCCGCCTGCTGGGGGCTCGGCAACGTCATCAACCGCCAGATCGGCCTGCGCTACCAGACCTCCCTGCCGAGCCTCATCGCCTGGGGTGGCCTGGTGCCCATCTTGCCGTTCCTCGCCCTCTCCTGGCTGTTCGAGGGGCAGGCGCGCATCGTCGACAGCCTGCAGCACTTCAGCTGGCAGGGGTTGCTGTGCGTGCTTTATCTGTCGCTCATCGCCACCTGGCTCGGCTACGGCCTCTGGGGCCGCCTGCTGATGCGCTACCCGGTGGCCCAGGTCGCGCCGCTATCCCTGCTGGTGCCCTGCGTCGGCATGGTGACCGCCGCCATCCTGCTCGATGAACATCCCACCCCCTTGCAATGGCTGGGCTCAGGGCTGGTGCTGCTCGGCTTCGTGGTGCACCTGCTGGGGGGACGACTGCGGCTGTTCAAGGCACAGCCCAACCACTGAGTCGTCACGCCGCCCATTGACCAATGCGGGGAAAGTTCCCATTCTGAGACAGGCCCTCGCGGGCCTGATATCGTTTGATCCCGGCAGGACGCCGAACCTCAGGAGAGCAAGGACATGCTGCACAGTTCATCATCGGCTAGCCACCCGTTACCGCGCGTGCTCCGCACCACGGCGATGGCCCTCACCCTCTGCTGGAGCGCCGCCGGCTGGAGTGCCAGCCTGCCGGCGGATCTCGCGTGGGAGAGCAACGACACCGATCCGGTCTACGCCGATCCGGCCGCCCGGCGTGGCGGCACCTTCCACGACTTCATGATCAGCTTCCCCCTCACCTTGCGTAAATTTGGGCCGGATTCCAACGGTGGCTTCGCCGGTTACATCAGGGAGACCACCCTGCCCCTGCTCGCCACCCATCCCCTCACCGGCAAGCCCATGCCCATGCTGGCCAACCAGTGGGCGTTCGGTGCCGATCACAAGACGCTCTACTTCAGGATCAACCCCAAGGCTCGCTGGTCAGACGGCCAGCCGGTCAGCGCCGACGACTGGCTGTTCACCCTCAAGATGATGCGCAGCAAGGAGATCAACGATCCCTGGTACAACAACTACTACTCGACCCAGATAGTGGAGGTCACCAAGTTCGACGACAAGACCTTCTCCATCACCAGCGGCAGCGAGAAGAGCCGCGAGGATCTGCTCGACTCGCTCCCCTTTGCCCCCGAGCCGAGCCACGCCATCGCGCTCACCGCCAACTGGGTCAAGGAATATAACTGGAAGGTGCTGCCGGTCACTGGCGCCTATCGGATCGACCAGGTGAAGAAGGGCAAGTCCGTCAGCTTCGTGCGGGTCAAGGATTGGTGGGGCAACGACGAGCGTTACTTCCAGCACCGCTTCAACCCGGACAGGATAGAGATCAAGGTGCTGCGGGATCAGAACATCGCCTGGCAGCACTTCCTGCGCGGCGAGCTGGACAGCTTCCCGCTGACCATTCCCAGCTGGTGGCACGACAAGAGCAAGACCGCCGAATTCGAGAAGGGTTACATCGAGAGGCTCTGGTTCTATACCCGGACACCGCAATCGCCCACGGGGCTCTACCTCAACACCGCCGATCCGCTGCTCAAGGATCTCGATGTGCGGCTCGGCATCCAGCATGCGCTGGCCATCGACAAGATGATCGCGACCCTGCTGCGCGGTGACTATCAGCGCCTCAACAGCTATGGATCTGGCCAGGGTGCCTTCACCAACACCGACATCAAGGCACGCCCCTTCGATCCCAAGCTCGCACGGGAGTACTTCGCCAAGGCGGGCTTCACCAGCACGGGGCCGGATGGCATCCTGCAAAACGACAAGGGGCAGCCGCTGAGCCTCAGCATCACCTACACCACGGCGGAGCATGCCCAGCGCCTGACCCTGCTGCGGGAGGAGGCGAAGAAGGCGGGTCTCAATCTGGAGCTGAACCTGATGGATGCCTCCGCCGGCTTCAAGTCCATGCTGGAGAAGAAACACCAGAGCGCCTGGATGGCCTGGAGCGGCAGCCGCTACCCCGCCTATTGGGAGTTCTTCCACAAGATCAATGCCAACAAGCCGCAGACCAACAACATCATGAACATCGACGACAACGCCATCTCGGCCCTGGTGGAGCAGTATGACAAGGCGTTCGACTTCGCCAGAAAGGCCGAGCTGTCGCGCCAGATCCAGCAGCGGCTCTATGAGCTCGCCAGCTTCGTGCCCGCCTATCAGGTGCCCTACACCAGAGCCGGCGCCTGGCGCTGGGTGCGCCTGCCCAAGATCCCGGCGACGCCCCAGAGCGATGTGCTCTACTGGCCGCTCGATGGGGCCAACTCGGGTTACAGCTTCGGCGGCCTGTTCTGGCTTGACGAGAAGCTGAAGGCAGAGACGCTGGCCGCCATCAAGAGCGGGCAGCGCTTCCCCCCTGTCACCCTGATCGACACCCGCTATCGGCAGCCTTGAGCCTGGCCGCAAACAAAAAGACCCCGCACAGGCGGGGTCTTTTCATGGTGACAGCACCAGCGGCGAGGCTTAGCCGCGCTTGGCCTGTTTCTGGGCGATGGCGTCGGCCACGTCGGCCGGCTCCAGCACTATGCCTTCCTGATCCGGGGTCGGGAACACGGCGACGCAGAGTTCGTCCTGCTCCATGCCATCGACCCAGCGCTCCAGCCACACCTTGAGGGTGATGGATTGCGGCTTGCAGTCGGCCCACTCGCCTTCGGCCCACGCCTTGGCGTATTCCGGGTGCGGCCAGACCGGGATGCAGTCTTCATCTTCGGTGGTCAGCATCATGACGCCGTGTTCGTCGGTCAGGACATACAGCTCTTCGTGCTCGACCAGCTTGCTGATGAAGTGATCGAAGCGGTAGTCGGCGTTCAGTTGCAGCGCTGCATTGCGCTCGGTGTCGCTAAGTTCATAGCTCATCGGTCAAGTCTCTCATTCAATAAAGGGCGACATGTTCACATCTTGCCGGCGGCTTGTCCAGCATGAGCATGCGGTCGACCGGCCGGCCATCAGGATGGTTCAACCCAGGGTCGGAGTGATCAGGGTGATCTCCGGGGTTTCGGTGAAACGCTGGCGCAGCCAGTAGGCAGACTCCACCTCCACGAAGCAGAGCTGGGAGCGGCCGGCCTGCACGCCCTGCATGATCTGCTCGAATCTGGCCTGCTGCTGCTGCTCCCAGGCGGCCGCCAGCTTGGTGCCATGGGCTTCATCCACCACCCCACGGCGCAGCTCGAACAAGTTATCGGTGATCGGGCTGTTGATCTTGGCCGGGCTGTGCCAATACATAAACAGGTTGTCCAGCATCTCTTCATCGTAACTCGCCAGCCCATCGAGCTCGGGGGTATCGCCCGCCTCGCCGGCCGCGAAGTCACACCACCCCGCCGCCAGCGGCGCCAGCAGCTGAGCACTCTTGGCTTTGGCATGCTGACGCAGGGCTGTCATGTCCCCCCCCTTGATGGCCGGCAGCCAGAGATCGCCCTGATGCTCATCGAGCAGGGGGAGCAGCAAGGAGGAGGCATAGACCGGAAAGCGGGGACCTAGGGAGTGCAGCAGAGAGACCAGAGTGACTGTGATCATGAGAGACGCCTTGAGCTGGAAGACCGGTGTTCAACCTGGCCAGAAAGACAAAAGTGGGACTATCCTACCATGTTTGGCGACCCGAGGCCTGAGCCATCACGCCTGCCAGACGCGGGCTTGAGGCCAAAAAAGCAGCATTCGCACCGCACCGCTCCGGACAAAGCCCAATAGTTTGAGCCAGCGCCCACTAAAGTAAAACCGGGAATGCTAGTTTGCATACATCTTTAGCGTAAGGAGTGCATCCATGAGTGGGATCGACCAGGTTTCTGACGATTTTGTGAATGAGCTGAAAATACTGGCATGCTTTGATCCGGCCAACATGAGTCTGGGGATCAAGTTACGCAGCGACATGTCTGACGAGCTGTGCCTGGCGGCGGAGCGTCTGCATCAGCAAGGCCTGATCAGCGCAACCGATGGCGGCTATCTGACTCCTTTCGGCATGACCATGCTCGAGCACCTCCAACACCTGCTGGTGGCACTCAAACCGAGTTGACCTCCTGCGGCGCCCAGAGCGAGAAGTTGAGCAACTTCCAATGCTCCCCTTGCCGCAGCAGACAAGCAAACAGCAAAGGACCTTCGGGTCCTTTTATCTTGCCGTCGATCAACCACTCCCCCGCCCGTTTCGGCACAGGCAGTGCCCTGATCTCCTCGGGCAGCTCTGCCTTGCCTAGGCGTACCTGCACGAATTGCTGGCACACGGTCACGGCCTCGCTTGCCACAGGATCCGGCACGGGGGGCTTGGCAAGAGTGGATAGCGTCACGGCGAACAAGAGTGATGAGAGCATGATGATCATCAGAAGCAGATGTGGTGTATGAATATGCCATAAAACAAAAAGCCGTGGCACCAGAGGTACCACGGCTTTCTTAAATTCTGTAAGAATTACAGAGCAGTTACGTTCTCAGCCTGCGGGCCTTTCTGACCTTGGGTCACGGAGAACTGTACGCGCTGACCTTCAGCCAGGGTACGGAAGCCGTTACCGCTGATAGCGCTGAAGTGAACGAAAACGTCCGGGCCGTTTTCTTGCTGGATGAAGCCAAAACCTTTGGTTTCGTTGAAAAACTTAACGGTACCGGTGATCATGTTAGACATATCTTTAACCTGTATTCAAAATAATTACTTAATGCTTTTCAGCGGGTAAAGCTCAAAAATGGGATTAATTTATGAACAACAGGGAAAGATGCAAAACATCATACTCATTGACATAACTAATGCCCTTTCAAGCTGGTTTAGATTATACGTGCCTTTGTTGATTACGCAACCAAATTTGCACCCCGCCAGGGGCAGGGTGCAATCGCTTACGCATCCGCCGCTTCCAGTGCCTGAACCAGGGCTTTGAGGAAGCGCGCCGCCTCGCCACCGGTGCAGGCGCGGTGGTCGAAAGTCATCGACAGTGGCAGTGCCCGAACCGGCCGTGCCTCCCCGTGGATGAAGACCACTTTTTCAAACAACTTGCCCGCCCCTATGATGGCCACCTGTGGCGGCGTGACTATGGGACTGGCGTAGCGACCCGCGATGGCGCCGAAGTTGGTGAGGGTAATGGTCGCCCCTTGCAACATCTCCCGCGGCACGGCTCGCGCCTTCACGTCGGCGATCATCCGGTCCAGCCCCTGGCGGATATCCGCCCTCTCCCGCTCGGCCACGTTCTCCATCACCGGCACATAGAGCCCGTGTTTGGAGTCAACCGCGATGGCCACATTGACCTCCTTGAACAGCCTCCTCGAGAGGGTATCCCCGTCAAACCAGGCATTCATGGAGGGCTCGGCGCGACAGGCCACACCGATGGCCTTGATGAGGCGCACTGTGACGTCCTCATCGGCCCGCCAGTGGCGCAAGTCCACCTCGTCGGTGATGCTGACCGGCACCACCGTCTGGTGGGAGAGCTCCATCGCCTTGGCCATGGCCCGGCGCGAACCCTTGAGGAACTCGTTGCCGCTGCTCTGCAGCGCTTCGAAGGCGGTCTGCACGTCCTGCTCGGTCACCATGCCGGCATGGCCGCTGCCCTTGAGCCTGTCGATGTCCAGCCCCAGCTTCTGCGCCAGCAAGCGCACCGCCGGCATGGCCTGCACCAGGGAGCCACCGGGCGCCATGGTCCCCACCACGAAGTGATCCTCGATGTGTTGCTGATGGGCGCTGACCTTGCCCACCACGGTGCCATCGTCTTCGCCCCCTTCAAACTCCACCAGCGGCGCGCCGATATGGAGTATGTCCCCCTCCTGGCCGCAGAGTCGGGCGATCACCCCCGCCACCGGCGAGGGCACATCCACCAGCGCCTTGGCGGTCTCCACCGACAGCAGCACCTGATCGACACTCACGGTATCGCCGGCACTCACCTTCCATTCGACGATCTCGGCCTCGGCCAATCCTTCGCCCAGATCCGGTAATTTGAAAAATTTCATGACCATTTCTCCATCAGCTGGTGAGCCGCATCCGCAATATCCTGCTCGGTGATGAGATAATACTCTTCGTTGCGATAGTAGGGCACGGCGGCATCCACCCCGGTGAGCCGCTTGGGTGGCGCCTTGAGGCTGGTAAGCGCCTCCTCGGTGACCCGCGCCACTATTTCGGCACCGACCCCGAAGCTGCCGCACGCCTCGTGCACCACCAGCAGGCGACCGGTCTTGCGTACCGAGGCCAAAATGCTCTCCATGTCCAGCGGCTTGATGGTGGCGAGATCCAGCACCTCGCACTGGATGTCCTGCTCCGCCAGCAGGGCGGCGGCCCGCATCACCTCCTGGATGCAGGCACCCCAGGCGACTATGGTGAGATCCCGTCCGGGCCGCAGGGTGAAGCAGACATCCAGCGGCAGGCCGACACCGTCATCCACCACGTCCGACTTCATGGAGCGATAGATGCGATCCGGCTCGAAGAACATCACCGGATCCGGGTCACGGATGGCCGAGAGCAACAAGCCATATGCCCGTCTCGGGCTGGAGGGAATGACCACCCGCAGGCCCGGAATATGGGCGAACAGCGCCTCGACGCTCTCGCTGTGGTGCTCCGGCGAGTGGATACCGGCGCCATAGGGCGAGCGGTAGACGATGGGACAGGAGAGCCGACCACGGGTGCGGTTGCGCATCCGTGCCGCCTGGCAGATGATCTGCTCCATGCCGGGGAAGATGAAGCCCTGGAACTGGAACTCGGCCACCGGCTTGAGCCCCTGGGTCGCCATGCCGACCGCTACCCCGGCGATCAGCCCCTCCGCCAGCGGGGTGTCGATCACCCGCTTGAAACCGAACTTGTCGCGCAGGCCCACGGTGGCGCGAAACACCCCGCCGTTGACCCCCACATCCTCACCCAGCACCACCACGTCGGGGTCGCGCTCCATCTCATGGTGCAACGCCAGATTGATGGCTTCGAGCAGTGTGATGTCACTCATGGTGTGTCTCCCCGCCGTGCAGCTGCATGCCCTTGGCGATGATGCGCTGGCGCTGCGCCCGATAATCCTTGGGCAGCTCGGCAAACTGGTAATCGAGCACGGTTTCCGGCGCCTGCCGCACCGTGCTCTCGTAGGCGGCGACGGCTCGCTCAACCTCCCGGCTGGCCTCCGCCAGCAGCGCCTGCTCCTGATGCTCGTCCCACCAGCCCTGCGCGGCCATGAACTGGCGCAACCGCTTGACCGGCTCCTTGGCCCAGGCGGCTTCCACCTCGGCGGCATCGCGGTAGCGGGTCGCATCATCGGCGGTGGTGTGATCCCCGAGCCGGTAGCTGATGGCCTCGATCAGAGTCGGCCCCTTGCCGGCACGCGCCCGCTCGACGGCGGCGCGGGTCGCCTCATAGACGGCCACCACGTCGTTGCCGTCGACCTGAATGCTGCGCACCCCGGCCCCTATCCCCTTCTGAGCCAGAGTGGGGGCGCTCGACTGCAACTTGCGCGGTACCGAGATGGCCCACTGGTTGTTGTTGATGACCATCACCATGGGCAGATGCCAGACGCCGGCGCAGTTGAGCCCCTCCAGGAAGTCTCCCTTGGAGGTGCCGCCGTCGCCTATGGTGACCACGGCGACGCGGGGCTGGTTGCGCAGCTTGAAGGCAGCCGCGATGCCGGCGGCGTGGGTGATCTGGGTGGCGATAGGGACGCAGATGGGCAAGTCTTCCGACAGTTCGCCATCGGCCTTGTAGAAGACGCTGCCCCGTTCATCCCCACCCCAATACTGCAGGTTCTGCTCCATGGGCACGCCCCGCACATAGAGGGTGGGCATGTCCCGGTAGTAGGGCACATAGACATCCTGAGGCTGCATGGCGAGACCGACCCCAATCCCGACCGCCTCTGCCCCCAGGTGGGAGGGAAAGGTGCCGAGCTTGCCGGTTCGCTGCAGTGCAATCGCTTTCTTGTCGTAGCTGCGCACCATCACCATGTTGCGGTAGAAGGTGTGCAGGGTCGCCTTGTCCAGCCAGGTCGGTAGTGTCTCGACCGGGCGCCCTTCCTCATCGAGGTAGCGAAGGAAAGGGATGTCGACATGGGTCATAACTGGCTCCTTGCCGTTGTCAACGTCACCACCATGAGGTGACACCTGAAATGTAAACAACATGTTAAGCAAAGGGCAATGGGATTTAACCAGGTAAGACCAGTAGAAACTTCTTTAATTTCAGAAAGAAGATAAGATTTTCGGCGAGCGGAAACGAAGAAGGGAGCCCTTTCGGGCTCCCTGTCATGCTGAGTTCGGGATCACTGCCATAATCCGATAGCCGCCACCAGCCGCCAGGGGCGCAGGTTCGGCGTGCAGAGGTAGGCTCAGATCACTCCCACAGGCGGGTCGGCACCACCAGCAGCATGGTGCGCTGACCGATGGCCACGCTGGCATTGGGGAACACCACCGCCTCCCGCGGTTTCTCTACCCTGTATTGCAGATCGCCGTCTTCTGCCAGCACAAATCCCTGGGGAAACTCGGTGAAATTGTCCACATCGCTGGCGAACAGGAAACGAAACTGCGCCGAGCGCTTGTTGATCACCCGATCGATGGCAAAGATGGTGAAGTCATCCGCCCGCCAGGGCTCGAGCACCACTTCTTCTTGGGTCACCAGCTCCTGCAACGCCTGACGCGCCTCGATGAAGCGGGTCATGTCGTTCTCCCCGAACGGACGCACCTTGCCGAGCTCCACCGTGAAGGCATGGGCCCCATGCTGGTGCGAGCTGTAATAGCTGAAGGTGGTGGTCGGGCCGCTGGAGAGCAGTATGGTGCGCACCCCGCAGGCGCCGAGGAACTGCACCTGCTCCTTGCAATGCGGCCGCTCGTGGGGGAAGGGATAGACCGCAAACTTCTCGTGACGCGAGCCGCGGATGGCGGTGTGCAGATCGTAGTGATAGCGGGGCCTGGCGGGATCGGCGAAGAAGCGGCTCACATGTTGTTCCAGCCCCATGGCGCGGATCCGCTCCCTGTTGCACAACCCCCCCCCCTTGCCGCCTGTGCCAGAATGCGCGCCAGAGAAGAGCCGGTTCATGTTCTCCTCCACCTCCCGCAGCCCCAGGTTCATGGCCGCCGGATTGCCAAACAGGAACAGCACCCGGTGGCGAGCCCTGAGCTCCCCGCTGAGCAGCCGGGTCAGCAGCTGGTTGCAGATCTCGATGGGGGCTGTCTCGTTACCGTGGATGCCGCAGGAGAGCACTATGTCCTTGCGTCCCCCCGCCCCATTGGCGGGCTCCAGACAGAGCACGCCGGTGTCCCACACGCTCACCCGGGAGCCATCCGGCAGATCGAATGCAAAGGGATCAAGCTGCCATTCGTGGCGGCGGGTCAGGGCCAAAAAGTCATGCTGGGGAATCATCCGTCTCACCCTCTTGTCTGGAATGCTATGGCCGGATTATACCCAAGGCGGGCAGGCTTAAAATCGATTTTTAAACAAATTCAAACAGTAAGGATACAAAGATGGCGACAGCTGGTGACAAGTCGAATGGCACGGGGAACAGATGAGGAATATTTCAGGGCTGAGACTGCAAGGGGAAAAAACGCTGCATGGGGCTGGGTGGCAAGGCGCCACATCGGCAAGCGGGGTGCCGGGGAAGGCGGAGTACGAGATCAGCGGAAAAACGAGGCATCCATGCCCGGCTGATCAACCACGCCAGAACGGCTTGGTGGTCTCTTGATAGCGGTCGGCTTCGTTCAGGCCGATGTCTTTGAGCAGATAGGCGGGCAGCTCGGAGAGCTGGCGGCGGCTGCGGCTGCGTTCCAGCCAGGTCACTACGGTCGTTTTCACGCGAGCAGCCAGATTCGATTGGCTGGAATGCTGATAACCGGCTTCGGTATACGTCATGTTGGCCATGATATGGCTCCTCTCTCTAGTTCTGCGCAAGGCTCGGATTTGATGCGCAAAGCTTAGTCAGGCGGAGGGGGTGGCTCAATTGACGAATTTTGATACAACGCATGAGTAAAACTAATGGTTGATATGGCCAACCACCAAGACATAACCGATTGATTCTAAATGATTAATTTGTGGTCTCATTTCCCTGCACGACCGGGCAGCATATTCTCCTGCATGCGCTACTTCTAACTATGCAGTTTCCAGCAGTAGCTATGCAGCCCAGGTATTTCGGGGCGGACGCTGTCACTGGGCATTCACATCCAGTTGTTAATCAAGAGATCTTTTATTGATCCTTATTTAACAGACAGATACAAAATATACACTCTCAAATGGCAACCATTTTCAGGCCGCACCGAATCCTCATAACAGGAGACACTTGGCGCGCTTTCGGCATGCTGGTATGGTTATTTATACAGTAGTTTAGCCATGTATCCCGTCGGCCTCATTGCGAGCGCCGGATCGGATGCGATCACAGGATAAGCCGATGGACACCTTTACCCCGACCGCCGCCCTGCGTCAACAGATGGAGGCCCTCGAAGCGGCGCTGGCCCGCCTGGCTCAGCAGTTGAGTCGACTCCCGCTGCAAGAGGGCCACGTCTATCCCCTCCCCGCCGTGCCGCAGGGGGAGGAGCACGATCCCATCGCCCAAATAGAGGTCGGTTATCTGGGGGGCGACGAGGCGCTGGCCGCCGCGATTGCCGCCTATCAGGATCACAGCGCCCGCCCCGGCTGCTCTACCAAGGCGACCCACCGACTGCCCGGCTGGCTGCGCTTCCCCGCCGCCAGCGCCAGCCTGCTGCGCCCGCTGCTCGATGAGATCAACGCCCACAAGCTCGCCTTCAAGGCCCTGGTGCAGCAGGCGGGGGGACGGGACGAGAAGTTCGAGCTGGTACACCAGGCGTTGCCCGGGGTCATCACCCTGCAGGTCTACCGCAAGCTGACCCTGCTGGAGGGGGAGCTGCACTCGCTGGGGTTCACCTGGGCCGACAAGCAGAGCATCAGTCGCCTCAGCTGCGAGCAGGTGCTCGAGATGCTGGAGCGCAGCCGCCGCTATATCCCGGCGCTCTCCAACAACGAGGAGTGGAGCAAGATGGTGGATCAGGAGGTGTATGACATTCGCCGTCTGCCCGCCGATGCCGAGCTGCGGATCCGGCGGCCGGTCAAGACCCACCCCATGATCAACCTGCTCTGGCAGGACAGGGAGCCGCGCAAGCAGCAGCTCAAGGCGAGCCTGCCGCTGCTGCTCTGCTCGGACACCCCGCCCAGCGTCACCCACCTCGGCCACTACCCGCCCAAGCTGCGCCAGGCGCGGCGGGATCGCAAGATAGGCGGCGAGGCCATCATAGAGCGACTGCACCTCTATCGCTATCAGGGCTAGCCGCTCCCTCAGCCAGACATATTGCAGAGATGCCCTGACGCTGGAAATGAGCGCCCTGAAGCACTGAAAAAAGACGAGGGGGATGATCACCAGGACCATCCCCCTCTCGCACGCAGGCAAGCGCCGCCGTTATCAGCTCATCAGCAGGGCGCGCAGGCTCTCCACATCCAGGCCACGAACCTCGGACTGACCGCTGAGCAGGCCATCGGCCAGCGCCCGTTTCTCGTCGTGCAGCGCTACTATCTTCTCCTCCACCGTCTGCTCGCACACCAGCCGATACACGGTCACCGGCTGGGTCTGCCCCATCCGGTGGGCCCGATCGCTCGCCTGATCCTCCACCGCCGGGTTCCACCAGGGATCCAGGTGCAGCACGGTATCTGCCTGGGTCAGGTTCAGACCGGTGCCGCCGGCCTTGAGGCTGATGAGGAACAGCGGGACAGGTTCGTGACGAAAACGCAGGATGGACTCCTGGCGGGACTTGGCGGAACAGCCGCCGTCCAGATAGCAGTAGTCCCACTGCTTCTGCTCGATGCGGGCCCGCAGCAGGCTCAGCAGATCGACGAACTGGCTGAACACCAGCACCCGATGACCGCCGTCGATGGCCTCCTCGAGCAGCCCCATGGCCTCGTCCAGCTTGCTGCTGGTCTGACTCCACTCCGGCATCACCAGCTTGGGGGAGCAGCAGAGCCGGCGCAACCGAGTCAGGCCGCTCAGCACGTGCATCAGGGCACGGCCATCGGCGCTCTGCACCTGCTGCACCACCTCGCGCCGGGTCGCCTCGTAGAGCTGGCGCTCCTCGGGGGAGAGGCTGATGTGATGGATGATCTCGGTCTTGTCCGGCAGCTCGGTCAGCACCTGCTGCTTGAGGCGGCGCAGGATGAAGGGGCTGATCACCGCCCGCAGCAACGCCATGTGCTGGGGATCCTTCACCGCCTTGCCGAAGCGGCGCTTGAACTCGCCGAGGCTGCCGAGCAGACCCGGGTTGATGAAGGTGAACAGGCTCCACAGCTCCCCCAGGTGGTTTTCGATGGGGGTGCCGGAGAGGGCCAGACGAAAATCCCCCTCGAGCTGGAACAGCAGCTTGGCGCGCTGGGTGCCGGCATTCTTGATCTGCTGGGCCTCGTCCAGCACCATGCTCGCCCAGCGGCGGGACTTGAGTGCCTGCGCCAGGCTACCGAGCATGCCGTAGTTGACCAGGATGATCTGGCCGGCCCTGGCATCGCGGATCAGCCCTTCTCGCTCGGAGGGCTGCTCGAACACCACCACCTCCAGCTCGGGGGCGAAGCGGGCCACCTCCTCCTGCCAGTTGGTGACCACTGACTTGGGCACCACCACCAGCGCCGGGCCGAGATGCTGGCGCATGCGCAGCACGACCAGCGCCTGCAGCGTCTTGCCAAGGCCCATGTCATCGGCCAGACAGGCACCGAAGCCATGGTGGGCCAGGGTCGCCATCCAGCGCACCCCGTCCTTCTGATAGTCCCGCAGCGCCGTCAGCAGCTCGGGGGCGCAGTCCACCTCCTGCTGCCACTCCTGCTGCAACGACTGCCAGGCATCATCCCCTGCGGTGGTCACCGCCGACAGCAGGCGGGCCAGCGGATAGGCCAGCTTGTTGTTGATGCGCTGATCGGCGTCCAGCATGGCGCCCAGCATGGTGAGTCGCTCCACCAGCTTGTCGCTCAGCATCAGGCTGGTCTTCTCGTCGAGCTGGACGGTGCGCTGACCCGGGGTCAGCTGGCGCAGGATGAGGCGCAGGTCGAGGATCTGGTGCTCGTCCAGCGCCAGGGCCCCTTCAATCTGGAACCAGTCCTGGCGCCGCTCGATGCGCAGGCTGAGGGCCGCCTCGTCGAGGCTCTTGAGGCGGGCGCTGTCCTGATGCCAGTGAATGACCACTCCGGCCTCCACCAGCTCGGGCAGCGAGTTGACCAGGGTCAGCGCCTGCTCACCCTCCAGCTTCCATTCGTTGCCTGGCAGCCCGATGGGCAGCTGGTTGCGCAGCAACTGGGCCTCGCCCTTCTCGGCGGCGAGATCCCGCTGCCAGTAGTGATAATCCCTGACTCCCTGCCGCACTATGGCCTCCCCCTTGCCGAGCGGCAACGGCGGCAGCTCCCCCTGCCGGGTCACCAGCTGGACCACCAGCTGGCCATCCTGCCAATCCAGCTGGACCGAGGGCACCCCGGGCCAGGGGGCGAGTTCGGCATTGCCCTGCAGCCCCGCCACCTGGCTGTGCCACGGCAGCTCGGGGATGGCGTCCAGGGTCCGTTGCAGCTCCGCCAGTCCGGCCTCGGGCAACAGGGGGATGGATTCGAGCGCGGGCAGTCTGTCCAGCAGCGCCTGCGGAGTCAGGATGAGCTGCCACAGGTCCTGGGCCAGAGGCACTATGTGCGCCCCGCGCGCCGCGGCAAGCGGGCTCAGCACGGCGCTCATGCCCTGCTCGGTGGCCACTATCTGCAGCAGGGGGGCGCTGATGGCCAGTTGCAGCTTCTGCCCCTTGGCGTTGAACAGGCGGGGGTGATCGGCGAGCGGTGCCCAGGCCTCCCGCGGCAACTTGCTCATCACCCGTGGCAGGGTGCGCACCAGCGCCCAGTCCGCCTCGTCGAGCAGAGCGGCATACTGGGTGGAGAGCAGGGCAGGATCGACCCGGCGGCCGGCGGTCCACTCCCCCTTGGTGCTCTGCTTCTGGATCTTGCACTCCAGCTCGGGGCCATCCGCATGGAGCAGCCATACCAGCCGCTCTTGTGCCTTGCGCACACCGCTGGAGCGCCCCAGCCCCTGCAGCCAGTTCAGCCAGCTGGCCGAGGCGGGCGTCTTGTCTTCGTCATCCTGCTCATCGGCCGCGTCGACCTCAGCGGCGGCGCGCAGCCGCTGCAACGGGGCGTGCTGCGCCCCCATGCCCAGTAAGAGCCGCAGCAGATCCTGGCAGAAGGCCATCAGGCGGTGACGCGGGCTCGCCTCCAGCACATGGGAGAGATCCCACTTGTGCAGTATGGCCACCTGGGGGCTCTGCTCGCCGTGCCGCGCCAGGGCGCAGAGATCGAGCCAGAGATAGCCCCAATGGAGCTCCTCCAGCGGCAGTTGCAGGGTATCGAACAGACCGACCGACTGGCCGTGGCGATCACCGGCCCACTGGCCCAGCAGATCGCTCAGCAGCGGGAAGTGATTGCCCAGACTGCGCTGCCACTTCTTGCGCTGCTCGCTGGCGAGCACGGGATCGGCCTGTTGCAGCCAGCCCAGCCAGAGCAGGGCGCTGAACAGCCGGGGCCAGGGCTCTTGCGCCGCCGGCGCCTGCCACTGCCCCAGCGCGCTGAGCAGCCGTTCGGCTAGGGGTTGATCTCCCCCCCGCTCGGCCAGCTGCTGCAGAGCCGGCCAGTAAGTGGTTACCTCGCCGTCCGGCGCGCCACAGAGCCAGCTCCACTCCGCAGCCAGCGTCTCGACCCGGCCCGCCAGCGCAGGGGCACAGGCCGCCGTGACGCGCGCCAGCGGCCAACCGTCCTCGGGCTCGGCGTCGAGCAGGGTCTGCAGGGCGAAATGCTCGAGCAGCAGCCCTTGCCACTCGGGGCTTGAGCCCGGCAGCAGGCGGTGAGCATCGGGCAAGTCCAGCAGGCTCAAGAGCTCCGCGCTCTGGTAATAGGCCGGGATCTGACCCGCCTCCCCCAGGCAGAGTTCACGCACCAGGGCCTGCGCCAGCTCCTGGCCGGTGACCGAGGGGACCCGGGTCCAGTCCGGCATGGGGCATTCCCCCGCCCGTACCGCCAGGATCAGGGCCAGGGTTCCTTCCGCCGTCAGGCTCCACTGCTGCTCCCCGCGCAGCCGCACCAGCCCTTGCTGCTGCAGCTGGTTCAGCCGATCAGCCAGCGCCAACCCGGGGGAGTGCTGCGCGTGCAGCGTCTCCTGCAAATAGCGGGTACTGGCGGCGCGCTGCAGTTGCAGCTCGCTGAGCAGGGCATGGCAATCCGAAGAGAGGGTGAAGGCTGACATCAGAACTCGCGGGCAGGTGCAAAGGCGGAATTTTAACGGGAAAGCGGCGGCGGCTCGACCCTTAACCGCGAATTAGTACAAAAAAAAGCGCAGGGCGCATAAAACGAGGGGATGAAACGGGCAGAGCTCACCGCCATGACGAGGTGAAGAAGAGCAGAAATACCCCACCAAAGTGCCATAAAAAAAGGCGCCTGAGCGCCTCTTTGCAATGAAGGTGACGGGAGGATTCAGCCTTCCAGCTGGGCCAGCCGCGCCTCCAGGGCCTGTAACTGGGCCTTGAGGCTTTCTACTTCCTCTTCCAGCACACTCAGTCGATCGGCGGCGGGAGAGGCAGAGTGACTGGCGGGGGCGGCCTCGGCCAGCGCCTGCAGATCGATCTCGCCGCTGAACAGGTGGGCGTAACGGGATTCTCGCTTGCCCGGCTCGCGCGGCAGCTTGACCACATAGGGCCCCTGCTCGCTGAGCTCGGCCAGCACGGCATCCACCTGGGTCACATCATCGAAGCTGCACAGGCGGTTGGTGCGCGAGCGCAGCTCGCCCGGGGTCTGCGGGCCACGCAACAGCAACTCGCAGAGGATGCCGAGCGCCTGCGCCGAGAATTTCAGCTCGCCGAATTCGGTATTACAGAAGCGGTGTTGATAACGGGGCACCCGAGCATTGAAGCCGGCGGTGTTGACCACCAGCCGACGGCGGATCAGTTCATCCACCACGGCGCGGATATCCAGCTCGGAGAGCTCCAGCACGGGTTCGCGGTTGCTCTTCTGGTTGCAGGCATTGACCAGCGCGTTGAGAGAGAGGGGGTATTGATCCGGCGTGCAGATCTCTTTCTCTATCAGGCAGCCGATCACGCGCGCCTCGAGTGGGCCTAGTACTAACTCCATTTCAACCTCCCTTGCCAAACGTTAAGGGCCTCATCTTAACCAAGGCGTCCTCGTCGTCCAGCAGAGAAACCTGTTTTTGCGAGCCGGTGAAAACCTTGATGAAACATCGCACAATCCAGAAGGCGGCACCCGGTGAACAGCCAGCCTCTTTCGAGGCCTGGTATTGGTTTGATCAGAGTCTCACATCAACCGTACTGAACCCGAGTGGTGCCATAACCCGCAGCCGTGCCCTCCTCTCCCCGGTTTATGCTCGCCATGGGACACGGCCTGGATGCCATGACCGAGCAAAGCCCCCTTAGACCGACTTGTCGACCTGGGTATCCGTCCCCGTGGTCAGGATGCGCACCTTGTCGCCCTTGTTGAAGATGAGATTGGGATCGTTCTCCTGCACGACGTTGAGCAGTTTTCCTGCCTGAGTCTTGATCTGCAGCTCGACCGTCTGCTTGCCCTGGGTGGTGCCCTGTTCACTCTGGCGACGGCGTGAGGCCTCGGCCCCCGCAACCGCTCCCACTGTGGTGGCGACGGTCTGGCCCGAGCCACCGCCGAATTGACTGCCGACGGCGGCCCCCAGGGCGGCGGCGCCTATGGTGCGCAGCGGTCGGGCACCCTGATGAGTGGCGGTATTCGCCTGGGTGATGATGCGGCTCTCCTGCACTGTCCCGTATTCCACCTGGCTACTGGTGCCGGCCATGCCGGGTGAACTGATCAGGATGAGCAGGCTGGCGGCGATAGATGCTGTTTTCTTCACGATGTCGACTCCGATGACAAAGGCGCCCCAGCGTTGGGCACCTGGCTTGCGGATGGCTGCTAATTGCTGCCATTTTTGCAAGAGACTACACCGCCAATCCTGACTGTGAGCTTGCCCGAAACAACAATGGCGGCAGCCTCTTCCTTGTCATAGAACCAGAATAAATCCGTGGCACAACATCAACTTGACGGCTTGCGCTCCAGCGTCGCCGCGACCGACTTGGCCGCCGAGCCGGTGAGCAAGGGCTCACCCGGATAGAGCATCAGTGCCTGGGTACGCAGGCGCTTCGCCTCCTCCTGCCGCCCCAGCGCATCGAGGGCTAGCACCATGTTGGCGTAGATGTTGGCTCTGGGGGTGTGGCGCACGAACTCCTGCCCCCAGTCGAGATACGCCTCCAATTCCTCCTGATTGTGGGCCTGCAGGCCGACCATCAGGCGCACCGCATTCACGTCAAACTCCACCCGGGTCAGCCAGGCCATGGGGTTGACGATGTCCAGCAACAGGGTCGGCTGCTTGTAGCCGCCACGCTCATACTTGGTCACCACCCAGGCGGTATGAATGGCCGTGAGCATGAAGGGCACCACGACCAGTGGAATACCGATGGCCAGGAAGCGCAGCAACAGCCAGGGGCGATAGACATATTCCCGCCAGTTGGCGTGGCCAAAGGCCTGCGCCCCCTCCTCCACTTCCGCATCCAGCACATAGATGAGCAGCAACAGGGCCCACCACAGGGCGATGGCGTGGTAGAGGGGATACTCGGTCTGGGTGTGCAGCAGGATGGGCGTGATCAGGGCCAGCAGCGCCAGACCCTGCGACCAGCCGGCCTTGGTCAGTCGCCACAGCAGGGTACCGGCCATCAGCAGCATGCCGAGCATGGAGGCAAGCCCCCCTTCCACCGCCCAGTAGAGAAACTCGTTGTGGGGGTGATCCAGGTTGTATTCGATCTGCACCATGGCGGGATTCTGCGCCTTGTCGGCCATGTAGTGCTGCAGGAAGACGGGCTCGAAACTGCCATAACCCCAACCGGTCCAGGGCGCCTCGGCGATCAACTTGGCGGCATAGGGCCAGTAGATGGAACGCATGCCACCGGACTGATACATCTCCAGCCCCCGCTTGGCCCCCGCCATCCCGTATTGGGATGCCAACCCCAAGGCGATGCCCAGCCCAACCAGCCCCAGTACCCGGCCTAGCTGCCGCTGGCGATAGAGCTGCGGCGCGAGCAAGAGCAAGGCCAACAGCCCGCCAAGCTGCCCCACCCGCGACTGCAGCACCACCAACAGCAGGCTGGCTGCCAGGATCACGCCATAGCGCAGTCCCCGCAGCCAGCCGTTGGCCAGCCCCCGCAGCTCCAGCCAGATGGCGAGGGATAATCCGGTCGCCATGAAGCTGGCCATCACATTGGGTTGCTGGAAGATGCCGTAAGGGCGATTGGTCTGGGTGTCATAGCCGAGCCAGTTGCCCGGCGTCAGCAGGTAGTACTGCACCAACCCGAGCAATGCCTCGATGGCCACCGCCCCCAGCAGCAGATAGAGCAGCCGGTCACGCGCATCGCGAGCCAGTTGCCACTGGTAGAGGCAGAACAGAAACAACAGGCCGGTGAACAACCCCAGCAGACGGGGAATGGCGTAATCCTTGAGCTCAAAACTGGGGTATGCCATCGGCAGCAGCAGCAGCAATCCACCTAGCCATAGCCCGGCCTGCAATGACGAGAAGACCAGCTTCTGCTGCAGCGTGACCTGCCACAGTCCAAGTCCGATAACACTGCTGGCGAAGATCCAGCCCCAGGCATTGAACGGCAGGTAGAGCCCAGATCCGCCGGGGTTATGCATGAAGAAATGCATGCCCAGCAGCCAATAGAGCACACTGACAAGGCCAAAGGCCTTAATTGTTACCTTCATCTTCCCTGACCCCCACGCACTCAGATTCATAGCACCATCACCAGCATCCCAAGAAGCAAAAAGGGGGCTGAGCCCCCTTTGATTCACTTAGCAACGATTATGCCCGTTCTGGCCTGCGAAAGGCATGGCGAACCAAGACAATACCGACCCCCAGCATGCCGCCGAGCAAGGTGGCCAGCACCACGATCAGGGGACGCTTGGGCTTGTCACGGCTCATCGGCTCGTCGGGAGCATCAAGATATGAGAAAGGACGGAATGCAATTCCTTCCAAAGAAATACGCTTGAGGCGTGCCATCTGTACTTGCAGAGACTGCAACTTGGGTTGGTAGAGCTCAAGGTCGATAGATTTGAGTAAAGATAATTTCTCTTCCAAGCCCTTGGAACCCAGCGAGATGGAGAGACGCTCCTGGTTGTCGTAGTTTTCCAGTGGCGCGGCAACACCTGCCGCCTTGGCCACTCTGTTGGCCAGAGCCAATTCTGAAATTTCCTGTTGCAGTGCGCGCTTGGTATCTTCCCGCATTATCACATACTGAGTGTTCATTCCCTCCAGCTGCAAATCACGCTGCTCACCGAGCCGGTGCACCAACTGCTGCTGTTGCAACTTAGTGATGTAGTCGACATACCCCTCCAGCATCACCAGCGAGCTCTCGGCAGTAGGGGCGGCAAAGGTGATCTCAACTCCCGGCTCTTCCCCCTTTTTGTCCACGGGCTGAGCCGTCACTAACTTACCCCAGTCACGCAACCAGCGCCGCTGTGCCTTATCATCAAGCCCTTGCACTTTTGCAAACTCGGCAAACAAGGGACTGCTTTTCAGGTAGTTCCGACGGTTCTCGTAGGCGTTGAATTCCTGAACAAACTCCTGATAAAGGCTTTTGCCACTGGGAAAATCTTTGAGCCCCAGTGCAACTGCCTGCATAGCCACTTTTTGCATCGGCATCAGATCTTCTGGTTTGGGCTCTGCGATCACTGCTGTGGCAGACCACTGCTGGGGTGCAGTCAATGCGTAGAGCACACCGACCAAGCCAAACACGCCGGCAACCAGCAGAATCAACATTTTCTGGCGCCACAGCACCAGGATAAGCTCGCGCAGATCAATCTCATCACCCGTTGAGGCCTGCCAACCCTGCGGCAACTTATTATCTGAATTATCGAATACCTGTTTGTTCATACGAAGCTCTAAAGATGAGGTTTTTTCCAAAAAGGGGCGTTACGGTCTTTGTCAGACAAAATTAATGGCACATTTTCGATCAAGGGCCACGCAATAGCCAGCGTCGGATCTGACCAGTTGAGAGAACCTTCGAGCTGAGGTGCATAATAGTCAGTACATTTGTACAACACATGGGCCCATTCGCTCTGCACATAAAAGCCATGAGCAAACCCTGGGGGAATCCACAGCGATGTGGCCTCCTCTGCCGAGAGTTGCAGCCCAACCCATTGGCCGCAAGTTGGGCTGCCAGCTCGAATATCGACCGCCACATCGAAGATAGTGCCGGTAATCACCTGAACTAACTTGCCCTGCGGCCTATCCCTCTGAAAGTGCAGACCACGGAGAACTCCCTGTCGAGAGCGACTCAGGTTGTCTTGAACGAAGCAAACATCACCACATCGCTGCGTCAAGGCCTGATGGCGAAACAGCTCCATGAAACCACCGCGATCATCCTCATGATACTGATGGCGGATACAAAGCACATCTGGAATATTCAATGGAATAAATTGCATATGTCTTGTCTTAGAAGAGGATGTTGTATGTACCGCCCCATCCATAGCGTATTCAATCCCAACTGGGCGGGCTTTTGCCAAAGGGGACTTGCAACAAGCGCAGCAAATAACTGCCATACCCGCTTTTGGCAAGGGGCAGTGCCAACTGCCTAAGTTGCTCATCGGAAATCCAGCCATGACGCCAAGCGATCTCCTCAGGGGCTGCCACCTTGAGCCCCTGCCGCTTTTCCAGGGTCTGAATGAAACTGCTGGCCTCTTGCAGACTGTCGTGGGTGCCAGTGTCGAGCCAAGCCGAGCCGCGGCCCATAAAGCAGATCTCCAGGCTCTTGTCCTTGAGGTAACTCAGATTAAGATCCGTGATCTCCAGCTCCCCCCGCCCCGAGGGGCGCAGGGTTTGGGCGATCTTGCTTGCCTGACCATCATAAAAATAGATGCCTGTCACCGCGTACTGACTCGGAGGGGAGACAGGCTTCTCAACGATCGCATGCACCTGCCCATCATCATCAAATTCCAGTACGCCGTACCGCTCTGGATCCTGCACATGATAGGCAAATAGGGTCGCACCTTCAGTTTTCTCACAAGCCCGCTGCAGTTGGTGAGGCAGCTCGGTACCATAGAAAATGTTGTCACCCAGAATGAGGCAACAGGGGCTGCCAGACAGGAAAGACTCGCCAATCAGCAGGGCTTGCGCCAATCCCTTGGGCTCTTCCTGCACGGCATAACTGACATTCATGCCCCACTGAAGCCCATCCCCCAACAACATCTTAAAACGAGGCAGATCCAGCGGTGTGCTGATGATCAGGATCTCACGGATGCCCGCCTGCATAAGGGTTGACAGGGGGTAATAGATCATGGGTTTGTCATAGACAGGCAAGAGCTGCTTGCTGATGGCCAGGGTCGCCGGATAGAGACGAGTGGCAGATCCGCCGGCCAGAATGATGCCTTTACGTGTCTTCATGGCACACCTTGAGTTAACGGGTGAAATAGAGTGACGGTGTTATGGGAAGGGACATGTATCCGGCGCAGCAGGAGCGGAGCTTTGACTCGTCAACCAGATGATCATTTCCTCCCGCCAAGGAGACGAGGTGATGCCAAACACCGTTGAAAACAAGCGACAATCGAGCCGGGAATTCAAGGGACGGCGTGCCTGCTGTGGCCACTGCTCGGAGAGAATGGGATGAACTGTGACCGACTGCGCCAGCAGCCCTAGCCGATGCGCCTCCTCGACCAAGGCCAAGGCAAAACCGTGCCAGCTGGTCTCCCCCTGATTGCTTAAATGGTAGAGCCCAGCCTTGGTGGGCGAGTGCAACACTTGCGACAACGCCATCAAGCTCATCTTTGCCAACCAGCCAACCTGGGTCGGAGCCCCCCACTGATCGGCGACGACACGCAGAGGCAGTCCCTCCTTAGCACGGTGGAGAACAGTACGAGCAAAATGCGCCCCCCCCCCACCATAGAGCCAGCTGGTGCGAAGAATCAGATGATGGGGGCATAGCTCCCGAATCACCTGCTCACCGGCATATTTGCTGGCACCATAGACATTGAGGGGCCTTGGCTGATCTACCTCGGTCCAGGGTCTGGTCCCACTACCATCGAACACATAATCAGTGGAAAAGTGCACCAGTAAAGCACCCTGAGCTTGCGTCTCCCGGGCCAGCTCCATCACGGCCCTATGATTAACACTATCTGCGAGATCGGGTTCAGACTCGGCATGATCGACCGCCGTATAGGCCGCCCCATTGATGATCACATCGGGATTGTGATGGCGCAGAGCGAGCACCAAGGTGCGTGGTTTTGTGATATCGCACTCATCTCGCCCCAGAGCAATCACCTCCCAATAGGGGTACTCACGCCACAGGACGGAAAGAAGAGCTTGGCCCAACTGACCACCTGCTCCCAACAGCAGGATACGCATTCGGGATCACCGTGCCCCGAAGCCGGTCAAGATGGTACGAATGGTTTTGAACACGATGAGCACATCGAGCCAGAGCGAGAAGTGCTTGATGTAGTAAAAATCATGCTCAATCTTGATGCGAGTGTCATCGGCATCGGCAGCGTAGCCGTGCACGACCTGCGCCCAACCGCTGATCCCCGGTCGCACTATGTGTCGGTACATGTAAAAGGGGATCTCCCGCTCGAACTGATCGACGAAGGTACGCTGTTCCGGCCTTGGCCCGATCAGGCTCATGTCCCCCTTGAGGACATTGAAGAACTGGGGCAGCTCATCGATGCGTAGTTTGCGGATCACCTTGCCCACCCGGGTGACGCGCATGTCCCCATATTGGGCAAACTGGGCACCGTGCTGCTCGGAGTTCTGGCACATACTGCGAAACTTATAGATCCGAAAATCCTGATTGCCCTTCCCCACTCGGTTTTGCAAGAACATCACCGGGCCCGGGCTCTCCAGCTTGATCAACACAGCTGTCACCAGCATTAGCGGCGAGAACAACGGAATCGCAATCACAGCAGCCAATATATCCATGCCTCGTTTGATAAAGGCATATACAGGAGACGGCAGCAAGGAGCCAAGCTGGTTCTCATGGAGGTGATCGATCTTCACTCGACCGGTAAGCGTCTCGCTAATCTGCTTGATGTGATAAACGGGAATATGAGCCAAGGCGCAGCGAGCCAAGAAACGTTCCCACTCTCCAGCCAGGTTTTCATCCCGTAGATCGGCTACCACGGCGTCATAACGAACGGCCCCTAAATCAGGCTTGTCCAGCAGACGCCACTGTACGCTGGTGTGTTGAGTCAGGGCTTGGTGGTCACCAAACGGCAGCAGCGCATACTTGGGCGTCCGGTAACGGCGACCGATAAAGTAGGCCAGCCAGCAGCAAAGCAGCGCCACCAAATATGACTCAAACAACACCTGACGGCTGTAAGGCAGACGCAGAAAGAAAAGTATCCCCACAAGAGCACCATAGAGGGTGGTCACAGTAGGGATCATATAGGCGACCGGGCTGGCTCCTGGGTAGCGCAGGAAGCGGTGCAGCACAATTCCAGTCAGCAGAAACGCCACGAAGGCCCCCACCAAGGTGTTGACCCTGACGGCATCAAGGCGATGCCAAAATTCCCAGCCCCAGCGCTCTATGGCTGGCAGGCAGACCGCAAGCAAGGCCCCGAAGATGAACAAGGCAGGAGGGCTGAATAACACACGCTCATACCAGCGTGAGTGACGACGTTCGTAATAGTGGGTGCTCACAACAATCCTCAGCAACTTATCGCTTATCTGCGCAAGGTTTTACGATAGATAAATTTTCTAACACTACCAGGCAATAGTCTTACAGGCACCCTGATAGCTAAATTTCTCATCAACTCGGCTAGTGACAAAAAACCGATTTCATAAAAACTATACTGAGCTTTAACTTCTGACATGGCATATTTTAGCCCCCCTCTACGGGTCTCCATTCCATTTCCAGTTCTAGCATATACCAAAACTTCAGGAATATTTGCTGTCACACATCCATTTTTTATCATTCTAACCCAAAGGGCATAATCTTCATAGAGATAGTCATCCTGATATCCCCCAGCTGCCAAAATCGATGATTTTTTATACATCACGGACATATGATTAAAGGGATTTCTATATTTCGAAAACTCTAATATCTCTTGATGACTAACTGGCGTCTTTTTTATTGCATGATGATGATTAGGTTCAAATTCGAACTCGGCAATCCAAGAGCCAACAACATCAATGTCAGCGTTTTCTATCATGAAGTTGTATTGATTTTTAAATCTACCAGTAACACAAACATCATCAGTATCGAATCTAGCAATATATTCGTTACTGCAAAGGTCTATTCCGATAGATAATGCCTTACCCAGTCCAACATTATGCTCTAACTCATGAGTAATAATGGGTAGCATATCATGATATTTTTTAATCACCTTCCACAACTCAGTTGTTATCTCACCATCAATAATAATTAAAACCTCTGAAGGTAATAATTCCTGCCGATACAGACTACGAAGAGCGTCATCTAAAAACACAGGGCTCTCTTTCCCATATAGAGACATCAAAACACTAAACATGTAAACCCCAATGTAAAACCAGACAGTCAATATGGTGAGATAGCCTTCAGAATTTTTTTGACTACAAAACCCACCATAATAAATAGTTAATTTAATGTTCTTTGCAAAGAATCATATAATAGGATTGTGTGGAATGACATTCACATTTCGCATTCTATTATGTCAGCTATTCTTTTACTGGCAAACCCATCTCCATATGGATTACTAGCCTCGCTCATCCTACTATATTCACTCTTGTCATTTAAGAGCTGCTTGAATGCGTCATATATAACATCTTCGTTTGTCCCAACTAGCTTCAGCGTACCGGCAGAAATCCCCTCAGGTCGCTCTGTTGTATTTCTCATGACCAAAACAGGTTTGCCTAAGCTAGGGGCTTCCTCTTGAATCCCGCCACTATCAGTTAATATTATATATGCTCTAGATAAGAAATTATGAAAATCAAAAACCTCAAGAGGCTCAATCAATCTAATCCTGTCCGTATCTCCGAATATATCCTGGGCAGCCGCCCTCACAACGGGATTCATATGAATTGGATAAATAGCCTTGATATCTGCTGTTTCTTCAATTATCTTTCTTATAGCCCGAAACATGTTACGCATTGGTTCACCGATATTCTCCCTTCGGTGAGCAGTGATCATTATAAGCCGACTTCCTGATGCCCACTCTAAATGCTCATGAGTATAACTATCTTTCACGGTAGTTTTCAGTGCATCAATTGCTGTATTACCAGTAACATGAATAGAGACTGGATCCTTCCCTTCCCTTAAAAGATTATCCTTTGATACATTTGTCGGGGCGAAATGATACTTTGATACTATGCCAACAGCTTGTCTATTGAACTCCTCAGGAAAAGGTGAATCAATGTCATAGGTTCTCAGTCCAGCCTCAACATGCCCAACAGGTATATTGAGGTAAAAACATGCCAACGCCGTTGAGAACGTGGTAGTTGTATCACCGTGAACAAGGACAATGTCTGGTTTTACCTTGTCAATAACAGCTTTCATTCTTTCCAAAACATTCACTGTTACATCAAATAATGTCTGCTTTTCCTTCATTACTGAAAGGTCATAATCAGGTATTACATTAAATGCTGTCAGCACTTGATCTAACATCTCCCTGTGCTGTCCTGTTACACATACAATAGTACGTATTTTAGACCGCCCCTTTAATTCTGTAACCAAAGGGCACATCTTTATTGCTTCAGGTCTAGTGCCAAATACTACCATAACAGTCTTCATATCAGTCCCTTTACTATTTCTTATAAAATAAAGTAAGAAAATTAATTATTTTAGGTCCAAGTATAGACCTTGCTTTACTTTTAATTCTTTGTGTTCTGGTGTGCCATGATGCAGAAAAATGATGTATTGTATGAGTATTTTCTGTAACGGTTATTTTTCTAGTTCGCCACTCTTTAGCACAAAAAACATCGAATGGATATATATTCAAATCTTCCCTAAGAATCTGATGTTCATTTCGAGGACGCCAGTTATAGTTTCGCATAGTAGTATTAGTAATAACTTTGGTATTTGGTGTATTGTCAAAATTCCCACCAGGTAGAATAAATGCTCTATCATTATAATCCAACAATAGCTCTTCAATCCACTTATGCCCTTTCTCTGAAGCCATCGTTCCAGTGACACACATCATGTCATCTTCACAACCAGTAAATGCCCGATGCTTTAGGAACTGATCCAGTGGCTTTATCACTTCAACATCAGTATCCATATAGATGCCGCCATGATGATATAAGACATATAACCTTACATAATCTGTAACAAAAGCATATTTTTTAGCTTCATAAGCTTCTTTTGTATACCGATTGGAATTAATATCAAAATTATCTTCATTCCACATAACGATTTCATAGTCAGGAAGGTGTGTCTCCCATGACTTAATACAGCTCACTGCTAACTCAGGTAGTTGACCACGTCCAAACCAACAATAGTGAATTTTCTTCGGTATCAAAATAAATCCCCTTTTAATGCACTTAGCTACAACTGAACTAACGATATATAAAACTAGTAGGATATCTATAGAAAAGTAATGCTTTTCACAAAAATATCACAACATGAAACGACCTGAAAACAAGCTCTGAATTACAGGATAATATCTTCGCATCCTTCGACTCGATGAAAGGCTTGCACAGTATTAATTGCTTAGCGTTATAAGCTCAAAATAAATAAAACACTAATACTGGCCATCTTTCAACTCATCTTTTATTAGGCACTTATTGATAATCAACTTAGAGTTGATTGCCGTTGAATTGTATGTAACCCCCTTATCGAAAAAGATGTTAAGCAGAGCTAAAAGCTCGAAAGGGAAATCACCACACAGCCTTTGAACGCCCTTAGAATAGTATAAGTCCTCTTTTTCTTTTGGATGAAGCTTTAAATAAACCTTATAGCCTTCCTCTATCAACATTTTGATATATACATTAAACATATCTATTGATTCTTGTTTGGTATATATGCCATAAAAATATAGAGGCTGAGTTAAAACAATTGCCCTTTTTTCATTTTTCATCAAAGAAAAATCACAAGAAAAATCTGAAAGAAAAACGCTTATTAAAAGTTTTTTATCTCTATCTGAGATTTTTCCAAGCGACTCTACCTCATCAATACTTTCAATATTAAATTTAAATTTAAATAATGAATTTCTTGCGAAAACCTTTAATAGTCTGGTTTTATCCCTGACATAAAATGTTTTGATATCTTGTATAGCATTCTTCTTTACAAACAATACCTTTTTTATAAAAAAATTGACGAGATTTTTAAAGCTTAAAGATATTTCTTTTTTAAAAAGAACATCATCCTGGTAGATGCTTTCACCTTCTTCATAGAAATAAACTTCATTAGGCAATCCGATATTTGCTAAAAAAAGTGGGTAGTACCCAACAAAACCATCGAGATAAAATGCGACTTGGTTTGATTTTTTCTTAAATGGATATACAAAGATTCGATACAATACATTTATTAAATATTCATTGAAGGTATTGCGGACTAAAATAACCTCATCTATTCTATCAAGCCCATTTAATGCTAGTATTTTACTTTTCAAATCTATGGAGTCTTGGACATTAACCACCAATATATTCGTCTCATTCTCTCTGACATTCATTAGGGCATATACGAAAGGGAGTTTATTGTAATGCCATAAGAAAAAGTAATTTTTTTTCATAAGCTCTTAGCTCTAACCATTAAATCCTTAATAACCCCATATAGAACATACGAAAATATTATTGCATATGTTCTTTTTTCAAAGAACAGATATATATCACCTTGGGCAACAACTCTTATGGCTAATTCCATGATAGGAGCAATAAACAAAAATGAAATAACATCACCACTTTCAAACGCAGCCAAAATATCCTTTTTAATAAAAATAATGATGCCCCCGAGAACCATAATAAATACAATTACACCTACATAACCAAAATAATAAAATCCTATCGCAGGGAAACCATTCGCTAAACTTCTGCCTCGTGTATCTTGTTGCCGCCAAGCATTAAGTATGTTATTGGGAACAGCCTCATCCATTAGCTGATTCATTCCTTTTCCAATATTATTATCTTCCATTCTAAAATTACGTAAGAATGAATCCATTCTTAATTTACTATCAACCTGACTTTCGTCATTAATTACCCACCAAATCTGCCCCGCAGCTTCAACACGTTTCTCTATTTTTTCTATTGCTGTCGTTTGATTATCATAGTTCTCCACTGTTTGATAATTAAATAAAATCAGGGAGAATAAACTCCCCAAAAGAAAAATCAAAGCAAGTCTGACATTATTACTGATCTTATCCCTATCCTTCCCGGTAAGCTTTGCCGCGTAAAATAAAGTTATTGGTAGGTAGAATGAATAGATCACCATTAGTAGCTCACCACCTTTTATTGAACATAAAATATGGTAAATAACAATGAGTAAAAAATAAAGCACGTATCTTTTCTCTTTAAATCTAAAGAGATATAGCCCCAACACCATACAGACAAAAGTCAACCTTCCTTTTATAAGGTTTATATAATCAGGAACCATAGAACTGAAATAAACAGATCTATGTATTCCATTTATTATTGGAACCCCTGTATTTATAAAAGCTGCATAGAGCGCAACAATTGAAAATATGATTACCCCTTCAACCAAAAACCGATCAATCTTGATTATACTATTTTTGAAACTAGGTTGTATCGGGCGAATTAAAAACTCAATAAAAATCAAAGAAAAAAATAAATTAACCAAAAATGTGCCATTTCTGTAAGTATACTTATCTATTTCAAATAAATAGGTCCCCCTTTCAATTAGCATCCCTCCGATCAGCATTGGTATCAGTATAATAAAGAATAGTAAATTATTAGCATATTCTATTGGTCTATAAATAAATAGTGCTAACAAATACGAAGATAAAACCATTACGCCAATAATATTAACGTCATAACCAAAATAGTTAATAACTAACAGTAATGCAGATATGAAAATAATTATAGCTCTTAATATAAAAAACATGCTGCCTCTCACGCAAGAGTTCCTTTTATCAGTCAAGCATGAAAGACAATTATGTCTTGTACTTGAAAATACTACTGTACACTATAAATATATAAGCTTCATTTTTGAATCTGTTTAAATTAGTGGTTTTATACTATTTCTTAGTATTAAGTCTTGTCTATGATACTCCACGACACAAGTCGGACTCTTGATGCCAGCCACCAAGTAGCTATAAAACGGATACACATAGATAAAGAAAAAGCCATAGCTACACCAGTGATCCCTTTGCTTTCAATAAAATAGACAAGCAATGCAATATTCAAAAAACCTGTCGATATAGTAATTATTGATAATGTTCCTGTTTTTTTTGCATAGAATATATAATTGGTCACCATCAAATACATACCACCAAATGCTTGGCCCAAACACAGCCAACCGATAACGGTGCTCGCTCGTTGATATTCCTCACCCGCAACCCATCTAATGACCCAAGGGCCTACAATAAATGAAAGGCATCCCAACCCAAAGACTATAATAAAGAATAGATAGGTGAATTTGACTAGGCGTTGTAACTGCTGAGGGTTATTTTCAGCTAAGGCTCTGAAAAGCCAAGGCACCAACGCCTTATTGATGGCATCGAATACTACAGCCATTCCCAGGCTTAGCTGCACAGCAAGCATATAGATACCCGCCTCTGCCACCCCCAATTGCTGGTTGATAAAGAACCTGTCTACCGAGCTCAACAAGAATATGCCTACCACGTGAGGAACCAGAGGAACTCCAAAAGAAAGCGCCTCTTTGAAAAACTCTTTCTTCAGCGGCAATAAAATCAGCAAGCGGTCCCGATACAGTAGCAACAACCCTAACCCAGCATAGACGATACTTGTCACCATGAGCGCATCAACACGCCCGGATGCACCCTGCTGCAACCCGATAATCAAGCCCAGAGATAATATCAATACCAGGATACTTTGGCTGACTTGCATGATACCAAACGAAATGGCCCTCTCCCTGATTTGCCACTGCCCCAATCTGAACTGGATAATAAAGTTCGCAGCTGAAATCACAACAGCGAAATAAATCCATGATTCAGGGATATTCAGCCATTGACTCAACTGCTCTGATAGCAGAAAACTGATGATAGCCAAGAAAAAGGTACTGAGTAAGAGTATGTGAACACAAACACCATTGAATAAAGCTAATAATGATTCATCACTACTATCGTAAAACTTACGGTTCGCAGCACCAACAGCATTCAACCCTGTCAGTGCGGCCAGTCCTGTAACCAAGAGCTGAAACATAGCAATTTGGCCATACTCATCAGGATTCAAGTAACGTGTTAATACAGGCAGCAACAAAAATGGAATTACTGCGTTCAATACGTTTGATAATAAGTAGATACTAGAGCGCCTCAATAATCCCATAACAGACTCGATTATAACAATGAAACATGGACTTCATCTTTTCAGAAAAAGACGAACTCAGATGTCAAAAATAGACAGGCATAAGAGATATGGTTTACTTATCTAAAGTGAGACTTAATAAACTCAGCCATCTTGAAGTCGAACTCATCATCAATATCAACAGAACTATTTTTATCCATCACATAGGCAAATGCCCCGTCTGAATATATATCTGACAGGGCACCGACAAAACTTCGCTCAAAAATATAAATGGCCCCATTTAAACGGTAATAAGGCTCTAGATCCTGACTCCGTTTATTTTCGGTGACTGGAATAAAGCCTTTCATGCTAAGATCGCTAGGAAGACGGTTGCAATATTGGATAGGATGGTCCAGCTCGCACACAGAAATAACTGCAGATGCCTCTTTCTCATCATACAACGCCATAGCCTCTTTGAGGTTGTCAGCATCACGCAGCGGTGAAGTGGGTTGCAAAAGGGCAACGTTATCCACTAGACCATGCTGCACCTCAACCCATTCAACCATATGACTGATAACATCATTGGTTGTTGCCGTATCACTGGCTAACTCGGCAGGCCGTAGAAATGGCACAGTCGCACCAGCACTCATTGACACATCTGCAATGGCCTGAGAGTCGGTACTCACCAGTACCATGTCGAATAACTGACTATCAAGAGCAGCCTCTATCGTCCAAACGATCAGAGGCTTGCCAGCCAAGGGCAAAACATTTTTATTTGGAAGACGTTTGCTGCCCCCACGTGCCGGAATAATAGCAATCTTGAGGGACATTACACCAACCCCTTGATATCAAGCTGCGCCTTGTGGAAATCATCCATACGGCCAATATCGAGCCAGTACTCGTGTATTGGGAACATCAACACCTCTTCCTGCCGGGCGATTTGCTGCTCCAGCAGAGTCGGCATATCGATCCGCTCTTGTCTTGGTACATTCATGAACAATTCGGGGCTGACCACATAAATGCCTGCATTGACAAAATAGCGCTGGATGGGTTTTTCCTGCATCTCTAGAATGCGATGGCCATCACCGCTGATCACACCATAGGGGATCTGATAATCATATTCACGAACACACATGGTGGCCACAGGTTGATACTTGTTGTGAAAATCGAGTAGGCGATTGAAGTCCACCGTGGTCAGTACGTCACCATTGATCATGATGAGTGGTAGGGCAGGTATGTCGGCAGGCAGTAGACCCAGCGCGCCGCCTGTACCTAGCGGCGTCTCTTCATGTACGTAACGGATATTGGCACCCCAGGCAGAACCGTCACCAAAATAACCGGTGATCTGCTCAGGCATATAATGGGTAGAAATATAGATATTCTTGAACCCCGCCTTGAGGAACTGGTTGAGCAGGGTTTCCAGGATGGGCTTGTCGCCCACCTTCAGCATTGGCTTGGGGCAGCTGTCGGTGAGCGGGCGCAGCCGGGTACCAAAGCCGCCAGCCATGATAAAGACGGGGTTGTCATAAGCCGGGACCTGCGCCGCCTGCTCCCAGGTTTCCAGCCCGATCAACTTGCCGGCTTCATTGACCACCGGCAGGGAAAGAATGCTGCGCTCACGCATGGTCTCCAGCAACTGTGCACGGGACAGTTTGGCCGAGACTGTAATGGGGGTCCGATTCATCACGGCCGTGACGCTGTGCGTCAGGGCCACGTTGTTCAAGATGGCGCGACGAACGTCCCCATCTGTCACGACGCCCAGCAAATGCTGCTCCTGATCCACGACCAGACAGACCCGCAGCGCCTCTTCATTGATCACTGCCAAGGCATCGCGCACCGAATGTTCGGGCGACAGCACCACTTTTTCCCAATTCTTGCTCATCCAATCCATCCTTTACTGCTTGATAGGCATCACGCTGCCCCGGGCAACGTATGCAATCTGCTTTGCTCCCAGCGGCCGCGTCAGCGTAGCACCGGCGCCGACCACGGCATGGGCACCAATCGATATTCCCTGGATCACGGCAGCGCCCGTGCCGATATGGACCCCCTCCCCCGTCACCACACCACCGGATAGCACCGCGCCTGGGGCGATATGGTTGTCGCCGCCAATTTGGCAGTCATGGTCCACTATGGCGCCGGTATTGATGATGCTGTTTGGCCCAATCCGGGTACCGGCCTGAAGGATGGCACCCGCCATGATCTGAGCGCCCTCTGCCAACACCGCATGGTCGGAAACGATGGCCCGCCCGCTGACTACTTGAGCAAAGCGATAACCCAGAGCTCGATAACGGGCGAACAGGTCGGATCTCAGTGAACTGCCAGGCAAAGAGCCGATACCGTTGACCAGCTCCACCTCATCCGGGGTGTGAGTCAAGATCCGCTCTTCATCGTGCCAGAGGGGGATATCGGTCAGGGCCGCCCGTGCAACACCCGCGGCCGGAGCCACCAGTGCCATGGGAGACCGACCCTGACTGCGCAGGATATCGACCAGCACGGAGGCGTGCCCTCCAGCCCCCAGTACGATGAGCGGCTTATTCACGGATAGGCTCACCCGCCTGATAGGCGCGTCTGGTCGGCTGCCCGAGGAGTTGCCAGTAGGCATAGGGACTCATTCCATCACCAGGGCGTTTGATGGCGAGGTTTTCTGCACTCAGGGGAGTGCCCTGCTCGATATCGCAGGCAGCCACCAGGCTCTTGCGGGCGATCTCTTTGTTTTTGATTTCGCTCGGACGTGGCCCCTTGATGCCATCGCCGAGAGCCAGCTCCACATCGCGGATCCCCCGCACCATGGCCGCCAGCTCATCGGGCTCGAGGGATGCCTTGTGATCCGGCCCCTCCATGTTTCGATCCAGCGTGAAGTGCTTCTCGATGAGACAGGCGCCCCGGGCAACCGCGGCAACGGGAATGGTGATACCTTGGCTGTGATCCGAATAGCCAACCGGCAGCCGGAACGCATGAGATAGGGTGTCCATGGCCTTGAGGTTGATATCCACCATGGGTGCCGGATATTCGGTGGTGCAATGGAGCAGGGTGACCTTCTTGGCCAGCGCCACCTGACCGGCCTCGCTGGCATAGGCGGCCATGAAGGCGGCCTCACCCGGCTGCGCATCATGAGGCGCGGTCAGGCCAAAGGCGATCACCCCGAGGGCCGCTTCCACTTCGGCCAGAGTGGCCATGCCGGTGGAGACGATCAACTCGCAACCGGTACGAGCATGGGCCAGTACGAAGGGGGCATTAGTCAGCTCCCCTGAAGGGATCTTCAGGGTCTGCAACTGTAGTTGATTCACCAGGAAATCGAGGCTCTCGGTATCGAAGGCGGTAGAGAGAAACTCGATACCGAGGGACTCGCAATGGGCTATCAGACGCAGGTGAGCATCAAACGAGAGCTCGAGACGAGAGAGCATGGCAAACTGGCTCTCTTCCTTGCCGGTATTAGCGGTCTGATAGGCAGCCTGCTTGGCTTGGCGCGTCACCAGATTGGCCGCCTTGAAAGTCTGAAACTTGACGACATCGACACCGGCCTGGTGGGCGGCATCGATCAGCTCCAGGGCGAGCGACTCGTCGCCATTATGGTTGACGCCGGCTTCGGCGATGATGCGGATCATGGCGACGGACTCCTGTCGAGATCATGGAATTGTTTGATGGTCGGGGTGGTCAGGCGCTTCAGACAAGCCACAATCTGGCTGCTAGCATCCCCCGCACCATAGGGATTGATGAAGGCACTCGGCACCATGGGTTGCAAGGCTTGCGCGATGCATTGAGCAATTGCAACACCGTTGGCCTCACAATGAAGCACGCTCTGCGCCGCTAATCGCCCTTGCTGACGCTGACCGATATTGATGGTCGGCACCCCCAAGGAAGGTACCTCTATGATGCCACTCGACGAGTTGCCTATCACGGCAGCACTGTGTTTCACCGCACTCAGATAGCGCCGGTATCCCAGGGAAGGAATGGCCAGCACCCGTGTCGGGTTGGCGGTGGCATACTGCTCGAGCAAGGGGATGATGGTGCGACCACCATCATCCGCGTTCGGATAGGTCAGGATCACCTGATGGTCAGGGAATTGATCCAGCGCCGCCAGCAATGCCCTGAAGCTCTCTTCCGCAGGCTCATCGGCCAGGGTGACCGGATGGTAGGTCACCACGAAAAACGATGAGTTCAGCACAAAACCAAGGGATGTTTGCAGCTCGTCCATGGAAAGCAGAGGGGTCTTGGCGATGTGATCCAGACCGACTGCCCCCACGTTGAACACCCGATCCGGCGCTTCTCCCAGCTGAATGACCCGCTGCCGATAAGGCTCGGCGGCGGTGAAGTGCAGATAGCTCAGCTTGGTGATGGCATGACGGATGGCATCGTCATAGGCCCCTTCGGTGATCTCCCCCCCATGGAGGTGGGCAACCGGAATACGTTGCAACATGGCCGCCTGGGCGGCAGCCAGGGCTTCGAAGCGATCTCCCAGGATCACCAGCACATCGGGTTGCTGACGTGCCAGCGCATCGGCCAGTCCCAGCAGCGCCACCCCCATACTCTTGACCACGCCGACAGATGTATCAGAGGAGAGCAGCATCTCGATACGCTCATCAATCTTGAAGCCATCCTGCTCGATCTGCTGGTAGGTCAGACCGAACTCGGGGGAGAGGTGTGTCCCCGAAACAATGAGCCTGAGATCCAGTTCGGGATCGGCAGCAATGTCTTTCATCAACCAGTAGAGCAGGCCATATTCGGCGCGAGTGCCGGTGAATACGGCAATGGTGTTGGCCATGTTCAGACCTCGACGGGCGAACTGGGTAGGTTGATCAGATGCGCTTCCAGCCATTGCGCATTGGACAAGTCCCCGCGCAGGGCATGTGCAAACATGGGCAACCGATGCATCAGCTGCCAGACAGGGCGAGTCATGACGCCAGCCTTGTTCATCTCCGTCAACAGGCTGTCACGCTGCACCGGATCCGCGCAGATGATGGCATTGAGCCAGTAGTTGGAACGCCCATATGAGGGCTCGGTAACGAACTGGCACGCCTGATCCTTGAAAAATTCGGCATAGTGCATGGCAAGCGCCCGCTTCTGTGCCAAGAACTGAGGCAAGGCTTCCATCTGGGCACACCCCAGAGCCGCATTCAGGTTGGGCATGCGGTAGTTAAAGCCGGGCTCATCGTGATAGAACTCGAATGGGTGAGGCACCTTGGCCGTGGTGGTGATGTGCTTGGTGCGAGCACCCTGCTCTGCATCCTGGCACAACACCATGCCGCCGCCACCAGTGGTGATGATTTTGTTGCCGTTGAAGCTCAGGGCCGAGAATAAGCTCAGAGTCCCGGTATGCCGCCCCTTGTAATAGGAGCCCAGGCTCTCGGCGGCATCTTCTACCAGCGCAATACCCCATGCATGACAGACTACTTGCAGCTCATCAAGCTCCACCGGATGACCGAAGGTATGCATGGGGACGACGGCTCTCAGGGTTCGACCACTCACCTTGTGGATACACCCGGTCTCGGTGCGCTGGGCATGCTCTTCCAGCCAGCTCGCCAAGGCTATGGGACACAATCCCAGACTCTGACGGGAGACATCTACGAACACGGGTTCGGCCCCCATGTGGTGCAAGGCATTACAGGTGGCCACGAAGGTCAGAGGCTGGGTGATCACCAGATCGCCAGCCTGCACACCAGCCATGTACAGGGCGATGTGCAGAGCCGCCGTCCCATTCATGGTGGCAACCGCCCGGGCTGAGCCGGTAAAAGCAGCTATCTGTTGCTCAAACTGCTCGACATAGGCTCCAACACTGGAGACAAAGGTGCTTTCCAAGGTGTCGAGAACATATTGCCGTTCATTGCCGGCAAAGGTCGGTGCATGGAGAGGGATGAAGTCATCGGTCTTGTAGGTATCACGAATAAAACGAATCAATTGAGTATGCACACCGACTCCTTACATCTTGCCGTCGAGATATTTGCCCGTTTCTTTATGACCAAAGTCAGGGAGCATGGCAAAAAACAACTCCACTATCTCTTTCTTGTTCCAGGCACGTTTATTTTTCATGGCAGCAATGGTCTGCTCAAAATGATTGAGCAAGTCATTCTGGTAGGCGGGTTCATTCTTGATGATGCCCAGGTTTTCGAACCTATCCATATCCAGCATTTCTTTATCGGTGAAGAACTCTTCGAAGTCTTTCTCACCCGTGGTGTCGCTCTCGGTAAAGAGGCAAGGCCACATGCCTTGCTCCGGCAGGCTCGCCATCATGGTCCGAGCCTCATCCTCGTCCTTGCATAGATAAGGCTTGTAACCATGCTGCTCCAGATATTTCACCGCGATCTCGGCGAAGGTAATAAGGTGCAAGGCTTCGCTGAGTTTGGGGAAGAAGATATCCCGATTTTCACCAAAAATGCAGGACATCAGGCACAGCTCCCCGGACTCTTGCGGCGTCACAAAATAACGCTTGATGTCGCAGGGGGCGACAATGGGCTGATGCTTTTGCAGCCGTTGATTGAAGCCGTGCAGAAGAGAACCATCCGAGAACGCAACGTTGGCGAAGCGCGCGGTGGAAATGGCTATCTGCTCGCTGCGACGCATCAGGAACATCTCCATGATGCGCTTGGACGCGCCCATCATGTTGACCGGGTTGGCCGCCTTGTCCGTCGAGACACAGAAGTACTTCTTCACCCCCATGTCGATGGACTGCTGGATGGTCTTGTCCGTGTTGAACACGTTGACGTCGATCATGCGCATCAGAGTGAAAGGGTCTTTTTCACTGCGCACGTGCTTCAATGCGGAGAGATTAAGTACATAGTCGTAAGCGCCATCGGCTTTGATAAAGGCATCATATTCAATGGAGCCAATATCCAGCGCAAAGGTCTGGAAATCGCCATCGATATACCCGAACGAGCTGCGAATATCTCGCACCAGTTCGACCATATTGTTCTCGCTGATATCCACTACATGTAGTTTACGTGGGTTTCTCTTGAAAATTTCCTTGGTCACAGCCTGACCAATGGAGCCGGCACCACCAAGCACAAGAAATCGGGATTGGTTGACGATATCAGACAATCCCCGCTCATTTTTACCGATGTCATCAACAAATAGGTCTTTATTCCGACCAATGAGACTCAAAATATTATTTTTCATATGAGAATACCAATCTTAAATTCAGTCCGTACAGGACATGCGAATATGTCAGCAATGAAGTCTATCAATTATGTTATTTTTGGTCAGACACCAGGTTATCGTCTTGTATATTCCGGATTCAAAACTTTGCTGCGGCAGCCATTTCAGCTCCGAGGCTATCTTGTTGGCATCGATGGCATAGCGGCGATCATGACCGGGACGATCCGCCACATAAGTGATTTGATCGTGGTAGGAGCTGGCCTTGGGCACCAGTTCGTCGAGGAGATCGCAGATGGTCTGCACCACCTCCAGATTTCGTTTCTCGTTGTGACCGCCGATATTGTAGGTCTCCCCGACCTTCCCTTCTGTCAGTACCAGACAGAGGGCGCAGGCATGATCCTCGACGTAGAGCCAGTCACGGATCTGATCGCCCTTGCCATAGAGGGGGATCGACTTGCCGACTAAGGCATTGCTGATTGTCTGCGGGATCAGCTTCTCCGCATGTTGCCAAGGTCCGTAATTGTTGGAGCAGTTGGTCACCAGAACTGGCAGCCCATAGGTTCGGTGCCAGGCGCGCACCAGATGGTCGCTCGATGCCTTGGCGGCTGAATACGGACTGCTGGGGGCGTAAGGCGTCATCTCGCTAAAGAGCGGCAGAGCCTCACCTTTGCTCACATCATCCGGATGAGGCAGATCGCCGTACACCTCGTCGGTAGAGACATGGTGGAAACGAAACGCCTCTTTGCGCAGATCAGGAAGTCCATTCCAGTAAGCACGGGCCGCTTCCAGTAACACATAGGTGCCGACGATATTGGTCTCGATAAAATCGGCAGGGCCAGTGATAGAACGATCGACGTGGCTCTCGGCCGCCAGGTGCATCACGGCATCAGGTTGATATGCTGCAAACACCCGATCCAGTTCGCTACGATTGCAGATATCCACCTGCTCGAAGGCATAACGCTCACTAGTAGATACCTCTGCCAGAGACTCCAGATTGCCCGCATAGGTGAGTTTATCTAGGTTGACGACGGAATTTGGAGTATTACCAATGATATGACGCACCACGGCAGAGCCTATGAAGCCAGCGCCTCCAGTAACAAGAATTTTCATATGGACAGAGGTTCTTGCAAGAAAAGTGAATGGCATAGGAAATAGGGAAACAAAAAGGCCGGGTGAGAAACTGATAGCTCTAAGTTGGAATGGCTTAGCACATCAACATCAAAAAGCTCGATAACTCACCGATTATAAACCCCAAAGCTGGCTACCGCCCCTGAGTTACAGCTCCCAGCATGCTACCTTTAACCTGATTGTGCGCGCTGTTGGTCATCATATCCTCCAGCTTCTTGTCTTGGATCGATGCTTAACAATGATCCCAAATCACGTTACACATCCAAAAACGCAGGATGCGTGCATTACTCACATCTTGGCAGTTAGAGCCATCAACCCGATTTAACCTCGGATTCTATCTCGTTTTCCCCAAGGATGAACAGTCAAAACATAAGAGACTGCCGCACCAATAATAAGCCTCATTTGGATTCCTGGCGGTGTAACATCAAGCCTATTTGAACTTGTCCCTTCACTAAAAGCCACACACTATATGTTAGTTGCAATAATAAAAAACGACAATTTTTCAATATCTTACAATCTTGCAAATGTTGTAGTTGTATCTGTTTGGAGGCTTCATTTTACTCACTTGGTTACCCCACCTCACCATCCATCAACTACCTATCTGCCAGCATTGACCATCGCTTTCATCGTCAGAGAATGACGCATCCTCTAAAGGGTTATGTGATTCAGTCCTGATACAGGGGTGACTGGTTAGGATCCGCATTGACTCTCCTCCCTATACACCCTCTAATTGACAGCCTGGACCCTCATAATCATGCATCTTATGAAAATTCTATTGGTCGAAGACGACAAGCTGCTCAATCACCATCTTACTACGCTGTTGACCGAGGCCCAGAATCAGGTCCACAGCACCGACAGCGCCCAGATTGCGCTGCACTATGCCCGCGACTATCCCATTGATGTGGCCATCATCGATCTCGGCCTGCCGGACATGGACGGTCTGCAACTCATCAGCCAGTTGAGGGAGCAACAGATCCCCTTCCCCATCATCGTCTTGACTGCCCGTGGCAACTGGCAGGACAAGGTAGAGGGGCTGGAGGCTGGTGCCGACGATTATCTGGTCAAGCCGTTCCAGAAAGACGAGCTGCTGGCCCGTCTCAACGCCCTGGTGCGCCGCAGCGCCGGCTTCATTTCCCCCAGGGTGAAGGCGGGTGAATACGAGCTTGATCTGTCTCGCAAGGAGCTGAGCATCGCTGGGGAAGTCACTGTGCTGACCAGCTTCGAGTATCTGATCCTGGAGTACCTGATGCGCAATGCCCGCCAGGTGGTTTCCAAGCAGCAGTTGCTGGATCAGCTCTACGGTGATGGTGAAGGGGATCCGAATACCATAGAGGTCATGGTGAGCCGGCTGCGCAAGAAACTGGATCCGGAAGGAACGGTCTCCCCCATCTCAACCATCCGGCGTCAAGGCTATATCTTTAACCTTTCATGCAGTTGAGCGCCGCATCTTGCCGCCCTCTCCGCCAATGAGCGCCCTATGTATCTGATCAGCCGATCTCTCCATATCAAGCTGATGATGAGTGCCATGCTGGTCATCGCTATCATCATGTCCTTCTCGGTCTATATCCTCTACCTCGGCCACACCGAGGAGCAGGCCCAGAAGGCCAGCACCCGCATGCAGGAGAACCTCTCCAAGCTGTTCTCCTCCAAGCAACCGGATCCCCGTGCCATCACGGATCTCGGCAACATCACCCCGGATGCCATCGACCCCAACCTCGACACCCTCATCTGCCGGGCTGATGGGGAACTGAGCTGGTCCAGCCTGCATATACCTGAGGTGATCTCGGTCAAGAAGACCATCTGTCAGGATCTGATGAAACACCTGGGTGGGCTGGATCAGGACTACTTCTTCAAGCTTCACACCATCAAGAATGGCGAGAGCTACTTCATCTACAGTCTGCGCTTCCTGCGCAATCATGGTAAGGGACCCACCACCTACTACGTGGTAATGGTCGATTCCGCCAAACGCTATCTGGCCCAGACTCAGGCCTATCTCTACCAATGCATCCGCCAGGCGCTGCTCTCCTACTGCCTGCTCGGTGCCTTGCTGCTGCTCACCAGCTTCTGGAGCCTATCCTCCCTGCGCACCATGGCGCGGCAGATAGACGAGATCCGGGCCGGCAAGCGGGAGGCACTCTCCAGCGACTACGAGCGGGAGCTGCAACCGCTGACCGAATCGGTCAACCAGCTGCTGGAAAACGAACGCCAGCAGACCCAGCGCTACCAGCATGCCCTGAACGATCTGGCTCACAGCCTGAAGACACGGCTGGCACTCATCCAGATCACGGCGCAGGAGCTCAAGCTCGGCCACGACATCCATGACAACATCAACGAACAGATCACCACCATGGATCAGATCATCCAGTACCAGCTGCGCCGCGCCGTCACCGGCCGCAAGCGCCTTGCCAGCAAGGGCACCGAGCCGGTACCGCTCATCGAGAAGCTGCTGGCCAGCCTCTCCAAGGTCTATCGCCACAAGAAGCTGCAGACCAGCTTCCAGTTCGATGACGATGTCTTCTTCAGCGGCGAGCAGGGCGATCTGATGGAGCTGATGGGCAACCTGCTCGACAACGCCTGCAAGTTCGCCATCAGCGAGATCCGGGTGCAGGTGCGTCGCCAGGAGAACTGCCTGCTCATCGTGGTGGAAGACGATGGCCCCGGCATCGATCCCGGCAAATCACAGCAGATCTTCCAGCGCGGGGTGCGGGCCGACAGCTCCTGTGGCCAGGGCATAGGCCTCGCGGTGGTGACCGAGATAGTGCACAGCTACGGCGGCAAAATCCGGGTGGACGAGTCACCGCTCGGCGGCGCCAGATTCCACATGACACTCCCCTGATACCGCAGGGGCCCAAGGCATGGGGTATGGATCAGTTCATGGCCCATGCCGGCCCGTCTAAGCGCGAAAGCGTACCTCTCATCGAGCTGCATCAGAAAGCTCATCGGCGCTGTGACATGACTCGATACCAGTGACGCTCGCACGGATGCAATAGCCAAGGTCGACTGCCGTCCTCCCCCTCTGCCAGCCTCAACAACTGCTGCTTCTGCTCACAAGGGCCAGCACCAGCCGCACCGCCCCATAACTCTCAGACCATCGATTCCCGTATCGAGCAGACCCGCCTTCTGGCCAGCAACCTCTCCAGCAATACAAGACGGGCAAAGCCGCCCTAGCCAACCGATAGCCAGCCGTACCATGGCCGAACTGGCACGGCTTGCAGGGCGGAGTGACCACTGAGTCGCTCGCCCTGTGATGGCGGGAGAGTGGCTGTCAGGCAAGGGGATACAAGGCGAACAGGCATAAAAAAACCGGCCGCGAGGGCCGGTGAAACAGTTCAGGCTTGTCAGGTGACAAACGCACCCAGCGGGTGAGAGCTGGTTTCAATTCCTTATGAAGACCCGCCCTCTTGAGTACGTGGGATCACTCTACACCAGGGTCACTGAATCAAGGCTGAACCATGGTGAAATCGTTTTCTTGGCCTGTTTCAGAGCCGGATTCCGAGGGACTGACGCAGATAGGCGCCGGCGCCGAGCAGACCCGGCCCCTCGTGGGTGATGAGGAAAACAGGGATATCTTTCAGATAGGGTTTGAAGCGTCCTTTATCTTCGAATGACACTCTGAAACCGGAGCCGAGGAAGAACTCCTGGAAGCGGGGCACTATGCCACCGGCGATATAGACGCCGCCGAAGGTGCCCAGATTGAGCGCCAGATTGCCGGCAAAGCGCCCCATCAGCACGCAGAACAGGCTCAGGGTGCGGCGACAGTCGAGGCAGGAGCCCGCCAGCGCCCGCTCGGTGATGTCTTTGGGCAGCAGCGCCTCGGGCTCACGGCCATCGGACTTCACCAGGCCGCGGTAGATGTTGACGAGGCCGGGACCGGAGAGCAGCCGCTCGGCCGAGACGTGGCCGAGCTCCGCGCGCATCACCTGCAGCACCGCATCCTCTTCCTCGCTGTTGGCGGCGAAATCCACATGACCGCCCTCCCCCGGCAGGCTGAGCCACTGCTCGCCGGCCTGTACCAGGTGCGCGACCCCAAGGCCTGTGCCTGCGCCATAGATGGCGATGGGCTTGCCGGCCACCGGTGCCGCCCCACCCAGCTGGATGCGATCGGCCTCCGTCAGCACGGGCACCGCCATGGAGACGGCGGTAAAGTCGTTGATCACCTGCAGCCGGGTCAGGCCCAGATTGGCCTGCATCTCGCTGATGGAGAACTCCCAGCTGTGGTTGGTCATGGCGACCCAGTCGCCGTTGATAGGGCAGGCAATGGCGATACAGGCCTCGCCAACCTTGGCGGAATGCTCTGTCAGATAGAGGCTCACCACGGCCTCCAGGCTGGGATGAGCCAGGCCGGAATAGGTCTTTGCCTGGGAAATGACACCGGTTGCCAGCTCACAGAGGGCCAGCCGGGCGTTGGTGCCGCCGACGTCGCCGACCAGCGCATGGGTATGCTGCATAACAAACTCCTTCGTTACCGACTCGGGGCGGCCCTTACCGTCCCGACATTATTATTTGGCTGCGATTCTACCCGAGCCCTCCCCCGGGCGGCGCCTTTGATGAATGCATCTGTGCACTCGCTCACAGTGTTGTTGCTTTGCAACATTTGTAAGCGTTTTCAGGGGCTGAATGAAAGTTTGTAACCCAAAATACGAAATAATTAGACATGAGTCATACTTTACAGGGCCGAGATTAGTTTCGGTAAGAGCTTGTCTTGTATAGTCATCGGGTCGATAGGAAAGCTGCTTGACCGTGAATTTAGTGCATAGACACTGAAGTTAAATTACAAAAATGCCTGGTGGTAATGATGAATACCCTCGATAAGATCACTAACAACTTAGAAAGTTTCAGTAAATCAGAGCGTAAGGTAGCGGAGGTGATCCTGGCATCGCCCCAGACCGCCATCCACTCCAGTATTGCCACCCTGGCCAAGATGGCTGATGTCAGTGAGCCGACCGTCAACCGCTTCTGTCGTCGCCTCGATACCAAGGGTTTCCCCGATTTCAAACTGCACCTGGCCCAGAGCCTGGCCAACGGCACGCCTTATGTGAATCGCCATGTCGAGGCGGAAGACGGTCCCGATACCTACACCGCCAAGATCTTCGAGTCCACCATGGCCTGCCTCGATGCCGCCAAGAACAGCCTGGACATCTCCGCCATCAATCGCTGCGTCGATATCCTGACCCAGTCCAAGAAGATCAGCTTCTTCGGCCTCGGAGCCTCCTCGGCCGTGGCGCGGGATGCCCAGAACAAGTTCTTCCGCTTCAATATCCCAGTGGTGAGCTTCGAGGACATCGTCATGATGCGCATGAGCTGCATCAACAGCAGCGAAGGGGATGTGGTGGTGCTGATCTCCCACACCGGCCGCACCAAGGCGCTGGTGGAGATCGCGGCCCTGGCCCGTGAAAACGACGCCACCGTGATCGGCATGACCGCCAAGGATTCCCCGCTGGCGCGCGAGTGCAATCTGGTGCTCTCCATGGATGTGCCGGAAGACACCGACGTCTATATGCCGATGGCCTCCCGCATCGCCCAGCTGGCGTTGGTAGATGTATTGGCGACCGGTTTTACCCTGCGCCGTGGCATGAAATTTCGCGAAAACCTGAAGAAAGTCAAAGAAGGTTTGCGCGAATCCCGCTTCGATACCCCGCACAATTCCTGAAGGTTCGGGGGCCCGTCCCCCGGCTGTCTATGCCATCCAGCTTGGTGTAGTATTGTAATTTAATAACATAAGGCCACTCAGATGGCCTGCAAGCGGGCGCCATGCCATGTGCTTGACGGGGCAGTATTTCAAGTCATATCAACTTCACATTGGAGTCTTTCATGCCAAGACGTACAAAGATTGTAACCACACTCGGTCCGGCGACCGATCGCGACGGCATCCTCGAGGGGATCATCCGCGCCGGTGCCGACATGGTGCGGATGAATTTCTCTCACGGCACTCCTGAAGATCATATCCTGCGCGCCACCCAGGTGCGTGAAATCGCCGCCAAGCTCGGCCGCCACGTCGCCATCATGGGCGATCTGCAAGGCCCCAAGATCCGCGTCTCTACCTTCAAGGATGGCAAGATCTACCTGGCCATCGGTGACAAATTCGTGCTCGATGCCGCGCTCGGCAAGGGCGAAGGCTGCCAGGAGCAGGTCGGCATCGACTACAAGAGCCTGCCAAACGACGTGGTCCCGGGCGATATCCTGTTGCTGGATGACGGCCGGGTACAGCTGAAAGTAGAGCAGGTCGAAGGCACCCGCATTCACACCGCCGTGACCGTGGCCGGTCCCCTCTCCAACAACAAGGGCATCAACAAGAAAGGCGGTGGTCTCTCCGCCCCGGCCCTGACCGAGAAGGACAAGGAAGACATCAAGACCGCGGCCCGCATGAACGTGGATTACCTGGCCGTCTCCTTCCCCCGTAACGGCGATGACCTGCGCTACGCCCGCGAACTGGCCCGCGAGGCCGGCTCCAACGCCAAGATAGTGGCCAAGGTCGAGCGTGCCGAAACCGTCGCCACCGACGAGGCGATGGAAGACATCATCCTCGGCTCCGACGCCGTCATGGTGGCCCGTGGCGATCTGGGCGTCGAGATCGGTGATCCCGAACTGGTGGGCGTGCAGAAGAAGCTGATCCGTCACTCCCGTCGCCTGAACCGGGTGGTGATCACCGCGACCCAGATGATGGAGTCCATGATCAACGCCCCGCTGCCGACCCGTGCCGAGGTCATGGACGTGGCCAACGCCGTGCTGGACGGCACCGATGCGGTCATGCTCTCAGCCGAGACCGCCGCCGGTCAGTTCCCCATCGAGACGGTGACCTCCATGGCCAGCGTCTGCGTGGGCGCCGAGAAGCACCCGAGCCTGAACGTCTCCAACCACCGCATGAGCTACACCTTCACCTCGGTAGAAGAGGCCGTGGCCATGTCCACCATGTATGCCGCCAACCACCTGGAAGGGGTCAAGGCGATCGTGGCACTGACCGAGTCCGGTACTACCCCGCTGCTGATGTCCCGCATCAGCTCCGGCCTGCCGATCTTCGCCATGTCTCCCCACAACAAGACCCTGGCCTGGACCAACCTCTACCGTGGCGTCACGCCCGTGCTGTTTGACGGCGACGAGAGCAAGCCGGTCTATGAGGTGTGCCGCGAGGCGCTGGATGCCCTCAAGGCCAAGGGCTTGGTCCAGAGCGGCGACATGGTGCTGCTGACTCACGGTGACAAGATGGAAACCGTGGGCAGTACCAACACCTGCAAGGTGATGATGGTCGAGTAACTCGCCCGTCAACAAAAACGGCTCCCGCGGGAGCCGCTTTTCATGGGGCCATGGCCGGATCAGCCGCGAAACAGCTCCACCTTGTCGCCGTCCTGCAGGCTGCCGGCGCCGCGCACCACTACCCTGTCCCCCTGCTTGAGCGCGCCGCTCACCGCCACCTGCTGGCTGTCGCCAAACAGCACAGTCACCGGTACCCGGTTCACCTTCAACTCCTCACCGCTCTGCTCCACCTGATAGACCACGCTGCCCTCGGTGTTGAGCACCAGCGCATCCCGTGGCAGCAACATGGTCTGCTGCTGCCCGAGCGGCAACGCCACCCGCACCGGCGAGCCGATGATGAACTGACCCGGCTCGGGCTTGAGGCGCAGCTCGATGAGGCGGGACTTGGGATCCGCGCTCGCCGCGCGCTGATAGTAGACCGCATGGCTGCTGAGCTGATCGCCCTCGACCCGCAGCCGGGCCTGGGCTGGCAACTGCCCGGCCCAGATGATGGGCGCCCGCAGCCGGATGTCCGGTTGATCCGGGTTGACCAGCTCCAGCGCCCGCTCGCCCGCATCCACGTGTTCCCCCGGCTGGATGAAGTGATCGTTCACCACCCCATCGAACGGCGCGAAGATGTGGGTCCTGCGCAGCTGCTCCTCGATCTGGCGCACCTGCACCCGGGCCAGCCGCTCGGCCAGCTCGGCCTGCTCCACGTCATAGCGCGCCTTGTCATGCTGGCTGAGGGAGGCGTTGTTCTGCTGGCGCAGCCGATCCAGGCGCTGGAACTCGGCGCGGGCATAGCGCACATTGCTGTCCCACTTGGCCTGCTCGGCCTGAGATTGCTCCAATGAGAGCCGCAGCGCCGCACTGTCGAGGCGCAGCAGTTCATCCCCCGCCTTGACCCGGCTGCCAAACTCGGCGATCCACTCCACCCGCCCGCTCACCTCGGCGCTCAGCGCCGCCTGCTGACGGCTCGCCACGGTGCCGCTGACCCAGATGCTGGCGGACGCGTCCCCCTGGGTCACATCCGCCAGGGTCACCATCTTGGCCTGGCTCGGCAGGCTCAACCCCAGCACGCCGACCAGCATCATCCTTGTCATCACTCGTTTCATATGAGCTCCTTGCTCAGGCCCGCTGCCGGAGGGCGTGCGGCACGTCGACCTGCTCACCCAGCCGCAGGAAGGCGGGTAACAGGATCAGGGTAAACAGGGTGCTGCAGCTCATGCCGCCGACGATGACGGTGGCCAGCCCCCGATAGATCTCGCTGCCCTCGCTCGGGCTTAGCATCAGCGGCAACATGCCGAAGATACTGGTCAGGCTGGTCATGGCGATGGGCCGCATCCGGCTTTGCAGCGCATCGGCCACCGCCGAGGGGCGACTCATGCCCTCCCGCTCGGCCATCCGGGTCTGGTGTACCAGCAGGATGGCGTTGTTGACCACCAGCCCCAGCAGGATGACGAAGCCGATGATGGTCAAGAGATCCATCGGCAAGGGCACCAGCAGGCCGCTCAGGTGCAGCGCCAGCACGCCGCCGACGGTGGCGAGCGGCAGGGTCAGCAGCACCAGGATGGCATCCTTGAGGGAGGCGAAGACCCCCCACAGCAGGATCAGCAGTATCATGATGGCGAACAGGAAGATGCCGCCGAGGTTGTCCAGCGCCTGCTGCAGGCTGTCGGCGTTGCCCGCGACCTGCAGCTCGCCCCCCGCCGGCAACAGCGGCCGGATGGCGGCGAAGCTCTTGGTCTGCAGGGTGTCGAGCACCTGTTCCATGCTCATGCCGGCCGGTGGCTCTATCAACAGCTGGATGCTGCGCCGGCCATCGGCCCGGAAGATGCTGGCCGGCCCCAGGCTGTGCTCCACCCGCAGCAGCTCGCCGAGCGGCACTATGCGACCGGACGGGGTGGCCAGCGGCACGGCCTTGAGCTCATCCGGGTTGGCCGAGCTCTGCCCCATCAGCAGGATGTCGAGCCGGTCCTCGCCGTCGAAATACTCGCCGACCCGCAGGCCATCGCCGAAGGTCTGGATGATGGTCGGCATGGGGGTACGATCCCAGCCCACCTCGGCGAGGCGCCGATCCTGCGGCACCAGCCGCAGCTCGGGGGCGGTGAAGTCGAGCCCGGGCTCCGGCCTGATCTGGGCCCCCGGCAAGTCACGCTGCACTATGGCCATGCTCTCGCGGGCCGCCCGGTAGAGCTCGGGCAGGGTCCCGCCCTGGATCAGCAGGGAGATGCTGTTCTCGCTACCGAAGCCACCAAACAGCGAGCCCTGGCCACCGAACGCCTTGGTATCCGGGATATTGGCCAGCAAGTCGTCCATCAGCAGGCGCTCCAGCTCCTTGATCCTGGCCTCATCCCTAGGGCGCACCCCGATCTGGGCGCCGCCCGGATAGCGCAAGATGTAGTAGTTCTTGAGGGCCGGCTCCTGCTCTCCCTTCATGTAGGGCGCCAGCCGGGCTATCAGGGTGTCGATCACCTCCTCGCGCTGAGCCTTGAGATTGACGCCCGGGGTGAAGGTCATCCACACATCGATGGCATCCCGCTTCACGTCCGGCAGGTAGTTCATCTTGGGCAGCAGCAGCCAGCTCGCCAGCACGGGTCCGCTCATCATCAGGGTGATGATGGCCCAGCGTCTGGGGGCCGTGTTGGTCCAACGGATCACCCGGCGGGTGGTACGCTGCCACAGCCCGTCGTAGGGATCGACCAGCCGCTCGCGCCCCATCCAGCGCGCCGCCACCGCTGGCAATACGGTCACCGCCACCAGCATGGAGACGGTCACGGCGCAGGCGATGGTGAGGGCGAGATCCGCAAACAGTTGCCCCTCCACGTCGTTGAGCAGCAGCACCGGCAGGAAGATGGCGACCGTGGTCAGGGTCGAGGCCACCAGCGCGGTCCACACCTGCCGGGTACCCGCCAGCGCCGCCTCAGCCTTGCTCAGATCCCCCCGCTCATGGCACCGATAGATGCTCTCCAGCACCACTATGGCCGCATCCAGCACCATGCCGACCGCGAAGGCGATGCCCGCCAGCGAGATGATGTTGAGGGTCCTGTCCAGCATCTTGAGCAGACAGAAGGTGAGCATGATGCTGATGGGAATGGCGAGCGCTATCATCAGGGTCGCCTTCAGCTGGCGCAGGAAGAGCCAGAGGATGGCGCAGGAGAGCAGCACGCCGAGCCCCAGGTTGGCGGTCACCATGCCCACCGCCCGGTTGATGTAGAGGGAGGCATCGAACGACTGCTCCATGTGCAGCCCGACCGGCTCCAGCACGTCGCGATTGAGCTCGCCGACCTTGGCCTTGATCCCCTCCAGCGCCGCCAGCGCATTGGCCCCGCTCTCCTTGAAGATCTGCGCCGCGATGGCGGTGTTGCCATTCTGGATGCGCAGCACCGGGTTCTCCTCCCGGGCCAGCCGGATCTCGGCCACGTCCCTCAGGTAGATGGGCAGGCCGTCGCGCCAGTCCACCACCTTGTCACCCAGGGTTGCCACGTCATAGCGACCGGCGAAGCGCAGCTTGTACTCCCAGCGCCCGATGTCGAGGGTGCCGGCCGACACATCCCAGCCGGTGCTGGCCCGGCTGGCGAGCACGGGGATCTCCACCCCCAGCTCGGCGGCGCGATAAGGGTCGAAGCGGATCTGGATCTGGCGCTCGTTGATCCCCTCCACCTCCACGGTCGACACCCCGGGGATCCGCTCCAGCTCGGGCTTGACCCGCGCCTCGATCAGCGCCTGATGATCATCGATCTGCCCCTTGGCCCCCGGCAGCTGCTGGATGAAGAAGAAGGTGAGGGTGTCGTTGCTGCTGTAGTTGTTGACGTAGGGGCCATCGATGCGGTCCGGCAGGCCGGAGACCCGGTTCAGGCGCGAGATGACGTCGAGCTGGGCCCGCTGCATATCGGTGCCGAGCGCAAATGCCATGTTGATCTCGGTGAAACCGGGGTAGCTGTTGCTGCCGAGGCTCATCAGCCCCTGCACCCCCTGCATCTCCTGCTCGATGGGGTCGGTTATCTCAGACTCCATCTCCTGGGGCGAGGCCGAGCGCCAGCTCACCGAGATGTTGAGGTGGGGACGTTCTATGTCGGGGAACAGCTGGACCGGCAGCCCCCGGATGCTGAGCAGGCCCAGCAAGAAAATCAGCACGACCGAAACCACCACCCAGATGGGGCGTTCGATCGCCGTTTTGGCGAGGTTCATTCACTCTTCCTGAGTTGTTGTTATCGGCCATTCCGCTGGCCTGGCTTCCTGCCCCAAGGGTGGGGGCCACTGCATTAAACTGGAATTAATCGATATTGTAAATGCTTGGTTAACAAACGAAAAAACCGGCCACTTGGGCCGGTTTTCGGTTCGGGTTCAGACTCAGGCGGCGTGCACCACCGGGGCCGGTTGAGATAGTCCTTCCAGCTCGCCCGGGGCGAAGTTGTCAACCTGGATGGCCTCATAACGCAGGGCGTCGGCGGCCAGCAGCTTGTCGGCCTCCTCCTGGCTCAGGATGGACTGGGACAGGGCGGCAGCCACCAGCTCAGGCAGCGCCATCTTGCGTGGCAGCCTGCCCTCTTTCTGGGCCTGCACCAGCTTCTTCTCGATGGGTTGTACCGATACCATGGCCAGGAAGGCACGCTCCATCTGGCCGACCGGATCCGACTCCTCCTTGCCCACGTAGCAGAGCGCGGTCAGACGGTCGCGGAACTCACCCGGCTTCATCATGGCCGAGCAGATGGCGTGGCAACGATCGTCGGCCGGCATCTGGTAACCGACGCCGAACGGGAACACCACCCGCTTGAGCACGGCCCCCACCACCTTGTTCGGGAAGTTCTGGAAGAAGCCCTCGAACGCCTTGCCGATCAGATAGAGGTTGCGCTCCACCGCATACTGCACGAACGGCAGATCCGAGACCATGCGGCCCTGATCCTCGTAGTGCTTGAGGGTGGAAGAGGCCAGATAGAGGTGGCTCAGCACGTCACCCAGGCGGGCGGAGATCATCTCCTTGCGCTTGAGATCGCCCCCCAGCATCAGCATGGAGACGTCGGCGCAGAGCGCCAGGCCCTTGCTCATGCGAGACAGCTGCTTGTAGTAGCGGGCGGTCTCTCCCCCCACCGGGGCGCCGTTGAACTGACCCAGGGTCAGCCCCTGGAACAGGGCGCCGAAGAAGTTGCCGGCACCGAACGCGACGTGCTTCATCAACAGGCCGTCGAACTTCTCGAGGCCGCGCTCCACGTCGGTGTCGGCCGCAGCTTCCAGCTCGGCAAACACGTAGGGATGGCAACGGGTCGCCCCCTGGCCGAAGATCATCAGGTTGCGGGTCAGGATGTTGGCCCCCTCCACCGTGATGGCCACCGGAATGCCCATGTAGGCGTAGCCGGTATAGTTCTTCGGACCCAGCTGGATGGCGCGACCGGCGTGGATGTCCATGGAGTCATCCATGATCTGGCGCGCCATTTCGGTCATGTGGTACTTGGAGATGGCGGTGACGATGGCCGGCGCCTGGCCCAAGTCCAGCGAGCCTGCGGTCATGCGACGGGCCCCTTCCAGCTGATAGGTCAGGCCGCCGATGCGGGCCAGCGCCTCCTGCACCCCCTCGAACTTGCCGATGGACATGCCGAACTGCTTGCGCACATAGGAGTAGGCGCTCACGGTGCGGCTGGCCATGTGACCACAGGCGGTACCGAGCGCAGGCAGGGAGATGCCGCGGCCGGCGGAGAGGCATTCGACCAGCATGCGCCAGCCACGGCCGGCGTATTCCGGGCCGCCGATGATCCAGTCGAGCGGGATGAACACGTCCTTGCCGAAGGTCGGGCCATTCAGGAACGCCAGCCCCATGGGATAGTGGCGATCGCCGACCCGCACACCCGGGTGGCTGGTCGGGATCAGGGCACAGGTGATGCCGAGCTCTTCCTTGCCACCCAGCAGCTTCTCCGGGTCATAGAGCTTGAACGCCAGGCCCAGCACTGTGGCGCGCGGCGCCAGGGTGATGTAACGCTTGTTCCAGTTCAGGCGGATGCCGAGCACTTCCTCACCCTTGTACAGCCCCTTGCAGACGATCCCCTTGTCCGGGATGGCGCCCGCATCGGAGCCCGCTTCCGGGCCGGTCAGGGCGAAACAGGGCACCTCTTTGCCATTGGCCAGCCCCGGCAGCCAGAAATCCTTCTGGGCCTGGGTGCCGTAGTGCATCAACAGCTCACCCGGGCCGAGGGAGTTGGGCACCATGACGGTGACCGCCACGCTCAGGCTCTTGGTGGCGATGCGGGTGACTATGGTGGAGTTGGCGATGGCGGAGAACTCACGGCCACCGTAGGATTTCGGGATGATCAGGGCGAAGAAGCCTTCCTTCTTCAGATAGTCCCAGACCTGCTCCGGCAGCTCCTTGGTCTCGTTGACGATCTTGAAGTCGTCCACCATGGCGAGCAGGGTCTCGACCTGATGGTCGATGAAGGCCTGCTCCTCGGCGCTCAGCTCGGCCTTGCCGTAGCCGTGCAGCTTCTTCCAGTCGGGGTTGCCGCGGAACAGCTCGCCATCCCACCAGACGGAGCCGGCTTCCATGGCCTCCCGCTCGGTGGCCGACAGGGGCGGCAGTATCTTCTTGAAGACGCCGAACACGGGACGGGTCACCACCTTTTTACGGATGGCGGGCACGCCGAGCACAACGGCTATCGCCAGCACCAGCAGGATAAGCAATGTGATCATACTCAAGTTCCTTCTATTTCACTGTTTCCGTTGATTTATTGTTAGCTGTTACACGGCCAGGGAGAGCCTGGTCGACTCCACGGGCGCCCCGACACCGGACGCCAGGTAAGGAATAACGTTGCGCACCAGCCCTTCCACATCGAGCTGCTGGCCGAAGTCGGCCTGGGCGATGTCGCGCAGGGCATCGGCGGAGGCCATGGTGAACACGACCGTGCCCAGGGTGAAGTGCAGGCGCCAGAACAGATCCGCCGGCGACAGCGCCGGATTGGCCTTGGAAATCGCCTGGGTGATCCGCTGCAGGGTCGCGCCATAGTGGGTGGTGATGAAGCGGCGCAGGTGACCCTGGCTGTCGATGTAGCCACGGCCCAGCAGTTGCATGAAGATGGCGGGACCATTGGCACGCACCGCCACAAGCTTCATCAGGGGCTCGACAAAGCTCTCGAACACCTGCAGCAGGGTCAGCTGCTCCTGCGCCATCAGGGTATGCAGGCGCGCATCCAGCTCCGGCATGAACAGGCTCAGATAGCGATCGAGCACCGCCTGGATCAGCTCCTTCTTGGAGCCAAAGTGGTAGTTGACCGACGCCAGGTTGACGTCGGCTTCGCTGGTGATCAGACGCAGGGAGGTATCGGCGAACCCCCGTTCGGCGAACAACACCTCGGCGGCATCTAGAATACGGTTTTTGGTATCGATTTTACTCACTGGACACCTCACTTAAACGAATGTTTAAAAAGTACGTTTCATGCACATCCATGTCAAGAGAATGTGAACGGGCGTTAGCGAAATGTTTTAATCAAAAAAGGGAGAACAGGGCGGGAACTTAGCTGACCAACGGGACTCTATATCTATGCCACTGCAATTAAACATTAAGTCTCGCCCAACCTGCGTCATGCTCGTTGGGCCTTTTTTTATCCGGCTTTTATCCGGCAAGGCACGATGGCAGCCCTTCGGTGAAAATCGGGCAAAAAAAACCGTCGCAGGGGCGACGGTGGGGAAAAGAGAGCCAAACCATCCTGATCCGGCTCATCGATGGGTGTTCAGGCTTGCATCGATGGCTCCATCCTGACAGGCAAAGATGGTCAGACTTTGTCAGTCTCGCCGTAATTTGTGACAAAGTATGGCAGGCCACCACATGGCCCGACCCCGCTAATCTTGCTATGCTGACGCCTCATGCCAGAGGGGAGATAAGATGAAGTACCAGGTCGATACCCACACGCACACCGTCGCCAGCACCCACGCCTACAGCACCATTCATGACTACCTGCCCATCGCCAAGGCGAAGGGGATCAAGCTGTTCGCCACCACGGATCACGGCCCAGATATGGCCGACGCCCCCCACTTCTGGCACTTCGTCAACCTGCATGTGCTGCCCAGGGTGGTCGACGGGGTCGGCATCCTGCGCGGCATCGAAGCCAACATCAAGAACATCGACGGCGAGATCGACTTCCCCGAGCGCTACGAGTCGCGGCTCGACATGATCATGGCCGGTTTCCATGAGCCGGTGTTTCCCCCCTGCGATCAGGCCACCCACACCCAGGCCATGATCAACGCCATCAAGAGTGGCCGGGTCGACATGATAAGCCACCCCGGCAACCCCGCCTTCCCCATCGACATACAGGCGGTGGTCAAGGCGGCGGCCGAATATCGGGTAGCGCTGGAGCTCAACAACTCCTCATTTATCCACTCCCGCCCCGGCAGCGAAGGCAACTGCCGCGCCATCGTCGAGGCGGCGCGCGATCTGGGCGCCTATCTCACCTTTGGTTCCGACTCTCATGTGGCCTTCAGCCTGGGGGATTTTGAACACTGCCAGCGACTGGTCAACGAGGCAGGCTTCCCCGAGGAGCGGATCCTGGCGCGTTCCCCTCGCGCCCTGCTCGAGTTTCTCGAGAGCCGTGGCCGCGCCCACATCCCGGAGTTTGTGGATCTCTGAAGAGCGCCTGTAACTCCATGAGCTGACACATAAAATCGATTCAGACTCATTGACTTGCCAGAACATTTTCGGGAATCTAATGACAGGCCGGTATAGCTCAGTTGGTAGAGCAGCGCATTCGTAATGCGAAGGTCGGGGGTTCGACTCCTCTTACCGGCACCAGATACAACAAGGCTCGCAGCGATGCGGGCCTTGTTAATTTCATGCCTGGGGTTACATGTCGGGTAAGGCAATAGCCTCGTTGATCCACTACAAGCCGTCGAATTGAACCAGCAGGAAACTATCAACGCTTGACCCGGGACTACTCATACCGGGTGTGGGAGGTCAGTTCCAGCAGCGTTGGTTATCCGAAATTCGGGATGGGTCGAAATGGCCGTCGTTCTTAGGGCCTCAACTGGCTGGATCGTTTAATTGGCATTTGCGCTCGGATGGCCTTGAACCGGTACTGACGACGGAAGGCCGCAGTCACGGGGTACATGGCCCACTACACAAACCCTACTTCCTACTCCACCCCACCGGCATCAATAAAAACCAAAATACCGTTACAGAAGAAAAGCTGGCCACATATCGTAATGAGTTTTTATATGTGCCTTAACGAACCGACAGTCCTCCGTATACCCCTCATAGTCTCCGTATTTGCAGAAACCTCGATTGCAAGAGAGCCCATCCCAGACCCATTCATGATGCCTTGACAGGTAAATCATGAGCCTTCATGCCTCTTCAGCGAGCTGCAGACAGTGGAGCAAGCATGCATATTTCAAACCGGGAACAGAGCGAATTGATGTCTCATCATGGCCCATCATCGAGGGCAAGCCGATGAGTAGCTGGCACGCCAGGCTGTTTGGCCATCAAGCGCCTTGGCAAAATGACGTGCCCATCCGGGAAGAGCTGTTCGGTATCGAGCGGTTGGAACTTCATGCCATGACGTTGGCAGCGGCGCAAGCTGTCACGACCCAGCCCATTGCGGTGCAACCGCTACATCGCCGTTTGAAAGAAAATGAGAGGGTCTTGCTCACCGCCTACCGGGCCAGCGCGGCCGAGCTGGAGCAGGGGCGCGAACTGACTCATGCGGCTGAGTGGTTCCTCGATAATTATCATCTGGTCGAAACCCAGATCCAGGAGATCCGCAGCAGTCTTCCCGCCGCTTACTACCGCCAACTGCCAAAGCTGGCGGAGGGGCCACTGGCCGGTTACCCCAGGGTCTTCGGGATTGCCTGGGCATTCGTTGCACACAACGACAGTCACTTCGACCCCGAGATCCTGAGCCGTTTCATCCAGGCTTATCAACGGGTGCAACCCCTGACCATCGGCGAGCTGTGGGCCGTCTCCATCACCCTCAGGATCGTCCTTATCGAGAACCTGCGCCGTCTCGCCGAGCAGATCACGCTCGCACGGCGCATCAGAGCCGATGCGGACGCGCTCTGTTCACGACTCCTTGTCTCTGCCTCCGCCTTGTCCGCGCTAAACGAAAACATTGCCGCACGCGCCGACAGCCCTCTCTCTGAGCTCTTTGCCGCCCAGTTGGCCAAACAATTACGGGATCAGGATCCATTGACCACCCCTGCCCTCGGCTGGCTGGAAGAGCGACTCGCTCAGCAAGGATCCTCGGTGGAAAAGGTGGTGAGGCATGCACAACAGCGACAGGGGGCCTCTAACGTCACGGTGCGCAACATCATCACCAGCATGCGCCTCATCTCGGACATCGACTGGAGCGATCTGTTTGAGGAGATGAGCCTGGTAGACCAGCAGTTACGCACTGGCAGTGACTTTGCCAGCATGGATTTCGCCACCCGCAATCTCTATCGCTGTGCCATCGAGCAGTTGGCCCGGTTTTCTCCCCATGACGAGTTGGCCGTCACGACCAGCGTCTTGACTGCCACGGCGCAGGCTACCCATGCCACCCCGGACGACATCCAGCGAAGAGCACAGGATCCCGGCTATCACCTGATTGCCGAAGGCCGGCTCGCACTGGAAAAAGTGCTGGATTTTCGCCCGCCACCAGGGCTTCGCCTGCACCGCTTCCACGCCAGACTCGGCATTGTGGGCTATATCGGCATCATCGCCCTGCTGACGATCTCCTTGCTGGCTCTCACCTATGGCCTCCTCACGGGGCCAGGGCGCGACACCCTCTGGCTCATCCCCTTCATCCTGTTCGCATGCCTGCCTGCGCAGGGGGCCGCCATCGCCTTGATCAACAGCCTCCTGGGCGGTCATCTCGTGCCAAGGCCCTTACCCGCCATGGATCTCCGCCATGGCGTGCCCTCCTCGCTGCGTACCTTGGTGGTCATCCCCACTCTGTTGACCTCTCACGCCGATATGCGGGCTCAGGTCGGCCAACTGGAGGTACATCATCTGTCAGGGATCGGGGGTGACCTCACGTTTGCGCTGCTCTGCGATGGTATGGATGCCGACCAGGAGATCATGCCCGATGACGACGCCCTGCTGGCCGAGGTCCGTCAGGCCATTGCCGAGTTGAACCGCAAACATGGCCCTGGGCCTGCTGGCGATCGTTTCCTGTTGCTCCATCGCCATCGCCGGTTCAACCCCGGCGAAAGCTGCTGGATGGGGTGGGAGCGCAAGCGGGGCAAGCTCCATGAGCTGAACCGCTTGCTGCGCGGCGCCACCGATACCAGCTTCATGGCGCTCGATGGGCAGCCACCCACAGTCCCGGGTTCGGTGCGCTATGTGATCACGCTGGATGCGGACACCCGCCTGCCTCGGGATACCGCCAGCCGACTGATTGCCAAGATGGCTCACCCTCTCAACCAGGCTTGCCTGGATGCGGATCACCAACGCGTCACCCAGGGCTACGGCATTCTTCAGCCACGGGTGACCCCCTCGCTGCCAGTGGGGCAGGATGGCTCCTATTACCAGTGGATCTACTCAGGGCCCGGTGGCATGGACCCTTACGCCGCCGCCTCCTCGGACATCTATCAAGACCTGTTTGGCGAAGGTTCTTTCACCGGGAAGGGCATCTACGACGTCGATGCCTTCGGTGCCGCCCTGGAGGCGCGAGTGCCAGAGAACAGCCACCTGAGCCATGACCTGTTCGAGGGAATTTTCGCACGGGCGGGCCTGGCAACCGATATCGAGGTCGTCGAGGAGTTCCCCTCCCGCTATGACGTCAGTGCCAAACGCCAGCACCGCTGGACAAGAGGCGACTGGCAACTGCTGAGCTGGATCTGTCATGTTCGACGCGGGTCGGATGCCCTGCCCCTCGTCGGGCGCTGGAAGCTGTTTGATAACCTCTGCCGTTCGCTGTTGCCCCCCAGCGCCCTGTTGGCACTGCTCGTTGCCTGGCAACTGCCACTGGATACCGGCATCAGGGCGACGCTGCAGCTCCTTGCCGGGCTGGCTCTGCCGATCTTCTTGCCGCTGCTCTTCGAGCTACTTCCCCGCAGACGGGGTATTTTATGGCGCCATCACCTGGCCAAGATTGGCAACAACCTGCAACGGGCCGCCATGCAGCTGCTGCTCAGCCTGGTCTTTCTGGTCGATCAGGCCTGGCGCATGACAGATGCCATAGTGCGCACCCTGTTCCGCTTGTCTTTCTCCCATCGTCACCTGTTGGAGTGGACCACGGCGGCGCAAACTACCGGATCACCACGCCTCGCCTGCGTGGGATTTTATCGGCTGATGGCGACGGCTGTGGTGCTGGGGATGGGCGCAAGCGCCATGACCCTGCTCAGCACCCCCACCGCCTGGCCCCTGGTGCTGCCCTTTGGGGTGCTCTGGCTGCTGGCGCCGCTGGCCGCGTACTGGACGAGTCGGCCCTTCGGTCAGGCCAAGACGCTCACTTGCAGTGTGAAGGAGGCCGTGGCACTGCGGCTGATAGCCCGCCAGACCTGGCGCTATTTCGAGACCTTCGTCACCGACCAGGACAACCAGCTGCCACCGGACAACGTGCAGGAGAGCCCCGAGCAGGTCATTGCCCATCGCACCTCTCCCACCAACATGGGGCTCTATTTGCTCGCCACCCTGGCGGCCAACGACTTCGGCTGGGCTGGGCTCGGTGCCACCCTCAAGCGACTGGAAACTACCCTGGCAGTGATGCAACGCTTGCCTCGCTTCAAGGGCCACTTCTTCAACTGGTATGACACCCGGAGCCTGCTAACCCTGGAGCCCGCCTATGTCTCTTCGGTTGACAGTGGCAACCTGGCAGGCCATCTGCTGGTCGTCGCAACCGCCTGCGAACACTGGCAACAACAACCCGGCTACGGCGCCGCCCGACGTGGCTTGCAGGACAACTGTCTGCTGGCCGAGCAGGCCCTGCACGGCTATCTCGCCCAGCCCTACACCATACAATCCAACATGCCACAGCAAGCGATCACCGCCTATCTGGGCGAGATCCACCACCAGCTATTCGGCCAGCAGCCGATGGCGCAGCTGCTGCCCATACTCGCCAAGCTGACGGCGCAAACCGCCAGCATGGCGCACCATTTTTGCCGCAGCGGAGATCAACTCGCGGGCGCTGAACTCACCTTCTGGCTGGATGCGTTGAAGCTGGCGGTGACTGAGCATGCGGAGGATCAGCGGTCGTTCCCCCAACTTCCGCCATCATTGCGACTGCGGTTGCAGGCCATCGCCGACACGGCGCGCGCGCTGGCCATGGGGATGGACTTCGCGTTCTTGTTCAATTCACAGCGCAAGCTGCTCTCCATCGGTTACTCCCTGACCGATAACCGGCTCGATACCAGTTGCTACGACCTGCTCGCCTCCGAGGCCAGGCTCGCCAGCCTGTTTGCCATCGCCAAGGGCGATGTCGCCACCCGCCACTGGTTTCGTCTGGGCCGAGCTGTCACCCCGGTGGGACAGGCCAGCGTGCTGATCTCCTGGTCTGGCTCCATGTTCGAATACCTGATGCCCTCGCTGGTCATGCGGACCCCCATAGGCTCACAGCTGGAGCAAACCAACCGCCTGATCGTCGCGCTGCAGATCCGCTATGGCCGTACGCTTGGCATTCCATGGGGCATATCCGAGTCGGCTTACAACGCCAGGGACCTGGAGTTCACCTATCAATACTCCAACTTTGGTATTCCTCGCTTGGCCCTCAAGCGTGGGCTGGCGGAAGATCGCGTGATCGCCCCCTACGCCACCGCGCTGGCGGCCATGATCAACCCCGGCGCGGCACTGAAGAATTTCGAGCGGCTGGCCACGCTGGGAGGGGCTGGACGTTACGGCTTTTACGAGGCGCTGGACTTCACCCGGGCGCGGTTGCCCGACAATCAGCGGGTCGCCGTCGTACAGAACTTCATGGCCCATCATCAGGGCATGACGGTGGTGGCCATTGCCAACGCGCTGCAAGAGGGACGAATGCGCACCCGCTTTCATCAAGAACCCATCATTCAAGCCTGTGAGCTGCTGTTACAGGAGCGGATACCGCAGGACATGACCATCATCCGGACGCGTGGCGCCGAGATAAAGGCATCCCAGACCCAGAGCCGCCAGGACGTCAGCGCGGTACGGCGGTTGTTGTCCTCGGTGCACGGCGCCCCGGTGACTCACCTGCTCTCCAATGGCCGTTACTCTGTCATGCTCACCAGTGCGGGGGCGGGCTACAGCCGTTGGCGCGACATCGCCATCACCCGTTGGCAGGCGGACAGCACCCGTGACCACCTGGGCTACTTCCTGTTCCTGCACGATGTGCAAAGTGGCGAGACCTGGTCTCCTTGCTCGCAGCCCCTGGGGCGCGCCACCAACGAGGAGGAGGTCGTGTTTGCCGAGGATCGCGCCCACTTCCTCCATCGGAACGGCCGTCTGACCACCACCATGGAGGTGCTGGTGTCGGGTGAGGGGGATGGCGAGGTACGGCGTGTCTCGCTGACTAACCGTGGCCGCCATCGCCGCGATATCGAGCTCACCTCCTATGCCGAAATAGTGCTGACCACAGCGGAAGCCGATCGGGCCCATCCCGCCTTTGCCAAGCTCTTTGTGGTCACCGAATACCTGCCGGAGACAGGGGCGCTGATTGCTACCCGGCGCCCCAGATCCCCTGAGGAGGCTGAGGTGTGGGCGGCACATTTCATCACCGTCGAGGGCCCATCCGTGGGGGTCCTCCAATACGAATCCGATCGCGCCCGATTCATCGGCCGTGGCCGGACCGTCGCCTCGGCGCAGGCCTTGCAGCGGGGGGCCCTGCTGTCAGACACCACGGGCACCGTGCTCGACCCCATCTTCTCGCTGCGCCAGCAGGTGCAGGTCCCGCCGGGCGGCACTACCCATGTGGCCTTCTGGACCCTGGTTGCCTCATCGCGATCGGTACTGCTCGACCTCATCGATCAGCACCGCAACCGTCATGCCTTTGAACGCGCCAAGACGCTGGCCTGGACCCAGGCACAGGTACAACTGAACCACCTGAATATTCAGGCATCCGATGCCGCCAACTTCCAACGGCTGGCCGCCCCCTTGCTCTACGCCGACCCCCGTTTTCGCGCCGCCTCAAATGCCATCCTGCAGGGCTTGGCACCGCAGTCCGTGCTCTGGCAACAGGCCATCTCGGGTGATTTGCCCATACTGCTGCTGCGTATCGACGATATAGAGGACCTGGCTCAGGTACGCGAGCTGCTGCTCGCCCATGAGTATCTGCGCATGAAGCGGCTTGCCGTCGATCTGGTGATCATCAATGAACACGCCTCCACCTATGTGCAGGATCTGCAAAACAGCATCGAGACCGCCGTGCGCAGCAGCCAGTCTCGACCACGCTTCCATGCCGAACTGGCACAAGGGTCTGTGTACACGGTGCGCACCGATCTGATGAGTCCCGAGGTACGCGATCTGTTGTTCGCGGCGGCGCGTGTCGTGCTGACGGCGCGCCGTGGGTCGCTGCAACAGCAGCTGGCCCGCCTGCCCGACTCTCCGCCGTTCCCGCCACCCGGGCCTGTCGTCAGACCACGGCACGCCGTGCCATTCAAGCATCCACATCATCCAGAGCTGGAGTTTTTCAATGGGCTGGGCGGCTTTGCCAAAGAGGGTCGCGAGTATGTCACCCTGCTCACCGAAGAGCAGATGACCCCGGCGCCCTGGATCAATGTGGTGGCCAATCCCCACTTTGGTTTCCAGGCCTCAGCCGAAGGCAGTGGTTACACCTGGAGCGACAACAGCAAAGAGAACCAACTGACGGCCTGGTCCAATGATCCCGTGACGGATCCCGGCGGTGAAGTCATTTACCTGCGCGATGAAGATACGCTTGAGCTATGGAGCGTCACCGCCCAGCCCATTCGCGATGGTGGCACCTATCTCGCTCGTCATGGGTTTGGTTATTGCCGCTTCGAACATCAGGCCCATGGGATCCACAGCGAACTGCTGCAATGTGTCCCCGTCGCGGATCCCGTCAAGATTTCTCGCCTGACGTTGCACAACCTCACCCGAGCCCCACGCCGACTAACGGTCACCGGTTATGTGGAATGGATCCTGGGCGCATCCCGCACCCTGACCGCCCCCTATATCACCACCCGGATGGATGCCCAGACCGGTGCCATGCTGGCACACAATCCCTGGAGTACCGCTTTCCCCAACCAGGTCGCCTTCTTCGATCTCGGCGGCCAGCAAACCAGTTGGACCGCCGATCGCAGGGAGTTTCTCGGCAACCACGGACAGCTGTCTGCCCCCGCCGCGCTGACAAGGCGCCACCGGCTATCTTGCCGAACGGGTGCGGGAATGGATCCCTGCGCCGCCTTGCAGACCGAGATCCTGCTTGCGCCGGGTCAGCGCCTGGAGCTTGTCATCCTGCTCGGCGAAGGGCGCTCGTCTGAGCAGGCCAGTGCCCTTGTCACCCGCTATCGTCAGGATCTCGATGTTGTGCAAGACGAGGTGGCCAGCCAATGGCAGGCACTGCTTGGGGCCATCCAGGTCAAGACCCCTGACAGAGCCATGGATATCATGCTCAATGGCTGGCTGTTGTATCAGACACTCGCTTGCCGAGTCTGGGCTCGCTCGGCGTTTTATCAGGCCGGGGGGGCCTATGGTTTTCGCGATCAACTGCAAGATGGAATGGCGCTCAGCTTTGCCCAGCCCCAGGCCACCAGACAACATTTGCTGCGTGCCGCGGCGCGCCAGTTTATTGAGGGTGATGTCCAGCACTGGTGGCTGCCCCATTCCGGACAAGGGGTGCGCACCCGGATCTCTGATGACAGGATTTGGTTGGCCTTCGCGACGGCCACCTACATTCTTGACACGGCCGATGACGCCATTCTCGATGAGATCATCCCGTTTCTGGAAGGCCCGCAACTGGGCCTGAACGAACAGGATGCCTTCTTCCTGCCAGCCATTTCCGACGAATCGGCCTCCCTGTTTGAACATTGCGCTCGCGGACTGGATCAAGCCATAGAGCTGACTGGCAGCAATGGCCTGCCCCCCATCGGCTCGGGGGACTGGAACGATGGCATGAATCTGGTCGGCAGCGAAGGCAAGGGAGAGAGTGTCTGGCTGGGCTGGTTGCTGCTGCGCACCATCATGCTGTTCGCCCCCTTGGCCCGCTCCCGTCAGGACCCGCGCGCCGAGCGCTGGGAGGCCCACGCCCGGCGGGTGGGGGTCGCGTTGGAACGCAAAGCCTGGGATGGCGCCTGGTATCGTCGGGCGACCTTCGATGACGGCACCTGGCTGGGCTCAAAAGATAGCCCTGAGTGCCAGATAGACTCTATCGCCCAGTCCTGGGCCATCCTGTCGGGTGTTGCCGATCCCACCCGTGCCATGACGGCGATGCAATCCCTGGAGAAATACCTGATCCGCTACGATGAGGCGCTGGCGCTGCTCTTTAGCCCTCCCTTCGATAAGCTGACTCAAAACCCGGGCTATATTCGCGGCTATCCGCCTGGATTGCGCGAAAATGGTGGCCAATACACCCATGCCGCGACCTGGGCCATCCTTGCCTTTTCAAGGCTCGGTGAGTGCAACAAGGCTCATAACCTGTTCGCACTGCTCAACCCCATCAATCATGCCCAGAATGCCGCTGACGTTGAACGCTACAAGGTTGAACCCTATGTCATGGCGGCAGATATCTACTCTGTCGCGCCGCACATTGGTCGTGGTGGCTGGACCTGGTACACGGGAGCGGCAGGCTGGATGTATCAGGCCGGCATTGAGGGCATATTGGGGATACATCGTGAGGGGCATTTTTTACGTATCGATCCTCACTTGCCCAGACATTGGCCAGGATTTAGCGCCGAGATAACGATGGACGCCACCCGCTACAGCATAGAGGTAGACATAGGGGAGCCGTCGGAGAGACAAACCAGCATCATTCGACTGGATGGGGTCGCGCTCCCCCCAAGTGACGCACCTTTACGAGTACCACTGGATGGTGGCCACCATCAGCTTCACATCACGATGCCATGCCATGCCCCTTAGCGCGAGGCTGTGGACACTGGCTCACCGTTGTAATTCGCATCACATGCGGGAGCATGCCATATGCGTGTCTCGCATCGACTGGCGAAAGCGGGATGGCGTCAGGGCCTGGTTTTTTTGGGTAGATAGGGTAACAGGCGGTCTGTTTCCGCCTTCACCACGGCATAACATTCGCAGCAGAGCTGCTCAAGCTTGGGTCTGTCCAGCACGGTAATATGACCACGGCTGTACTCGATGACACCCAGCTTCTGCAGCTTGCCTGCCGCATCCGTCACCCCTTCCCGGCGAACCCCCAACATGTTGGAAATCAGCTCCTGGGTCATTGAGAGCTGATCGCCGACCAGCCTGTCCAGTGACAGCAGCAACCAGCGGCAGAGCTGTTGATCGATGGTATGGTGACGATTGCATACCGCCGTCTGGGCCATTTGAGTCAGCAGTGCCTGGGTGTAACGCAACACCAGATGCAACATGTCCCCATGCAGGTTGAACTCGGTTTTCAGCAAGTTCCCCTTGAGACGGTAGGCATGGCCTGCGCTCTGCACCAGGGCCCGGCTCGTCGTGCTCTCACCCCCCATAAACAACGCCACCCCGATGAGTCCTTCATTGCCGACCACGGAGATCTCCGCCGAGGCGCCATCTTGCATCACGTACAGTAATGAGACGATGCAATCGATGGGAAAGTAGACATAACGCAGGGTATCACCAGATTCGTACAACACCTTACCCAGTGGTAACTCGATATATTCAAGATGCGGCAACAAACGCTGATAGACCTCTGCAGGCAAGGCCGCCAGCAAATGATTCTGCAGTGGATGATGTGCTGACATACCTTTTCCTATGTTATTTTTTCACCCAACAAGGATATACAAAAATCTACTGGGTGGATGAAAACCAACCACAACGGCGCCAATAAAGTCTCTTTGACATCGGTTATCTGCGTTGACTTTCTGTTTGCAGGGCAAAAATACTCGTGCCTATGTGCTACAACGAACCGACATCAAAACGTCGACACGCCACACTCGAGGGATATTCACCGCATATGCAATGGCATAATCAGTGAATGACGTGACAAGAAGAGCCCTGCCCCGCGGGTTAATATAATGTGATGTCATCAATAATGAATGTCATCGCGGGGCTGGCCAACACCGAATATACGAAGTCTGATACCACAGATATATCACATCGAATATGGAGAACTATCATGATCACATCCGACAAGAGTAGCAGCACCACTGGCACGAAAGGCGCCCCTCAGCCAAAAATCGTCACCCCTGCTAATGGGACACATCCGGCTGTCGAGCAGATGACCCAAAGTACCCATGAAGTAGTCAACAAAGTCGCCGATGCGGTAAACTCGGCAACGACCACCTTCAACGACAAAAATAAGGACTTACAAGAAGCAAAGGACTCGTATTTCAAAAAAGTGCGAACTCAAATCAAGATCAATCCCATGAGCTATATGCTGCTGGCAATGGTGGTCGGATTTCTGCTGGCCTGGATATTTTTTTAATCATACCGCGCCCCAGGCGCCGATTTTTGCATGACTCTATGGAAATCATTAAATTAAGTTAAAATATGCCCATGCATATAAACTCATTTTCGGTTATTAACAATAAGTCATGGCACCACAGATAATATACAGCAGTAAAACACATCGACTGGACGGTGTGTTTTACTGCTGTCTATAAAATAAACTCACTCTATTACTTAAGATGCAGATTGTTCTTCACTGAGGTCACCCCTTCGACACCAGCGGCTACGGCACCGGCTTTTGAAATATTGGCCTCTTTACTGACGAAGCCACTGAGCTGCACTACGCCTTTGAAGGTTTCTACATTGATTTCAGCTGACTTGAGGTCTGGATCGGCAAAAATAGCAGACATGACCTTGGTGGTGACTACGGAGTCATCAATATACTCCCCCGTCCCCTCTTTATTGGCCGTTGACGCACAACCAACCACAGCGACTGATAGCAAGGCTATTGCAGCAAAATTTCTGGCAATACTGTATAGGTTTTTCATGATAAGCATGACTCCAACTTGACGGTAGAGTGCCAATCAACAAGATAACAAGGACAGCACTCTGCCCATGCTATGGCACTCCCAATAGGCAGTGGTTGATATATGACGAACATTGGGTCAAATATTGACTCCCGACCCTATCTATCCTGATAACACACCTAAACTATCCTTACTTGCCTCTCCCGTCTGTACGCTGCCGAACAAAGTAGGTAATTGCTCACCGGGACGGGGTTGACGGCATCAGTTTCGCAGGAATGGGATAATCCGTCGTCTCGATACAGGCCCGTTCGTAGCCATTTCTGCAGGCAACGGCCCAGTCGTTTGCCCGTATCCACCAACGACCGGATGCGCCGGCGAAATAGCTCGCCGCGATCAGACCAACGAAGAGCAAGGAGAATGATATGAGTGAGAACATGCTGTGGTTTCTCATCGTGGGATTGATCGCCGGTTGGCTGGCGGGGGTGCTGGTCAAAGGGGGCGGCTTCGGACTGATTGGCGATCTCGTCGTGGGTGTGCTCGGTGCCTTTGTTGGCGGCTGGCTGTTCACCACCTTTGGTGTCGCCATGGGCGGTGGTCTGTTCGGCAGCATCCTGGTGGCGACGATAGGGGCCGTCGTGCTGCTCCTGATCGTGCGCATCATCAGACGTGTGTAGGGGCATCCGAGCTTTTTATCCGGAATCCGGACAATGTGCAGGGATGAGGTTCTGAATGACGGTTCGGCGCGCGTCACACAGGGCTATCACCTATTCCCGACGCGTGCGGGTGAGCACTGGCATGGTACCCCATCGCGAACGCCTTGGATCACATTCACCTCTTGAGGAGCCGGTGATGGCACCCACGCTCGACTGCCTTGACCACATCCACATTCATGTCGCCAATCGTGCGCAGTCGGAAGCCTGGTACGCACGGGTGCTGGGGTTGCACCGCCAGCCAGAGTGTGAACCCTGGCTGTCGGCGCAGGGCCCGCTGACCCTGGGCAATGCGGCAGCTACCGTCCAGCTCGCGCTGTTCGAGCGTCCCGTCGAAAAGTGCCATTCCGTCGTCGCCCTTCGCACCACGGCCGCGGCGTTTCTTGCCTTGCGTGCCCATCTGTCTGCCGTCCTCGGCCATGGCGTTGAGGCCGTCGATCACCATCTCGCCTGGTCACTCTACTTCAGCGATCCCGACGGAAATCCGTTCGAGATAACGTCCTATGAGCACCAGCAAATAGCAGGGGCGCTGGCTGCAGCTCTTTATCGAGAAGAGGTCACCCAGCCGGGCGCTGCTCCTGATGTCAAACCTTAGCCGCCGAGAAGGAAGTCCCCATGCGCAATGCAGTCTGGTACTCCCGTTTTGCGAAAGCCGCCGCGCACTTTTGCGGCAGACCCAGAGTGTTTTCGCTCGCGGTGGGGGTCATCCTGGTGTGGGTAGTCACCGGCCCGTTGTTCGGCTTCAGTGACACCTGGCAACTCGTGATCAACACCGGTACGACGATCATCACCTTCCTGATGGTCTTCCTCATCCAGAACACCCAGAACCGCGACACCGAAGCCATCCAGATCAAGTTGGATGAACTCATTCGGGCAACCCAAGGCGCGCACAACGCGCTCCTCGATCTCGAGGAGCTGGAAGAGGAGAACCTGGACGCGTTCAAGGTGAAGTACCAGGCACTGGCCGCAGCCGCCCGATCGGAGCTGACGCTGGGTAACAAAGACACGGGCTCACCCGAACCATAAAAGAGCATCCCTCTCATCGTTGCTATTGCCTACGCCTCTGTGGTCCAGTGTGCCGGTGTTTGCCAACGTGGGCCTGCTTTAATGACGTTTCTTGTGGCTGCCGCAACCTTGCCACCAGTCGGGAACTGAATCCTGCGCTGCAGAGCGTCGATGAGTGGCTCGCCCAACACAAGGGGCGGTAGCCAAGTAGCAAGGCACAGGTTCTCGTGTTAGCAGGAACCTGTGCCTTGGAACGCGACATCTTTCTGAACCCGACGCCCAAAGGCGCAAGCTTGTGTACTTACTTGAATTTCGACTGGGCCTCGGCCAGACCGGTCTTCAGATCGCTCCACATCTTGTCGGCGGTAACCTTGATCTGCTCCCAGGATTCACCGCTCGCCCTGCCGAGTTCTTCCATCTTCTCGGTGGCGGCGCACTGCTTGACGCGCAAGGACTGGATCTCTTCCGCCCGCTTGACTCTCATATCGGCGGTGATGTTTTCCATTTTGGCTTCCAGCAGATTGATCTGACTGCTCCACTCCTTGAGCTGCGCGTTCATCTTTTCTCTATATGCCTGGTACACTTCCATGATCTTCTCCTTGGCTGCAGGTGGGACATTATTGGGTCGGGGTGACCACCAGCTTGTTAACGACATTCTCGACGCCGTCTACCGCCATCGCTAACGCATTGGCCTTTTCGCTGTTGGCTTTCGAATCGACCGTCCCGGTCAACGTGACCACACCGCCGACGGTGTCGACACTGATCTTCATCGATTTCAGACCGGGTTCGCCGAGGAGCCCGGTTTTGACCTTGGCGGTCACTTCGGTGTCATCCCAGGATTGGGCGTTTTTGGCGCTTTGTTCCGCTATCTTGCCTTCATACTCGTCGACGGTTTCGTCGACTTTCTTGCCGGTATCGCTGACCGCTTCGTCTATTGTCTTGCCGGCCTGTTCGGCCGTCCCCGGTTTGTCACATCCGCTCATCCCGAAGGCGAGCAGCAGCGAGATGGCGAGGATAGTGTTGCTGTGTTTCATGTGTTGATTTCTCCGGTGCAAGGTTACCTGAATGAGGCTGCCTAGATTTTGCCGAGCAGAATCAGGATAAGCATGATGATCAGCACCAGTCCGATGAGGCCGCTAGGGGCATAACCCCAGCCCCGGCTGTGTGGCCAGCTTGGAATAGCACCGATCAATAGCAGGATAAGCACGATCAGTAGAATGGTTCCCATGGTCATTTCCTTCGCCTAAGCGTTGCATATGGGCTGATATCATCGACCCATTTCATGGTGATAGTGCTACGAGTCCACCCACCGGGTCTGTTCGCCACCACACAGACCCGGCATACATTTTGCTGTCAAGCCTAGGCAAGGTGCGAACAAGCCCTTGGCGTGAGATCCCCTTGGTACCACTCACGAGAACCAGCGTGATTCACCAACTGACCTTCGCTGACGGCGAGTTCAACTGCAAACGCCGCCAGATCCGCAAAGAAATTCTCCTGTCTCGACTGGAGCAATGGCTCCCCTGGCCAGGTGCTGGCCGTCATCGAGCCCATCTATCCCAGTGAAGTCCCTCTTCTCTTGCCTGCCTCTTCTCTTGCCGCGCTTTGGCGCCTCTGCGCTTCAGCGGCGCGTCCCTGCCACCGGTTGCCAGTTACCCGCCGCGTCGGCGCAAAAGCTGGCCAGGCGCTGCAAGACCTGTTGTACGGCGCTATTGGCCGCCATCACGCCGCCATAAGGATTGGCCTCGGCCGCCGGCACAGTGACGTCGAATTCACGCCAGGCAAGCACCTGCCGGCTGTCGTTATCGACCAGATAGGCGCTCAGCGTGAAGCGGGTACGGCTGGGCGAACGGTCGAACTCATGCTGCAGCCGGATGATTTCGATATCGAGGCGAAGCTCGCCGACCGCCGCGCTGGGGGCTAGGACGACGGCGCGGAAGGCGCCGGTGCCCTCGAGCGCGGCGACGATGCGCGGGGCTATCATCCTGGCCGGCGTATCGATCCATTCGCTGTGCGCGAAATACTCCAGCCGGTAGGGCTCGCGGACGTAGATGATGTGCTGGCTGTCGAAACCGGGCGCGGCACGCGGCGGATTGACGATCAGCGTCGGCGCCCTGCTCGATCGGACCGCCGGCGAGGCGGTCACCGGTGGGACAGGCCCGCTACCGGAAAGCGAATAGAAGGCCGGTGGTGACTCCTCGGTCCCGCCAAGCATGCTGCAGGCGCCGAGCAGGGTCAGCAACAGTGCGGTGGCGACGAGCCGGGACAAGGGAAATGGCGCTTGGCGGATCATGGCTTTCGGCCTCCCTCGGCTGCTTCTCCCGGGCCATCCGGCACCGGTTTGCGGCCAAACAGCAGCCCCGAGGGATTGCGCTCGGTCTGTTCGCTGAGACGACGCAGCGAGCTGCTCAGCACGCTGAGCTCGCCGATCAGGCGCTCCAGCTGGGGCAGGGTTTCCGCCGTGAAGCGGTTGATGTCGCTACCGACTGCGTTGATGGTCTTGCCGGCACTGGCGCTGGTGCCGGCGAGTTCATAGCCCATCTTCTCGACGGCGTCGGCCGCCCGGCCGATGCGATCGATCAGCGGCTCGAGTTCGGAGCTCGCTCGCGCGCTATTTTTCATCGTCTGGGCGGCATTGATGAGGCCGGCATCGATGCTCTCGGTGCGGGCGGCCAGGGTGTGCGCCACCTGGGCAAGGTCGGCCAGGGTGCTCTTGAAGGCCGCCTGGTTTTCCGGACCGAGTAAGGTATTGAGGTTGTTCGAGGTGCTGTCCAGCTTGGCCAGCACGTTGGTCAGGACGTTCTCGAGGCGCGCGGCGAGCGAGGGCTTGGTGCGGATCACCGGATAGGCGTAACCGGCGGTAGCCTGCAACAGGGGCTGGTCGTCGGCGCCGCCGCTCAGCTCGACGTAGGCGATGCCGGTCAGCCCCTGCGTCTTGAGGACGGCCACTGTGTCCTGCTTGATCGGCGTGCCGTGATCGAGGGCGAAGAGCAGATTGACCCACTCGGGATTGGTCGGGTCGAGCTGGATCTGCCGCACCTTGCCGACATCGACGCCATTGTATTTGACCGGCGCATCGAGGTTGAGGCCGGCGACCGACTCCTCCGAGATCGCGAGATAGAGATCGTATGTCTTCTGGAAGGCGCCGCCCGAGGCAAGCCAGAGTATGACGGCGATCAGCATGGCGCCGAGGATGACGACGAAGCTGCCGACCAGGGTGTAATTGACTTTCGTTTCCATCATATGGCCCCGCTCTGTTGCTGGGCGGCCCGCCCACGAGGACCGTCGAAGAATGTCCGGATTGATGGCAGATCTATTTCCGCCAGCTCGGCCATGGAGCCGACCCCCAGCACCTTGCCGTCGCCGAGCACGGCGACACGGTCGGCCACCTGCCACAGCAGATCGAGATCGTGGGTGATGAGGACTATGGTCAGGCCGAACAGGTCGCGCAGTTTGCGGATCAGCTGATCGATCTCGCCGGCGCTTTCGGGATCGAGGCCGGCGGTCGGCTCGTCGAGAAAGAGCAGCTCCGGATCGAGGGCCAGGGCGCGAGCGAGTGCGACGCGTTTCATCATGCCGCCGCTCAGCTCGGCCGGATACTGAGCGCCGGCGGCGGGCTCCAGGCCGCTCAGCGCCAGTTTCCAGTCGGCGATCTCGTCGATCAACCCGTCGGCCAGCGCGGTGTGCTCGCGCAGCGGCAGGCCAACGTTTTCCCTGGCGGTCAGCGAGCCGAACAGGCCGCCGCTCTGGAACATGACGCCCCAGCGCTGGCGCAGGGCGAGCGCTGCGGTGTCGTCGATATTGGCCAGATCGACACCGAGCACCTGGATCGAGCCCGACTCGGGTTGCTGGAGCAGGATGATCTCCCGCAGCAGGGTCGATTTGCCCGAGCCCGAGCCGCCGATCAGCGCGAAGATCTCGCCGCGGCCGACGACCAGATCGATCCCGGCGTGCACGACATGCTCACCGAAGCGCGTCGTCAGCTGGCTGATGGCGATGGCCGGGGTGAGGCTGCCGGTCTGGTCGTTCATCTCAGAGATCCAGGGCACTGAAGGCGACCGAGAACAGGGCGTCGGCCACGATCACCAGAAAGATGGCGTGGACGACGCTGCGCGTCGTCTGCCGCCCGACGCTGTCTGCCCCGCCCCGGGTGCGAAATCCCTGAAAACAGCCGATGGTCACTATGATGGCGGCAAAGACAGGCGCCTTGCCGATGCCGAGCATCAGGTCAGTGACGCTGACCGTCTTGACGAAGCGATCGAGGAATTCGGCGGCGCCGACGGCCAACTGGACGCGCGCCATCAGCATGCCACCCAGGACGCCGAGCAGGTCGGCGAAGATAGTGAGCAGGGGGAGCGCGACCAGCAGGGCAAGCACCTTGGGCAGGACCAGCATGTCGAGCGGCGGGATGCCGATGGTGCGCATGGCATCGATCTCCTCGGTCACCGCCATGGTCCCGATCTGCGCCGCGTAGGCCGAGCCCGAGCGGCCGGCGACTATGATGGCGGTGATCAGCGGCGCGAACTCTCGCAGCATCGAGAGGCCGATCAGATCGGCGACGAAGATGTTGGCGCCGTATTGGCGCAGCTGGTTGGCCCCCTGATAGGCGACGACGATGCCGAGCAGGAAGGAGAGCAGGCCGACGATGGGCAGCGCATCGAAACCGGCGCTACGAATGTTGTAGAGGATGGGGCGCCAGCGAATGCGCGTCGGGTGAGCCAGCCAGCCGCCCAAGGCAAGCGTGCATTCGCCGATGAAGGCGAGCAGGGCGCAGCCTTGTGCCAGGGCGCTGGCCGTGCCGCGGCCGAGGCTGGCGAGATGGGAAAGAACAGGGGCGGGAGCCGGGGTGGGAGCCGGGGTGGGCGGTTGACCAGCGTCCAGATCCTGGTCAAGGACATCGAGCAGTCTGGCGAACTCGGGGCGCAACTGGCGCAGCTCGACACCGGCCGAGTCGCCACGCAGCCGGTGCAGCAGTTTTTGCACGACCCAGGCACCGACCATGTCGAAGGCCTCGATGCCCGAGGCGTCGATGATCCAGGCCGAACCCGCCGGAGCCGACAGCGCATCGAGCTCGCCGGTGAGCCGGCCAATGCCGCGCGCCGTCCACGAACCCGATAGTGCCAGCCCCTGCGGTGTCGTCCGAGTGATGGCAGCCGGCGTTACTACAGTCGGGATCATGGCCCGCCTGCCTGTCGACAGCTTGAGTGACCCGAACAGGCGGCGCGCCAACACACCACCGTCGATGAATTGACTAGCCTGATCAAAGGACCCGCCGACGCGCCACGCTCAGCGGCGCGCCTGCACGAGATAGCTGTGGGCGGCAGCGCTTGCCTACTGGTCGGACTCGACCCTGATGTCATGTTTGACAGAGGTCACCCCCTCGACTCCCTTGGCAATAGAGACGACCTTGTCCACCGCCGCCTGATCCGCCGCACGGCCACTCAGGACAACCTCCCCGGCCTGGTCGGTATCGACATGGATCTCGACCAGGCTGGACATCTGCTCGGCGGCCAGTTCGGCCTTGATCTGGGTGGTGATGATCGAATCCTCGACATATTCCATTGCCGTCGATTCCGTGGTCGTCGTGGCATCGGCACCATAGGAGGTCTCGGCGGCATGGCCAACTACCGGCGGCAGCAACAGACCGGCTACGAGCAAAGGGGCTCTGAGTTTGTGGTTCATGATGGGTCCTTCCTCGAGGGTTGAAAACCGCGCGCCCGGCAGCACCAATGCAATCCGTTCGCCGTGACGAAGATTTAACACGGGGCTGCGCACAGTTCTGTACGGCATCGTACATAACGCTGGCTGTGGGGGAGCACCCATAGCGTTGTGACCCACCATTACCCACCATTAAGAGAAGAGCCGCTACCCGACAAGCGCGTTCCACACTGTCGGGCGAGATCCCAAAGTGTTCTGCGGTCAATTTAATGCTCGCTGAGCTCTCTTTGCGCCAGCTAGAGACGGCGGCATCGTCCATTGTCTTTTCACGTCCGAGCGCCTTGCCCTCTGCCTTCGCCTTGGCAGTGCCGGCCATCTGACGAGTTTTGATGTTCGAGCGCGCCAGCTCTGTAACGGCAGCCAAGATGGTGAGCATGGCTTTGCCGATGGCCGTGGACAGGTCAAATCCCTCCCGCAGACTGATGATTCACATATAAAAACAGGGCGAACCGGATGGTTCGCCCTGTGGCTGTCATGCTGTCAGCGCTGGGATGAGAAACTAGCCTTGGCTCTCAGGCGCTGAGGCTTCCTTTGGTACCTGCCAGCCGCCACCGACCGCCTTGTAGAGCGCGACCTGGTTGGTCAGCTGGGCCAGGCGGGTGCTGATCAGCCCCTGTCTGGCGCTGAACAGGGAGCGCTGGGCGTCGAGGCGGGTCAGGTAGCTGTCCACCCCCTGCTCGTAGCGGAACTCGGCCAGCTTGAAGTAGGTCTGGTTGGCATCCACCAGATCCTGCTGGGCCTGCAGCTGCTGCTGATAGTCCGCCTGGGCGCCGAGGGTATCCGCGACCTCCTTGAAGGCGGTCTGGATGCTCTTCTCGTAGCTCGCCACCGCCTGCTTGGTGCCGACCTCGGCCACGTCTAGATCCGCCACCCGCTTGCCGCCGTCGAAGATGGGCAGATTGATCTGGGGCATGAAGGTCCAGGTGCCGGTGCCGCCGTCAAACAGCCCGCTCAGCTGGTTGCTGGCGGTGCCCGCCGTCGCGGTCAGCGAGATGGTCGGGAAGAAGGCGGCACGGGCCGCGCCTATGTTGGCATTGGCCGCCTTCAGGCTGTGCTCCGCCGCCAGTATGTCGGGCCGCTGCTGCAGCAAGCTGGAGGGCGCCCCCACCGGGATTGCCGCCAGTTGCACCTCGGCCAGGGTCGCCGGTTGCCCCTCCAGCACCGGCACCTGGGTGCCGAGCAGCAGGGCCAGACCGTTTCTGTCCTGTTTCACCTGACGCTGGAATTGCGCCTGGCTGACCCTGGCGTTCTCGAGGGCGGTGCGCCCCTGCGCCAGCTCCATCTCGGATGCCGCCCCCAGCCGGTATTTGTGCTGGGTCAACGCATAGCTCTCCTGCTCGGTCGCGAGCGTCGCCTGGCTCAGCGCCAGCAGCTCCTGATCCGCCAGCAGGGTGAGGTAGGCGTTCGCCACCGAGGCAATCAGCGCGATCTGGGTGCTGCGCTGGGTCTCGATTTGCGCCAGGTAATTCTCCAGCGCCTGATCTTTCAGGCTCTGGATCCGGCCAAACAGGTCCAGCTCGTAGGCGGTGATGCCGATGTCAGCCCCGTACTGGCTGCTGATGGTCCCCTGCCCCGTGCCGCTGAGATCGTCTGATCCCTGCTGGCGGGTGCCGGCACCGTTGGCGGCCAGGGTGGGCAGCTGGGCCGCCCGCTGGATCCGGTATCTGGCCTCATAGGCCTCGACGTTGAGCGCCGCGAGCCGCAGATCCCGGTTGTTCTCCAAAGCGGTGTCGATCAGTTTTTGCAGCGCCGGATCGAGGAACTGCTGCTGCCAGGGGGCGACCGCCCCCTGGGTGGCGAGGTTCTCTTGCCAGGAGGCGCCTTGCGGCACCTCCGGGCGTTGGTAATCGGGGGCCATGGAGCAGGCCCCCAGCAACATTGTCACACTCAAGGCGACCAGGGTCTTAGTCATGTTTGATCTCCTTGGCGTGGGTCACGCGCTCTTCGGCACTGTGGTGCTCGGTGAAGTAACGCATCACCAGCACGAAGAACAGCGGCACGAAGAAGATGGCGAGCACGGTGGCCGTGATCATCCCCCCCATCACGCCGGTGCCGATGGCGTTGCGGCTGCTGGCGCCGGCGCCGGAGCTTATCACCAGCGGCAGCACGCCGAGGATGAAGGCGAGCGAGGTCATCAGGATCGGGCGCAGGCGCTGACGGGAGGCTTCCACCACCGCATCGCCCAGCTTCATCCCCTTGTCATGGAGCTCCTTGGCGAATTCGACGATCAGGATCGCGTTCTTGGCCGAGAGCCCTATGGTGGTGAGCAGGCCCACCTGGAAGTAGACGTCATTCTCCAAGCCCCGCAGGGTGGCCGCCAGTATGGCGCCCAGTACCCCGAGCGGCACCACCAGCATGACCGAGAACGGAATGCTCCAGCTCTCGTACAGGGCCGCCAGACAGAGGAAGACCACCAGCAGCGAGATGGCGTACAAGGCAGGCGCCTGAGAGCCGGCCTGCCGCTCCTGGAAGGAGAGACCGGTCCACTCGATGCCGATCCCGTCCGGCAGCTGTTGCACCATCTGCTCGATGGCCGCCATGGCATCACCGGTACTCTTGCCCGGCGCCGCCTCACCGACGATCTCCATGGCGGAGACGCCGTTGTAACGCTCGAGACGCGGCGAGCCGAAGCTCCACTCGGTGCTGGCGAAGGCGGAGAAGGGCACCATCTGGCCGGTGCTGTTGCGCACGTACCACAACTTGAGATCCTCCGGGTTCATCCGGAATGGCGCATCCGCCTGCAGGTAGACCTTCTTGACCCGGCCTCTGTCGACGAAGTCGTTCACATAGGAGGAGCCCCAGGCCGCCGACAGGGTGTTGTTGATGTCGCTGATGGAGAGCCCCTGGGCCAGCGCCTTCTCGTAGTCGATCTTGATGTCGAGCTGGGGCGTGTCTTCCATCCCGTTCGGGCGCACCCGCACCAGGTTGGGATCCTGCGCCGCCATGCCGAGCAGCTGGTTACGGGCCTGCATCAACTTCTCGTGCCCCAGACCACCGCGGTCCTGCAGGAAGAAGTCGAAGCCGGTGGCCGTGCCGAGCTCAGGAATGGGAGGCAGGTTGAAGGCGAAGACCTGCGCCTCCTTGATGCTGAACAGATAACCCATGGCGCGGCCTATGATGGCGTTGGCGCTGCGCTCTTCCCCTTGCCGCTCGCTCCAGTCCTTCAACTTGATGAAGGCCATGCCGCTGTTCTGGCCGCTACCGGCGAAGCTGAAGCCCGCCACCGTCAGCACCGAATCGACGTTATCCTTCTCGGTCTCGAGGAAGTAGTCGCGCATCTGCGCCAGCACCACCTCGGTACGCTCCTTGGTGGCGCCGACCGGCAGCTGCACCATGGACATGATGACCCCCTGATCCTCTTCCGGCAGGAAGGAGGTGGGCAGGCGCAGGAACAGCACCGCCAGCACCGCCAGCATGGCCAGATAGATGAGGCTGTAGCGGGTACCCTGCTTGATCACCTTGCGCACGCCGTTCTGGTAACGGTTGGCGTTGGTGTCGAAGAAGCGGTTGAACCAGCCGAAGAAGCCACGCTGGATGCCGTGCTCGCCCTGTTTGATGGGCTTGAGCAGGGTGGCACAGAGCGCCGGGGTCAGGATCAGGGCCACCAGCACCGACAGCACCATGGCCGAGACGATGGTGAGGGAGAACTGGCGATAGATGGCGCCGGTCGAGCCGCCGAAGAAGGCCATGGGCACGAACACCGCCGACAGCACCAGGGCGATGCCCACCAGGGCACCGGTGATCTGGGTCATGGACTTGCGGGTCGCCTCCAGCGGGGAGAGACCCTCCTCGCTCATCAGCCGCTCCACGTTCTCCACCACCACGATGGCGTCATCCACCAGCAGGCCGATGGCGAGCACCAGACCGAACATGGTCAGGGTGTTGATGGAGAAGCCGAAGGCCGCCATGACCCCGAAGGTACCGAGCAGCACCACGGGCACCGCTATGGTCGGGATCAGGGTCGCCCGGAAGTTCTGCAGGAACAGATACATGACGCAGAACACCAGGAAGATGGCCTCCACCAGGGTCTGCACCACCTCCTCGATGGAGATCTTCACGAACGGCGTGGTGTCGTAGGGGTAGACGATCTTCATGTTGGCCGGGAAGTAGTTCGCGAGCTCATCGAGCTTGCCGCGCACCTCGTCCGCGGTGTCGAGGGCGTTGGCGCCGGTGGCCAGCTTGATCGCCAGCGCCGCCGTGGCCTGACCGTTGTAGAGCGCGGTGGCATCGTAGCTTTCACCGGCAAGCTCGACTCGGGCCACGTCCTTGAGCAGCACCTTGGAGCCGTCCTGGTTCACCCGCAGCAGGATGTTGTTGAACTCCTCCGGGGTAGACAGACGGGTCTGCCCCATGATGGTGGCGGTAAATTGCTGATCGTTCACCGAGGGGGTGCCGCCCAACTTGCCGAAGGCCACCTGGGCATTCTGGGCCTTGATGGCGGCCTGGATGTCCCCGGGGGTCATCTGTACCCGGTTGAGCTTGTGTGGATCCAGCCAGACGCGCATGGAGTACTGGCTGCCGAACAGGGTGATGTCACCCACCCCGTCCAGCCGGCTCAGGGGCTCCTTGATGTTGCTCACCACGTAGTCGGCGAGGTCATCGTTGGTCATGCTGCCATCGGTGGAGATGAAGGCGGCCACCATCAGGAAGCTGCTGGAGGTCTTCTGGACCCGGACACCCTGTTGCTGTACCTCTTGCGGCAGCAGCGACATGGCCTGCTGCAGCTTGTTCTGCACCTGCACCTGGGCGATATCCGGATCGGTGCCCGGCTTGAAGGTGAGGGTCACGCTGACATTACCGGACGAATCCGACTGGGCAGACATGTAGAGCAGGTGATCCAGCCCCGTCATGTTCTGTTCGATGATCTGGGTCACCGAGTCTTCCACCGTCTTGGCGGAGGCGCCCGGGTAGCTGGCGGAGATGCCAACCGCCGGCGGGGCTATGGTCGGGTACTGGGCCACCGGCAAGCCGATGATGGCCATGGTCCCGGCCAGCATGATCACCAGGGCAATTACCCAGGCAAAAATGGGTCTATCTATAAAAAATCGTGCCATGAGGCGACTACTCCATCCTACTGCTTGGTTACCGGGGTCTGCTCGGTCTGTGTGGTGGCGGTGTTGCTGACGCGTTCAGCGGGCGCAACCACGGCCCCGGGTTTCACTTTCTGCAGACCGGCGACGATCACCTTCTCACCGGAGTTGAGACCGGACTCCACCACCCAGCTGTCGCCGACGACGCGGCTGAGCTGCACTTCCCGCAGTTCGACCTTGTTGTCCGCGGTCACCACCATGACGGTGGCGCCGCCTTTGGGGGTGCGGGTCACGGCGGTCTGCGGCACCAGCAGTCCTTCGGGGCGTTCGCCCTCTTGCAGGATGGCGCGCATGAACATGCCGGGCAGCAGCAGATCATGGGGATTCGGAACCAGGACCCGCAGGGTCACCATGCCGGTGGTCTCATCCACGGTCACGTCGGAGAACTGCAACGAACCCTGCTCGCCGTAGTGGCTGCCATCTTCCAGCAGGAAGCTGACCTTGGCGCCATCCTGCTGACCCTGGGTCAGCTTGCCGGCGGCGACCTGGTGCTTGAGGCGCAGCAGATCGGCGGTGGACTGGCGCACATCCACATACATGGGATCGAGCTGCTGGATGGAGGTGAGGCTGGCCGCCTGCTGGGCGGTGACCAGGGCACCCTCGGTCACCGCAGACTTGCCGATGCGACCGCTGATGGGGGCGGTGATGCGGGTGTAGGCCAGGTTGATGTTGGCGCTCTGCAGGGCGGCCTTGGCGGCCCCGATCTCGGCGACTTGCTGCTTCCAGGCCGCATCGGCGTCGTCATATTCCTGACGGCTGATGGCCTTGACCTTCACCAGCTCGGCATAACGCTGGGCCTTGAGGCGGGCGCTGCGCTCGTTGGCCTCGGCCTTGGCCAGATTGGCCGCGGCCGAGGCCACGGCGGCCTGATAGACGGCCGGATCGATCTGGTACAACAGCTGGCCGGCCTTGACGTCGCTGCCTTCGGTGAACAGGCGCTTGAGGATGATGCCGTTCACCTGGGGGCGCACTTCGGCGACCCGCAGGGGGGCCGTGCGGCCGGTGAGCTCGGACATGAGTTGCAGCGGGCTGGTGTGCAGGGTGACCACGTCCACGGCGGCGGGTGGCATCTCACCCGCCTGCTGGGCCTCGCCTTTTTCACCACAGCCAGCCAACAGGCCGCTTGCCAACAAGGCAAGGCCGACTGAACGTGCGAGAATATGTTTATGCATGAAGTCTCTGAGCCTCTGTTTCAATCAAAAAAAAACAACAAAACCACAGGGTTTATAGGGCCCCTGTTGGTAAAACTGCGAAGATGAGGCAATATACATACATTCATAAATGTATGTAAGTAACTTTTCCCCCTTTTAAACAGGTACGGATCCGATGGCCAGAAGAACTAAAGAAGAAGCGCAGCAGACCCGCTGCCACATCATGAGCACGGCCCTGAATCTGTTCTGCCAACAGGGGTTGGCGAAGACCAACCTGACCGATATTGCCAATGCCGCCGAGCTGACCCGGGGGGCCATCTACTGGCATTTCAAGAACAAGGAGGAGCTGTTTACCTCCCTGTGGGAAGAGCTGTGCGCGCCGCTCTCCCATCAGCTCGACGCCTGTGTCGATGAGCAGGAGCCGGATCCCCTCGGCAAGCTGCGCGCCTTCTTGCGGGAGGTGATGGTGAAGATCAGCTCCCATCCCGCCCACCAGCAGATGTTCACCATCATGTTCAACCTGGAGTCGCTGGAAGGAGAGGCCATCTCCCTGCGGGATCACATGCGTCTGCAATCGAATAACTTCTTCCGGGATCTGGAGCTCACCCTGGCCAATGCCGTGCGCCGCGGCCAGCTGCCGGAGGGGATAGATCTGCGCCGCGCCACCACCCTGCTGCACTGCACCCTGGATGGCTACATCATCAACTGGCTGCACTTCCCGGAGCGCATCGACCTGATCCAGGAGGCCGACTTCGTGCTCGACACCCTGTTCGGCCTGCTCGCCCAGCCACAGCCCTCCCTCCTGCGCCGCCCCTGACAGGCCGCCAGTCTCTCCCCCGTCACACCCGGCCCCAGGTCGGGTGTGACCGCATTTTCTGATCGCGGACCTGAACTGCAGGGGGCAAATTTGCTAGAGTAGCCGCCCACCTTAGAGACGATCCCTATGCCATCTTCACTGCCACCCGCCCCCGATACCCACAGTTGCGCCCAGCTGGCGCCGCGTCCTGCCCTCCTCGGCAAGGCCCACGATCCCTTCCTGGCCCGCTTGCCGGCGGGGGCGCACCTGCTGGAGGCCGGCTGCGGCGCGGGAGAGGATCTGCATTATTTTCGGGAGCAAGGGTTAGTGGTCACCGCCTTCGATGCCAGCCTGAGCCAGGCCAGGGCCGCCTCGCGCCTGTGTGGCCAGCCGGTGCGGGTCTGCCGTTTCGAGCAGATGCACAACGTGCTGCCCTTTGACGGCATCTGGGCCAGCGGCTCGCTGCCCTGCCTGGCCGAGGCCGAGCTGGCCCCTGCGCTTGCGCATCTCGCCGGCCTGCTCAAACCCCAGGGGCCGCTCTACTGCTCCTTCCCCTATGACGAGGGGGAGCCCGGCGGCACCTTGCCAGCATCACCGGCCGAATACCCGCTGCAGACCCGGCTCGATGAGGCCCGCCTGCAACAACTGATCGCCCCCCTGCCGTTTGGCCTGCATCAGAGCTGGTGCAGCGAGGATGCCGTGCAGGGCCGCTGGCTGCATGCCCTGCTGATCCGCCTCCCCGATCTCGCCCCCACAATTAATCAATATCGCCGCCGTCGCTTCAAAGGAGGCATAGCCCGCGATTCATCATCCAGCTAACAATATTTAACTCTGAGTTAACCAGGTGTCGGCAGACAAGATGCGGGTTTTGTGTTAAAAATCGGCATCAAAATCAAGATTAAATAACAAGACAGACACCAACACCTGGATTTTCCTATGAAACTTGTCCTTAAACTGATTGCCGGCATCCTCGCCGGTCTCCTGCTCGGTCTCTACGCCCCTGAATGGGTCGCACGCGTGCTGTTTACGGCCAAGACGGTCATCGGCCAGCTGATCACCTTCACCATCCCGCTCATCATCCTGTTCTTCATCATGAGCGGCATCGCCAGCCTGCCGAAGAACTCCGGCAAGCTGCTGGGCAAGACGGTGGCGCTCTCCTACTGCTCCACCATACTGGCCGGCCTGTTCGCCTTCACCGTGGCCAGCCAGCTGATCCCGCGACTGACCACCGCCGCCGAGCCCACGGCGCAAGCCGCCATCAAGCTCGGCTCCTACATCAATCTGGAGATACCGCCGCTGTTCGGGGTGATGTCGGCCCTGGCCGCCGCCTTCGTGTTCGGCATCGGCATCAGCGCCACCCAGGCCACGGATCTGCGCCGGGTCGCCGATCAGGGCCGTGACATCATCGACCGCCTGCTGGCGAAGGTGATCATCCCGCTGCTGCCGTTCTACATCGCCGGGGTGTTCGTCGAGATGACGGTGGAAGGCACCGTCTTCGCCACCCTCAAGACCTTCGGGGTGGTACTGGTGATGGCCATCGCCATGCACTGGCTCTGGCTCAGTGTGCTGTTCGTCGGCACCGGGCTGGCGCTCGGTCGCTCACCCGCCATGCTCATCAAGAACATGCTGCCCGCCTACTTCACCGCGCTCGGCACCATGTCCAGCGCCGCCACCATCCCGGTGGCGCTGCAGGCCAGCAAGAACAACGGCGTGAGCGACGGCATCGCCAACTTCACCGTGCCGCTGTGCGCCACCATCCACCTGTGCGGCTCCACCATCACCCTGGTGACCTGTGCCACCGCCGTGATGTTCCTCTCCGAGCACCTGGCCATCCCGGGGCTGGACACCATGCTGCCCTTCATCATGATGCTGGGCGTCATCATGATAGCGGCGCCGGGTGCACCGGGCGGCGGCGTCATGTCGGCGCTGGGGCTGCTCACCTCCATGCTCGGCTTCGGCGAGGCCTCCATCGCCCTGATGATCGCCCTCTACCTGGCGCAGGACAGCTTCGGCACCGCCTGCAACGTCACCGGTGACGGCGTCATCGCGCTCTGGGCCGATCGCTTCGCCCAAGGCGGGGAAACCACGCGTTCCCCCGAGCGCGACGCGGCCTGATCGCACACGCCATAAAAAACGGGAGCCAGTGGCTCCCGTTTTTTATGGCTGACATTTGAGGTCAACCGCGCCGGCGGATCACCCCTTCCTGGGCGGTGCTCGCCACCAGCACCCCGTCGCGGGTGAAGAACTGGCCGCGCACCAGACCCCGACCGGCGCTGGCGCTCGGGCTGTCCACCACGTAGAGCAGCCAGTCATCCAGCCGGAAGTTGCGGTGGAACCACATGGAGTGATCTATGGTCGCCACCTGCATGTCCGGCTCCCAGTACGACACGCCGTGAGGCTGCAGGGCGGCGAACAGGAAGTGGAAGTCGGAGGCATAGGCCAGCAGGTAGTTGTGCACCCGCTGATCGTCCGGCACAGTACCATTGGCCTTGAACCAGGTGTAACGCAGCGGCTCGTGCACATCCGGCCGGATCGGATCGACCAGGGTCACCGGGCGGATCTCGATGGGCTTCTCGCACATGATCTTGTCGCGCAGGGCCGGCGGGATCTGGTGCTCGTAGGGGCGCACCAGCTCCAGCTCGCTCTTGAGCTGCTCGGGGGGCGTGATGCCTGCCGGCATCTGGGCCTGATGCTCGAAGCCCTCGGCCTCCACCTGGAAGGAGGCATTGAGATAGAAGATGGGCTTGCCGTTCTGGATCGCCTTGACCCGGCGGGTGGAGACGGTCTGGCCGTCACGGATATTCTCCACGTCGTAGATGATGGGTCTGTTGGCATCACCGGGGCGCAGGAAGTAGGAGTGGAAGCTGTGCACCTGGCGATCGGCGGCCACCGTCTGCTTGGCGGCTGACAAGGCCTGCCCCATTACCTGTCCACCAAACACGGCCCGCAGACCGAGATCCTGGCTCTGGCCCCGAAACAGGCCCTCCTCGATCTTCTCCAGCGCCAGCAGTGCCAGCAGCTCATCAAGTACCTTGCTCATTATTATCTCCTCTATCAGTGCCGCAAAGGCTAACAAGGAGACAGGGCCGAGGCAACCTCCCCCTCTCTCAGTGGGTCGTGCCGCCACCGATCGCCAGGTCCTGCTCGTGATTCAGTGCCGCATCCAGGCCGATCGTCAGCCCCTGCACTATCTGGGTCAGGCTCATCGAGGGTGCGCCCGTCGGCTGGCGCGCCGCCTGCTCTGGCAGATAGGGGATGTGCAGGAAACCACCCCGGCAGCGCAATCCATCCCGGGCAATCCGATGCATCAGGCCGTAGAACAGGTGGTTGCAGACATAGGTCCCGGCGCTGTAGGAGACGGCGGCGGGCAACCCCGCCTCACGCAGTGCCAGCACCATGGCCTTGATGGGCAGGGTGGTGAAATAGGCTGCGGGGCCATCCGCCACTATGGGCCTGTCGATGGGCTGAGCCCCGGCGTTATCCGGGATGCGGGCGTCATCCAGATTGATGGCGACCCGCTCCAGACTGAGTTCGCAGCGCCCCCCCGCCTGGCCCACCGCCAGCACCAGCACGGGCTGGTACTGCGTCAGTTCGGCCTCGAGCTCCGCCAGGGCCAGGTCGAAGACGCAGCTCAGCCGCACCGCCCGGATCAGATGCTGTTTGCCGAGATGCTGGCCATCGAGTCCCCTGACCGCCTCCCAGGACGGGTTGAGCGGCTCGCCACCGAAGGGTTCGAAACCGGTCAGTAAAATGGTCTTCATTATCATATCCTTCTGTGTTGTTTCGGCATGCGGCCGGCCACGGCGCCCCCGCAGCAATACTCATGACAGCGGGAGAGACGAGGGCCGTCCCGAGTGGGTGGCCCTCGTCATGACGCATTAACGAAACGCCAGGAAGTACATCAGCAATATGTTGCAGCCAAGCATCAGGATCGCAGTGGGGATCTGTACCAGGATGACCTGATACTTGTTATCCAACTCGAGCAGGGCGGCGGGCACTATGTTGTAGTTGGCCCCCATGGGGGTCATCAGGGTACCGCAATAACCGGAGAGCATGCCGATGGCGACGACGGCGGCGGGGTTGCCGTGGGCTCCCATGATGAGAAAGGGGATGGCGATGCCCGCCGTCATCACGGGGAAGGCCGCGAAGGCATTGCCCATGATCATGGTGAACAGCGCCATGCCGACACAGTAGATGGTCACCATCAAGAACAGATTGTTGGGGGTGACAAACAGATTCACCACCTCCTTCACCGACTCCCCCGTCTGGGCGACCACGAAGACCCCGCCCAGCATGGCGAGCATCTGCGGCAGGATCGCGGCCCAGCCGATGGAGTCCACCAACCGTCTCGATTCACGCACCGCCTGCAGGGGGGTGCCACCGGTCAGCCTCCAGCCCAGCAGCAGGGCCGCCAGCGTCCCTATGGCCAGGGAGGTCAGAGTGATGTTCTTCTGATCCAGCACGAAGTAATCCCCCAGGGTGGCATGCCCCAGCAGTATGGTGCTGAGCACAGTCGCCACCGGGATCATGACGGCGGGCAGGAACAGACGGTTACCCAGTTTGCCCGCCGAATCTTGCCGCTCGGCATCAGTGCGCTGGGAGTAACGCCCCATCGCCAGCTGACCGGTGCCGGCCAGCAGGGCGATCAGGATCACCAGCACACCCACTATCCGGTAGGCAATCTGACTACCCAGTTGGCTGACCAGCAGGTCGCCGAACAGGAAGATGGCGCCGAAGCAGAACCAGAACAGGGCCGTCGTATAGCGTTTGGGGTTATGCCTGTCCGAGAGGGTCATGCCTACCTGCAGCATGACGATGAGACCGATGAGGTAGTAGATATCATTGAGAGTGATCAGGCTGTTCATCATGCACGCTCCAGCACGGCTTGTTCGGGGGCCTTGGCCTGTTCGCCCGCCTGCCAGGCGGCCACGTCGCGGGCAATGCTGGCATCGAGCCTGAGCAGACGACCCATGTGGATCAGCAGCGCGCACAGGGCGGTCGGTATTCCCCACAACCCTATGTAGAGGGGCTCGACCTGGGTGATGCCGTTCTCCTGGAGGAAGGCACTCATCAGCAAGACGGCACCGAAGGCGAGGAAGATGTCTTCACCGAAGAAGACCGCCACGTTGTCACAGGCGGCAGCATGGGCCCGGATCTTGTCACGAATATGCTTGGGCAAGTCACCATGACGATGCACCGCGGCCCCCTCTGTCATGGGGGCGATCAGTGGACGCACCGTCTGGGCATGACCCCCCAGGCTCAGCAACCCCAGCATGGCCGTGCCCTGGCGCAACACGAAATAGAGCATCAGGATGCGGGCCGAGGTGGCCTTGCGGATGCCGGCGATCCAGCTCTGCGCCCGCTCCTTGAGGCCATAGCGCTCCAGCAGGCCGATCACCGGCAGGATCAGAATAAGAGTGGCCAATTGCCGACTGTTGAGAAACTTCTCACCGAAGGTCTCCAGCAGCCCGGTCAGGGACATGCCAGTCGCCAGACCTGTCGCCAGCCCCGCCGCCGTCACCACCAGCAACGGATTGAATTTCAACGCAAAACCCAGCACCACGACGGGGATCCCTATCAGTGGCAATAATACACTTCCATCCATGTGAGCCTCTCCATTCCATCTAAACGCCACCGCGGTGGCTTGAGATTGACCTCCTCAATGAGGTCTTATCGATATTCCGTTCGAAATCAGGCCCTCGCGCAGGCGCTGGGCAAAGGCGACGGCATGGGCGCCATCCCCGTGCAGGCAGATGCTCTGGGGCAGCAGCGACAGCAGGGTTCCCTCCAGGGTCTCCACCTCCCCCAGCCGCACCAGGCGCAGGGTCTGGCTCAGCGCCTTCGCCTCGTCGTCGATGACGGCGCCGGGTTGGCCCCGCGGCGCCAGGGAGCCATCGGCCAGATAGGCGCGATCGGCAAAGACCTCGGCTATGGGGGTCAGCCCATGGCGCCGGGCGGCGGCGATCAGCTCGCTGCCCGCCAACCCCATCAGCTTGAGGCTGGGATCCAGATTGGCGACGGCGCTGGCGATGGCATCGGCCAGGGCCCCATCCCGGGCGGCCTGGTTGTAGAGCGCACCATGGGGTTTGACATGGGCCAGCCGGCCCCCGGCCGCCTTGGCCAGCGCGGCCAGGGCCCCCACCTGATAGAGCACGTCGGCATAGACCTTCGCCGGCTCCCGCACCATGGGGGCCCGCCCAAAGTGTTCCCGATCCGGGAAGCTGGGGTGGGCGCCGATGGCGACGCCCCTGGCCAGCGCCAGCCGGACTGTCTCGCCCATCAGGGACGCATCCCCCGCGTGCCAGCCACAGGCGATGTTGGCCGAGCTGACACAGTCCAGCAGCGCGGCGTCCGAGTCATAGCCTTCGCCCACATCGGCGTTGAGATCAATGCATCTGTCCATAAGCCATCCATTCGAAACGATTGAGGTAGAGCCACCATTCACGGCGTGCCGCCAGGGCCTGCTCCCTGGTCTGGGAGACGAAGCGCAGCCGCTCCCCCGGACGAGCCTGAGCCAGTTTCCAGAGATCGGCCTCGATGACACAGCCGATGCGCGGGTAGCCCCCGGTGGTCTGGGCATCGGCCAGCAGCACTATGGGTTGTCCACCAGGGGGCACCTGGATGACGCCGGGCAGGACCCCGTGGGAGGGCAGTTCCCGTCCACGGCTGCGGACCAGTTCGGGCCCATCGAGGCGAACCCCCATCCGGTTGCTGGCAGAATTGGGCCGCCAGTGCTCCTGCCAGAGCGCGTTCACGGCGGCCGCGTCAAACTCGTCGAATTCCGGGCCCGGCAAGACGCGCAGACACTGATCCGACGTCCGCAGCAGGGCGCCGATGGCGTCATCATGGTGCAGCGGCTCCCCCAGCGGCAGACGATCGCCCGCCCGCAGGGCCCGGCCCTGATGGCCACCGAAGGCGGCCTGCAACTCGGTGGCACGCGACCCCATCACCAGGGGCTCGGCCACACCGCCATCCAGGGCGAGGTAGCTGCGCATGCCATGGCGGGGCGCGGGCAACAGCAGGCGCTGGCCGCGCCGTACCCGCCAGCGCCAGCCGTGCCAGACGGGCTCTCCGTCCAGCGTCGCGCCGCAATCGGCCCCGGTCAGCGCCAACCAGCCGTCACGCAGGAAGCGAAACTCGGCCGCCCCCAGCACCAGCTCGATGGCCGCAGCACCGGCAGGATTACCCACCAGCCGGTTTGCCAGGATCAGCGCCTCCCTGTCCAGGGCGCCCCCCAGAGCGATGCCGAGATGGCGAAAACCGGGGCGACCGAGATCCTGGACTGTACTCTGCAGTCCGGGGCGAACAACCTCTAGCATGGCGAGCCTCCCACGGGGATGAAACGCACCCGATCGCCGGGCAGCAGGTAGGAGGGTTCGTCACGGTTCGGATCGAACAACACCAGATCCGTGCGTCCGATGAGCTGCCAGCCGCCGGGGCTGGCCGCCGGATAGATGCCGGTCTGGGCTCCGCCGATGCCGACGCTGCCGGCGGGTACCCGCAGCCGTGGCTCTCTGCGCCGTGGCACGGCCAGCGCCTGCTCCAGGCCACCCAGGTAGGCGAAGCCGGGCTGGAAGCCGAGGAAGTAGACCCGGTAGTCACCGCCACTGTGACGCGCCACCAGCTCGGCCGGTGTCAGGCCGCAGCAACGGGCCGTCTCGTCCAGATCGGGCCCTCCCTCACTGCCGTAGTGCACCGGGATCTCCCGCTCGCGCGGGGTGAAGTCGAGCTCCTCCCCCTGCCGCCACAGCTCGGTCAGCCGCCGCTCGAGGCGGGCCGAGGAGGTCACCTCGGGATCGAACACCAGGGTCAGGTTGTTCATCCCCGGCACTATCTCCTCCAGCGCCGGCTCAACCGACGCCTGCCCCTTCCCTTCCCGCTGGCGAAGTCGCTCCGCCAACCACCAGATCCGCCGCTGGCCGACAAACCCGGCCTCCGGCTCCGCCTCCAGCACCAGGGCCCGCTCTCCCAGCGGGTAGAGGCGACAATCGCTCGATCCCATACAACCCCCGACAACAAAACATCCAATTAACATACAGCAAGCATATCGATAAAACATCGATAATTTATCTACAATAAGTCATCATTGGGTGCGCAAGTCGTGGCGCGTCCCAGGCATCTCATCAGGAAAGGAATCCCCATGAACAAGTCTCCCTCCATCGTCTCATCGGCCCATCTCGTCTCGGCCCAGGCCCCCGCCCTCTCCGAGCTGGAGTTCGGCCTGACCGTGCTCAACAACTCGTTCCACCGCTGGGTCGTGCGCTGCATGGGGGCCGCCGGGGAGAAGGGGCTGACCGCGCTGGAGGTGCTGCTCATCCATCACATCAATCATCGGGATCGCCCCAAGCGGCTGGCCGATATCTGTTTCGTGCTGAACATAGAGGACACCCATGTCGCCACCTATGCCCTGAAGAAGCTGGTGACCCTGGGTTATGCGGCGCGCACCAAGGTGGGCAAGGAGGTGCATTTCAGCACCACCCCGGCCGGAGCCGCCCTGTGCCACCAGTACAGCGAGATCCGTGAGCAGTGTCTGATCCAGGTCATAGTGGAGAGCGGGCTGGCCGGGGCGAACGGCTCGACGGCGGAAATCGCGCAGCAACTGCGGCTGTTTGCCAGCCTCTATGATCAGGCGTCACGGGCCGCCGCCTCCCTCTAGTTGCCCGAGCGCCCATAAAAAAAGCCCACCCCTCGCGGGGTAGGCTCTTGAGCGGCAGTGGCGGGAATTACTTGCTGCCGGTGCCCGAGTTGCGGGTCGAGGAGGTCGGCTTGCGACGGGCGGTGGTGCTGCGCGCGCGCGGCTCCATGCCCTGCATGTCCTTGTGGCGCTTGACGGCGCGACGGATCTGGGCGGCCTGCTTGTGGCGGGTGCTCTTGCCCTCTTGCTGCAGATCGACCTTGGACTCGGTCTCATAGTTCATGTGAACCAGACCGCGCAGGTAGTTCACCTCCTGCAGCTTCAGCTCTTTCCAGCCACCGCGGGGGATGCCGCGATCCAGGGTGACATCGCCGTAGCGGATCCGCATCAGGCGGCTCACCTGCACTTCCTGGGATTCCCACAGGCGGCGCACTTCACGGTTGCGACCCTCGGTCAGGGTGACGTTGAACCACTGGTTCAGGCCTTCACCGCCGGCCGGCTTGATCTTGTTGAACTTGGCGACGCCATCTTCCAGCTGCACGCCCTTGCGCAGGCGCTGCAGCATGGCTTCGGTGATCTCGCCAAACACCCGCACCGCGTATTCCCGCTCCACCTGGTGGCTCGGGTGCATCAGCCGGTTGGCCAGCTCACCGTCGGTGGTGAACAGCAACAGGCCTGAGGTATTGACGTCGAGGCGGCCGACCGCGATCCAGCGCGCCCCTTCCATCTTGGGCAGACGATCAAACACGGTGGGACGACCCTCCGGATCGTGACGGGTACACATCTCCCCTTCGGGCTTGTGATACGCCAACACGCGGCAGATCTGTTCTTCGGCAGCACGGGTCTTGATCTGGTGACCGTCTACCCGGATCACGGCGTTGACTTCGACGCGATCTCCCAGTGTGGCAGCCTTGCCATCCACACTGACCCGACCTGCGGTGATCAGGGCCTCCATCTCACGACGGGAGCCGTGACCCGCGCGGGCCAACACTTTTTGCAGTTTTTCACTCATCGGGGTTACCTGATTGTTGATCGCTGCCCGCTAACATAACGGACAACGGTTATTGCCATGCCGGATCCCGTCTGGGCGATCCGCCATCGCATTGATCATTTCACCCGGTCGCACTCTTTGCCAACCTTCATTGAGAAAGTGGCAGCGCAGACTAGGCATCGCTGCCCTCGCCCGGCAAACCGGGCAAGGGTTGTTGCAGCTCGGGATCCAGCTCGGGGAGCTGCTCCAGACTCTGCAGATTGAAATAGTCCAGAAAATCTCTGGTGGTGGCGAGCAGCTCGGGGCGACCCACCACCTCCTTGTGACCGACGCTGCGTACCCAGCCTCGATCCTTCAGGGTATTCACTATCTGGCTCGACACCGCCACCCCTCGGATGGCTTCGATCTCGGCCCGGGTGATGGGCTGACGATAGGCGATCAGGGCCAGCGTCTCCATCACGGCGCGGGAATAACGCGGCGCCCGCTCGCTCCACAGCCGGGAGAGCTCGTCGGCATACTCCTGGCGCGCCTGGAAGCGCCAGCCGGAGGCGACCTCCTTGAGCTCCACCCCGCGTGCGCTGTAATCCTGTTTCAGCTCGGCCAGCAGCAGCTGTACATAGCGGCCGGTGACCGGGTAGTCGGCCAGCACGCTGGCCTTGAGTTCGCTCGCGGTCAACGGACGCCCGGCGACGAAGAGCGCGGCCTCGATCAGCGTCTTGAGCCGTTCAGCGGGCAGCGCCACTGGTGCCCTCCTCACTAAGAGTCGCTAACGCAATGGGCCGCTGGCGCGCCGGCGACCAGGCAGCTGACTCAATGCACATGTTCACGCTTCCCCTCCTCCTCGGCACTGGCCAGGGCGAAATGGATAGGCCCAAGGGGTTCCGCCTGCAGGATCCAGATCAGCGACTCCTTGCACAGCTCCAGCAGGGCCAGAAAGGTCACCAACACCCCCATCCGCCCCTCCTCGGCCCTGAGCACCTGCTCCAGGCGCAGGGTCTGCCCGAGGGAGAGCATGGCGAGGATCTCGGCCATCCGCACCCGGGTCGGGATCTGCTCGCGGCGGATCTGGTGATGTTCGAAATGAGTCGCGCGTTTTACCACACTTTGCATGTAAAGGGCGAGCTCAACCAGTGAAACATCGGGTGCCAACGGCTTGAGGGCACCAAAATCCGGCGGCAGGGCGGCGGCGAGATAGATCTCCCGCTCCACCCTCGGCAGCTCGTTCACCCGCTCGGCACCGACCTTGAAACGCTCGTACTCCTGCAGCCGGCGAATGAGGGTGACGCGGGGATCTTCCCCCTCGTCCTCCTCTTCCAGCTCCGGGGCCCTGGGCAGCAGCAGGCGGGATTTTATCTCCGCCAGCCAGGCCGCCATCAGCAGGTATTCGGCCGCCAGCTCCAGGTTGAGCCCCTGCATCAGCTCCACGTACTCCATGTACTGGGCGGTGATCTGCAGGATCGGCAGGTTCAAAATGTCCAGCTGCTGGCGCCGGATGAGGTAGAGCAGCAGATCGAGCGGCCCCTCGAAGGTGTCGAGGAACACCTCCAGCGCATCGGGCGGAATAAACAAGTCCTGGGGCAGCTCATGGTAGGGCTGCCCCAGGACTTTGGCGATGGGCAGGGGAAGGCTTGCCTCCCCGCTCGCACCCGGCGCCGGCGTCAGCAGCTCGGGTACGGGCTCGGCGGTATCACTCAAACGGCGTGGGATCCCCGGCACCGCGACGGCGCAACACGGGCTCGTCGTCGGAGAAGTCCACTACGGTGGTGGGCTGCTCGCCCAGATAGCCACCGTTGACCACCAGATCCAGCTGCTTGCCCAGCTTGTCGAAGATCTCTTCCGGGTCGAACTCGGCCATTTCGGAGCCCGGCAGGATCAGGGTGGTGGAGAGCAGCGGCTCGCCGAGCCCCTCCAGCAGGGCCAGCGCTATGTTGTTGGCCGGCACCCGGATGCCGATGGTCTTCTTCTTCTCGTTCATCAGCCGGCGCGGCACTTCCTTGGTGGCCTTGAAGATGAAGGTGTAGGCGCCGGGGGTGTTGTTCTTGACCAGCCGAAACGCCGTGTTGTCCACCTTGGCGTAGGTGGAGATCTCGGAGAGATCCCGGCACACCAGGGTGAAGTCGTGGGTCGGATCGATGCGGCGGATGCGGCAGATGCGCTCCAGCGCGTCCTTGTTACCCATCTGGCAACCCAGGGCATAGCCGGAGTCGGTGGGATAGGCGATGACGCCCCCGTTTTGCAGGATCTGAACCGCCTGGCCGATGAGGCGGACCTGGGGATTATCCGGATGTACGTAAAAATGCTGACTCATAAACTGTTCTCGCGATAGCGACAGGGCAGGCCTGCCTGTAATTCCCAAACTAGAGCATGGTCACGGGCCCCTTGGCCCATGACACTACCTTAACCCCTTTGACGCAGACTCGCTCGCGCCGAAGGTCGAACCCGCCGGATCCACACCGCCGTCAGCGGCTGGCCAGCAGGCTGGCATGCTCCTCGGTGGTGAGACCGAAATGACCGGGATACCCCAGCCAGAGTGGCATACCCTCTTTGGGCAGCCAGAGGTGGCGGCCCAGCTCGGTCCAGTTGGAGGGGAAATGAAAATCCGATCCCACCGAAATGTAAAGATCGTGCTCTTTGGCCCACTGGCCCAGGTTGGCCCGCTCCTGTGGACTCTGCTGGGGCAAGGAGACCTCCATGGCATCCCCCCCGGCGGCCTTGAAGGCCACCAGCAACCGCTTGATCCACTTGGCGGTGAGGCCATAACGGCTGGGGTGCGCCAGCACCGCCAGGCCGCCGGCGCCATGAATGGCCTCGATGGCAACCGCCATCTCGAGCCACTCGGCAGGCACATAGCCCTTGTTGCCCCGGCTCAGGTATTTCTTGAATACCTTCTGCATGGTGTCGGCCACCCCACGCGCCATCAGCACCCGGGCAAAATGGGCGCGGGTCACGGCGGCGTCACCGGCCAGGGCCTTGGCCTCTTCGTAGGTGCCAGGCAGCTGGCACTTCTCCAGACGGCGCCCTATCTCCTCGGCGCGCGCCTCGCGGCGGGCCAGCTGGGCGGCCAGAAAGGCCATCAGTTGCGGATTTTTTTCATCCACTCCCAGCGCCACTATATGAATCTCGTGATGCTCCCAACCGGTGGAGATCTCGACCCCGCTCACCAGCCGCAGCGGCAACTGCTCGGCGTTGATCGTTGTGCGGATCTCATCAAGCCCGGCGAGGGTATCGTGGTCAGTGACCGCTAACACCTCGACCCCTTTCTCGGCGGCGCGTCGCACCAGGTCACGGGGTGCCAGCACCCCGTCGGAGGCGGTGGTATGACAGTGAAGATCGAATCTCATCGGCTTATTTCGCTCTCATGAACAGGCCACTTTGGAAAAAAGAAGGCAAAAAAGCGACTTGACTTGGCCGCGGCTTTATCGTTTTCTGTAGACACTTCAACTGCAAACAGAACGTTACAGGATTCTATCATGCAAACGACAATCACCCTGAACCAGAACTGGTGGTGGCACATTCCCTAACATGCGGGCGTGTGGTCGTTGCTGTACCTGTAATCTGACAGCAAATTAAGAACCCAGAGAAAAAGCCCGCTGACCCCAGCGGGCTTTTTTATTATCCGGCAAATGGACATGTGATGAAACCGAGAATTCAGACCAGCACACAGACCTGGCGATGGCGACCCTACTGAAACCGCCTGAACCACCTTAATTTTCAAGGCATTTTTTCGAGGTATGCAACGTCATGAATATCGGTCATCACCATCTCACGCAAGGGAACGCATTATGACAGCCAGCAAGACCCGGTTATCCCTGGGCGAATTCGATACCCTCAGGCTCAATGCCCCCTATGTCACCGATCCCCTGGCGCTCTACAGCCAGCTGTGCCAGGGCCGCCCCAACAACCTGTTGCTGGAATCGGTAGAGATCGACTCCAAGGCTGGCACCCAGAGCCTGTTGCTGGTGGACGCCTGCCTGCGCATCGAGTGCCGTGGCCGCACCGTGCAGGTGCGCGCCCTCAACGACAACGGCGCCCAGCTGCAGACCCTGCTCGGCGAGCAACTGCCGGCCCTCATCCGCCGCAGCCTGGTGAAGGGGGAGCTGCACCTCGAGTTCCCGGCCTCCGATCGGGAGCTTGACGAAGACAGCCGCCTCAAGGGCATCAGCGTGCTGGACGTGCTGCGCACCCTGCAACAGCAACTGCAATGCCCAGTAGGTAAAGAAGCGCTGTTCATGGCCGGCAGCTTCGCCTACGACCTCATCGCCTCGTTCGAGGATCTGCCAGAAGTACCGGAGGGGAGCAACGACTGCCCCGACTACTGCTTCTATGTGGCCGAGACCCTGATCACCATAGATCACATCAAACAGAGCACCCAGCTGGTGGCCTGCCTGTTTGGCGGTAACAGTGGCAACGACGACGAGCAGGAGGAGAGCCAGCAGGAGGCGCGCTACGCTCGCCTGCTCAGCCGGCTCGAGAGCTTCAAGCAAGCCTGTCAGCAGCCACAACCCCGGCCGCAGACGACCCAGCCGCTGACCGGCGCGCTCTGCGTCGACAAGAGCGACAAGCAGTTCTGCGCCGAGGTAGAGAAGCTCAAGGGCTTCATCCGCCGGGGCGACATCTTCCAGGTGGTGCCCTCACGCAGCTTCTCCCTGCCCTGCCCCGAGCCCATCGCCGCCTACCGCCGCCTCAAGCAGACCAACCCCAGCCCCTACATGTTCTACGTGCAGGATGAGGGCTTCACCCTGTTTGGCGCCTCGCCGGAGAGCGCGGTCAAGTTTGAAGCCGCCAGCCGCCAGGTGGAGATGTACCCCATCGCCGGCACCCGCCGCCGTGGCCTCAATCCGGATGGCAGCATCAACCTGGATCTGGACGGCCGCATCGAGCTGGAGCTGCGCCAGGACGAGAAGGAGGTGGCCGAGCACCTGATGCTGGTGGATCTCGGCCGCAACGACATAGCCCGCATCTCGGAGCCCGGCACCCGCTACGTGAAGGACCTGCTCAAGGTGGATCGCTACAGCCACGTGATGCACCTGGTCTCCCGGGTGGTCGGCACCCTGAGAGCCGACCTCGATGCCCTGCACGCCTATCAGGCCTGCATGAACATGGGCACCCTCACCGGCGCCCCCAAGCTGCGCGCCAGCGAGCTCATTCGCGCCGTGGAAGGCCGCAGACGGGGCAGCTACGGCGGCGCCGTCGGCTATCTCAACGGCGTAGGCGAGATGGACACCTGCATCGTGATCCGCTCCGCCTTCGTCAAGGAGGGCGTGGCCCATGTCCAGGCCGGCGCCGGCGTGGTCTATGACTCCAAGCCCCAGATGGAAGCGGACGAAACCCGTGCCAAGGCCGCCGCCGTGCTGGCCGCCATCGCCGCCAGCCATGGCACCTCCCTGCAGGCCCTCAGCCTGCAAGAACACCAGCAGTCCGAGAAAACCAAGGCGGCGCGCCATGACTAACATCTTCCTGCTCGATAACTTCGATTCGTTTACTTATAACCTGGTGGATCAGTTCCGCACCCTCGGTTACCCGGTGCGCATCTACCGCAACAGCCTGCCGGCGACCCGCATCATGCAGGAGATCGAAGCCTGTGACGGGGATGCGGTGCTGGTGCTCTCGCCGGGACCGGGCGCCCCCCACGAGGCCGGCTGCCTCATCGATCTCATCAAGCTGGCCCGCGGCCGGGTGCCGATCCTCGGCATCTGCCTCGGTCATCAGGCGCTGTGCGAAGCCTACGGCGGCACCGTCGGCGCGGCGGAGGAGATAGTCCACGGCAAGCGCTCCCTCATCGAGCACCATGGCCACGGCGCCTTCGCCGGCCTGCCGAGCCCGCTGCCGGTGGCCCGTTACCACTCACTGGTCGCCACCTATGTGCCGGAAGAGCTGCAGGTGATTGCCCACTACCAGGGCATGCCCATGGCCATCGAGCAACGGGACGAGCGGGTGCTGGGCTTCCAGTTCCACCCGGAATCCATCATGACCAGCGAAGGGGCCCGCCTGCTCACCCAGGCGCTCGCCCATATCACCCGCCCAGAAAGCCACGTGCGGTAAGGAGACCCCATGCATCATCATCTCAACACCCTCTATCAGGGGCAGTCTCTCTCCCGCGACGAAGCCCGTGACGCCTTCGGTCAGGTGGTACGCGGCGAAGTGGATCCCATCGTCCTCGCCAGCCTGCTCACCGCCCTCAAGCTCAAGGGGGAGACCCCGGAGGAGATCGCCGGCGCCGCCGACGCCCTGCTGGCCGAGGCCCGTCCCTTCCCGCGCCCTGACTACGCCTTCTGCGACATCGTCGGCACCGGCGGTGATGGCCTCAACACCATCAACGTCTCCACCACCTCGGCGCTGGTCGCCGCCGCCTGCGGCCTGAAAGTGGCCAAGCACGGCAACCGCTCGGTCTCGAGCAAGTCGGGCTCCAGCGATCTGCTGGACAAGATGGGCATCAGGCTCGACATGAGCCCTGAGCTGGCACGCCGCTGTCTGGACGAGCTCGGCATCTGCTTCCTGTTCGCCCCCCAGTATCACGCCGGGGTGCGCCACGCCATGCCGGTGCGTCAGGCCTTGAAAACCAGGACGCTCTTCAACGTCTTGGGGCCGCTGATCAACCCCGCCCGCCCCAGCTACCAACTGATGGGAGTCTATGCCCCCGAGCTGGTGCGCCCCATCGCCGAAACCCTGCTGGCACTGGGACTGAAAACCGGTATGGTGGTACACGGCGCCGGGCTGGACGAGGTGGCCATCCACGGCCCGACCCAGGTGGCCGAGATCCGTGACGGTGAGATCCGTGAGTACCTGCTCACCCCGGCCGACTTTGGCCTCGAGACCTACCCGGTCAGCGCCATTCAAGGGGGGGAGCCGGAAGAGAATCGCGCCATCACCGCCGCCATCCTGGCCGGCGAAGGCAGCCCGGCCCACAACGCCGCCATCGCCGCCAATGTGGCGCCGCTGCTGGTGATGGCGGGCAAGGCCCCGGACTTCAAGCAGGCCGCCGCCCTGGTGCTGGCCAAGCTGGCCAGCGGTGAGACCAGCGAGCTCGCCCAGGCACTCGCCACCCTGAGCCATCAGGAGGCATGATGTCCGCCACCGCTCAGCACAGCGCCCAACAAGAGAGCCCACAAGGCAGTAGCCAGCTTCGCAAGGATAACGAGATGTCAGACCTTATTGCCCCCCATGGCTTCCTGAACATGGCCTCCATCAACCAGACCATACTCGGCAAGATAGTGGCCGCCAAACAGGCATGGGTGGCGGCCCGCAAGCAGGCGCAGCCGCTGGCGAGCTTCCAGGCCGCGCTCACTCCAAGTGATAGGGACTTCGAGGGGCAACTTCGCGCCGGCGGCACCCGCTTCATTCTGGAGTGCAAGAAGGCCTCCCCCTCCAAGGGGCTGATCCGCAATGACTTCGATCTGGAGGCCATCGCCGACGTCTATGGCCGTTACGCCACCGCCATCTCGGTGCTGACCGACGAGAAGTTCTTCCAGGGGGATTTCGCCTTCCTGCCAAGAGTGCGAGCCAGGGTCAGCCAACCGGTGCTGTGCAAGGACTTCATGATCGACCCCTATCAGGTCTATCTGGCTCGCCACTATCAGGCGGACGCCATCCTGCTGATGCTCTCGGTGCTCACCGACGAGGGCTACCGCGCCCTGTTCAAGGTTGCCAAAGCGCTGGACCTCGGGGTGCTGACCGAGGTGAGCAACGAAGAGGAGCTGACCCGCGCCATCGCCCTGGGGGCGCCGGTGATCGGCATCAATAACCGAGACCTGCGCGATCTCAGCGTGGATCTCGCCCGCACCGGCCAGCTGGCCGCCGACATTCCCGCCGATCGCGTGGTCATCAGCGAATCCGGCATCCGGGATCGCAGCCAGGTCGCCCGCCTGCGCCAGCATGCCAAGGGCTTCCTGGTGGGCTCCTCCCTGATGGAGGAGGCCGATCTGGAGGCCGCGGTGCGCAAGCTCACCCTCGGCCAGAACAAGGTATGTGGCCTGACCCGCGCCGAAGATGCCGCCGCCGCCCATCAGGCAGGTGCGGTATTTGGCGGCCTTATCTTCGTGGCCAAGAGCCCGCGCTACGTGGACATCCCCGGCGCCCGTGCCGTGATGGCCGGCGCCCCGCTCAACTATGTGGGGGTGTTTCGCAATGCCCAGCCCCAGACCATAGCCCTGACGGTCGAGGCCCTCGGGCTCGCCGCGGTGCAGCTGCACGGGGACGAAGACGCCGCCTATATCGAGGCGCTGCGTACTCTGCTGCCCGAGGGCTGCGAGACCTGGAAGGCGGTCGGTGTCACGAGCGGCGAGCCGCTGCCCGCCCTCGACTATCCGGCGGATCGGCTGCTGCTGGACACGAAAGTCGGCAGCCAGAGCGGCGGCACCGGTCAGGCGTTCGACTGGGCCATGCTGGCAAGCCTCGATAAGTCTCGCCTGATGCTGGCCGGCGGCCTCAATCCCGACAACGCCCTGCGTGCCGCCCAGGTGGGTTGCCTCGGCCTCGATTTCAACTCCGGGGTGGAGAGCGCCCCTGGCCAGAAGGATGCACAGAAGCTTGAGGCCGCCTTCGCCGCCCTGCGCAAGCTGTGACGCACCTGCCGCATCCAAATTTGATGCTGAATTTTTGATATTTAAGTTTTTAATGAATCTGAACAAGGAATAGATCATGACCCTGCTTAACCCGTTTTTTGGTGAATTTGGTGGCATGTATGTGCCCCAGATCCTCATCCCCGCTCTGCTCCAGCTGGAGAAGGCCTTCGTCGATGCCAAGGATGACCCGGCCTTTATCGCCGAATTCCAGGAGCTGCTGACCGAGTACGCCGGGCGCCCGACCCCGCTCACCCTGACCCGCAACCTGACCAAGGGCACCAAGACCCGCCTCTATCTGAAGCGCGAAGACCTGCTGCACGGCGGCGCCCACAAGACCAACCAGGTGCTGGGCCAGGCCCTGCTCGCCAAACGCATGGGCAAGAAAGAGATCATCGCCGAGACCGGCGCCGGTCAGCACGGGGTCGCCACGGCCCTGGCCTGCGCCCTGCTCGGCCTCAAGTGCCGGGTCTACATGGGGGCCAAGGATTGCGAGCGGCAGAAGCCGAACGTGTTTCGCATGAAGTTGATGGGGGCCACCGTCATACCGGTGCATTCGGGCTCATCCACCCTGAAGGATGCCTGCAACGAGGCGCTGCGCGACTGGGCTGCCAACTACGACAGCGCCCACTACCTGCTCGGCACCGCAGCCGGCCCTCACCCCTTCCCCACCATAGTGCGGGAGTTCCAGAAGATGATCGGCGAGGAGGCCAAGGCCCAGTGCTTCGCAAAAGAAGAACGGCTGCCCGATGCCGTGATCGCCTGCGTCGGCGGCGGCTCCAACGCCATCGGCATGTTTGCTGATTTCATCGACGAGCCCTCGGTGCGCCTCATCGGGGTCGAGCCCGGTGGCCACGGCATCGAGAGCGGCGAGCACGGTGCGCCACTCGGTCACGGCAGCAAGGGGGTCTTCTTCGGCATGCACTCCTACCTGATGCAGGACGAGCAGGGTCAAATTCAGGAGTCCTACTCCGTCTCGGCGGGCCTCGACTTCCCCTCCGTCGGCCCGCAGCATGCCCACCTGGCCGCCATCGGCCGTGCCGACTATGTCTCTATCACCGACAAGGAGGCACTGGACGCCTTCCAGGAACTGGCCAAATCCGAGGGAATCATCCCGGCGCTGGAGTCCTCCCACGCCCTGGCCCACGCCCTCAAGATGGCGCGCAGCGAACCCGAGAAAGAGCAGGTACTGATCGTCAACCTCTCCGGCCGTGGCGACAAGGACATCTTCACCGTCGCCGATATCTTCGAAAAAGAAGGAACCCTGTCATGAATCGCTACGCACAACTCTTCTCCCGTTTAGACGCAGCCAATCAGGGCGCCTTCGTGCCGTTCGTGATGCTGGGGGATCCCACTCCCGAATTGTCGCTGGCCATCATAGATGCGCTGGTCGAGGGGGGCGCCGATGCCCTCGAGCTCGGTATTCCCTTCTCCGACCCGGTGGCGGACGGCCCCACCATCCAGGGCGCGGCCCTGCGCGCCTTCGCGAGCCACACCACCCCAGATGGCTGCTTCGAGCTGCTCACCAGGGTGCGCGCCAAGTACCCGCAGATCCCCATCGGCCTGCTGGTCTACGCCAACCTGGTCTATGTGCGCCACATCGATGGCTTCTATGAGAAGTGCCAGCAGGCGGGCGTGGATTCGGTGCTGGTGGCAGACGTGCCGGTGCAGATGTGCGAGCCCTACAAGGCGGCGGCCGATCGCTTCGGCATCGACAGCATCTTTATCGCGCCGCCCAACGGCGACACCGAGACCCTCAAGGCCGTGGCTGAGCTCGGCAGCGGTTACACCTATCTGGTGAGCCGCGCCGGCGTGACCGGCGCCGAGACCAAGGCCGGCATGCCGGTGGATGGCCTGATCAACACCTTGCGCGAGTTCAAGGCCCCCCCCGCCCTGCTCGGCTTTGGCATCAGCGAACCGGCCCAGGTGCGTGACGCCATCAAGGCCGGTGCCGCCGGTGCCATCTCCGGCTCCGCCGTGGTGAAGATCATCGAGACCCACCACAAGAATCCGGCCCATATGCTCACCCGCCTCAAGGAGTTTGTGGAAGGGATGAAGGCCGCGACCAATCGATAAGGGGCTGCATTGGCCAAATGCCATTGGCCGTGAGTGATCCGGCTGCGTATCCGCCTTACGCATAGCGGCATAGCGGCATAGCGGCATAGCGGCATAGCGGCAATCGTTGCATCGCCGCATCAAAGGGAGCCTGACCGGCTCCCTTTCTCTTTGTCCCCTCTCCCTCCGGGAGAGGGCTAGGGTGAGGGAACCCATAATCCCCCAGCGTTATTAAATCCGTAGGTTCGAATAGCGCAGCGTATTCGGACGTTCGCGGATTGGCTGTGATGGCGTGGCTTTGCCACGCAGTGGAACACCGTAGGGTGCAATAAGCGCAGCGCATTGCACCGCAGGAAATAGTCCGTTCCACAACGACAGACTCTCGCCAGATTCCCGAACCAGCGGTTGACCCCTTGATGCGGCTTCGCCGCATGGAACACGAGGACTCCGTCCTCGACTGGGTTTCGCCCGCCCTTCGGGCTGGGGCGAGTGACTTTGGAAAGACCCAAAGTCACCAAAGGTCTTCTCCCCCGCTTATTCGCCCGACTGACGTCGGGTTCCTTCGGCTCACCCTCTTGTCCAACGGCACGCACCGATGGGCCGTCCATGGCCCAACGCCGCTCGCTCGGCATCCTGCCTCGCGGCCTGGACAAGAGGGCTCGTCTCAGCGAATAAGAGGGGGATCAAAACCGTGCCAACCCTCAGCCTCCCGTGTAACCGCAGACATGCACCCTCTCCCTCCGGGAGAGGGTTGGGATGAGGGGAATATCTGTATTCTCTGTAGAACCAAGGGAGCACCTAAAACTGCGATTTATCACTAATTGGTTGAACCAGCTCAGATTTCTATCAACTCCCTCTTTCAATGTCTCAATCCGCCCCCTTAAGATAGCCAAACGACAATCCATCTCTCGGGAGAACGCCATGGCAGTGATTGTTGCTATCTCGCGGGTTAAAAGCAGCGGACTGGGAGCTGTAACTCAGGGGCGGTAGCCTTGCTGGCGCTTGCTATGGACGACTCCTTATCTGTGTTTTTACACAGTGTGTAATGTGTAGAACAAAAAGAAGAAGGTAATTGAATACGTTCAGGTGTCAGAGGCAGACTGGTAACATCATGATTTAATTTTATTTTTTCTTGGCAACTATCAGGGGAGAGTTATATGGAAGGCTCTGCTATCTGATTAGTACCGCCTTCTATCTAATCACTGTTATGCCTCAAAGGAGTTTTCGAGATTGAACGAGAAAAATAACCATTACAAAGAACTTATGAGCAGGATGAAGTCTGCCCATGAAAAAGAGTTCTATTTTGAAGCATGCTGGTTTGCATATACAGTTTTAGAAGATCGACTTTTGTCTGCACTTCGGCAATCGGGTGGAGCTACTTACGCTAACCATCGCCCAATTAGGATGCTTGGTAAGAAAATGCAGGAAATTCGGCAACGAAAACCAAATGACCCGTTACTTGCGGCATATTTTAACGATCCCCTCATGGATCGTGTCCATCAATGGAAAGAAGATCGTAATGACTTAACTCACGCAATGGCTGACGGAACCAAGTCAATGTCAGAGGTGGACAAATCTGCATATCTGCTCAGCACTTCTGGAGCAAAGCTAGTTAATGATATTTGTTCGGCGGCAAGGCGGCTAAAGAAAAATCGTGAAAAGGCATAACAAACCGCTCAAATACGTTCCGGTCGCAAAAAAATCGGCCTCCACCGGACTCACTAACGCTCGCCGTTTAGCAGGGCGTTATACATAGGAGCTGAACACAATGACCATCAGCGTCTTCTTAAGCCACAACAACAAAGATAAAGCATTTGTTAGAAAGCTAGCAGCGGATCTAGACGCGCATGGCGTCAAATACTGGCTTGATGAAGCAGAGATGAAAATTGGAGATTCCCTGATTCAGAAAATCAGGGAGGGAATAGACAACGTTGATTATTTTGCCGTAATTCTATCCCCAAACTCGGTAGACGCTCCGTGGGTAGTCAATGAGCTTGACGTAGCAATGAACCACCAAATAAATTGCCGCTCAATAAAGGTGTTGCCAATCATGCTAAAGGAATGCGGCCCACCAGGATTCTTGGTCGGGAAGCTCTATGCCAACTTTCAGGACGAAAATCTCTACGAAGAATCTTTTAAGGTCCTTATAAATAGCATAGGAATCGTATTCAATAAAAGCGTAATGCGGGCCGAAAAATCTCATAGCAACCTCGAAACTGCCACAGACAAAGCTTTCGCTAAAAATTTACCAATGATGTCAAAGCCTTTCCATAGGCCATTTCAATATATGGGAATGACTATTGAAAGGGCCGAGAGGGAGGTTGATGGAAAAGCGAACGAAGTAGGAAACATTATCGTAGAGAACGACGAATGTCGCATGCTTCTGGAGGCGGAAGGCAACTTCATCAGCTATGTTGAAGTTGAGCTAAAACGAACCGCCCCTCATTATCAAAATCAAGAATTTGATTCCGAAGTGGCTTTGGGTGCCTTGAGCATAGGCCTCTCCGAGCTTGAACTGGCTCGCAAGCAAACGCATTACCACACTTACTACGATCATCGTAGAAAGCTGAAGGTCAGCGTTTCGTGCCAGTACGACGAAGCCCCACTATGTGTTGCATTTAGCTCAAAATATTACGGCATGTAGTCCGAGGCCATGTATAACAAGTCGCTCAACACAGTTCGCTTCGCTCACTGAATTCGCAAAAGTTGCTCTTTTGCTCGCCTGTTAGCTTAATCGTTATATTTATCAGAAACATGAGATTCCGACATGTTATTAACATATAATACAAAATTAGACTCTATTGAAAAAGAACGTACTAAACGACTTATTGACTTTCATATCGATGAAAGGAAATTTCAAGACATTCTATTTCGTTCATTGGATAGATTATTTCCTGATGATGAATTGATTATGTTAATGCAATCGCAACGTTGGCGTGAAGAACCAGATCTAATGGCTCTTGATAAAAATGCCAACTTATTTATTTTCGAATTAAAAGCATGGGAATCATTTCAAGAAAATATTCTACAAGTTCTCCGTTATGGCCAACTGTATGGTGATGCAGATCTAGAAAAAATCACTCATTGGTTCAATAAGTTTCATGGTTATGATGTCGGTTTAGAAAAATCTTTCGAAGATAAATTCAATAAAAAACTAAATGAAAACAATTGCAACCAAAAGCAAACTTTCATTGTGATGACTAATGGCATGGACTTTAAAACCCGAGAGTCTATTAAATATTGGAGATCTAGCGGCCTAGATATTCGGCCTTGGATTTATCGTGTATATGATGGGAATGACGATTGCATGAATGTAGAAATCACTCCATTCCGTGTTGATGATAATCCATATGAAGATATCGCCGAAGGTTATTACATTTTAAATACCAATTATAATAATAGCAAAGAAGATCACAATGACATGGTTAAAAACAAAAAATGTGCAGCCTATTTTGAACCATGGAAATATAAAATAGAAAGACTAAATAAAGGAGATGTCGTTTTCCTGTATCAATCAGGTGTAGGTATTGTTGCTTTTGGTGAAGCATCGGGAAAGCTATGCTTAACGGATTATCATGGAAATTCTGATCATAAAAATGAAGAGTACTATATGAAACTCAATAACTTTTATACGGTTAAAAAACCACTCTCCGCTGCAAAAATAAAATCTATCACAGATGTTGACTATCGTTTTATGAGCACAATGTTTGGCGTTTATCTGGACAGTGGTAAAAAAATCAAAGCTGAACTTGAGTTAATAAAATAAATCTAACAAAAACTTAAAACTGGACAACATTACATACCGCCATTTAAGTAAAAATTATCTAACTCCTAAACTTTTCATGCACAATTTTATAAAAATCCCAATGGAGTTGAATGATAAAACCTAAATTTTGAAAATTGTCTAAAGGCACGAATGAGGTAATCTCCCATTTCGGTTTATGGGATGGGCCAAACCCCGTCCCTTCACCCAACGTTAGCAGAAAAAAGAAAAGGAAAGTCTTTTGAGCCCAGAATACGTTGAAGTAGGCAAGCAGTATTTTGTTGGGTGGGGAACGTTAATGTTAATTAATGCTGTCCTCGCCCAGGGAAAGAATCGTAGCGGTTTAGTCTGGTTTTTCATTTCATTGTTTTTAGGCCCTGTTACAACCTTGATATTGGCTTTGGTGCCGAAGCTACCTGAAAATCAGTAAAAACATGGCAACCCCCGTCTTTCGGAGCCGGCTATAGCTGCTGCCAGGGCAGCAGCTATAGCCCCCATGGGACGCAGCCCAGCCTTGAGCCCATGGCGGGCATTGCCTACAATGACCCACTTTTTATCAAACTCAGGTCTATAAAATGAGCGACAACAAACCAGCACTGCCCGACCATCTGGCGGCTAACCCGCGCAGCCCGCACCATGTGGCGGAGTGCTTCGAGCACGAGATCGGCATTCGCCTCAACGGCAAGGAGCGCACCAATGTCGAGGAGTACTGCATCAGCGAAGGTTGGGTGAAGATCCCCTCCCCCAAGGCCAAGGATCGCTACGGCAACCCCATGCTGATCACCGTCAAGGGCACCGTCGAGGCGTTTTACGCCTAAGCGCATTGCCGCCGCGCCCTGACAAGGGGCTCGGCCTTGTTATCCAAAACACCGGCCTAGCGCCGGTGTTCTGCTTTTCAGGAGCGTGGCTTGCCAGCCTGCCAGCGTTGCAGTCCGGCCCCCGCCAGCACCAGGGCCACGCCGAGCAGATCATTCCACCCCAGCCTGCCGGCCAGGGCATCGAGGGTCACCCCGCCGGTCAGCTGGCCGGTGATGATGAGCAGCGCGCAGGCCAGGGCGCCGACCCGACCGATGGCCCAACTGCTGATGGCCACGAAGATCGCCCCCAGCACACCTCCGAGCAGCAGCCAGGGATCGAGCCCGGCGAGGCGCTCCCAGGGCGCCCCCTTGACGATGAGCAGGGCGCCGAGCAGCGCGAAGCCGAGCAGGTGATTGGCCAGCGACGCGCTAAAGGCGCCACGGGCGCTGGCCAGCCGCCCATTCAGGGTGCGCGACAGACTCACTGCGGCGCCATTGAGCAATCCCAGCAGGATCAGGATGGTCATCGTTTCCTCCTAACGCAGCACGATAAGCAGGGCACCAGCCATCACCAGCAGGGTGGCAAGCGCGTCCACCCCTGCCGGGCGGCGACGGGTCAGTCCGAACCAGCCGAAGGCATCGCACAGGGCGCCAAACAGCAGTTGGCCCAGCAAGAGCAAGGCGAGTGTGCCCGCCATGCCGAGCGGCGAGTTCAGACACAATGCCGCCAGCACCACGGTGAGCGCCCCGGGCAGGCCACCGAGCCAAGCCCAGCGCGGCACCGCCTCGGTCGACGTGACTCTGGGGGCGAGGCACCACAGCAGGCCGGCCACCATGGCCCCGACCCCGTGGGCGAGCCAGCTCGCCAGCCAAGGGTCGGTCGCCCGGGCCAGTGCGCCGTTCTGGGCAATCATCAGCGCCAGCAGCAGGCCGGCGACAAAGGCCGCCAGGGCGCCGATGGCCTGGCCGGCATGAACGCGCCTTGCCGGGCGCGCGTCGGTGAGGGTGGGTGGCATGATGCGACTCCTTGTTTGAACACAGGAGCACGATAGATTGTTTTGAGTTCAAGCATAATCTAGCATTCTGGAACAACATTGTTTCCAGTTTGAGAACAACATGAACCAGGATGCCTTCGCCCTGCTCCCCGCCTTCGTCGCCGTGGTGGAGGCCGGCAGCTTCTCCGGCGCCGCCCGCCAGCTTGGCAACAGCAAGTCGGCACTGAGCAAGCGGGTGAGTCAGCTCGAGCAGCTGCTCGGCTGCCAGCTGCTCTATCGCACCACCCGCTCCCTCACCCTCACCGAGGCGGGCGAGCGCTACTTCGAGGCGGTGCGCCACGCGGTACGCCTCGCCGCCGAAGGGGAGGATGCCATCGGCGCCTTGCAGGCGGCGCCGCGCGGCCTGCTGCGGGTGACGGCTCCCATGGTCTATGGCCGGCGCCATATCGCCCCCCTCATCCCCGACTTTCTCGCCCGCTACCCCGAGCTGCAGTTGCAGTTCGAGATGAGCGACGAGCAGCGCGATCTGGTCGCCGAGGGGTTCGATGTGGCGGTGCGCATCGGCGCGCTGGAAGACTCCAGCCTGGTCGCCCGCCACCTCGCCCCCTGCCACAGCACCCTGTGCGCCGCCCCCGCCTACCTGGCGCGGGCAGGCATTCCCCAGACCCCCTCCGACCTCAGCGGCCACAATTGTCTGTTTTATTCCCTGTTTCGGGGCGGTATCCAGTGGCGCCTGCACGGCCCCGAGGGGGAGGTGGGGGTGACGCCCCGCGGCAACTTCGAGGTCAACAACAGCGACGCCATCCACACCGCCCTGCTGGCGGGCCTTGGCATCGGCAACATGCCGGATTTCATCGTGGCCGAGGATCTCGCCGCCGGCCGGCTGGTCGCCGTACTGCCCGCCTACCGGCTGCCCGAGCACGGCGTCTGGTGTGTCTACCCGCGCCGCCGTCATCTGCCCGCCAAGGTGGAGGCCTGGCTGGCGTTTCTCGGCGAGCGACTCGGCCAGGTGTGAGCTCAGTGGCTGGCGGCCCGTCCCCCGATAACCGAAGCGGTTCACGTTTTTTTGCTGCCAAAGGGCGTACAATCGCCAATAACCAAGTTTATGTTTTTATTGAAAAAGCCCCTACGGGTAATGCAATGGCATGGCGCCCTTAACCCTCGGTGGAATTCCATGATGAAAAGAACTGCGATTGCCCTGACCCTGGCCAGCCTGTTGGCGCTGCCGGCGTTTCTCCCCTCTGCTGCCTGGGCTGCCCCGGTGCGCTCCCTGCAAAAAGAGCAGAATTACGATCAATACATCAGCAAGCGCCAGGTGGTGGATCAGCTGCTGGCGGATGCCTGGCAGATCTTCAAGTCACCGGCCAGGGTCTCGACCGCCGGGTTCACCGCCAAGATGCCGAGCAACATGGAGCGGGTCACCGAGCTCTTGCTGCAGGCCTATCAGCTCGAGCCCTATCGCACCGATCTGCTCATCTCGGCGGCCAACGCCCAGATCTACAACGGCAACGTGGAGCGGGCCATCAACCTGTTCGAGCAGGCCCTCACCACGGCGCCGGACGACTTGGACCTCAATACCTACCTCGCTACCTGGCAGCGCTTCAAGGGCGATCAGGCCAAATCTGATGCCTATCTAAAGCGGGTGAGCGAGCTCAACGGCGGGCGGGCCGCCGATCTGCAGCGCCTGTTCGATACCATTGACCGGGTCAACGCCACCCCGCTCAAGGAGCAGGGGGAGCGCTCACCCAAGCCGGGCAACAGGGCCATCGTCACTTTGGGCTATGCCCTCAATCCGGATGGCAGCATGCACGACATCCTGCTCGGCCGGCTGGAGACCACCCGCTCCCTGGCCCAGGCCAACCCGGCCGCGCTCATCATACTGACCGGCGGCGTGCCCCAGAACCGCCAGACCGAGGGCAAGCTGATGGCGGACTGGCTGGTGAAGAAGGGCATAGACCGCTCGCGCATCATCGAGGAGAACTACGCCACCAGCACGGTGGAGAACGCCCTCTACAGCGGCTATGCCCTCGCCCGCCACCAGATCCAGTACGCGACCCTGGTGAGCTCCGCCAGCCATGTGCGCCGGGGCCAGACCCTGCTGGAGATCGCCTGCTGGCAGAGCGGTCCGGCCGGGATCCAGATAGACAGCGTCAGCTACCCGGACCAGCCGCTGTCGGCCCTGGCCAAGGTGAGCGACGGCGAGCTGCTCGGCATCTACCGGGATGCCCTGCGCACCTACGGCCTGTGGAGCTACCGCTCGGCCCCGCTGATCGAACGCTAGGCCCCTGGGCCCCATCGACAGATACCCGCCGCTTGGCGGGTCTCTTGTTTTCCCCCTGCTCTCATCCCCTCATCAGCCCCGCCTATCTGAGTTGCCGCCCCTGAATGATCCGGCTCGATTGCCAGCCAACGAATAAGCATCCCCGCATTTGAGATATCCATATCTCATTGTTTCATTTCAGTTATTTATCTAAGAACCATAGCGTCTTAATGCAGGTTTCTCGTTCCTTCAGTCAGCGGGTCATTACGGGAAAGATGGCGTCTCCATCCCCGAAATCAGGAACGACATCATGACAGGAAAAGGAACTTCCCTCTGGCTGGCGGCGCTGGCGCTGGTCGTGCAATCCGCCCAGGCGGTCGAGGTCACCGTGGCCTACCAGACCTCGGCCGAACCCGCCAAGGTGGCCCAGGCCGACAACAGCTTCGCCAAGGAGAGCGGCGCCAAGGTGGACTGGCGCAAGTTTGACAGCGGCGCCAGCGTGGTCAGGGCGCTCGCCTCCGGCGACGTGCAGATCGGCAACATAGGCTCCAGCCCGCTGGCGGTGGCGGCCAGCCAGAACGTGCCCATCGAGGTGTTCCTGCTTGCCTCCAAGCTCGGTGACTCCGAGGCACTGGTGGTGAAGAAGGGGCTCTCGACGCCTCAGGATCTCATCGGCAAGCGCATCGCCGTGCCCTACAGCTCCACCACCCACTACAGCCTGCTGGCGGCGCTCAAGCACTGGGGCGTCGATCCCACCAAGCTGGAGATAGTGAACCTGCAACCGCCGGCCATCATCGCCGCCTGGCAGCGCGGCGACATCGACGGCGCCTATGTCTGGGCCCCGGCCCTCAACAAGCTGACCAAGGAAGGCTCGGTGCTGACCGATTCAGCCCAGGTCGGCAGCTGGGGCGCCCCGACCCTGGATGTGTGGGTGGTGCGCAAGGACTTTGCCAAGGCCCATCCCGAGGTGGTGCAGGCCTTCGTCAAGAGCAACCTGGCGGCGCAGCAGGCCTACCTCGACAACCCGGCCGGCTGGCTGGCCCAACCGGCCAATCTGGACAAGCTGGCGAGTTTGAGCGGCGTCTCCGTGGCCGAGGTGCCCGATCTGGTGCGCGGCAACACCTACCTCGGCGCCCGTGAGCAGAGCGCCCAGCTCGGCAGCCTGGTGAACCAGACCATCGTCGATACCGCCCGCTTCCTCGAGGCCCAGGGCAAGGTGCCGAGTGCCGCCCCCGACTACAGCCAGTTCGTGACCGATCGCTTCGTCAAGCCCCTGGCCCAATGACCCTGAGGAGAAGACCATGCTGCAGCTCGCCTATGTCTCTGCCGAATACGCCGGCAAGAAGGTGCTCGACAACATCAGCCTGAGCCTGGCCGAGGGCGAACTGATGGTGGTGTTAGGCCCGTCCGGGTGCGGCAAGACCACCCTGCTCAACCTCATCGCCGGATTCGAGCCCTGCCAGAGCGGCCAGATAAGCCTGCAGGGCAAACCGGTGAGAGGCCCGGGCGCCGAGCGCGGCGTGGTGTTTCAGAGCGAGGGGCTGCTGCCCTGGCGCAACGTGCAAGACAACGTCGCCCTCGGCCTGCAGCTGGCCGGGGTGCCCCGCGCCGAGCGAAGTGAGCAGGCACTGACCCTGCTGCGCAAGGTCGGCCTGGAGGGGGCGGCCGAGCGCCCCATCTGGCAGCTGTCCGGCGGTCAGCGCCAGCGGGTCGGCATTGCCCGCGCCCTGGCCACCCGGCCACAGCTGTTGCTGCTGGACGAGCCGTTCGGCGCGCTCGACGCCTTCACCCGCGAGCAGATGCAGACCCTGCTGCTGCGGCTGTGGCATGAGGGGCGTCGTCAGGTGCTGCTGATCACCCACGACATCGAGGAGGCGGTGTTCCTGGCCAGCGAGCTGGTGCTGCTCTCCCCCTCCCCGGGCCGGGTGGTGGAGCGACTGAGCCTGGACTTCGGCCGCCGCTTCGCCGCCGGCGAACCCTGCCGCAGTATCAAGTCCGATCCGGCCTTCATCGAGCGGCGCGAATACGTGCTAAGCCGGGTCTTCAACGAGCGGGAGGCCTTCGCATGAGCATCGCCCTCGTCCGATCCACCGCCGCCGGTCGTGCCCTGCGCTGGCCGCTGCCACGGCGGCTGAGCCTGAGCCTCGCCACCCTGCTCGCCCTGCTGGCCCTGTGGTGGCTGGTGGCCCGGCTCGGCTGGGTCGATCCGCTATTCCTGCCGCCCCCCAGCCGGGTGCTGGCGCAACTCGTCACCCTCGCCGGCCCGCAGGGGTTTATGGATGCAACCCTGTGGCAACACCTGGGCGCCAGCCTGCAGCGTATCCTCATCGCCCTGCTGGCGGCGGCGGTGTTCGGGATTGCAGCTGGCCTCGCCATGGGGCTGAGCCCCACGGTGCGCGGCATGCTGGATCCGCTGATCGAGCTCTATCGGCCGGTGCCGCCGCTCGCCTACCTGCCGCTCATGGTGATCTGGTTTGGCATCGGCGAGACCGCCAAGGTACTGCTCATCTATCTGGCCATCTTCGCCCCCGTGGCCATGGCGACCCTGGCGGGGGTGCAGAGCGCGCAACAGGTGCGGCTGCGGGCGGCCCGCTCGCTCGGCGCCTCCAGGGTGCAGGTGTTGTGGCATGTGATCCTGCCGGGCGCCCTGCCCGAGATCCTGACCGGGCTGCGCATCGGCCTCGGCGTGGGCTGGTCGACCCTGGTGGCGGCGGAGCTGATCGCCGCCACCCGAGGGGTGGGCTTCATGGTGCAGTCTGCCGGCGAGTTTCTGGCCACCGACGTGGTACTGGCAGGCATTCTGGTGATCGCCCTGGTCGCCTTCGTATTGGAACTGGGTTTACGCGCACTGCAGCGCAGGCTGACGCCCTGGCATGGTGAAGGACAATGAACGACAAGCTGACCGTCCTCATGGTGATCCTTCACATCGTCTTCGTATTGGAACTGGGCTTGCGAGCCCTGCAGCGTCGACTGACGCCTTGGCATGGAGAAAGCATATGAACGACAAGCTGACGATTACCCCGCTCGGGCCCCACATCGGCGCCGAGATCGCCGGTCTCACCCTGGCCGAGCCCCTGACTCAGGAGCACTTCGAGCAGCTCCATCGCTCCCTGCTGAAGTATCAGGTGCTGTTCCTGCGGGATCAGCCCATCAACCCCAGGCAACAGCGGGCGCTGGCCAACCGCTTCGGGGATCTGCACATCCACCCCGTCTATCCCCACGCGGAGGAGGCCGAGGAGATCATCGTGCTCGATACCCACGACGACAATCCGCCGGACAACGACAACTGGCACACCGACGTGACCTTCATCGAGACCCCGCCGGCGCTGGCCATCCTGGCCGCCAAGCAGTTGCCCCCCAGCGGGGGTGACACCCTCTGGGCCAGCGGGATCGCGGCCCTGGCGGCGCTCTCGCCCCCGCTTAGGAAGCTGCTGGCGGGGCTGGAGGCGGAGCACGACTTCACCAAGTCGTTCCCGGCCCACCGCCACAACGGCAGCGAAGAGGAACGCCAGCGCTGGCAGGCCGCCGTGGCCAACAACCCGCCCCTGCGCCACCCGGTGCTACGCACCCACCCGGTGAGCGGGCGACAGGCGCTGTTTGTCAACGAGGGCTTCACCAGCCGGCTGCCGGATCTGCCGGCCCGGGAGAGCGAGGCGCTGCTGGGCTTCCTGTTTGACCATATCCGTCGACCCGAATTTCAGGTGCGCTGGCGCTGGCAGGAGAACGACATCGCCATCTGGGACAACAGGGTGACCCAGCACTATGCCAACGCCGACTACCTGCCGGCGCGTCGGGTGATGCACAGGGCGACCATACTGGGGGACAAGCCCTTCTGGCGGCCTTGAACGAAAGAGAGCCGCCGGGTGATGCACATGGCCAGCATGTTGGGGACAAATCCTGCTGACGACCTTGACCGAAAGAGATCCACCGGGTGATGCACAGGGCCGCCATGCTGGGGACAAATCCTGCTGGCGGTCATAACGAAGAGGCCCGCCAATGTGGCGGGCCTCTTCTGCTTTCAAGACACCTCAGCCACGCAGATCCAGCACTGGGCTGAAACCCCCGAAGATCATGCGGGCACCATCGAACGGCATCGCCAGATTGGCGGGATTGCTCGGATCCATCCTGGCGTCTTTCATTATCTTCGCCATGGCCTCATCCCGGGTGGCCTTGTCCGGCCACTCCACCCAGGAGAAGACCACGCTCTCATCTTCCTTCGCCGCCACGGCGCGGTAAAAGTCGGTCAGCTTGCCGTGAGGCACATCGTCCCCCCAGCCCTCCAGCACCCGGGTGGCGCCGTATTCGAGGAAGATGGGATCAATTTGCCGGGCGTGATCGATCAGGGCCTGCTTGCTGGCCGTGGGCACGGCAAGCACGAATCCATCTATATATGACATGACACTCTCCTCCTTATTGAGGATCTCAGCATAGCAACGGGGGCTGCCCGCTGCGCTGCCCAGCGTGAGTGCCCGTCAGATCGCCACCAGTCGCTCCAGATCGCTGCGCGTGAGGTGTTTGGTATCCACCTTCACGTAGAGCGAGCGTTCGGCTTCGACCAGCAGCACGTCGCTCACCCCCTCACAGGCGCGGATCTTCTGCTCCAGCGCGGGGGTCGCGGCGACCCCCTCCGGCAGCACTATGCGCAGGCTGCTGACATAGGGCGGCTCCTGCATGGTGAGGCTTATCCCCAGCCAGAGCAGGGCCAGCACGGCGCAGCTGCCGAACACCAGGGGCGCACCGCCGAGGCTGTAGAACAGGCCACCCAGGCTGCCGCCGATGGCGACCCCGATGAACTGGCTGGTGGAGTAAACCCCCATGGCGGTGCCCTTGTAACCCGGTGGCGACTCCTTGCTGATGAGGGATGGCAGCAGCGCCTCCATCACGTTGAAGCCGATGAAGAAGATCTGCAGCCCGGCGAGCAGGCCCCAGAGCTGCAGGCCGGCCTGCCACAACACCACCTCGGCGACGAGCATCACCAGCACGCAGAGCTGGAAGACCCGTCTCATCTGGCGGCGTTTCTCGGCATAGATGATGAAGGGCACCACGCTGACAAAGGCGATCAGCATGGTGACCAGGTAGGCCTGCCACTGGCTGTCACGGGGCAGACCCGCCTGCTCCAGCAGCGGCGGCAGCGCCACGAAGCTCGACATCAGCAGGGTGTGGACGCAGAGGATACCGAGGTTGAGCTTGAGCAGCCGCGGATTGGTGAGCACTGTGCGGATCCCCCCCTTTACCAGCGCCGACTCGCGGTTGCGCAAGTGGCTGGTCGGGGTCGGCACCCACCACAGGGTGATGCCGATGCCCCCCAGCGCCAAGAGGGCGATCAGCCAGAACAGGCCGGACAGCCCCAGCGCATGGGTGATGATGGGGCCGGTCACCATGGCGATGGCGAAGGTGATGCCGAAGCTCACCCCGATGAAGGCCATCGCCTTGGTGCGGTTCTGCTCGCGGGTGAGGTCCGAGAGCAGCGCCATGACGGCGGCGGAGATGGCCCCGCTGCCCTGCAGGGCGCGGCCGACGATGACCCCCCAGATGGAGTCGCTGAGGGCAGCGATGACGGCCCCAAGGGCAAACATCAGCAGGCCGCCGACGATGAGCGGCTTGCGGCCGATGCGATCGGAGAGCAGCCCGAACGGGATCTGGAACAACGCCTGGGTCATGCCGTAGATGCCGATGGCCAGCCCGATCAGGGCCTCGGAGGCACCGGCCAGGGACATGCCATAGGTGGTCAGTACCGGCAGGACCATAAACATGCCGAGCATGCGCAGGGAGAAGACGGAGCCGAGCGCCCAGGTGGCTCGGCGCTCGCCCCTTGTCATCGTGAAATCATTCATGATGGCCTCGATGAATAAGAGAAGTGGGTGATCACAGGTTGCGGATTATGCAATCTACACGAAGCCCGAGAATATGAGGGAAAACGGACCGGACCCGACGTGGGTCGGCCCACATAATAACAGAGCCGGAAAAGTTCCCGGCTCTGGATTCTACTGATTTTCCTGTGTCATATCACAACACTGGGGCTCGGCTTACCGAAGCCTCAGGGCAGCATGCTCACCAATACCGGCGCTGCGTCCGGCTGGAAGTCCACCGACATCATCACGCTCAGGCAGGTGAAGATGATGACGACGATGGAGAACATGTCCGCATCAGGGCAGCATGCTCACCAGCACCGGCGCTGCGTCCGGCTGGAAGTCTACCGACATCATCACGCTCAGGCAGGTGATGGTGACAATGGAGAACATGAACAACTTGCGGGCCCACAGGGAGTCATCGACCGCCTGCTTGTAACCCGACAGCGCCATCCCCAGCCACCAGACACTCACCGCCGTGGCCACGATCAGATACTTGTAACCGGCATAACCGCCGAGGAACAGCATCAGGGTCGGCACCATAAACGCCAGTATGTAGAGGGTGATATGGTGTTTGGCCACCGAGATCCCCTTCACCACCGGCAACACCGGAATGTTGGCGGCCTGGTAATCCTTGAAGCGGAAGATGGCAATCGCATAGGAGTGCGGCATCTGCCACAGGCTGAAGATCGCCAGCAGGATCAGGGCGCCCGAGTCGAACTCGTTGCTCACCGCGCAGTAGCCGATGACGGGTGGCGCGGCGCCGGAGAGGCTGCCGACCAGGGTGCCATAGACCGAATGACGCTTCATGTAGAGGCTGTAGACGCCCACATAGACTAGGAAGCCGAGCACTGCCAGCAAGGCGGCCAACGGATTGGCCGCGAAGTAGAGCAGTGCAATGCCCGCAACGCCGAGCGCGCTCGCATACCAGAGCGACACGCCGGGGGCGATCAGCCCCTTCACCAGGGCGCGGTTCTTGGTCCGCTCCATGATGCAGTCGATGTCCCGGTCGATGTAGTTGTTGAACACACAACCGGAGGCGACCACCAGTGACACCCCCGCCATGGTCAGGATGAACAGGGGAACGTCCAGGCTCCCCTTGGAGGCCAGCAGGAATCCGCCGATAACCGAGATGAGGTTACCGAAGATGATGCCCGGTTTGGTCACTTGCAGGTATTGCTTCATCATCACACCAACCCGCTTAGTGAACCATCATGTTGACGTTGAGGTTGTACATGATCCACAGGGAACCCACCACCACTATGGCGATGATGAGCACGGTAAACACCAGTGCCACCAGGTTCCAGCGCTCCTCTGACGAGGTGTTCATGTGCAGGAAGTAGGCCAGATGCACGAAGATCTGGACCACCGCCATGGCAACCACGGTACCCAGCACCATGGCATGGGAGGCGCTGCCGTCCATCACCATCCAGAACGGGATCGCGGTCAGGATCACTGACAGCACGAAGCCGATCAGGTAGGACTTGGCGCTGCCGTGGCTGGCGCCGTGATTATCGACTGCATGACTACTCATTTACATTGCCCCCATCAGATAGACCACGGTGAAGACGCAGATCCACACCACGTCCAGGAAGTGCCAGAACAGGCTCAGGCACATCAGGCGAGTACGGTTGCGCTCGGTCAGCCCCTTCTTGGCTACCAGCACCATCATCACGATGATCCAGATAAGACCGCTGGTCACGTGGATACCGTGGGTACCGACCAGGGTGAAGAAGGCGGACAGGAAGCCACTGCGCTGCGGGCCGAAGCCCTCGGCGATCAGGTGATGGAACTCGTAGATCTCCATGGCGATGAAGCCGGCACCGAGCAAGAAGGTCACCAGCAGCCAGCCGTTGACGGCAGCCACCTTGTTCTTGTTCATGGCCAGCATGCCAAAACCGAAGGTGATGGAGCTAAACAGCAGCAGCATGGTTTCGGCGAACACGAACGGCAGCTCGAAAATGTCCTTGCCGCTCGGGCCGCCGGCGGTGCCGTTGACCAGGACTGCATAGGTTGCGAACAGGGTCGCAAACAGGATGCAGTCACTCATCAGGTAGATCCAGAAACCGAACACCTTGGTGGCACCGGCATCATGGTGCCCATGATCGTCATGGGCGCCGTGAGTGTGATGTAGAACGTCAGTTGCCATAGCGTCAGGCTACCTTGTTGATGTTGTCGAAATGCTGACCTTCGATGCGCTCGATCTCGTCAACCTGTACGTAGTAGTCCACATCCTCGTTGAAGCTGTGGATGATCCAGGTGGCGATCATGCCGACGAAGCCGGCGATGGCCATCCACCAGATGTGCCAGATCATGGCGAAGCCAAACACCACGCTGAGGGCGGCGATGACCACACCGGCACCGGAGTTCTTCGGCATGTGGATGGGGGCGTACCTGGCCGGCTGCTGGAAGGCAGAGCCGTCCTCTTTCGCTTCCCAGAAGGCGTCGAGACCCTTCACCTTCGGCTCGATGGCGAAGTTGTAGAACGGCGGCGGAGAGGAAGTGGCCCACTCCAGGGTACGGCCACCCCAGGGATCGCCGGTCCAGTCACGGTTCTTCTCGCGGTCACGGATACTGACCACGACCTGGATCACCTGGCACAGGACGCCGATGGCAATCAGGCCGGCACCGCAGGCGGCCACGACCAGCCAGCCGTGGAACTCGGGATCGATGTTCTGGCTGACCCGACGGGTCATGCCCATGAAGCCCAGCACATAGAGCGGCATGAAGGCCACGAAGAAGCCGGTGATCCAGAACCAGAACGCGCGCTTGCCCCAGACGTCATCCAGCTTGAAGCCGAATGCCTTCGGGAACCAGTAGGTGATACCGGCGAAGCAACCGAACACCACGCCGCCGATGATGACGTTGTGGAAGTGGGCGATCAGGAACAGGCTGTTGTGCAACACGAAGTTGGCGGCCGGCACCGACAGCAGTACCCCGGTCATGCCACCGACGGTGAAGGTGATGATGAAACCGACGGTCCACAGCATGGGGGAGCTGAACTCGATGCGACCGCGATACATGGTGAACAGCCAGTTGAAGATCTTCACCCCGGTCGGGATGGAGATGATCATGGTGGTGATGCCGAAGAAGGCATTCACGTTGGCGCCCGATCCCATGGTGAAGAAGTGGTGCAACCAGACCACGAAGGAGAGCACGGTAATGGCCACGGTGGCCCACACCAGGGAGGTGTAACCGAACAGCTTCTTCTTGCAGAAGGTCGCCACGATTTCGGAGAAGATCCCGAACACCGGCAGCACCAGGATATACACCTCGGGGTGACCCCAGGCCCAGATCAGGTTGATGTACATCATCATGTTGCCACCCATGTCATTGGTAAAGAAATGGGTGCCGAGGTAACGGTCTGCGGTGAGCAGGGCGATGGTGACGGTCAGGATCGGGAAGGAGGCGATGATCAGGATGTTGGCGCACAGGGCGGTCCAGGTGAACACCGGCAACCGCATCATGGTCATGCCAGGGGCACGCATCCGGATGATGGTGGCAAAGAAGTTGACACCGGTCAGCAGGGTACCCAGACCCGAGATCTGCAGGCTCCAGATCCAGTAATCGACCCCGACGCCCGGACTGAAGTCCACGCCCGACAAGGGCGGATAGGCCAGCCAGCCGGTCTGGGCGAATTCACCGACCGCCAGGGAGACGTTGATCAACACCACGGCAGCGGCGGTAAACCAGAAGCTCAGGTTGTTGAGGAAGGGGAAGGCGACGTCACGGGCACCGATCTGCAGCGGCACCACGATGTTCATCAGGCCGATCACCAGTGGCATGGCCACGAAGAAGATCATGATGACGCCGTGGGCGGTGAAGATCTGGTCGTAGTGGTGCGGTGGCAGTATGCCCTCGCCCCCGGCTGACGCCATCACCTGCTGGGTCCGCATCATCACCGCATCGGCGAAGCCGCGCAGCAACATGACCATCCCCAGGATGAGATACATGATACCGAGGCGCTTGTGATCCACCGAGGTGAACCACTCTTTCCACAGGTATTCCCACTTGCCGAAATAGGTGATCAGCCCGGCAATGGCCAACCCGCCCAATATGATACCGGCTATCGTGACCATGATGATGGGTTCATGGTACGGGATAGCGTCGAGTGTTAACTTTCCAAACATCGATTATTCCTCGGATCCTGCTTTCACACTCTTTTCATCCATCGGCATGGCCATGTGCCCGGCATGCTCAGCGGAGGTCATGTCGCCATGATCCATGTCGGCCATGTCCATCCCGTCGTCATGCTTGGCGGCGGTTTCGTGCTGCATGCCTTTGTGCTCACCCGGCTTCATGTCACCCATGAACTTGTTGATCACATTGACGAACAGCTTGGGATCGGCGCTGGCGAAGTACTCCACCGGATGGTTTTCGCTCTTCTTGGCCAGCACATCGAACTCGCCCATGGTGTTCAGCATCTTGGGAGACTGCTTCACCTTGGCGACCCAGGCATCGAAACCGGCCTGATCGGTCGTGGCGATGGCCTTGAACTTCATCCCGGAGAAGCCCGCGCCGCTGTAGCTGCCGGAGATCCCCTTGTACTGACCCGCCTCGTTGGCAATCAGATGCAACTTGGTCTGCATCCCGGCCATGGCGTAGATCTGACCGCCCAGTTGCGGAATGAAGAAGGAGTTCATCACGGTGTCGGAGGTCACCCGGAAATTGACCGGGGTATTGACCGGGAAGGCCAACTCATTGACCGAGGCGATACCCAGTTCCGGATAGACAAACAACCATTTCCAGTCGAGGGAAATAACATCGACCTGGATCGGTTTGACGTCCGATTCCAGCGGTTTATAAGGATCCAGCGAGTGGGAAGTTTTCCAGGTAATCACCGCCAGGATGGCGACAATAATGACGGGTACGGTCCAGACAACCGCTTCAATCTTGTTGGAGTGAGACCAATCCGGGGTGTATTTGGCGGTGGTATTGGATGCTCTGTATTTACGAGCAAAGGCCACCGTCATAATAATCACAGGAATCACTACAATTAACATCAGACCGAGTGCGGTTAATATTAGTGACTTCTGTTCCAGACCAACCTGCCCTTTGGGGCTCATCAGAGCCATGTCGCAGCCACTCAGCAAGCCAGCGGTTGCAATCAACAGCAAAGCGCCCAAGCCCCTCTTTACTTCAAAAGGTCTCATGCAATGTCCTCATCGTTTCAAGGCTTATTGGTATAATAAAAATGCAGCATTTTATTGCATCAGACCGGCATGTGAACAACATGAAAAATTAATCCGGAAGTTGTTTTTTGTTTGGTGCGAAGATGCGTTATTTGTTAAACGCTTGACAGTGACAATTTTTATACGAACACAAATTTCTGATTCAGCCTGCATTGCTTTCATTTCGATCCCTCATCGAGCAACAACTGGGCAATACTCTCACTTCCCCTTAATGTTGTCATGGTCAATATGCATCATTTTCTGCTGGTGGATATTCCGACTGCACGCTTTTTAATCTATAAAACCTTGATCTGATCGGGGTAAGTGATGAGATAAAATAATAAATAATTAATCAAACAACTGTGTGATTAACTTCCTACCCAGGCGGGAACGGCGGCAAAAAACGGCCATTAGAGTCCTCCTCCCATCCATGCCTCATAAAAAAGGCCTCCAATGGAGACCTTCCTATCGAGCTTCCCTGCTCCTGTTCACACCAGGTTCATCTCCCTGGATGACAGGGCGGCCATGCCCCTCTCCAGACTCAGCTAAGCGGATGTTCCATCCGGGTGGCGACGGCAATCCGGTTCCAGGCATTGATGGTGACTATCTGCATCAGGCACTGGGCCAGCAGGGTCTCGCCGAGCAGCGCCAGCCCCTGCCGATAGACCTCCTCGCTCAGCCCCTGCCCGGCGATCAGGGTCACCTCGTCGGTCAGCGCCAGCACGGCCCGCTCACGCTCATCGAACAGCGGGGATTCGCGCCAGGCGGACAGCGCCAGCAGACGTTGCGGGCTCTCCTGCTGCTTCATCGCCACCTCGGCGTGCATCTGGATGCAGTAGGCGCAGCCGTTGATCATGGAGGACCGCAGCTTGATGAGTTCCTTGAGCCGGGAAGGGATCTCGGTGCCACCGAGATAGGACTCCAGCCCCATCATGGCCTGGATGGCGGCGGGGATCTGCCGGGCGAGCTGGATACGGTCTGACATGGTGCTGCTCCTGTGGCGCTATGCCCGTCTCGGGCGATGACGGCATTGTTCACCTTCTCACCGATGAATAGAATACCGTCACAACCTGCAACAGTTTTGCATTAAACGCAAAGGAGTGTCCGTGCTGGATCGCATTCGTATCCTGGCCCAAGTGGTGGAGTCCGGCAGCTTCTCCCGCGCCGCCCGCGCCCTCAATCTGGCCCCCTCCTCGGTGACCCGCACCATCGACAGCCTGGAGCAACAGCTGGGGGTGCCCCTGTTCAAGCGCAGCACCCGCCAGCTGGTGCTGACCGAGCAGGGGGAGTATTTTCTCGCCCGCTCGGTGCCCCTGCTGGAGGAGGCCGAGCAGCTGGTACAATCCCTCCAGCCCCTGCACGTGGCGCCCCGTGGCCCATTGCGGGTCTCGGTGTTCGAGAGCTTCGGGGCGGCCTGGCTGGCGCCGCAACTGCCCGCGTTTCTGGCCCGCTACCCCGGGGTCAGGGTCGAGATCGAGTTCGACAACCGGCTGGTGGATCTCGATGCCGACAACGTGGACGTGGCCATTCGCATCGGGCGCCCGACCGACAGCAGCCTGCATGCCCGCCATCTGCTGGCGAACCGGACCCTGCTGGTCGCCTCCCCCACCTACCTGGCGCAGCATGGCGAGCCCGCCCATCCCGATGAGCTGGCCAGTCACAACTGCCTCATCCGCGGCCAGGGCCGTCAGCGCCAGCATTGGTATTTCCAGCGCGGGCCTGAGCGGCGCAAGATCGCGGTGCAGGGCAATCTCGCCTCCGTCGGCGGCACGCCCCTGCTCTGCGCGGCCCAGGCGGGATGCGGGCTCTTGCTGCTGTCGAGCTGGATGGTGCAGCAGGGGATCGACGATGGCAGCCTGCGCCAGCTGCTGCCCGACTGGCAGGCCTCCCCTTACGAGGATCGCCACGACGAGATCTTTGCGGTGTTTCGCGGTGGCCGCTTCTTGAAGCCGCAGACCCGCGCCTTCATCGACTTTCTGATCGAGGTGATGGCGCCGCTGCAGGGGTCAGACGGGAAGGCTTGACCGCCTGCTGCCAAGGTGGCCAGGGCGATGGGAAAGAGAGGATGCGAAAATAAGAAAATAAACAGCCGGGCACCTGGCCCGGCTGCGGCTCACGGGGTATGCATGTCGGCTCTATTTATGCTTATGCGGCTTGCGCCCGTCCGGGACGGCGGGAGGGGTACGGTAGTCACCATAGGGAAAGATGTTGCGCAGCCGCTGGGCCACCGGCTCGGGGATGGAGCGGGAGAAGACCAGCCTGACGCCGTTGTCGTCGCGCTGACCCAGGATCCGGCCCCGCACCGGATCCTGCTGCAGGATCTGCTTGGCCTGGGCCAGGAAGCGCGGCGACACCGCGCCTCGCTTCAGCTGCACCTTGCCAGGTTGCAGCCGGATCTCGAACAGGGCGCCACGCCCCAGCTTCATCAGCCACCAGATCAGGGCTATCGCCACCAACAAAGACAACCAGGCCATCCGTTTCCCCTTCCCATGCTTAACTTCTGGTCAGTATAGGCCGCGCCAGCCGGTGATTACCTGGCGAGCATCACGCTTTGTCCATCCTGCGGGCGAGCCTCAGCAATCCTTGCCCCAGGCCACCAGCGTCTCGCGATAGAGCGCCAGCAGCGCCTGATCCCGTACCGCCACCCCGACCCGCTGGGCCGGATAGCCCGCCCACTCATCGTGGGGATGCGCCTTGTCATCGAACTTCTGCAGGGTGTGGCCGATGGCGGGGCCACCGTCGATGACCCGCACCGGCCCTTCCCGCAGGGTAAACAGGGTCGGATCGATCACATAGGCGATGGCGGAGGGATCGTGCACATGGCAGCCATCCAGGCCGATGCGCTCCGAATAGAAGCGCAGGTAGAAGCGGCTCACCGCCCACAGGAAGCGACCCGGCTCGCCCGCCTCATCCCGCAACGCATCGAGGTAGCGGCTGCTGAAGAAGCTCTGCTGGGTCACGTCCAGCCCGATGATCACCACGGGCCAGGGGGCGGTGAACACCACATCCGCGGCCTCGGGATCGTCGTGAATATTGGCCTCGGCATAGGGGGTCACGTTGCCGCGATGGCCGTTGACGCCAAAGGCGCCGCCCATCACCACCACCTGCTTCACCAACCCGGTGATTTCGGGCGCCTCCCGCAGCGCCAGCGCCAGGTTGGTGAGCGGCCCTATGGTGACCAGGGTGATCTCGCCGGGAGCGGCCTTCACCGCCTCGACTATGTATTGCCAGGCCGGACGGGGATCCGCGCTGATGGTCACCTCCCCCGCCTCCACATCCCCCAGCCCGCTCGGGCCGTGCACCACTGTGGTCGGCCCGACCGGCTCGCGTCGCAGCGGCGCGGCCGCTCCCTGGGCCACGTCCGCCTTCATGCCGTATTTCTGCTTGAGCCAGAGTGCGTTGCGGGTACCGTTCTCGATGGTGGCATTGCCAAACACTGTGGTGATGGCGAGCAGATCGATGGCGGGGTGTGCCTCGGCAAACAGTATTGCCATGGCGTCGTCGATACCGGGATCGGTATCCAGAATGATCTTGTGGGTCATGGGGCCTCCATACAACAGAACTGCCAGTGTAGCGGTCTGCCGCCCGTTTAACAGCGCAGGGATCACAGCCTCGGAGTTTGCTCTGCTTCAACCCCGCCGACCGGCGATATCTTGGGCACACCTGACTGACCGGCAGAGGGCGACCCTGCACCGAGGGGTCAAACTGACGAGATTATGGGCAACCGGACGGGGATCGGCCTCCATCGCCTTGTGGGCCGGCGTGCGGGATGGTATCACTTGGCCTCATTGCCACTCACCCCAACCACTTGCCGAGGCACCCTAGTGATCACCCTGATTAAAGAGTCTGACCAGCTGAAGATGCCCTGGAAGAACAAGCAGGGCACCACGGCCCAGATCCTCATCTCCCCCCAGGGGGCGACTCTGGACAAGCTCGACTTCGATTACCGTCTCAGCTCCGCCCCCATCAAGGCGGCAGGCCCCTTCTCCACGTTTCCCGGCTACAGGCGCATCCTGCTGCCCATCAGCGGCGCCGGCTTCGTGCTCAACGGCCACCCCTATGCCACCCATGAGGCGGCCCACTTTGACGGTGACGAGGAGACCCACTGCGAACTGCTGAAGAAGGAGGTGACGGATCTCGGCCTCATCTATCATCCCGAGCGCATCAGCGCCAACGTGCGGGTGCTGAATCTGCCCTTCCCGCTCACCCTCACCCTGGAGGCGGACAAGACCTATCTCTGCCATCTGCTGAGCGGTCAGCTCAGCGTGCAGGATCGGGCCCTGGCCATCAACGAGACCCTGGTGATCAGCGGCGAGGAGAGCATCCGGCTGGAGTGCCAGAAGAAGACGGCCATCGCCTTCTTTACCCTGCAAAAACGCGCATAGCGCGTCGGGGTCAGCGTTTAGGCGCGCGGCCCCCGCTGTCGAGGCAGGCCCGCATGCTGTCGTAGGGTTCGTAGTGTTTGGTGCGGCTGTAATAGGTGCCACCCTGGGGGTGGCAGATGCCGTTGCGGCTCTTCTTGACCGGGGGCTCTGCGGCCAGTGCGATGGCACAAACCAGCATCAGGCAGCCGCTGATGACCCACTTTATGGCGCTCATGGCCCCTTCTCACCGGATTCGTTGCCGGGTCACCTGACCCAGCTTGCGACCCATTCTACCCCGTCACGGCGAGGCGATACCGCCCGCCAGATCATGAAATTCAGCCATGAATTCAGTTGGTTCGTGCGAGCTAGGCGTAAAAAAGCCGGGATATCCCGGCTTTTTTCATCATGACAAGGCAGCGACACAACCTAGCCGACCTTGAAGGAGCCCTTCATCATGGCGAAGTGGCCCGGGAAGGAGCAGAAGAAGGTGAGATCCTTGCCCGCCAGCCCGTCGGTCTTGAAGGTGACGCTGGTGCTCTCGCCGCCCCCCACCAGCTTGGTGTGAGCCAGGATCCTGGCATCTTCCTTCGGCAGGTAGTCGTGATCGACGCCGGCGCTCATGCCCGCGGTGGCGATGGCTTGATAGTCGGCGGTGTTGGCCAGCACCCAGTTATGACCCATGGCCGTCACCGGCATCTTGCCCGTGTGATTGAGGGTCACAGTCACCTCTTTGCAGGTGGCCGGCACGCTCATCTCCTTGAGGTTGTACTGCATGGCATCATTGCCTTCGATGACCAGTGCGCACTCATCGGCCAGGGCCGGTGCCGCCATGCCCAGTGCAGTAAAAATACTCAGAAACAGCAGGGTAATCGCCTTTTTCATCATCTTCTCCTTTGATTGGCAGTGGATGGCAACACGCTTGCCTGAAACTCGCGTCGGCGATGGGCAAAGATGCTGTCAAAATCGATCTTAATTGTACTCAACTGTTGTCAATCGACTATGGCTTTTGCTCAAAGCTGCGGCCCAAGTCACCTGTTTACCCTCGAAACCATTCAACTTTGGAACAGATCTGTCGGGTTAACAGCCTGAGTCGCTTAATTATTTTCCGCCCCGCGCCCGGCTGAAGACTCGTCAAGCCGGGCCCAGTTGGCTAAGCTGCTCCCCCGTCGACGATTCCCGCGAGGATGCAAGATGCCGTTCCCTTCCCCCACCCTGGCCGCACGCGGCCTGCTGCTGAGCCTGATGCTGATGCTGACCGCCTGCCAGCCCGCCCCGACCCAGCTTCGCATTCAGGGCAAGACCATGGGCACCTTCTACGTGGTGACGGTGAACGACGCCTTTCCGGGGGGAGAGGTAGCGCTGCAGCGCGAGGTCGATGCCCTGCTGGTACGCATGAATCAGGAGATCTCCACCTATGATCCGGGCTCGATCATCTCCCGCTTCAATCAGGGGCCGGCCGGGGTGCCCATGGTCATACCGGCCGGCATGGCCAAGATAGTGCAGCAAGGGATAGACGCGGGCCAGCTCACCAGCGGCAGGCTGGATGTGACCGTGGGGCCGCTGGTCAACCTGTGGGGCTTCGGGCCGGACAAGCGCCCGGTCAAGCGGCCGACGGCGGAGCAGATCGCCAAGGCCCGCGACCGAGTCGGCATCGACAAGCTGAGCCTGACGACCCGGGATGGCAAATTCCTGCTCGGCAAAGCCATCCCCGATCTCTATCTGGATCTCTCCACCCTGGGAGAAGGAGCGGCCGCGGACGAGCTCGCGACGCTGCTGGAGGGCAAGGGAGTGAGCAACTACCTCATCGAGGTGGCAGGGGCCGTGCGCAGCGAGGGCCACAACGCCAAGGGCAACCCCTGGCGAGTGGCCATCGTCGAACCCTCGGACCGACCCGGCGCCATCGAGGACGTGGTGATCCCGAACGGCATGGCGCTCAGCACCGCCGGCAGCTATCGCAACTACTACGAGCTGGATGGCCAGCGTTACTCCCACATCATAGATCCCGCCAGCGGCGCGCCGGTGGCCCACAGGCTGGTCTCCGCCAGCGTGATCACCCGCACCGCGCTGGAGGCCGACGCCCTCGACACCGCGCTGATGGTGATGGGGCCGGAGCCGGCGCTGGCCTTCGCCAGGGAGCATAAGCTGGCGATCTATCTCATCGTCAAGACAGAGCAGGGCTTCGAGGCCAGGTTCAGCCCCCAGTTCGCGCCCTATCTGCAGCAAAAGCAGCCCTGAGCAAGCATAACCGGGCGACTATCACGCCCGACACCAGCGCGACACAGCCTGAAAAAGCGAGCTGCCGGAGCTGATTGAGCGCCGATTTGCGAGGGAAAACGCGGGGCAATTCATCCACCGGATTGCCTGGCTGCGGACTTTGGTGGCACACTTCAGTCACCCGCCCGCAGCGCCCCGACCCAAGCAGATGCAGACTCCCGAGCCAGAGAAGAAAGCCCAGCCCAAACCCAGGCGCATCCTGCTGGTCAACGAACAGCGATCCTTCCAGATGATGATGAAGGCGATGCTGATCAACATCGGCATCAACCGCATCACCTATGTCAACTCGGCCGACGAGGCGCGGCGCCGCTGCCAGAAGGAGAGCTTCGACATCTATCTGCTCGACTACGAGCTGGGGGCCGGTGAGAACGGCCGCCAGTTGCTGGAGAGCCTGCGGGATCAGCAGCTGATCCCGCCCCAGAGCGTGGTGATCATGGTCAGCAGCGACGGCTCTCGCGCCATGGTGCTGAGCGCCCTCGAGGCCGAGCCCGACGAATACCTGATGAAGCCCTTCTCCCAGGAGCAGTTCTCGTTTCGCTTGAAGCGGGCCCTCGCCCGCCGCCAGGCGCTGGAGAGCGTCTTTATCGCCCTCACTCGGGACGATCCATCGGCGCTCATCGAAGCCTGCGCCACCCAGGCCGACGCCGTGCCGCGCTTCGCCAACTTCTGCCGCTGCCTGCAGGCCGACACCCAGCTCAAGCTCGGCCAGGCCAGGGAGGCGCGCAGCCTGATGCGCCAACTGCTGGCCGGGCAGGAGAACAGCTGGGCCAGGCTGACCCTGGGCAAGGCCTGTCACACGCTCGGGCTGCACGAGGAGGCGGTGAGCCACCTGCAGGCGACGCTCAAGAACACCCCGCTGATGGTGGAGGCCCACCTCTGGCTGGCGGAATCCCAGCTGGCGCTCGGCAAGGGGGAAATCGCCCAGCAGGAGCTGCGGCGGGCGGTGGACATATCGCCCCAGTCGGTGCAGCTCTCCCGCCGTTTGGCGGAGGTGTGTCTGCTGCGCCACGACTACGGCCAGGCCAAGGATGTACTGCTCGCCCTCATCGATCTGTCGCGCAACTCCATCCACCGCACCCCGCACTACCTGGGGGCCTACATCCAGACCCTCACCCTCTATGCCCTCAACAGCAACGACAGCTACCACATCGCCAACCTGCAGAAGCAGGTGAACTCGGCGCTGTCACGCATTCGCGATTCGCTGATGATGGCGGAGTTCAACTACCCGGTGTTCGAGCAGATCTGCCAGGCCCGGGTCCAGATCGCCCTCGGCGAGCTGCTCAAGGGCAAGAAGATGCTCTATCGCGCCAACCAGAACTGGCTGGATCGGCCGGAAACCATGCCCCCCGCCCTGCTCGGCGAGACCATACTGGCGCTCTACCAGCTCGGCGAGTTCGAGTACGCCGAGAGCCTGCAGGCGCTGCTGGCGGAGGATGAGGATCGGCTGCTCACCACCTGCATCCAGGTGACCCGCGACGACAAGACGGTGCAGGAGCGGCGCCAGCGCTATCAGCAGCTCAACGACCTTGGTATCAAGGCCTATCAGGGCGGGGAGCTGGAGCAGGCCCTCGGCCACTTTCGCGAGGCGCTGCGCCGGGCCCCCGCCAATACCGGCGCCGCCCTCAACAAGATCCAGGTGCTGTTGCAGCTGATGCAGAAGAACCGCAAGAGTCCGGAGTTCGGCGCCGAGTGCAAGGAGACCCTGGAGGTGCTGGAAGGCATCCCCTTGAATCCCGCCCAGCAGGATCGCTTCCGCAAGCTGCGCCAGGAATTTAACCAGTTCAACTAGCCAGCCGGGCCTGCGCCTCACCTATGCTGATACAGACTCAGCAAGGAGAGGCGACAGCATGGCGATGTGCCGATATCTGGTGGCGGATGGCCGCCACTGCAGCGAAGAGGCGGGGGAGCACGACTTGTGCCGCTGGCACGACCCCCAGGCCGATCATCAATCCCCCGACACCGCCCAGGCGCTGGAGAACTACGTTCGCCAGGGCGGACTCTGCCACGGCCTGCAGCTGGCCCGCGCCGAGCTGGCCGGTCTCAACCTGGTGAACAAGCAGGATCCTCAGGGCTTCCTGCTGGAGCAGTGCAACCTCTATCGCGCCAACCTGCGTGGCGCCCACCTCTACGGCATCCGCTTTCGCGGCGGCAGCCTGATGAAGGCGGATCTCAGCGACGCCAACCTGCACTGCGCCCAGCTGCACGACATCAACCTGCTCGGCCTGCGCTGGAAGAACACCCGGCTCGACAATCTGGATACCGGCAAGCGGCTGATGCAGGACCGCAAGGGGCGCAAGGAGCGGGATCCGGCGCAGGCCTGCATCTGGTTCAAGGAGGCGGAGGAGACCTACCGGGACCTGCGCAAGGCCTCGGAGGCCCAGGGCATCTTCACCATGTCCGGCCGCTACATCCAGCAGGAGCTGACCATGCGCCGGCTGCAGCTGCCGCTCTGCTCCTACCAGCGTTTCGCCTCCTGGATAGTGGATCTGTTCTGCGGCTACGGCGAGGCGCCGATGCGGGTGGTGCTGTTCTCCCTGCTGCTGATCCTCATCTGTAGCATCTTCTACTTCTTCTTCGGCCTGAGCTTCAACGGCAACCACCTCATCTATCGCCCCGAGGCGTCCCTCGAGCAGAACGCCATCTTCCTGCTGGAGTGCCTCTACTACAGCGTGGTGACCTTCACCACCCTGGGCTACGGCGACTTCACCCCCATCGGCCTGTCGCGGATCTTTGCCGCCTTCGAGGCCTTTACCGGCAGCTTCACGCTGGCGCTGTTTGTGGTGGTGTTTGTCAAGAAGATGACCCGCTAAAACCTGTCCACGATCTTGCTGCGAGGCCGTGATCAAGGCTCATGTGCTGCTCGCTTATGTGTAACCAGGAGCTCTCATGTATACATATACACTCCGGTTCCTGCGCTTCACCTTGCTGACGACCTCTCGCGACAGATCGTGAACAGGTTCCGATGCAAGTTCAGGAGCGGCACCGGGCGTCCCCCGGAACTTGCATCCACGGCGGATTCCTAGTCCAATAGCGACTAATAAAAACGACATGAGCATCCCGGACATGAAGATCATCTCTTTCAATATCAATGGCCTGCGCGCCCGTCTTCATCAGCTGCAAGCCATCATCGACAAGCACCAGCCGGATGTGATCGGCCTGCAGGAGATCAAGGTACACGACGACGCCTTCCCGGTGGCCGACGTGGAGGCCATGGGCTATCACGTGGTGTTCCATGGCCAGAAGGGTCACTACGGGGTGGCCATCATGAGCAAGCAGCCGCCCCTCGAGGTGCAAAAAGGCTTCCCGACCGATCCCGAGGATGCCCAGCGCCGCATGATCATGGCCAGCTTCAAACGCGAGGACGGCTCCCTCATCAAGGTGATGAACGGCTACTTCCCGCAAGGCGAGAGCCAGGATCACGAGACCAAGTTCCCGGCCAAGCAGAAGTTCTATGAGGACTTGCAGCACTACCTGGAGACCCACCACACCCCGGACGATCAGCTGGTGCTGATCGGCGATGTGAACATCTCCCCCACCGATCTCGACATCGGTATCGGCGAGGCGAACCGCAAGCGCTGGCTGCGGGATGGCAAGTGCTCCTTCCTGCCCATAGAACGCGAGTGGATGGAGCGCCTGAAAGGCTTCGGGCTGACCGACACCTTCCGCGCCGCCAACCCCACCGAGTGCGAGCGCTTCTCCTGGTTTGACTACCGCTCCAAGGGCTTTGACGAGAACCGCGGCCTGCGCATCGATCTCATCATGGCGTCCAACGCGCTCAAGGACAAAGTGACCGAGACCGGCATCGACTACGAGCTGCGCGGCATCGAGAAGCCCTCCGATCACGCCCCCATCTGGGCCTGCTTCGCCTGACCCCTCGCCAGTGGGGGCGCCCTGCCCCCACAGCTTCCCGCCTGACTCCCGACCTCCCCTCGTCAGGGATTGTCGTAATCCCCCCCGCTTTCCCCCTATAGATCCTGTATGGAGCCGACAACTTCCCCTGCCGAGCAGCTCCAGTTCAACTTTGTCACTTTATTATTAAAAAACCCGCATATATCAAGATGTTGAGTTTGTAAACATGATGTTGTCCAGGTTTGTTAATAACAACGAAAAAGCGGGCCGTCGCGGCCCGTCCAGCCAGCGTGTAGGAGTGAAGGATCACCCCAACGGGCTGCGAGTATTGCGACGCGGTTGCATCGCCCTGGCGCTGGCCGGCGCCCTGACCGGCTGTGGCGACGACGCCGCCAGCCAGGTCCAGGCGCCGCCCCCGGTGCCCGTGGTGGTGGCCGAGGTCAAGCTGACCGACGTTCCGCTCACCACCGAGATGGTGGGGGAGACCGCCGGCTTTCGTGAGATCGATGTGCGCTCCCGGGTGAACGGCATCCTGCTGCAGCGCACCTACATCGAGGGTCAGCCGGTCACCGCCGGTCAGGCCCTGTTCCTGATCGACCCTGAACCCTACAAGGTGGCGCTGGAGCAGGCCAAAGGCACCCTGGCCCAGGAGCAGGCGCGCCTCAACAAGGCCCACGCCGATCGGGATCGCATCATCCCGCTCTACAAGCGCCAGGTGGTGAGCCGGCAGGATTACGACACCACCATCGCCAACTACGAGGCGGCCGTGGCCAGCCACCAGGCGGCCAAGGCCAAGGTGAAGGAGGCCCAGCTCAACCTCAGCTACACCCAGGTGACCGCCCCCATCAGCGGCATGGCGAGCAAGAGCTCCCAGTCCGAGGGCAGCCTCATCGCCACCGGCGGTGACAGCGGCCTGCTCACCACCATCACCCAGTTCGATCCGCTCTACGTGAACTTCTCCTACTCGGAGCAGGATCGCCTCAACTTCGAGAACTCGGTGAAGAAAGGGCTGATCGAAGCCAGGGATGCCACCAACTGGCGCACCCATATCCGTCTCGCCGACGGCTCCGTCTACCCGCAGGCGGGCAAGCTCAACTTCTCCGACAGCCGGGTCGATCCGCAGACCGGCACCATCCGGGCCCGCGCCATCTTCGATAACCAGGAGGGCAAGCTGCTGCCCGGCCAGTTCGTGCGCATGACCATAGAGCTCGGCCTGCGCAAGCACGCCATAGTGGTGCCGCCGCGCGCCATCGTCCAGTCCCAGGCCGACCGCATGGTGATGGTGATCGATGCCGACAACAAGGTGGTGCCACGGCCGGTCAAGCTCGGCCAGAGCGTGGACAGCGGTGTGCTGATCGACAGCGGCCTCGAGCCCGGTGAACGCTACATCGTCGAGGGCCTGATGAAGGCTCGCCCGGGCGCCGTGGTCAAGCCGGTCTCGGCCGCCGAGATGAAAGCGATCAACGCCAAGATGGTCAGCCAGATCGCGGCCAAGTAAGGAGTTCGTATGTTTTCCAAGTTCTTCATCGAACGCCCCATCTTCGCCAGCGTCATCTCCATCATCATAGTGCTGGGCGGGCTGGCGGCGATGCGAGCGCTCCCCATAGAGCAGTACCCGCAGATCACCCCGCCTGTGGTCTCGGTCACCGCCTTCTACCCGGGAGCCACCCCTGAGGTCATCTCCCAGACGGTCGCGGCCCCCCTCGAGCAGCAGATCAACGGGGTGGAGGACATGCTCTACATGCAGTCCGGCTCCGCCTCCAACGGTCAGATGAACCTCAACGTCTACTTCGAGATAGGCACGGATCCGGATCAGGCCACCATCAACGTCAACAACCGGGTCAGCGCGGCCATGGCCCAGCTGCCGGAAGAGGTGAAGAAGCAGGGGGTGACGGTCAAGAAGAAGTCGACCTCCATCCTGCAGGTGGTGACGCTGCAATCCCCAGGCGGCACCTTCGACACCACCTATCTGTCGAACTACGCCCTGCTCAACATCATCGATGAGCTCAAGCGCATCCCCGGGGTCGGCGACACCACCCTGTTCGGTGGCACCGACTACGCCATGCGCATCTGGCTGCGGCCGGACCGGCTGGCCCAGCTCGAGCTGACCCCGAGCGACGTGATCGGCGCCATCCGCGAGCAAAACACCCAGTTCGCGGCCGGCAAGATCGGCGCCCAGCCCACCACGGCCCCGGTCGACTTCACCTACACGGTGCAGACCAAGGGACGGCTCGAGGACGTGCGCGAGTTCCAGAACATCATCATCCGCTCCATGCCGGACGGCTCCAAGATCCGGGTGAAGGACGTGGCCAGGGTCGAGCTCGGCGGCAAGGACTACGACCTGCTGGCCAAGGCCAACGGCAAGCCCGCCATCGGCATCGCCACCTACCTGCAGCCGGGCGCCAACGCCGTGGCGGTCGCGGATCAGGTACATGCCACCATGGCGCGGCTCAAGGAGCGCTTCCCCCAGGACATCGAGTACCAGATCCCCTACGACACCACAGAGTTCGTGAAAATCTCCATCGAGGAGGTGGTCTACACCCTGTTCGAGGCGATAGTGCTGGTGTTCGTGGTGGTCTACCTGTTCCTGCAGAACCTGCGCGCCACCCTGATCCCCTGCATCGCGGTGCCGGTGTCGCTGATCGGCACCTTCGCCGGCATGCTGCTGCTGGGCTTCTCCATCAACCTGCTGACCCTGTTCGGCATGGTGCTCGCCATCGGCATAGTGGTGGATGACGCCATCGTGGTGCTGGAGAACGTCGAGCGGATCATGCAGGAGAAGAAGTGCTCGCCCAAGGAGGCCGCCATCCTCGCCATGCAGGAGGTGTCGGGCCCGGTGGTCGCCATCGTGCTGGTGCTGTGCGCCGTCTTCCTGCCGGTCGCCTTCATGGGCGGCATGACGGGGGTGATGTACAAGCAGTTCGCCATCACGGTGGCGGTGTCGGTGGCCATCTCCGGTCTGGTGGCGCTGACCCTGTCGCCGGCCCTGTGCGCCGTGCTGCTGAAGGAGGGCCATCACAAGCCGGCCCGCTTCTTCGTCTGGTTCAACAACGCCTTCGATGGCCTGACCCGCCGCTACGTGCGCGGGGTGGCCTTCCTCAACCGCCGGGTCGGGGTGGCGTTCACCATCATCGCGCTGATCCTGGTCTCCATCTACGGCCTGCTGCTGAAGGTGCCGGGGGAGCTGGTGCCGAACGAAGATCAGGGCTACCTGCTCTCCGCCATCATGTTGCCGGACGCGGCCGCCCTCACCCGCACCCAGGCGGTGGCGAACGACTTCGACCGCATGGCGATGGCCAACCCCAACATCAAGGATGTCATCACCTTCTCGGGCTTTGACATCCTCTCCAACGCCATCATCAGCAACAGCGGAATCAGCTTCATCACCCTCAAGGACTGGCGCGAGCGCCAGGGCGAGGGGCAGGACTCCTTCTCCCTGGCCAAGACCCTCCAGGGCATGAGCCTGATGGGGCTGGCGGATGGCTTCGTCGCCTCCTTCAACCCGCCTCCCATCACCGGCATGTCCACCACCGGCGGGCTGGAGGCCTACCTGCAGAACCGCAGCACCGGCGATGCCCAGGCCTTCTCGGCCGAGGTGCAGCGCTTCCTCGAGGCGGCGAAGGCGCGTCCCGAGTTCGCCAGCGTGACCAGCACCTACCGCGCCAACGTGCCCCAGGTCTACCTGGATCTCGACAGGGAGAAAGCCAAGGCGCTGGGGCTGCCCATCAACGCGGTGTTTGACACCATGCAGGCCACCTTCGGCCAGGTCTATGTCAACGACTTCAACCAGTTCGGCCGCACCTACCGGGTCCAGCTGCAGTCCGAGGCGGACTACCGCGCCAAGAAGAGCGACATCCGCAACGTCTATGTGCGCTCCAACAAGGGGGAGATGATCCCGCTCAGCAGCCTGGTGACGGTGCGTGACGCCACCGGCCCCGAGCTGGTCGAGCGCTTCAACATCTTCCAGGCGGCCAAGATCATGGCGCAGCCGGCGCCCGGCTACAGCTCGGGTCAGGCCATAGCCGCGCTGGAAGTCGTGGCAAACGACACCCTGGGCAACGACGCCAAGCTGGAGTGGACCGGCTCCGCCTACCAGGAGAAAGCCTCCGCAGGCAGCGCCGGCACCGCGTTCGGCTTCGGCATAGTGATGATCTTCCTCATCCTGGCCGCCCAGTACGAGCGCTGGAGCCTGCCATTTGCGGTGATCACCGCGGTGCCCTTCGCCCTGTTCGGCGCCCTGCTCGCCACCTGGGCGGTGGGGCTCACCAACAACGTCTACTTCCAGATAGGGCTGGTGACCCTGGTCGGCCTGGCCGCCAAGAACGCCATCCTGATCGTGGAGTTCGCGGTGATGAAACACGAGGAGGGAATGAGCCTGATCGAGTCGGCGCTGGAGGCGGCGCGACTGCGTTTTCGCCCCATCATCATGACCTCGCTCGCCTTCATCCTCGGCTGCGTGCCGCTGGTGACCTCGAGCGGCGCCGGTGCCGCCAGTCGTCATGCCCTCGGCTGGCCGGTGATCGGCGGCATGCTGGCGGCGACCTTCATCGCCACCTTCTTCATCCCGCTCTTCTTCCGCCTCATCATGAAGCGGTCGGAACGGGGAGCCCCGCTGCCCCCGCCCGAGTCCTGACCCAGAGCCCCCGCCGATGCGGGGGCTTTTTTGTCTGCCCCTTTTATCTGCCCCTCGCCATTTCCCCTTCCGGATCACCTATTTGCCGCTCCACTGCCGCCATACCTTGACCTTCTCCTTTAGGTAAGGTTTACATTTCACCTATCCGTCAGAGGGAAAGCATCCATGTTGTCATCGAGATTGCCCACAGAGCTCATCGCCCGGCTGTTGCTGGCGCTGGTGCTCGTCTGCAATCTCACGCTCTGCATCAGCTGGCATGGCGCGGCGACGGCAGAGATGGCCATGGCCACCGACACCCTGGTCATGACCGATGCCACCGAGATGTCGTCCGCCATGCAGGGACTGCCCTGCCACGATGCCGGCAACGGCATGGCCGGCGCCAGCATGAGCCAGGGAGACTGCCAGATGCACGGCGGCCTCACCTCCCCGGGTGCGGGTATCCCCCTGCTGGCGGCGCTGCTGACCCTGTTTGCCCTGCCCCTGTTGCTCATGCCCCGCCAGGGCGCCACCGCGTCCCTGCTGGATCAGTGGCTGCGGGATCCCTTACTGCGCCTGCGTGGCACCCATCCCCCCTCCTGGCCCAGACGGCATCTGATGCTCTCTGTGCTGCGCCATTAGCGCGATCTTCTCCCCCTGCAAGGTGTGGCCTGGCCCGACCTTGCACGCTGTGCCGTGCACCTGCTGATCCGTCGGCGGTGCTCCGTTTGCCGCCCCGTTCGTACGTTGTGAGAGGCAAGCCTGCCCAAGCGGGCACGCCTGTCCGGGTCTGAGAGACCCGCACTCCTACGACGACCCGGCGGCCCGACACGAGAGAAGATGTACCATGTCACCAGCCAACTTTGCCGCCTCCCCGGGCGCCCCCTCCTCCTGCACTTTCTGCATGCAGATCCGCGCCGGAGGCCTGCTATGAACAAGAGCTTGCTGATGTCCGCGCTGCTGCTCGCCCTCGGCGCCGGCGGCGGCTACTGGGCCGCCAGCCAGACCGCCGGCAGTGGGCCTGAGGCGAAGGCCCCGCTCTACTGGGTCAACCCCATGGATCCCCGCGATCGGCGCGACGCCCCCGCCAAGGACAACATGGGGATGGACTTCATTCCCGTCTATGAGGAGCAGAAGAGCGGCTCCCCCGGCACCGTCACCATCAGCCCCGAGATCCAGCAGAACCTGGGGGTGCGGCTGGCCAAGGTGGAGAAGCTGCCCATCCACCAGCAGATCGAGACGGTGGGCTACGTGGGCTACGACGAGGACAGGCTTACGGCCATCAACGCCCGCATGGCGGGCTGGATCCGCACTCTCGCCATCAAGAGCGAGGGGCAGAAGGTGGCCAAAGGCACCTTGCTCTACGAGATCTACGCGCCGGATCTGGTCAACGCCCAGCACGAATACCTGCTGGCGCTCAACACTGCCAACCCGCTGCTGCTGCGCGCCGCCGAGGGCAAGCTCAAGTCCCTGCAGGTACCGGCGGATCAGATAGCCTCCCTCAAGCGCAGCCGCCAGGTGAGCGAGACGGTGCGCATCTATGCCCCGAGCAGCGGCTATGTCTCCGATCTCAAGGTACGCGAGGGCCAGTACGTGGAGCCCGCCGCCGCCCTGTTCAACATCAGCACCCTGCAGCAGGTGTGGGTCAGCGCCGAGCTGTTCGAGCGCCAGGCCGGCCAGCTGAAGGTGGGCGACCCTGTCACCATGACCCTGGATTACGCCCCCGGCCGGCGCTGGCAGGGCAAGGTGGATTACCTCTACCCCACCCTGGACGCCGCCACCCGCACCCTCAAGGTGCGGCTGCGCTTCGACAACCCGGACGAGTTCCTCAAGCCCAACATGTTCGCCAAGGTGAGCATTCGCAGCGGCAAGGGCGAACCCCAGATGGTGGTACCGAGTCAGGCGGTGATCCGCACCGGCAGTCAGAACCGGCTGGTGCTGGCGCTGGGGGATGGCGGCTTCAAGTCGGTGGCGGTCACCCTGGGCGCCCAGTTCGGTGACAGGGTCGCCATCCTGGACGGGGTCGAGCCGGGGGACAACATCGTCAGCTCGGCCCAGTTCCTGCTCGACTCCGAATCCAGCATCGACTCCGACTTCCAGCGCATGACGGCGGTACGGCCGCAGCAGATCTGGACCCAGGGGGAGATCCAGACGCTGGATCTGGCGAGCCGCACCCTGACCGTCGCCCACCAGCCGATCCCCGAGTGGCAGTGGCCCGCCATGGAGATGGACTTCGCCGTGGCAGATGGCGTAGACATGAGCAAGCTCGTCCAGGGGCAGCGCCTGCACCTGCAGGTCGAGCAGCAGGGGGATGAGTACCGCATCGTCAACATCCATGTCGAGGATGCCCCTGCCAAGGATGAGATAAAGGGCATGGAAGGCATGGACCACAGCCAGCACCAGATGGGGGACAAGCCATGATCCCGTCCATCATCTGCCGCTTTGCCGGCAACCGAGTCCTGCTGCCTGCGCGCCAAGCGAGAGGAGTCAAGCCATGATCCCATCTGTCATCCGCTGGTCCGTCGGCAACCGCTTCCTGGTGTTGCTGCTCACCCTCATGCTCACCGCCTGGGGGCTCTGGTCGGTCAAGCAGACCCCGGTCGATGCCCTGCCGGACCTCTCCGACGTGCAGGTGATCATCAAGACTTCCTACCCGGGCCAGGCGCCCCAGGTGGTGGAGGATCAGGTCACCTACCCGCTCACCACCGCCATGCTGGCGGTGCCGGGCGCCACTACGGTGCGCGGCTACTCCTTCTTCGGCGACTCCTTCGTCTATGTGCTGTTTGACGACAGCACCGATCTCTACTGGGCCCGCGCCCGGGTGCTGGAGTACCTGAGCCAGGTGGCCCCCAGCCTGCCCGGTTCGGCGCAGCCCCAGCTCGGCCCCGACGCCACCGGGGTGGGCTGGGTCTACCAATACGCCCTGGTGGACAGGAGCGGCAAGCACGATCTGAGCGAGCTCACCTCCCTGCAGAACTGGTTCCTCAAGTACGAGCTGCAGACGGTGAACGGGGTCTCGGAGGTGGCGACCGTGGGCGGCATGGTGCGCCAGTACCAGGTACGGGTCGATCCCGACAAGCTGCGCGCCTACGGCATCCCGCTCTCCCTCATCCAGACCGCCATCGAGCAGGGCAACCAGGAAACCGGCGCCTCCGTCATCGAGATGGCGGAAGCCGAGTATATGGTGCGCTCCAACGGCTATCTGAAGAGCGTCGAAGATCTCAAGCAGATACCCCTCGGCACCCAGGTGCGGGGCGCCCCCCTGCTGCTGGGTGACGTGGCGGACGTAGTCACCGGCCCCCAGAGCCGACGCGGCGTCGCCGAGCTCAACGGCGAGGGCGAGGTGGTGGGCGGCATCATCGTCATGCGTTTCGGCGAGAACGCCCAGCGCACCATAGACGGGGTCAAGACGCGCCTGGCCGAGCTCAAGAGCAGCCTGCCGGAGGGGGTGGAGGTGGTCACCGTCTATGACCGCTCCGACCTCATCCAGCGCGCCATCGACAACCTCTCCGGCAAGCTCATCGAGGAGTTCGCGGTGGTGGTGCTGGTCTGCCTGGCCTTCCTGTTCCACCTGAGATCCTCGCTGGTGGTGGTCATCACCCTGCCCATCGCGATTCTGGTGGCCTTCATCGTCATGCACCTGCAGGGGATCAACGCCAACATCATGTCCCTTGGCGGCATCGCCATCGCCATCGGCGCCATGGTGGATGGCGCCATCGTGATGATAGAGAACGTCCACAAGCATATGGAGCGCACCGAACTCACCGACAAGAACCGCTGGCAGGTGATCGTCGAGGCGAGCATAGAGGTGGGGCCCGCCATCTTCTTCTCCCTGCTCATCATCACCATGAGCTTCCTGCCGGTATTCGCGCTGGAGGCGCAGGAGGGGCGTATGTTCCATCCCCTCGCCTACACCAAGACCTACGCCATGGCGGCGGCGGCCGGGCTCTCCATCACACTCGTTCCAGTAATGATGGGTTACTTCATTCGCGGCAAGGTGCTGGCGGAACAGGCCAACCCCCTCAACCGTGGCTTAAGTCAGGCTTATATCCCGCTGCTCAACGCCGTGCTGGCCCGCCCCAAGGCCACCTTGCTGCTGGCGCTGGCGGTGACCGTCATCGGCTTCTGGCCGCTCAGATATCTGGGGTCCGAGTTCATACCGCCGTTCGATGAGGGGGACATCATGTACATGCCCACCACCGCGGCCAACATCTCGGTGGGCAAGGCCAGGGAGATACTGCAACAGACCGACAAGCTGATCCGTACCGTGCCCGAGGTGCAGAACGTGTTCGGCAAGGCTGGGCGCGCCGACAGCGCCACCGACCCTGCCGATCTGGTGATGATGGAGACCAGCATCCAGCTTAAAGATCGCGACCAGTGGCGCCCCGGCATGACCCCGGAGAAGCTGAAGGAAGAGCTCGACTCCCTCATCCAGTTCCCCGGCCTCACCAACGCCTGGGTGCCCCCCATCAAGACCCGCATCGACATGCTGGCCACCGGCATCAAGACCCCGGTCGGCATCAAGATAGCCGGGCCGGACCTCAAGGTGATCCAGCGACTCGGCCAGCAGCTCGAGCAGATCGTCGGCAAGGTGGAGGGGGCGGCCTCGGTCTATGCCGAGCGGGTGGCCGGTGGCCGCTACGTCAAGGTGGACATAGACAGACTCAAGGCGGCCCGCTATGGCCTCAACATCGCCGACGTGCAGGCGGTGCTGGCCACAGCCGTCGGCGGCATGGACGTGGGTCAGACCATCGAAGGCCGCGAGCGCTATCCCATCAACCTGCGCTATCCCCAGAGCTACCGCGACTCGGTGGGGAGCCTGGAGCTGCTGCCGCTGGTGACCCCCAAGGGGGAGCGGATCGCCCTGGCGGACGTGGCCCGCGTCTACATCAGCGACGAGGCCCCCATGCTGCGCAGCGAGAACGCGCGCCTCAACGGCTGGGTCTACGTGGATATCCGCGAGCGGGACATCGGCTCCTTCGTGGCCGATGCCAAGGCCCAGGTGGACAAGCAGCTGGTGCTGCCGGCGGGCTACGCCCTCACCTGGTCCGGTCAGTACGAATACATGGAGCGGGCCAAGGCGCGCCTCGCCTACGTGGTGCCGCTCACCCTCGCCATCATAGTGCTGCTGCTCTATCTGGCGTTCCGCCGCATGCAGGAGGTGCTGCTGATCCTCACCACACTGCCGCTCGCCGTGGTCGGCGGTATCTGGACCGTCTGGCTGCTGGACTTCAACCTCTCGGTGGCGGTGGGGGTGGGCTTCATCGCCCTGGCCGGGGTGGCGGTGGAGACCGGCGTGCTGATGCTGGTCTACCTCAACCACGCCTGGGACGATCTGGTGGCCCGTGGCAAACCCGACTTGCGCGGCCTGCATCAGGCCGTCATCCAGGGCGCCGCCCTGCGCCTGCGCCCCAAGATGATGACGGTAGTCACCATCATCGCCGGCTTGCTGCCCATCATGTGGAGCCACGGCACCGGCTCCGAGGTGATGCAGCGCATCGCCGCGCCCATGATAGGCGGCATGGTGACGGCCCTGGTGCTGACCCTGCTGGTGCTGCCCGCAGCCTTCTATCTGTGGCGCCGCCGTGGCCTGGCGCCCGAGCAGGCCGACTGATCCAAATTTACAACCGATACAAATTCAACGACTTCAAGGAAAACACCATGAACTACAAGACGCTGACCCTGACCCTGCTGCTTGGCCTCGCCTCTCTCCAGGCCCAGGCCGAGATGACCATGAACCACGAGGGGCACGACATGTCCCAGATGGAGGGGATGGAGATGAAACCGACGGAGGAGATCGTGATGACCAAGGGGGTCATCAGCCGCATCGACGAGGCGAACCAGAAGGTCGGGATCAAACACGAGGCCATCGCCAACCTCAAGATGCCCGCCATGACCATGGTGTTCGTGCTGGCCGACCCGGCCCTGCTCAAGGGCCTGCAGGTGGGGGATGCGGTCGGCTTCCACGCCGAGAACCCGGCCGGCAAGCTGACCATCACCCGCTTGCAGAAGCAGTAAGCGGCGCACCGGACAAGAAAACGGCGGGCACTGGGCCCGCCGTTTCTTTATCTGCTCTCTCGGCCGGATTCAGCCGCAAATATGGTCGATGAAGGCGTCGATCTGCTCGCGGCCGCAGGCCGGGTTCATGAACACCGCCTTCTCGCCGGCGATGTAGGAGTACTTGCCGCGGGCGTCATAGTCCGAGCGCGCCACCGCCTCCACCCAGTTGGTGAACAGCCCCACCTTGCCGCGCCCCTTGAACAGGCTGCGGTGATAGTCGGTGTTGCGCGCCAGCCTCGCCTTGTAGGCCGCATCCGAGGTGCGCGCCAGCTCGAAGGCGAACTCGGCCTCCGGATCCTGCACCCACTCCGGGTTGTAGATCTTGAAGCCCACGCTCGGCCCCTGGTTCTCCTGGGCCACCAGCTTGACGTTGCCGAGCTGGCTCAGGCGGAAGCGGAAGTAGTTCGCATTCTGCAGGCAGTGCGCCAGCACGGTGCGATAGCCCTCGACCCCCATGTAGTTGAGCGCCGCATAGGCACCGAACAGCCCGCTCGCCCCCCGGGAGCATTCGATGGTGGACTGCAGGTGGGTCTGACCCTGGATGTCCCGCTCGAAGTAGGAGAAGTTCTCCGGATCGTTCTCCATCGCCTTGAGATCCTCTTGCTCCTTGATCATCACCAGGCTGGAGGTGTAGGGCACATAGCCCCACTTCTGGAAGTCGACGGTGAAGGAGTCGGCGTATTTCAGCTCGGCGAAGCGCGCCACGTTGCGCTCTATCCCCGCCAGGGTGGCGGCGTTGATGGCGAGCGGGTTGGCGCCAAAGTCGTAATCCAGGAAGAAGATCATCGACCAGCCGATGGCCGCATCCACGTGGATGTGGGGCTTGACCGCCACCTCGAACCGCTCGCACAGCCGATCCCGCAGCTCGACCACCGGCTTGACCTGATCCACCCCGAAGGTGTCGGTGGTGCCCATGGTGAGCATGATGGTGGGGACCACGTGTTTGAGGGCGAAGCAGGCGGTCAGGGTGCGCTCGAGATCCACCAGATCGATGTCGTTGTTCTCGCCGACCTGGATGCGGATGGTCTTGTGCTCTATGTCCACCCCCAGCAGGGAGAGGTTGGTGATATTGGAGTAGTGGCCGCCCTGGGAGTTGATGATGCGGTAATCCTGATAGTGGCCGAGCCCCTTGTGCTTGGCCTCGGGCAGGCTCTTGCGGATGCCGAGCAGGTAGCCGTAGAGGTTACAGAAGGTCCCCCCCTGGGTGAAGATACCGGTGGCGCGGGCCGGATCATAGCCCGCCAGCAGGGCTATCTGACGCACCACCTTCTTCTCCAGCTCCTCGGCCACCCCGGCATACTCTGAGTAGACCAGGTTGGGGTTGGCCAGGATGCCGAGCTGGGCGCCGTAGATGGCGGGATCCGCCGACATGGTGATGACGTTCTCGACGCTGGAGGGGTTCTCCCAGTCCTTGGAGAGGGCGCCGGCAAACAGCAGCTCGGCCATGGGCTCGCCCGGGGCACGCATGGCCTGGGGCACCGGCATGGTCTCGCACAGATCCGCAAGGCGGGCCCGACCATCGGGCCAGGCGTTCAGCCGCGCGTCCGGGGCCAGGCCACGGGCGCGAAACTCGTTGAGGGTGGCGAAACCGGGTTCGCGGAACACCGGCCAGAGCTCGGGATTGCGGGAGAAGTAGTGGGCTTTGACGGTGGCGAAACGACGTTCGAATGCGGGGGAGACGGCGTTGACGCCGTCATCTTTCAGATAAACCAGATCGCTCATTTTTAGACCATTAGTACTGCAAAGGTGCCCCGTTTATACCTCTGAGGCCGCGTTTGAGACAGCGACAATATCTAATGGCCTGCCCTACTTTTTATCATGGCAGCGGCGGGCCAAGGGCTGGCGGCGAACCGCCCCCGGCCGGCCCGATGCCGTTTCGTGATCCGGGTCATGCCCGCCTCAGCGCAGCGCCGCCACCAGCCAGGCATCGAGCTCCGCCAGCTCGCCCGCCTGGGCCGGAAACGCCAGCCCCAGCTGGCGCAACAGGGCCGCGACGGCCTCGGGTCGATAGGCAGTGCCCGGCAGCCGCTCGGCCAGCGCATCCAGCGGCGCCGGATCCAGGCTGTCGCTGAAGATCTGCACCCGGCCGATGAGCCCCTTCTCCACGTCGAAGTGCAGCTCGACCCCACCCCAGCCGAAGCGCTCATCCAGCTGGTGACTGAAGGCGGGTGCGTGGCCGAAGTTCCACTCCCAACTGCGCTGACGGGCGAAGGTCTCGGCGAAGCCGGGCAAGTCTGGCAGTCGCTCGGGGGAGATGTGTTCCGGGGCGACCCGGGCACCATGGTGCGCAAAGAAGGCATCCGTCAGCGCCTGGACGACCCGCTCATGATCGACGCCGGGCAGCAGCTCGCAGAGGTTGGCGACCCGGCTGCGCACCGAGGTGATCCCCTTGGCCGCCAGCTTCTTGGGATCCGGGTTCAGGTAGTTCGCAAGTCGGCTCAAGTCAGCGTCCAGCAGCAGGGTGCCGTGATGAAAACCGCGATCATGGGTCTCTCGATAGGCGGAGCCCGAGACCTTGCGATTCCCGTCCGGGGTCGCCACCAGCAGATCGTTGCGACCGGAGGCGAAGGCCTCCACCCCGAGCTGTTTCAGGGCTGACAATACGATGGCGGTGGAGAGGCTCTTGTCATAGCCGGGCTTGCCGGCCATGAAGGTGAAGCAGCTGTTGCCAAGGTCGTGAAACACGGCCCCGCCCCCGCTGCTGCGCCTGGCCAGGGTCACCCCATCCTCCTCCATGCGGCGGGTGTTGCACTCCTTCCAGGGGTTCTGGGCGCGGCCGATCACCACGGTATTGGCGTTGCGCCACAGGAACAGCACCCGCTGGGCGGGATCCATCTGGCGGAAGATGCACTCCTCCACCGCCAGGTTGAACAGGGGATCGTGAGAATCTGAGATAAGCAGGCGCAGAGGGTGCATGGGCAAGCCTTGTCAAAACAACGGGGCTCCGATGTTACCACCTTCAGCCCTGTGAGGGAGCCGTCTCGCCTGCCGGCGGCGCGAGCGGCCCGGGTGACATCAGGGCTGGTTGCGTTGCTGCAGCCAGGGCAGCGTTCGATCGATGAGCAGGACGCCGGCCACCATGGCGGCCACGAACAGCCCTATCATGGGCTGGCCGCTGACGAGCAGGCTCAACGCCGGGCCCGGGCAGATCCCGGCCATGCCCCAGCCGATGCCAAACAGCGCCGAGCCACCGAGGAGACGCGCATCCAGCACGGGGGCAGGCAAGAGGCAGATGGCCTCACCCAACAGACTGTGGCTGCGGGGTTTGACCAGCAGGAAGTAGCCGGGCATGAACACCAGCAGGGCCCCGCCCATCACGAACGCCAGGCTCGGATCCCAGGCCCCCGCCACGTCGAGAAAGCCCAGGATCCTGGCCGGATCCACCATGCCGGAGAGAGCGAGGCCGAGCCCGAACAGCAGGCCGGACAACAGACTGATCAGCAGTTTCATCCCGTAGCTCCTTACAGCAGATGGTGGCTGACGAACACGGTGAGCGCACCGGTGGCCATGAAGGTGAGGGTGGCGGCGAGGGAGCGACGGGACAGCCTCCCCACCCCGCAGATACCGTGACCGCTGGTGCAGCCATTGCCGAGGCGGGTGCCCATCCCGACCAGCAGCCCGGCCAGCAGCACCAGCGGCCAGGCCGGCAGCGTCGCGAAGCTCGGCATGGGGACCCACGCCAGGCGAAACGCCAGCAGCGCCCCGCCGCCCAGCCCCAGCAGGAACAACCAGCGCCAGGCATCCGTCTGCTGCAGGGCGCCGGCCAGGATGCCACTGATGCCGGCCACCTTGGCATTGAACAGCAACAACATCAGGGCGGCGGATCCGATCAACATGCCGCCCCCCAGGGCAAACAGCCATTGGCTCTCAAACATAGGCACTCCTGGTAACGGGCTCAGCCTGCTGGCAGGCGGGCCCCGTGGCTTGACCCGCCCACAGCGCCGACGGGATGATACATAAATTAGAGACTGCTAATGTTTGCCATTCTACGATCCGAGAAAACATTAGCAACCGCTAATTTATAGCCGCTGCCGGCGGCAGGCGCACCCTGCCGTGGTGGCGTCGCCCTTGAGGGTGCCGGGCCGGTGAACTTGTTTCCGAATGTTGCCGCGTTAGGAGAGGGCTTTACCTCGGCGCCGTGGATGGGTACCATCTGGCCGTCCATCAAACAGCGGAGACCATCAGTGGGCAATTCATCAAGTGACAGTTGTAGGCCGACCCTGATCGTCGGCACCCAGGTCGCGAGATAGCCGCAGCGTTGCCTCTGCCGCCCTCTCGCAAACCTGCGAGAAGCGGAAATCCACTCCCCTCTTCTCTCTTTTTACACTTGACGTCAGGTGAGCCCCTGTCCATGTCGGCGGCCACCTTGCCTGCATAGTTTCTGCTTCCCACAAGGAGGCTGCTATGCGCTTTGTTTCAACCCTATTGACCTCAACCCAGACCCGTCCCCTGCTGAGCAGGCTGGGCCTGTTGCCACGCTGGCCGCGCGGCAAGCAGCGCCAGCACCACTACCGGCTGCAGATCCGTTGTCAGGATCGCGCCGACATGGAGCTGGTGCTGGGCATGGTGGCCCACAGCCTGCAACCGGCCGGGCTGCACCCCATGCAGTCGCTGCGGCCGGGCCGCGGCGATGGCCGGGAGCTGGTGCTCAACCTGAGCTGCACCCCGTCCCAGCGCCGTTACCTGGTGCAGTTCGTCCATCAGGTCGGGGTCGCTCACCCCGTTCGTTGGGAGCTGCACCCACGGCGAGGTGACGAGCCCCGGCTCAATTAAATGAAAAAGGGGCCAACCCGGTTGGCCCCGTTCAATCACACTTTAGTGCCCGCCCGCCGACGGTCTGAGAACGCGGGCCGGCTCGGCCTGTGCGCCCGCTTTCCATCATCATGATGGCCTTCACCGCTCAGACGCCATCTATCGGGGCATCCGACGGATGTCTCATCTTCTATGCCGAAGGCCATCTGCAACCAGAAGGAGTACGCCATGAGAATGTGGCAACAACTAGACATGATTTCCCTGCTCGACACCCTGGCCAGCCTGCTGCTGGCCTTCGTGCTGGGCAGCCTGGTCGGGCTGGAGCGCCAGTACCGCCAGCGCACCGCCGGCCTGCGCACCAACGTGCTGGTCGCCGTGGGGGCGGCCCTGTTCGTCAGCCTGGCCCAGCGCATCTATGACCTGCACGGCGGCAACTACAACGTGGTCCATGTGGTGGCCTACATCGTCTCCGGCATCGGCTTCCTCGGTGCCGGCGTCATCATGCGCGAGTCCGGCAACATTCGCGGCATCAACACCGCCGCCACCCTGTGGGGCGTGGCCGCGGTCGGAGCCGCCTGCGGTGCCGGGCTGGCCATGGAGGCTGTGCTTGGCGCCCTGTTCGTGCTGGCCGCCAACACCCTGCTGCGGCCACTGGTCAATCAGATCAATCGCCGGCCGGTGGACAACACCGACACCGAGGTGACCTATCGCGTCACCGCCCTCATCCGGCGCGAGCACCAGAAGGAGGTGCTGCCCTGGCTGGAGAAGATGCTGGATCAGGCCAACTACCCCCTGAGCGAGCTGGATATCGAACCCTTCGGGGAGCAGGATCTGGAGATCTCGGCGGTGCTGCTGGCCACCTCCATCGACGGCGTCGAGCTGGATGCCCTGATGCAGACCCTGGGGCAGCACCCCTGCATCCGGCAGATCTTCTGGCGTACCAGCATCACGGATTGATAGCTGGGAGCGAGTCAGGGGTACCGGGGGGCGCCCCGCAGGCAAAAAGAAAGCCGGCACAGAGGCCGGCTTGCATCACGCTTGCGGTGATTACTTGGTCAGATCATCGAAGAAGCGTTTCACCCCTTCGAAGAAGCCTTCCGATTTTGGCTTGTGGGTCTTGGCGGCGGCACCGCTGAACGACTCGTCCAGCTGACGCAGCAGCTCTCGCTGGGTCTCGGTCAGCTTGACCGGGGTCTCGATCACCACCTTGCACATCAGATCGCCGACCTGGCCGGAGCGCACGGACTTGACGCCCTTTCCGCGCAGACGGAACAGCTTGCCGGTCTGGGTTTCCGCCGTGACCTTGAGCTTGACCCGACCATCCAGGGTCGGCACCTCGATCTCGCCGCCGAGCGCCGCTGTGGTGAAGCTGATGGGCACTTCGCAGTAGAGATCGTTGCCGTCACGCACGAAGATCTCGTGCTCCTTGACGTGTACCTGTACGTACAGATCCCCTGCCGAGGCCCCCGCTTCCCCCGCTTCCCCTTCACCGGAGAGACGGATGCGGTCACCGGTATCGACCCCGGCCGGGATCTTGACCGACAGGGTCTTGGTCTTCTGGTAGCGGCCTTCACCATGACACTTGCGGCACGGATCCTTGATGATCTTGCCACGACCGTGGCAGTGCGGGCAGGCCTGCTGCACCGCGAAGAAGCCCTGGCGCATCTGCACCTGACCCGCACCGTGGCAGGTCGGACAGGTATGGGCCTGGCTGCCGGTGTGGGCACCCGAGCCGTTACAGACCTCGCAATGGACCTGAGTCGGTATCTTGATCTCCTTGGAGACCCCGCGTACCGCCTCTTCCAGGGTCAGCTCCATGTTGTAGCGCAGGTCGGAGCCACGGGCCGGGCCACGACGGCCACCGCCACTGCGGCCACCGAAGATGTCACCAAAGATATCGCCGAATGCATCACCGAAGTCCGCACCGCCGCCAAAGCCGCCGTGACCACCGCCACCCTGGCTCTGATCCACCCCGGCATGACCGTACTGGTCATAGCGGGCGCGCAGGTTCTCGTCGGTCAGCACCTCGTAGGCTTCCTTGACCTCTTTGAACTTCTCTTCGGATGCGGCATCACCCTGGTTGCGATCCGGGTGATACTTCATCGCCAGACGCTTGTACGCCTTCTTGATCTCGCGCTCGTCGGCACCTTTCGATACCCCGAGCACTTCATAGAAATCGCGCTTCGACATACTCATCCTGTTGCTACTTAAACAGTTATGCAGACGGGCGTTGGTCACCCAACGCCCGCAAATTCAGTGACTAAGCCAATGGGCAGAGCGAACTCTGCCCAGCTGGGTATGGCTTATTTCTTGTCGTCTTTCACTTCTTCGAACTCGGCGTCGACCACGTCGTCTTCGGCCTTGGCAGAAGAAGTCTGACCGGCATCGGCGCCAGCGCCCTGTGACTGCTGCTGGGCAAGCTCCATCAGCTTCTGGGACGCTTCCAGCAAAGCCTGTTGCTTGGCTTCGATGGCCGCCTTGTCGTCACCCTTGATGACGGCTTCCAGCTCGCTCAGTGCGGTCTCGATCTTGGTCTTCTCGTCGGCGGGCAGGGCGTCACCGGCTTCGGTGATCTGCTTGCGGACCGAGTGGACCAGACCGTCAGCCTGGTTGCGGGTCTGCACCAGCTCTTCGAACTTCTTGTCTTCGGCCGCGTTGGCTTCCGCCTCGCGTACCATGCGTTCGATCTCCTCGTCGGACAGACCGGAAGAAGCCTGGATGGTGATCTTCTGCTCCTTGTTGGTCTCCTTGTCCTTGGCGGAGACGTGCAGGATGCCGTTGGCATCGATATCGAAGGTCACTTCGATCTGCGGCAGACCGCGCTGTGCCGGACGGATGCCTTCCAGGTTGAACTGGCCCAGAGACTTGTTGTCGCTGGCGCGCTTGCGCTCACCCTGCAGCACGTGAATGGTCACGGCAGACTGGTTGTCTTCGGCAGTGGAGAACACCTGGGACTTCTTGGTCGGAATGGTGGTGTTCTTCTCGATCAGCGCCGTCATCACGCTACCCATGGTTTCGATACCCAGGGAGAGCGGAGTGACGTCCAGCAGCAGCACGTCGGTCTTCTCACCGGACAGCACGGCACCCTGGATGGCAGCACCCATGGCCACGGCTTCGTCCGGGTTGACGTCTTTGCGCGGCTCTTTGCCGAAGAAGTCAGCCACGGTCTTCTGCACCAGCGGCATACGGGTCTGACCACCCACCAGGATGACGTCGTCGATCTCGCCAACTGCCAGACCGGAGTCTTTCAGGGCGACACGGACCGGCTCCAGGGAGTCTTTCACCATGTCTTCCACCAGGGATTCCAGCTTGGCGCGGGTCACCTTGATGTTCATGTGCTTGGGACCGGTGGCATCTGCGGTGATGTACGGCAGGTTCACGTCGGTCTGCTGCGCGGAAGAGAGCTCGATCTTGGCTTTCTCGGCGGCATCTTTCAGACGCTGCAGAGCCAGCTGGTCGTTGCGCAGGTCGATGCCCTGCTCACGCTTGAACTCGTCAACCAGATAGTTGATGACACGGTTGTCGAAGTCTTCACCACCCAGGTGGGTGTTACCGTTGGTCGCCAGTACTTCGAAGGTGGTTTCCCCTTCGACTTCGTCGATCTCGATGATGGAGATGTCGAAGGTACCGCCACCCAGGTCATACACGGCAACCTTGCGCTCACCCTTGACCTTGTTCACGCCGTAGGCGAAGGCCGCAGCGGTCGGTTCGTTGATGATGCGCTTGACGTCCAGACCGGCGATGCGACCGGCATCCTTGGTGGCCTGACGCTGGGCGTCGTTGAAGTAGGCCGGTACTGTGATGACGGCTTCGGTCACCGGCTCGCCCAGGTAATCCTCGGCAGTCTTCTTCATCTTCTTCAGCACTTCGGCAGAGATCTGCGGCGGTGCCATTTTCTTGCCTTTGACTTCTACCCAGGCGTCACCGTTATCGGCCTTGGCGATGGCGTACGGCATGATCTTCAGATCGCGCTGCACTTCTTCATCCTCGAAACGACGGCCGATCAGACGCTTGATTGCAAACAGCGTGTTCTTCGGGTTGGTGATGGCCTGACGCTTAGCCGGCTGACCAACCAGGATTTCGCCGTCATCGGCATAGGCAATGATGGACGGAGTAGTACGGTCGCCTTCCGCGTTCTCGATCACGCGAGCATGGTCGCCATCCAGAATAGCAACACAGGAGTTGGTAGTACCCAGGTCAATACCGATGATTTTACCCATTTGACGAATCTCCAAATACTTTGAATAAACTGGCGAGGTGCTCGCCTTAATACGTTAACGGCTAGGTGGGGGCTGCCACTGTGGCTTTCAAGCTCCCGACATCAAATTCTTGCCACTGTGCAGTGCAATAGTCTGTGCCGCCGTGGCCTTGCCACCTATATGGGGCCGCGATGTTGAGCTTCAAGCCCTGCGCATAAAAAACCGTACCAACTTGTCGGTCAGCGGCCACATTTTCACCCACTCGCCGCGGATCCCAATAAAAAGCCCGCCGAGCGGCGGGCTCAATGGGGGGATGCGTCTCAGGCAGGGGCCCTGGAGACCATCACCATGGCCGGACGAATGACCCGACCGTTGAGCTCGTAGCCCTTCTGCATCACGGCGATGACGGTGTTGGGTGCCAGCTCGGCATTCTCGATCATGCTGATGGCCTGATGGGCATTGGGGTCGAACGGCTGGTTCAGGGGATCCAGCGCGACCAGACCGAACTTGCCCACCGAGCTCTGCATGGACTTGAGCGTCAGCTCAACCCCTTCGATCATCGGCTTGAGGGCTTCGTCTTCTTTGTCTGCCAGCTCGATGGCCCGCTCCAGGTTGTCCAGCACCGGCAACAGTTCCCCGGCAAACTTCTCCAGCGCGAACTTGTGAGCCTTCTCCACGTCCTGGGCGACGCGGCGACGCAGGTTTTCCATCTCGGCGGCGGCGCGAATGGCGCGCTCGCGCTCGTCGGCAGCGGCCTGCTGGGCAGCTTCCAGCTGGGCTTCCAGCTCGGCAATGCGGGCCTGTTCGGCTGTCACTTCACTGTCTACATCGGTCGGCTCGACTGGCTGGACTTCCACTTGCTCCATCGCTTCAACCTTTTGTTCTTCGTGGTTCATGACATCTCCAATATTCAGGGTTACTTGTTAGGGTCTGTTGACGTTTAGGCGCAAGCCGCGTTGCTGCAACAAATGACGTCAGGCTAGGCGCGAAACGCTGGCAATGGTTGTTCCCTTGGCAAGTTCCGCAACAACGCATGACCTCATTTGCGGCGCAACCCGCAGGGACGGGTCAGTTTTTGCGTGTAACGTCGTTACTCGACGGCTCATTTGGATGACCAAACTTCGCGTCTCGCGCCTAGCTCCGCGCAAAAACTGACTCCGTCGCGGTCGCGACGAAACATCAACAGACCCTATGTTGGCGCTATTATGGGGACGTCGCCCCGGCTTTCAAGGGGAAAAGGGCCCTCTCATGGCCAATGAAGTGAGCCAACCGGCATTTTTGCCGCTTTTCCGGGCCGGATCCGCCCGCCAGGCATGGCAGCAGACAAATCCCCACCAAAGCGCGGTATACTCCCCTCAATACTCAGCCCCAGACCCGATAACCTATGGATTCTCCGTTCAAAACCATCGCCCTGATCGGCAAACCCCATCATGAAGGTGCCAACCAGACCCTCAGCGGCCTCTATCAATACCTGAGCAGCCGCGGCTTCCGGGTGCTGCTCGAGAGCCGGGTCGCCCACACCCTGGGCGTGCTCTGCGATGACGTGATGGATCTGGTGCAGCTCGGGGAACAGGCGGATCTCGCCATCGTCGTCGGCGGCGACGGCAACATGCTGGGGGCCGCGCGGGTGCTGTCACGCTTCGATGTGGCGGTGATCGGGGTGAACCGGGGCAACCTCGGCTTTCTGACGGATCTCTCGCCCCAGGATTATCTGCCGCCGCTGGAGCAGGTGCTCTCCGGCCACTTCAAGAGCGAGCATCGCTTCCTGCTGGAGGCCGCCGTCTATCGCCACGGTGAGCGCAAGTCCAGCAACCTGGCGGTGAACGAGGCGGTGCTGCACCCGGGCAAGATAGCCCACATGATCGAGTTCGAGGTCTATATCGATGGCAGCTTCATGTACAGCCAGCGCTCGGACGGCATCATAGTCGCCACCCCCACCGGCTCGACCGCCTATTCCCTGTCGGCGGGGGGCGCCATCCTCACCCCCAAGCTCAATGCCATCACGCTGGTGCCCATGTTCCCGCACACCCTGAGCAGCCGCCCCATAGTGCTGGATGCGGACAGCGAGGTGCGCCTGCTGGTCTCCCCCGACAATCAGGATGACGCCATGCAGGTGAGCTGCGACGGCCAGGTGACCCTGGCGGTGCACCCGGGTGACGAGATCCTCATCAAGAAGAGCAGCCACAAGCTGCATCTGGTCCACCCCCTCGATTACAGCTACTTCCACGTGCTGCGCAACAAGCTCGGCTGGGGCAGCAAGCTGTTTTAAGCCGGTCAGACAGCCTGTGTGAGGCCGACACTTTACTGTATGGAAAACCAGTATATACTGGATGCATACACAGTAATGTTGGCCCATACAGGATGAGACCATGCTGACCCAGCTGACCGTCAACAACTTCGCTATCGTCAAGTTTCTCGAACTCGATCTGCAATCCGGCATGACCTGCATCACGGGTGAGACCGGCGCAGGCAAATCCATTGCCATCGATGCGCTCGGCCTCTGCCTCGGCGAGCGGGCCGAGGCCAGCATGGTGCGACCGGGCAGCGACAAGGCCGAGGTCAGCGCGCGTTTCCTGCTAGATGGCAACCCGGCCGCCCGCGCCTGGCTCACCGCCAACGAGCTGGAAAACGAGGGGGAGTGCATAGTGCGGCGGGTGCTCTCCGCCGAGGGGCGCTCCCGCAGCTACATCAACGGGGTGCCCGTTCCCCTGGTGCAGCTGCGCAGCCTTGGTCAGTTGCTGGTCAACGTCCACGGCCAGCACGCCCACCAGATGCTGCTCAAGCCCGATTATCAACTTGCCCTGCTGGATGGGTACGCCAGCCACCATCTGCTGCTGGACGAGGTGCGCCAGCACTACCAGCAGTGGCGCCAGCTGCAAAACGAGCTCAACCGCCTCAAGGCCGAGCAGCAGCAGCGGGAGGCTCGCCGCCAGCTGATCGAATACCAGGTGCAGGAGCTGGATGAATTCGCCCTGCAACCGGGGGAGTTTGAAACCATCGAGGAGGAGCATCAGCGGCTCGCCAACGGCACCGAGCTGATGCAGGAGTGCGGCCAATGCCTCGATCTGCTCTATGACAACGAGGAGACCACCATCGCCGGCCTGCTGCAGGTGGCGGTGGACAGGGCCGAGACCCTGGTCGCCATGGATGGTCGTCTCGGCAACGTGCTGGGGATGCTCAACGAGGCCCTGATCGGGGTGCAGGAGAGTCACAGCGAGCTGCGCAGCTACCTCGATCTGCTGGAGCTGGATCCCGAGCGCTTCAACGAGCTGGAGGCCCGCCTCTCCAAGGCCATCAATCTGGCCCGCAAACACCATGTCAAACCGGCTGAGCTGGCCCTGCATCACCAGGATCTCGCCAGCGATCTCGCCCGCCTCAACTCGGATGAGGAGCGCCTCGAAGGTATGGAAGACGAGCTGGCCCAGGCCCGCCAGGCCTTCGTGCAGGCGGCAGAGGTGCTCAGCCAGAGCCGCCAGCGCTATGCCGAGGAGCTCGGCGCCAAGGTGACCAGCAGCATGCACGAGCTGGCCATGCCAGATGGCCGCTTCATCATAGAGGTGCGGGCGGATGCCCAGAGCAGCCTCTCCCCCCTCGGCATCGATCGGGTGGAATTTATGGTCACCACCAACCCGGGGCAACCGATCCAGCCCCTTGGCAAGGTCGCCTCCGGCGGGGAGCTGTCGCGCATCAGCCTCGCCATAGTGGTGATCAGCGCCCGCAAGGTGTCGACACCGACCCTCATCTTCGATGAGGTGGATGTGGGGATCAGCGGCCCGACCGCGGCCGTGGTCGGCCGTCTGCTGCGCCAGCTCGGCGAGTCCACCCAGGTGATGGTGGTCACCCACCTGCCGCAGGTGGCCGGCAAGGGGCACCAGCACATGGTGGTCAGCAAGCATACCGATGGCAAGACCACAGAGACCCAGATGCGGGCCCTCAACCCGGGCGCCCGTCTCAACGAGCTGGCCCGCCTGCTGGGGGGGGATCAGATCACCGACAATACCCTGGCCAACGCGCGCGAGCTGCTCGCATCCTGAGCTTGGGCCGGCAAGGGGGGATACCTCCTTGCCGGCCGCTTGGCCGCGCCTTGCCTGCCAGCGAGCCAGCTGACGCCCCCACCTGGCTGTCACCGGGCTCTGCCTGCGCCCCTTTGTCCCGGCCGGGGCTGACCAGGATTGCCCCCGCGGCCCCCACGCAGTAGAGTTGAACCGACTCGGGCCCAAGGCCCTCTCTCTCATGGCCCGGCACCGCGGCCACCACCCCACATCAGGAACACCCCATGCTTCATGTCTTTGGCCACAAAAATCCCGACAGCGACAGCATCTGCACCGCGTTGGTCACCGCCGACTGGCTCAATGGCCAGGGCCGCCCCGCCCAGGCCTTCGCCTTGGGCAGCCCCATCGCCGAGACCCGCTTCATCCTGGAGACGGCGGGGGTCGAGGCTCCGCCCGTGCTGACGGGCAGCGTGGCCGACAAGCCGGTCTTTCTGGTGGATTTCAGCGAACTGGAGCAGGGGCCGGAAGGTCTGGCCGACGCTGACGTGCAGGGCCTCATCGACCACCACCGCATCGGCACCCTGATCACCCGTGGCCCGCTCGATGCCTGGATCAGGGCGGTCGGTTGCAGCGCCACAGTGCTGCTTGAGCTGATGGGCTATGACAAGCTGTCCCGCGCCCAGGCCCGCCTGCTGCTGGGCGCCATCGTCAGCGACACCTTCAACTTCACCTCCCCCACCACCACGGAGCAGGACAGGGTCGCGGTCGACCGGCTGCTCCCCATCGCCGGGCTGGCGCTTGCCCCCTTCGCCCAGACCCTGCTGGAGCGCCGCACCCAGCTGGGCGACGCGCCACTCAGCGAGTTGCTCACCGCCGACGAGAAGGCCTATCAGATCGCGGGTCACTCCCTGATGGTCAGCCAGATCTGTGTGATGAACCCGGCCGAGATCCTGGCCCGGCAGGATGAGCTGCAACAGGCGATGCAGGAGAGGCTGGCACGAGACAAGCTGGATGCCTACGTGCTGATGCTGACCGATCTGGCCAAGGGGGACAGCCAGCTCCATTTCGCCAGCGCCGGTATCTTGCCGGGCGAACCCGTCCACCTTGCCGGCGCCGTCAGCCGCAAGAAGGAAGGACTGCCCTGGCTCGCCAGACACTTCGCCTGAGCGCCGAGCCCCCCATACCCCCCTCATCACTGCCCTAGCCCCTATGCCAGCCCGCATGGGGGCGACCCAATCCAGCATCGAGTCCGTTCGCGATCCCCCTCACAATCCCCTTCATTTTCCATTCAACTCAATTTGTTATGATGTGTTAAGCGAGCCGATGCGCGGCGACGCACAATGGTTCGCTCGATGTGACATCTCGCGGGATCGCCATGGGAAGGGACAGCCGTCTTGTCCTCCATGACCCGCACATGCCAAGGAGAACTGCTTATGACCCCAACCAATATAGTGCTGTTGCTGGAAGGCAAGGATTACGAGCAGGAGACGCTGGCCAAGGCGAGCCAGTTGGCGCAGGGAATGGGTTGCACGCTGACCCTGCTGCACCTGACCCACAGTAGCAAGACCCGGCGTGACAGCCTGTCGCTGTCGGAAGAGGAGCGCAGTGCCCAGGGCACTCTGGACGCCAAGGCCGTCATCAGCGAGCTCATCACCACCTTGCGGCATCCGGTGGATTACCAGTGCCTGGTGGTGAATGAGGTGGTGTCGGATCTGCGACGCTGGCTGGCCGCACACCCGACCCAACTGCTGCTGGTCGGCAGCCGTCACCACTGGATGGAAGGCTCCCTGGCGCGCCTGCTCATCTACAAGCTTCCCATCGATATCCAGATCTGCCACGAACCCTATGCCGAGCAGAGCAAGGCCGTCGCCTGATCCCTCGAGCGCCCGCCCCTGGGGTGGGCGCTCTTTTGTTCCCCTCCCCTTTTCCCTGCGCCGCTCAACCCGGTGCCATGGCACCCGCTCGGGACGTGACTGCCCGCTGGCCACAGCGTTACTGACAAGTCCATCCACATGATTTCTTACATATTGCTCGCTGTTTTTTCAGCGCTGTTTGCTGCAGGATATTGCCCTTGCACGGCTTCGCACGTTTCGTTCAGGTGATAAATGAAAATACTCCCCAAGCAGGGCAAGCTCGTCCTGCTCGTCCTCATTCTGCTGGCCATCATCGGTTGGCTGGCCTGGCCCGGCAAGACGCAGGCCCCGGTATTGACCGCCTCCGTCATCCGCCAGGACGTGGAGCAGACCGTGCTGGCCAGCGGTGTCCTGCAAGCCATCGAGCAGGTGGATGTGGGTGCCCAGGTCTCGGGTCAGGTAACCTACCTGGCCGTAGAAGCCGGGCAGCACGTCAAGCAGGGAGACCTGCTGGCGGAGATAGATCCCCTGATCGCCCAGAACAACCTCAAGACCGCCGAGGCGGATCTGGCCAGCCGCCGTGCTCAGCTCAAGATCAAGCAGGCGCAGCTCAAGCAGAACGAGCTGGCCTGGCGCCGCCAGCAGCAGATGTTCAGGCAGGAGGCGAGCTCCCGGGCCGATCTGGAGAGTGCCGAGGCGCAGCTGGCGGTCACCCGGGCCGAGCTGCAGAGTGCCCAGGCCGACGTCGACAGCGCCCTGATCAAGGTGGATCGCACCAAGACAGAGCTGGGCTATAACCGCATTCAGGCCCCCATGGACGGGACAGTCGTCTCCATCGTGACCCGCCAGGGCCAGACCCTGGCCGCCAGCCAGACGGTGCCGACTCTGCTCAAGCTCGCCAACCTGGAGACCATGACGGTCAAGGCCCAGATCTCGGAGGCCGATGTCACCAAGGTCAAGGCTGGCATGCCGGTCTATTTCACCCTGATCGGGGATCCGGATACCCGCTATCACGCCACCCTGCGCACGGTCGAGCTGGCCCCCACCAACATCAACGAGCAGACCGCCAGCAGCACGGCGACCAGCAACGCGGCCGTCTACTACTACGCCCTGTTCGATGTGCCCAACCCGGACCATCAGCTGCGGGTCGCCATGACGACCCAGGTCACCATAGTGCTGGGTGAACGCAAGCAGGTGCTGGCGATCCCCCAAACCGCCCTCGGCAAGAAGCTGGGGGACAACGAATATGAGGTCAGCCTGCTCAAGGACGACGAGCAGAAAGAGACCCGCCGCATCAAGACCGGCATGAAGGACGACATCAAGATCGAGGTGGTGAGCGGCCTGAACGAGCAGGACAAGGTCACCCTGGAGCAGGGCAAGCCCGTCCAGGACGATAACGGGGAGATGAGGCCGTGAGCGAGCCCCTGATCCGGCTCAAGGGCATAGAGCGTCGCTACCAGAGCGGGGAGCAAGAGGTCACGGTGCTGCACCCGCTGGATCTCTGCATCCAGGCGGGGGAGATGGTCGCCATCGTCGGCGCCTCCGGCTCCGGCAAGTCCACCCTGATGAACCTGCTGGGTTGCCTCGACCGCCCCAGTTCGGGCGAGTACCTGTTCCGCGGGCAGGACACCGCCCAGCTGGATGCCCTCGCCCTGGCCCGCCTGCGCTGCCACCACTTCGGTTTCATCTTCCAGCGCTATCACCTGCTGCCCCATCTGGATGCGGCCGCCAACGTGGAGATCCCGGCCATCTACGCCGGCACCTCGCGCCCCGAGCGCCAGCTGCGGGCCCGCACCCTGCTGTCCCGCCTCGGCCTGAGCGATCGCAGCCACCACAGGCCGGGTCAGCTCTCCGGCGGGCAGCAGCAGCGGGTCAGCATAGCCCGGGCGCTGGCCAATGGCGGCGAGGTGATCCTGGCCGACGAACCCACCGGGGCCCTCGACAGCCACAGCGGCAAGGAGGTGATGGCCATCCTCAAGGAGCTGCATGGCCGGGGCCACACCATCATCCTGGTGACCCACGACATGGCGGTGGCCAACCACGCAGATCGCATCATCACCCTGCGCGATGGACGGGTAGTGGAAGACAGTGGCCAGCCCGCGACGGCGACCACAGACCAAGCCGAGCCTGGCCTCCCCCTGCGCGATGGGCGCATGGTGGACGACAGTGGCCAGCCCGCAGCGACGACCATAGACCAGGCCGAACCAGGCCTCCCCCTGCCCGCAGAGCCGGTGGAGAAGCGCGAACCCACGCCGACCCACGCCGCCGGCCAGCCTGCGGCATCCATCACCAAACGGGGCAGCCAGGGCTGGGATCGCTACCGGGAAGCGGGCCGCATGGCCCTGCACGCCATGCTGGCACACCGCATGCGCACCTTCCTCACCATGCTCGGCATCATCATCGGCATCGCCGCCGTGGTCAGCGTGGTCGCCCTCGGCCAGGGGGCCCGCGCCAAGGTGATCAATGACATCAACGCCATGGGCACCAACACCATCGACATCTTCCCCGGCAAGGACTGGGGAGATGAGAAGGCGGCCAGCATCCAGACCCTGAACGAGCGGGATCTCGACGCCCTGCTCGGCCAACCCTATCTGGAGGGGGCCAGCCCCCAGATCGCGACCTCGGGTCAGCTGCGCTATCGCAACAAGACCAGCAGCGGCAACGTGGTCGGGGTCGGCAGCGACTTCTTCCGGGTCAAGGGGATGACGCTCACCCAGGGCCGGCTGTTCGATGAGCGGGATATCCAGAGCCGGACGGCGGTGGCCGTGGTGGATGGCAAGACCATAGAGAGTCTGCTCGGCAAGGAGGACCCCATCGGCCAGGTGGTGCTGGTCGGCACCCTGCCGGTGCGCATCATCGGCGTGGTGGCGCAGGAGACCGGCTTTGGCCGCAGCAGCCAGTCGGTCACCGTCTGGCTGCCCTACAGCGCCGTGATGAGCCGTCTCATCTCCCAGAACCACTTCAGCCAGATCACCATCCGGGTCAAGGACGGGATCCAGCCCGCCCTGGCCGAGCAGGCCGCCGTGGCACTGCTGACCCAACGCCACGGGGTGAAAGACTTCTTCACCTTCAGCAGCGACAGCATCATCAAGTCGGTGGAGAAGACCACCGCCACCATGACCCTGCTGGTCTCCGCCATCGCGGTGATCTCCCTCATCGTCGGCGGCGTCGGGGTGATGAACATCATGCTGGTGTCTGTGGTGGAGCGCACCCGGGAGATCGGGATCCGCATCGCGGTCGGCGCCCGTCAGTCCGACATACTGCAACAGTTCCTGATCGAGGCGGTGATGGTCAGCCTGCTGGGCGGCCTGCTCGGCATCGGCCTGGCCCTGCTCATCGGCTTCGTCTTCTCACTGATAGTGGAAAGCTTCCAGATGCACTTCTCGCTCTTCTCCATTCTGATGGCCTTTGGCTGCTCCTCGCTCATCGGGATCCTGTTTGGTTACCTGCCTGCCCGCAACGCGGCCCGGCTCGATCCGGTCGAGGCGCTGGCAAGGGAATGATGATGCGCAATTTGTCCAGACAGAGGCGCCGCCTCTTATCCAGACAGGGCCGCAGCCTCTTATCGCGACCAGCGCTCTGCCTCGCCGCCGGCCTTGTCCTCAGCGCCTGCAGTCAGCAGAGCACCTATCACCAACCGGATCTGGTCGTGGCGCCGAGCTGGCAGCAGGCCGACGAGGGGCTCACCCAGCAGCAGGCGGGCCTCTGGTGGCAGGGGTTTAAGGATCCCGCCCTCGACCGGCTGGTCGATGCCGTGCTGGCCGCCAACCCGGATATGCAGGTGGCGGGGCTCAGGTTGAAGAACGCCCTGCTTGGCGCCAGCCTGGCCGACACCAATCTCACCCCCTCGGTCAACGCCAGCATAGGGGTCAGCGGCAACAAGAACATGGGCACCGGCGTGACCAGCCGCAATCTGGGCCCCTCCCTCAACCTGGGTTACGAGGTGGATCTGTGGGGCAAACTCGCCTCGGTCCGGGATCAGGCCGGCTGGGAGGCTCAGGCCAGCGAGCAGGATCTGGCGGCCACCCGTCTGATGCTGATCGGCAAGGCGCTGGAGCAGTATTGGCAGCTGGCCTATCTCGGCTCGGCCATCTCCCTCGGCGAGCGCCAGCTCGCCAACTACAGCCGCGCCGAGCAGCTTACCCGCGCCAAATATGACGCCGGTGCCGTTACCCGGCTCGATCTGGTGCAGGCCGGCCAGCAGAAAGCCGGCAAGCAGGCGGAGCTCGCCTCCCTCGTCCTGCAGCGGGAGCAGGCTGGCAATGCCCTGCGGCTCTTGCTCGGCCGCAGCAGCGGTCCGCTGGAGTTCATCCCGGCCGCCCTGACGACCAGCCCCATCCCATCGCTGGCGGTCGGCATCCCGGCCGACGTGCTGGCCCGGCGCCCCGATGTGCGGGCCGCCGAGCTGCGGCTGCGCAAGACGCTGGCCAGGGGGGACGAGATCCGCACCAGCTTCTACCCCAGCCTCAACCTGACCGGCAGCGCCAGCACCACCTCGGACACCCTGACCCAGGTGCTGCAGAATCCGGTGGGGACCCTGGGGGCCACCCTGGCCCTGCCCTTCCTCGAGTACAACAAGACCAAGCTCTCCATCGCCAGCTCCGAGGTCGATTACCAGATCGCCGAGACCGAGTTTCGCAAGCAGCTCTACGGCGCCTTGCTGGAGGTGGAAGACGGACTGGCCGCCCGCCATCAGGGCGAGCAACGCCTGCGCTATCTGGGGCAGCAGCTGGGCTATGCCAGGGAGGCAGAGCGGTTGGCCCGGGCCCGCTTCCAGGCCGGTGCCACCGGGGTACAGCCCTGGCTGGATGAGCAGAATAGGCTGTGGGATGCCGAGCTCAGCCTGTTGACCCAACAGCAGAGCCAGCTCAACACCATGGCCGGGATCTACCAGGCGTTGGGGGGGAGCGATCGGAGCTAGTCTCCCGCCTCTCTGTGCCACGGCCGGGGTAAATATCCCTCCCGGCCGTGGCCCCCTTCCCACCCACAAACCAATTGATAATAATTTTCATTTGATGAAAAATGAGCGCCATTGCCTGTCAGGAGTACTCATATGTCACAGCCCGCCCCGGTCAATCGCCCTCGCCTGCTCACAGTCAAACAGGTCCATGATGTGGGCCCCCATCTGCGCCGCGTCTGTCTGACCAGCCCTGAGCTGGCCGACTACCCCTTCAGCTGTGGCGGCGCCCATATCAAGATCATGCTGCCCCAGCCGGGCCAGCCCCATGCCGTGCTGCCGACCCCGACCCCCAAGGGGCCCCGCTGGGAAGATCCGAGCCAGAAGCCCATCCTCCGCACCTTTACCATCCGCGCCTTCCGGCGTGAGGCGCTGGAGCTGGACATCGACTTCGCCCTGCACGGCGATGCCGGCCCGGCCAGCCGCTTCGCCCTGCGGGTCCAGCCTGGCGATCTGCTGGCCATCTCAGGCCCCGGCGGCCCGGATCCCATGCTGCAGCCGGCCCTGCACTACTACATGGCGGGGGATCTCACCTCCCTGCCCGCCATCAGCGCCATGGCAGAGGTGATGCCGGCCGAAGCCCGGGGCCATATCGCGCTGCTGGTGCCCCATCGGGAAGATGTGCAGGATCTGTCGCTGCCCGTCGGTGTCAGCCTGCGCTGGTTTGTCGGTACTCCCGACCAGACCGAGCCCCTGGTGAACCATTTCACAGCCCTGCCCATGGCCTCTGAGCAGAGCTATTTCTGGTTCGGTGGGGAAGAGGGGCTGGTGGTGCCGCTGCGCCGTCATGTCAGGCGCGCGCTGGAGGTGGATCGTTCCCAGGTCTATGCGGTGCCCTACTGGCGCCACGGCAAGGATGAGGACGCCTACCATCAGGATCGCCATGTCGTGATGGATAGCTGATAACGCCTTATTTTCCTTGTATTTATCGGGCCTTTTCCCATTCTGGATCGGGCCCGATTGCAATCCGGTTTCTGCCCTTTTTACCCCCTCCCCCCATTCTGGTGATCCTCGTTCTAGTGCTTGCATTTGAGACTGACAACAAGATAATGATAATCACTCTCAACAAGGAGTGATATGTCAGCGTCCCTCGCCGCCTGATCCGGCGTCCGGGTTTCGCAGGCACCTCATCGACCCCATTTGCACAGCAAGGTAATCCCAGATGGCAGTTTTGAATTCGGTAATGCGCGCCTTCGCGGTGGAGGCGCTCCCCACTCCTGCCGACCTGTTGGCACAGCATCCCTGCCCTGCCGAGATGGCGGAGCAGATTGACCAGCACCGTCACCAGGTTCGCCAGATCCTGACCGGTGCAGACGATCGCCTGTTGGTGGTGATCGGCCCCTGCTCCATCCATGATCCCCTCGCCGCGCTCGACTATGCTCGGCGCCTGACACGCCTCGCCGAGGCCTATCAGGACCGGCTGTTGATAGTGATGCGCACCTATTTCGAGAAGCCACGCACCACGGTCGGCTGGAAGGGGCTGGTATTCGACCCTCATCTGGATGGCAGCAACGACATCGGCCAGGGTCTGTGCCTGGCGCGCCAGCTGCTGCTCGACATCAACCGGCTGGGGCTGGCCACCGCCACCGAGTTTCTCGATACCACCAGCTTCCTCTACCTGGCCGATCTCATCAGCTGGGGGGCGATAGGGGCGCGCACCACCGAGTCCCAGGTACACAGACAGCTGGCCTCGGCCTTGCCCTGTCCCGTCGGTTTCAAGAACGGCACAGATGGCAATATCCGGGTGGCCATCGATGCCATCCAGGCCAGCAAAGCCTCCCATCTGTTCACCGCCCCCGGCAGCCAGGGTGGCATAGTGGTGATCAAGAGCGAGGGCAATCCGAGCGGCCACATCATCTTGCGCGGTGGCACCCTGCCCAATTATCACCAGAGCGATGTGATGGATGCCGCCGAGCGGTTGGCACGGCAGGGGCTCAACCATCGACTGATGGTGGATTGCAGCCACGGCAACAGCCAGAAACAGCACAAGAACCAGATCCGGGTCGCCGGGGAGCTCTGCCGCCAGCTGAGCGAGGGCAGCGAGGCCATCGCCGCCGTCATGGTCGAGAGCTTCCTGCAGGGGGGGAGCCAGAAACCAGCCCCCCTGAGTGAACTCCAGTACGGCCTGTCGGTCACCGATGCCTGTCTGTGCTGGGATGACAGCCAGACGCTGCTGGCCATGCTGGCCGATGCCGTCGAGGCTCGCCGGCAATCCCAGGGGACAAGCTCGCCGTCGACCCGCCGCGAAGAGGCGTTGCCGGTCAGTTAATCGACCGCTTATTTGTTAATGCCAGGGATCGCTCCAGATCCCTGCATTAAATAGCCGCCATCATTATCCCCAGACACACTGAGCATATCGCCAGTCGCCGAGGGTCAAATAGACCTGCGATAACCCGAGTTAAATAACCCGACATGAGTTAATGCCTTTATGGCCACGCGAACAGCATCTCGGGGAGAACGAAGAAGTCTGACTGAAAGAGTGCCCTCTCATTTCCTCGATGAGGGGGTCCGTCACAGGGTTCTGCGAGTTTCATAGGTGAAAATAAATGGGCTGTATGAGTCCAGCGTTGAGTCGCCGGCAATGATGGGGTCAAGGTTGATCCCATTGCTTCCAGCAGGAGGAATCTTCTTTATTGGATCGAGATGATCATGCAGATCCAGATATGCCGGCGAAAATAGTGCAGCGGCGCCATGGGGGTGATTTCGTATTATCCCAAAAATAATAATGCCGCCCATTGGGCGGCATTATTGACAAGCGGATCCAGACAATCAGATCAAGAAGTCGTTCAGATCCTTGCCCAGCGCAACCTGCTCGGCAATGGCTTTCGGCATACGGCCCTGACCGGTCCAGGTCTTCTCCTGGCCATCTTCCTGATACTTGTACTTGGCAGGACGCGGAGCACGCTTGCTCTTGGCTGCGCCAGCGGCTGCCGGGGCAGCGACGCTGCCGATCAGCTCACGCGGGTCGATACCGGCTTGTTGCAGCATCTCGGTAAATTCGCTCAGCTTGCGCTGACGCTCTTCCTGCTCGGCACGTTCCTGTTCAACAGACTCGGCACGCTCGTTATATACCAGATCAAACTTTTCTTTCGCTTCTTGCAGTTGCTCAAACGGCAGTTCACGAATGGCAGCACGCAAGCTGCGAATGTTCAGTAGAACTTTCAGAAACTCGTTCATTACTTCCTCACAGAATTATTTTTGTATGTCACAGGGATAACACAGTTTGAGAATAGCATGTCCGCTCGATAACAACATAATGATTTTATAGTGCCAGAGGGAGGCTTGACAACATCATGACCATTATTCGTTGCCGTTAATTCACACTGTTGTCGTTATTGAAAAAGAGGGCAGCTAGACATTATTTTCTTCAGCCTTGGTTAATCACGGTCAGATCCTCAGCCAGGATATTCGTCGATCCGATAAATGAGCATGGAGTCATCCAAGCACCGGGGGATGATAAAACACCAGATCTCTCCCGACTCATGTCAGTCTGCCATCCACTGCGAATACCAAGGGCATTATCCACTCACCGGATAAAATAAGCCGCGGTGAGCCAGCCAGCCCCGCCACAGGAATACCCCGCCTTGCGGCCCTCCGACTCAGCACGCCATCGCGGCCTGGGCGCCTATCCAGTCGATGAAGGCCTGGATCTTGGGGCACTGGCGGTTGGGGAGCGTCGCCATGTAGTAACGCTGCTCGCAGCGCACCTCCCTGCCCGGGAAGGGCTCCACCAGCTCGTTGCGCTCCAGCCGCTGGCGCACCAGGTTCTTGCGGCCCATGGCCACCCCGGCGTGATTCATGGCGGCGATGATGGCGAGATCGGAGCGATCGAAGCCCATGCTCGACTGACAGCCGTCGAGGGAGATCCCGGCCTGACGGGCCCAGCTGCACCACTCGTCGGTGTCGGAATCGTACCCCCAGGCCTGCCTGTCGTGCAGCAGGCGACAGCGAGACAAGTTGTCAGGGTTATCCAGCAGCCCATGCTGCTCGGCATAGTCGGGGCTGCATACCGGCACCATGTATTCATCCATCAGCGGGTGGATGGCGAGCCGCTCCGGCATCTTGTCGTCGAAATAGATCGTCAGATCGATGCCATAGCCGTGCAGGTTGACGTTCTCGTTGCCGGTCATGATGTTGAGATCGATCTGGGGATGCAGGCGGGAGAAGTCCGCGAGCCGCGGCACCAGCCAGCACTGGGCGATGGAGGGGCGGGAGTAGACGGTCAGGGAACCGGACAGCTCCTGATTCTTGATCTCCAGGATCTCCTGATTGATGAACTCCAGCGAGGACTTGAGCGCCCAGAAGATCCGCTGCCCCTCCACCGTCAGCATCACCTTGCGGTGAAAACGCTGGAACAGCTTGAAGCCAAGCTCCTCTTCCAGCGCACCAATCCGGTGGCTCACCGCGCTCGGGCTGAGCGCCAGTTCATCCGCCGCCAGGGCAAAGGAGCAATGGCGGGCCGCCGCCTCGAAGGTGTGCAGCTTGGAGAGTTGATAGCCGCTCAGCAGCTTGTTTCTCGATACATAGTTGTCTTCGGTATACATCCGCCTTCCCCACCACCGGCTAAAGATCGCCGTCATGATATCCCGGAAAGCCCGCTTTAGGATGAAGCAACCGAATCCAAGTCACAGATCCACAGCTAAATGTGATGAATGTGGCACCTTTGCATCAACCCAGCTCATCCAAGACGCCATTTTCATCATTTGTCAGCCCGGCGCCATTCCCGTTCAATAGGCCCATCGTTCATCTCTTATCACCCTTGTCGAGGCGCAGTATGAATTCTGAAATGTGGGTCGTCGGTACCTTGCTGACTAGCATCATCCTGATCGTCTTCACCATAGTGAAGGGCAGGATCCACCCCTTCCTCGCCCTGCTGCTGGCGAGCTTCTATGTCGGCACCATGATGGGGATGAACCCGGTCAAGATGGTCAGTGCCATGGAGGAGGGCATAGGCGGCACCCTGGGTTTCCTCGCCGCCGTCATCGGCCTTGGCACCATACTCGGCAAGATGATGGAGGTATCGGGCGCCGCCGAGCGCATCGGTCTCACCCTGCAGAAATGCCGCTGGCTCTCGCCTCAGGTCATCATGGTGCTGGTCGGCCTGGTGTGCGGCATCACCCTGTTCGTCGAGGTGGGGGTGGTGTTGCTGATCCCGCTCGCCTTCTCCATCGCCCGCAAGACCAACACCTCGCTGCTGACGCTCGCCATCCCGCTCTGCACCGCCCTGATGGCCGTGCACTGCATAGTGCCGCCCCATCCGGCCGCGCTCTATGTCACCAATCAGCTGGGAGCCGATATCGGATCCGTCATCGTCTATGGCCTCGCGGTCGGGCTCTTTGCCTCCCTGGTCGGCGGCCCGCTGTTTCTGAAGCTGCTGGGCAAACGGGTTCCGTTCAAAGAAGTACCCGCCGCCTTTGCGAATATCGAGGCGCGCGATGAGGCCGAGCTCCCCTCCCTCTGCGCCTCCCTCTTCACCGTGCTGCTGCCCATACTGCTGATGCTGGCCAAGACGGTGGCCGAGCTGAACATGGATCAGAGCTCCATCCTCTATACCCTGCTGGAGTTTATCGGCAACCCCATCACCGCCATGTTCATCGCCGCCTTCACCGCCTACTACGTGCTGGGGATCCGCCAGAGCATGAAGATGGAAGGGCTGCTGGACAAGACCGAGCAGTGCTTCTCCTCCATCGCCAACATACTGCTGATCATCGGGGCCGGCGGCGCCTTCAACGGCGTGCTCAAGGCCAGTGGCCTGGGGGACAGCCTCGCCACCATCCTCTCCCAGCTGGACATGCACCCCATACTGCTGGCCTGGCTGGTGGCCATAGTGCTGCACGCCGCCGTCGGCTCCGCCACCGTCGCCATGATGGGGGCCACTGCCATCGTCGCCCCCATCATGGTGCACTACCCGAACATCAGCCCGGAGATCATGACCCTCGCCATCGGCTCAGGCGCCATCGGCTGCACCATGGTGACCGACTCCCTGTTCTGGCTGGTGAAGCAGTATTGCGGCGCTACCCTGAACGAAACGCTCAAGTACTACACCAGTGCCACCCTCCTCGCCTCCCTGATGGCGCTGGCCGGCACCTTCCTGCTCTCCTATATCGTGTAAAAGACAGAGACATCCCATGAAAAATACCGACATTGCGCAGCTCATTTCTCAGTACCCGCTGGTTCAGACGCTGATCTCTCTCGAGCCTGTGACCTGGTTCAACCCCAATGCCACCACATTGGCGGCCGGCCTGCCCTACGTGGGGCTGGATCAACGCGACGTCGCGGACGCCTCAGCCCGCCTGGCCCGCTTCGCCCCCTACCTGTGCCAGGCCTTCCCCGAGACCCGTGCCATGCGGGGCATTCTGGAGTCCGAAGTCGCGGTCATCCCGGCCCTGCAAGCGACCCTCAACCAGCGCTACGGCGTTGACCTCACCGGCCGGCTGCTGCTGAAAAAAGACAGCCACCTGCCGATCTCCGGCTCCATCAAGGCCCGTGGCGGCATCTACGAGGTGCTGACCCACGCCGAGCAGCTGGCGATCAAGGCCGGGTTGCTGCGCGAAGACGACGACTACAGCAAGCTGTTCAGCGATGAGTTCCGCCGCTTCTTCGGCCAATACAGCATCGCCGTGGGCTCGACCGGCAACCTCGGCATGTCCATCGGCATCATGAGCGCCAAGCTCGGCTTCACCGTCACCGTGCACATGTCCGCCGATGCGCGGGAGTGGAAGAAGCGCAAGTTGCGCGAACACGGGGTCATAGTGGTGGAATACGCCGAGGATTACGGGGTGGCCGTGGAGCAGGGGCGCAAGGAGGCCGAGCGCGATCCCAACTGCTTCTTCATCGATGACGAGAACTCCCGCACCCTGTTTCTCGGCTACTCGGTGGCGGGCGAGCGGCTGAAAAAGCAGTTCGATGAGATGGGCATCGAGGTGGATGCCGAACACCCGCTGTTCGTCTACCTGCCCTGCGGAGTGGGCGGCGGTCCGGGCGGGGTGGCGTTTGGCCTGAAACTCGCATTCGGGGATGACGTTCACTGCTTCTTCGCCGAGCCCACCCACTCCCCCTGCATGCTGCTCGGGGTGCACACCGGCCTGCACGATCAGATCGCGGTGCAGGATCTGGGGATCGACAACCTCACCGCCGCCGATGGCCTGGCGGTGGGGCGCGCCTCCGGTTTCGTCGGCCGCGCCATGGAACGGCTGCTCGATGGCTTCTACACCCTGAGCGATCAGGAGATGTATGACCTGCTGGGGCTGCTGGCGCGGGACGAGCAGATCCGCCTCGAGCCCTCCGCCCTCGCCGGCATGCCGGGTCCCTGGCGGGTCAGCGCCGATGGCGAGTGGCAGGCATCCCTCGGTCTGGATACCCGGCGCATGGCACAGGCCACCCACCTGGTGTGGGCCACCGGCGGTGGCATGGTGCCGGTGGACGAGATGGCAAAATACCTGGCCACCGCCAACATCTGATCTTTTTTTAAGCCGCAAAACCCGCCACCCTGGCGGGTTTTTCTCTTCTGGGATCAGCAAGATGGCATGCTCTTTACCCAAGATCTGCCGGCACCCACGCCCCTCCCCCTGCCGTCAATCCCCCCAAGTTGGTTATTTTGTGATACGATAGGGGCCGTTTTTTGACATCTGCGCCCCGTTGACGCCCATATCCGGCGAGATCACTACCCAATCCGGTGATAACAACGAGCAGTCGCGCAGCACAACAAGTGACCTGGTTGAGTCATATCTGGCGAGTTCGCTCGGCCAGAGGGCAATCACCAAGGGCACCTTAGATAAGGAGATCGGGCAATGAAACAGTATCAAAGCTGGCTGGGACAATATCTGATGAGCCGTCGCGATGGCGATCACGCCATGGCCTCCGAACTCGCCAACTCCATCTGCGAGTTCTGGCAGGCCCAGGGCGACGAAGCCGAGAGCAGCAAGTGGCAGCAACGTTATCAACAACACATAGAGCAGGCGCAATAAGGCAAGAGCCTTCGTCTGTCACCCATAAAAAAACCGGCGCTCATGGCGCCGGTTTTGCTTTTGGGAAACCCGATTACATCTGGTCGACCATGTCCTGGGCGAACTGGGAGCAGGAGCGCAGGGTGGCGCCTTCCATCAGTCGCTCGAAGTCATAGGTGACCGTCTTGTTGGCGATGGCCGCTTCCATGCCCTTGATGATGAGATCGGCCGCTTCGACCCAACCCAGGTGGCGCAGCATCATCTCGGCGGAGAGAATGAGGGAGCCTGGGTTGACCTTGTCCTGACCGGCATACTTGGGCGCGGTGCCATGAGTCGCCTCGAACAGCGCCACACCGTCGCCAATGTTGGCGCCCGGGGCGATGCCGATACCACCGACCTGAGCGGCCAGGGCGTCGGAGATGTAGTCACCGTTCAAGTTCATACAGGCGATGACGTCATACTCGGCCGGACGCAGCAGGATCTGTTGCAGGAAGGCATCGGCGATGACGTCCTTGACGATGATGGTCTTGCCGGTCTTCGGGTTCTTGAAGGAGCACCAGGGGCCGCCGTCGATCAACTGGGCGTCGTACTCTTTCTGGGCCAGGGCATAGCCCCAATCCTTGAAGGCACCTTCGGTGAACTTCATGATGTTGCCCTTGTGCACCAGGGTCACGGAGTCGCGATCGTTGTCGACGGCGTACTCGATGGCGGCACGGACCAGACGCTCGGTCCCGGCCTTGGACATCGGCTTGATGCCGATGCCGCAAGACTCGGGGAAGCGGATCTTCTTCACGCCCATCTCGTTTTGCAGGAAGGCGATGACCTTCTTCGCTTCATCGCTGTCCGCCTTCCACTCGATGCCGGCGTAGATGTCTTCGGCGTTCTCGCGGAAGATCACCATGTCGGTCAGATCCGGACGCTTGACCGGGCTCGGGGTCCCTTCGTAGTAACGGACCGGGCGCAGGCAGATGTAGAGATCCAGCTCCTGGCGCAGAGCCACGTTGAGGGAGCGAATACCGCCACCGACCGGGGTGGTCAGCGGGCCCTTGATGGCCACGCAGTATTCACGAATGAAATCCAGGGTTTCGGCCGGCAGCCAGGCACCTTCGCCATAGACATGAGTCGATTTCTCGCCGGTATAGATCTCCATCCAGGCGATCTTGCGCTCGCCTTTGTAGGCTTTCTCGACCGCGGCATTCACCACACTCAACATGGCCGGGGTCACGTCCACACCGATGCCATCCCCTTCGATAAACGGAATGATCGGGTGGTTGGGAACCTTCAGCTTGCCGTTGGCATCGACTGTGATTTTCTGACCCTGGGTCGGGATAACTACTTTGCTTTCCATCGGCATCTCCTAACTTCCGTTTGTTATAAATCTGATCGTTGCGCGCGGCCATCTTAGCCCATCCATTTTCATAATCAAATGGCGAGCGTGCATGTCCGACCATAGTCGAGTACTGGATCACAGTGCGCTCTGTCCGTACGCGCCCGGCATGCGGCGAGGCCCGCCGGCGCCAGCGCCGATGCGGGTCCAATGGCATCCGTCCTCATCCCGCCAGATCCTCCGGCTGCCCCTGGGGCTGGCTCAGGGAGCGGTACTGGGACGGGGTCAGCCCGGTCTTCTGCTTGAACACCCGGCAGAAATAGTTCACATCGCCGTAACCGCAGCGGCTCGCCACCTCCTCCAGCCGGAAGCGGTACTTTTTCAGCATGAACTTGGCCCTGTCGATCCGCACCCAGCTGATGTAGTCCGCCAGCCGCATGTGGCCCTGCTCGCGAAACAGGTGGGAGAGATGGCTGGCCGAGACGTTGAAGCGGTGGGCGATGGAGTCCCGGGTGACGGGGCGGTGAAAGTTCTCCTGAATGTAGATGCAGATGCCGTGAAACAGATCCGCTCCCCTGGGCCGCTCGGCGGCGGATTCTGCCAGCAGCTGGCGGGCGCTGGTGAGCAGCGCCTGCAGCAGGTGGTTGTCGGTGGGGGAGCGGCCGGGATCCTCGGTCAGCACGTTGAGCGCCGCCAAGATGTGTTCGAGCACGTGGCCGGCCCTGGCCATGATGCTGTGCTTTTGCACATCGAAGAAGTCGGGGTCCTCCCGCCGCTTGCTCACCAGGCTGAAGCCGAGCTGGCGCTTGCCAAACAGCAGGCTCAGCACCGAGCAGTCGGTGGTCCATTGTGGCTTGTTCCAGCCGTTGGGGGGGATGTAGAGCGCCTGCCCCGGCAGCACGCTGATCTCCTTGCAGCCCAGCTCCTTGTCCCAGATCTGGTTGCGGTATTCGCCGCTGAACACCAGTTCGAGGCGGGGAAAGTTGACCTGATAGCTGAAGCCGGGTGGAACCCCCTGCTCGCTGGCGAACCAGATCTGCTCGAAAGGAACCTGTTCGTGGAGGGCGCCGTCGAGCAGCTGGCTGAAGATGAGTGACATGATGATCCCGATCAAGAGAGAGGCAAGCGATTGCGGCGGCAAAGGTCGCCCATGTTATAGTCCGGGCCGGACCGTCAATTCCACCCTTTTCTGCAAACCACTTTCTTCAAACTCAATGAGGCGTCCCTTATGAGCAGTCGAGATCTGCCCTCCTTTCTGTTGATGCAAAACCCGATTCAAGGCTACGACTGGGGCAGCCATGACGCCCTCACCACCCTGTTTGGCATCCCCAATCCGGACGGCAAACCCCAGGCCGAGCTGTGGATGGGCGCCCATCCCAACGGCTGCTCCGAGGTGAACCTGGCGGGCGGCGCACAGAAGCTCTCCGCCGTTATCGAGGCCGCCCCCAGCGCCGTGCTGGGCGAGGCCACAGTCGCCCGCTTCGGCAGCCTGCCGTTCCTGTTCAAGGTGCTCTGTGCCGAGAAGGCGCTCTCCATCCAGGTGCATCCCAGCAAGGCGCAGGCCGAAGCGGGATTTGCCAAGGAAGAGGCCGCCGGCATCGACGCCAAGGCGAGCAATCGCAACTACAAGGATCCGAACCACAAGCCGGAGCTGGTGTTTGCCCTCACCCCCTATCAGGCGATGAACGGTTTTCGCGCCATTCCCGCCATCCTGGCGCTGTTCGAGCGGGTCAAGCTGCCAGCCCTGGCCGAGCTGGTCGCGGCCCTCGCCGCCAACCCGCATGAGGCTGGGCTGCAACACTTCTTCCACCAGCTGCTGATCCTGGCAGGAGCGCGCAAGGAGGAAGCCCTGACGGGGCTGCTGGCCTATGCCGCCGAGCATCGGGACGAGGAGACCTTCGCGCTGATCACCAGCCTGGCCGCCCAGTACCCGGGGGATGTGGGGCTGTTCTCGCCGCTGCTGCTGAACGTGGTGACCCTCGAGCCGGGCCAGGCCATGTTCCTCGATGCCTGCACCCCCCACGCCTATGTGCGCGGCACCGGCCTCGAGATCATGGCCAACTCCGACAACGTGCTGCGCGCCGGTCTCACCCCCAAGTACATAGACGTGGCCGAACTGCTGGACTGCACCCGTTGCGTCGCCAAACCCGACGATCAGATCCTGCTTGCCCCCCGCCTCGAGGGTGAGGTGCAGCACTTCGAGGTGCCGGTGCCGGACTTCACCTTCAGCGTCTATCCGGCCGGTGAGCATGCACTCACCACCGCCAGCGCCGAGATCCTGTTTGCCATCGATGGCACAGTGACGCTCAGGCAGGGTGAGCAGATACTGCGGCTGGAGAAGGGCCAGTCCGCCTTCGTCCCCGCCGCCACCGGCGACTATCGGCTGCTGGCCGAGGGCCGGGTCGCCCGCGCCGGCAACCGCTGCTAACGGCTGTCTTGCTAAAGCGATAACCGGACAAGGGCCATCATCGATGGCCCTTGTCATTGGTGCCAGATCCCGACCTGGCCTCCCTCTCTTGGCCCTCCCGCAGCGCGGCGCCTTGACGGGCGCCGGCCGTCACATGGTACGATTCCGCACCGGCCACGGCCCCCTGATAGAAACCCCCCATGAATGACCCCCTGACCCTATCCGTTGCGTTCACAGTCGCGATCGCCTGCGGCAAACCGACCCGCAGCCAACACAATGACTGCCAGCCAAGGCTGCTCTGCAAGGGCCCTCTCCTGTGAGCGCCGAGCCGAGCTGGCTGATGCCGCTCTGGACGCTGTTCCAGCAACAACCCCTGGCGCAGGGCATCGGCCTTGCCGCCATGCTGGTCGGGATCAGCGCCTTCCGGCAACGGGACGACGGGCGTTTTCGACTGCGGCTTTGCCTCTATCAGGCGGCCATCGCCCTCCACTTCTTCCTGATGGGCGCCAGCACGGCGGCCCTCAGCGCAGGTCTCAGTTGCATTCGAACCACCGCCTCGGGGCACACCCGCAGCCCCTGGGTGATGCTGTTCTTCCTGATCCTGGTCTGGGCGCTCGGCATTCCCCAGATCACGAACCCGGTGCAGTGGTTGCCCATCATAGGCACCACCATAGGCACCTGGGGACTGTTCCGCGCCCAGGGCATCACGCTGCGGCTGAGCATGCTGGCGGGGGGCCTGTGCTGGACCAGCCACAACATACTGATAGGCTCCATCGGGGGCAGTCTGATCGAAGTCAGTTTCCTGTTCGTCAACTGCCACACCATGTACCGCATGTGGCGACAACCGCAGTCGAGCCCGGCCTGACCCCGCCCGGCGTTGCCGGCCCGCGGTCTGAGAGAGTTGAGCAAGGTCGAGATGAGCTTGAAAAAAAACCACCGCCCTGTCTCGGGGCGGTGGTTTTTGATTATCTGCACAACCGGTAGCCATGATGGCCGTCGGCAGGCTAGTGTTCTGCCGCTTCCGGCTGGGGAACCTCGGTACGCTCCCGCTGCAGTTCATCGACCCTGGCCTGCCACTTGTCATGGGCCTGCTTCTGCCCTTGTGACTCAAACTCATGGCGCATGGTGTCGATCTCTTGGTCAAGTTTTTCCATCAGGATGTCTCCTTACATCAATAGGGTTACACACTGGCTGACGGCACTGTTGGCCAACCTGCTCACAGAGTGTGACACCACTATCCCCCCAACTGTCCAACGAAATAAACGATTGATTATCCATAACCCAATCTAAAAATTGGGTGCTAGCCCTCTCGGCAGACCGGCCGACAGAGCCAAAGCAGGGGGTGCTGCCACCTTTGTCCACTCCAATTGCGCAGCAATATCAGCCACCTATCCCCACGGTTCTCGCCGTCACGCCCTTGCTGACGGCCCGTGCGCGCCGCCGGTTTGGCCGCCTCAAACTGCGACGGCAGTCGCCTGCCCTCGCCCCCGCCAGCCGCATTTTTGCCAGACGGCTCACATTTCAGGGGGTGGCAATAGCACACAAATCTCCATCCCCTGTGACTGACCGGCGAGGCAGATGGCCCCTTGCCCCCTTGGCCCTCATTCCAAAAACCACAATAACCATATGTTTTTAAATGATATTAAATGCAGGTCGGCAGACCATCCTCCCGAAACCAAAATGCGAGCAGGGTCACAGGCCCGGCGCACTGACACAAAAATCCAGTAAAGGGCACATATGTCCGATTTCGATGAACCGGCAAGGGCGAAACAATAGACGGGTCAATTGTTACCCATCGCAACGGCTCCACGAAGGAGCCAGGAGACACATATGCTCACCTCGTTGATAGATGAAGGACTGATCTGCCTCGACATCGTCGCCAAAGACAAACAGGGGCTGTTTGTCGAGCTGGCCGCCCGGCTCAAGGCCAGCGGCAAGATTGCCAATCAGGACCAGTTCGTACGCGACCTCTGGGCACGGGAAAATCTCGACAACACCGGCTTCGAGCAGGGGGTCGCCCTGCCCCACGCCAAGAGCGAGGCGGTACTCCAGCCCGCCATCGTCATCGGCATCAGCCGCCAGGGGATAGACTACGGCGCCGAAGATGGGCAGCCCTCCAAGCTGTTCTTCATGATTGCCTCCCCGGCCGGCGGCGCCAACCACCATATCGAGGTGCTGGCCGAGCTCTCCACCAAGCTGCTGGAGCCAGGCTTCATCCCGCAGATGCAAGCGGCCACCAGCAAGGCCGAGGTGCTCAGCCTGTTGAGCAGCGCCCAGCCCGACACCAAGCCGCGGCCACAGGCCAAAGCCCAGGCGAAGCCCAGCCTGCCTGAGCCCCAGGATCGCAGCATCAAGGCCCAGCTCGGCACCCTCAAGCAGCACCTGCTGTTTGGCACCTCCCACATGATCCCCTTCATCGTCGCGGGGGGCGTCTTGCTGTCGCTGTCGGTGATGATGAGCGGCAAGGGCGCGGTGCCCGAGGCCGGGGTACTCAAGGACATGGCCGACATGGGCATCGCGGGGCTGACGCTCTTCACCGCCGTGCTCGGCGGCTACATCGCCTACTCCATGGCGGACAAACCGGGCCTGGCGCCCGGCATGATCGGCTCCTGGATCGCGGTGCAGCAGTTCCACACCGGTTTTCTCGGCGCCATCCTGGTGGGCTTCATCGCGGGCCTCATCGTCAATCAGCTCAAACGCATAAAACTACCGGACTCCATGAGTTCGCTCGGCTCCATCTTCATCTATCCGCTGATCGGCACCTTCCTGGTGTGCGGCATAGTGATGTGGGTGATAGGCGCCCCCATCGCCGCCATGATGGACGGGATGAACCACTGGCTCTCCAGCATGGCAGGCTCCGGCAAGGTGATGCTGGGCGCCATCCTGGGCGGCATGACCGCCTTCGACATGGGCGGCCCGGTCAACAAGGTCGCCACCCTGTTCGCCCAGACCCAGGTCAACACCCAACCCTGGCTGATGGGCGGCGTCGGCATCGCCATCTGCGTGCCGCCACTCGGCATGGCGCTGGCCACCCTGCTCTCGCCCCGTCGTTACAAGAAAGAGGAGCGTGAAGCGGGCAAGGCGGCCGCCATCATGGGCATGATCGGCATCAGCGAGGGGGCCATTCCCTTTGCCGCCGCCGACCCGGTGCGCGTTATCCCGGCAATCGTCGCGGGCGGCATCGTCGGCAACATCACCGGCTTCATGATGCACAGCATCAACCACGCCCCCTGGGGCGGCTGGATAGTGCTGCCGGTGGTGGAAGGCAAGATGGGCTACATCCTGGGCACAGTGCTCGGCGCCCTGACCACGGCCCTCATCGTCAACCTGCTGAAAAAGCCGGTGACCGAGGATGAAGAAGTGAGCCAGCCCGACAGCGACTACCAGGCCATCGAGGCTGAGGGTGAGGCGGACGTGCTCGCCATCACCGCCTGCCCGTCCGGCGTGGCCCACACCTTCCTCGCCGCCAAGAGCCTGCAAAAGGCGGCCGCCAAACAGGGGATCAAGCTGAAAGTAGAGACCCAGGGCGCCAACGGCATCATCAACCGCATCACCGCCAAAGACGTGGCCAACGCCCGCTACGTCATCCTGGCCCACGACGTGGCTATCAAGAACCGGGAGCGATTCAAGGACATCGAGATCATCGATGTGAAGACCAAGGAGGCCATCCACAATCCGGAAGGGTTGCTGGCCCGCACCCTGGCAGGCAGCAGCAAGGTAGCCTGACGAGACTGGCACTGACTGCAGATGAAGAAAAGCGAAGGGGCCTCAGGGCCCCTTCTTGTATGTCAGCGTGTCACCCCCTATGACAAGACCAAGCTTGCTCTCTTCAGGCGCCACCGATACGACCGGGCAGCAGCAGAGCCCCATCTGTCATGCGGTCATATCGGCGATTGACCCAAGTGGGGATGGCAGCCCCCCTTGCCGGCTCGCTAACATACTGACGCCATCCTTTCCCTATCCGGAGCCCCTGCATGGATCTGTTCTTACTGTTTGGCCTGCTCGCCATGGGGGCGACGCGCTGGACGGCGCCTGACCAGGGCCTTGAACCGCAACATTGATCACTCAGGCATAGAAAGGAAGGATGAGATGGACGCTGATCTGACCACCCTGCGCAGGCGCTGGCTTAAAAAACATCTGCGAGAGCTGCGAGCCGCGAAAAACGAAGAGGAAGAGCAAGGGGGAATGCTACGTTTCGTCGGCATTCTGTGCGCCGCGCTCCCATTGCTGACGGCTACCGTGTACTTCGTGGGAATGCGCTACCACCATGGCTATCTTGGCCAGTTTGGGCTTGAGAGTACCGAGTTCTCGCTGCCCGCAGACACCACGCTTCTTCTCGGGTTTTATCTACTTATCAAGCTGTGTCTGCCATACGTGCTCCCCCTTGTTTTGACAGTAGGGGGATTGTTTATCGTGCTCTCGCTTCTGTTTTTCAAGGCGAGGTGGCGACTGACGCTCTCCTGGTGGCTGGTTCGCTTCTTCGTGCTGCTTCCCATCGTGCTGAGAGGAGTAAAAATTGCCCATCAGTATCCCGCCCCCTTTACCTTCAACTGTTTGATTTGGCTAAAAAGCGCCTACTTGAAATTCACCATTTTTATCCTTCTCCCCTTGCTGGTCATTTGGGCGTCCGAACATATCAGACCCATGGGGAAAGCGCTGGCCCGCAGCCAGATCGAAAAAGTTGAAACAGGCACCTGGCCAGTGACCGAGGCCCATAGCCTGTCACCCCTGCTGGGGAATGAACCCCATATCCGCATCGCCTGCAACGGCAGCCATTGTGCCTATCGCCTCAAGGGGGGCGACACCCTGATCCTGCGCTTCGATCAGATTGAGCAGACCCGCTACCGGCCCGAACAGCCCTCCCAAGATGAAGCAAGCCGCCCCTGAGGTGGCCCACTCACCGTTAGCCCCGGCGCCCTTTGCCATCGCCATAAAAAAATCCGGGGCCAGTAACTGGCTCCGGATGCTTGTCCCTCACGGGCGGTCGGCATCGGCCGTGTCGCCCGTCTGTTCGCGGCTCGATCAGATGAGCGCGACTGATACTCCGCCGGATTAAGGGGTCGGCTTGACCAGGGTATCGAGCCCGCTCACCACCAGGGTGCCCCTGCCTCCCGTCATCTTGTGGAAGTTGGTGCCCTGCTGGGAGGGGTTGTCGGTGCGGGCCAGCAGGGTGGCGCCGTTGTTGTAGTTCTGGATCTCGGTGGCGGTAAGCGGCCGATCCGACAGGATCAGCAGCAGAGTACGAAACTCCTTCTGCGCGCTCGCGGCGTCAGGCACCCTGGGCTTCTGGTCGGCCGGGATCAGCTCGTAGGCGGCCAGGCTGGCGGGATCCGTCATCTCGGACGACTCCATCAACCCCATCAGGTAGAGCTCGATGTCGGCGAAATTGGCGCTCACGTTGTTCAGCTGCCCGACGATGCCCAGCCAGGGCGCCCAGTGGCCGGTGGCCGGCGGCACCACCCAGTTCGCCCAGCGGTGGGCCATCTCGTGCAGTATGGGGCCGTAGGTCGAGGTCGACAGGTACCTTTTCGCGTACAAAAACCAGATGCCCTGCAACTTGCCATCCGAGTGAAACTCCGCCGAGCTATCAAACATGCCAAGGCCGATGCCCGCCACATCGTTCCTGACGTGGGCGTACTCGCCGGTGGGCATATCTACAGGGGTCGTGGGAACCTCCTCGTTGTTCATCACCACAGTGATGAAGTCAAACTCGTCCCGGAACTGCTCGTAGACCCGCCCGCTCAGCTCCCTCAGGGCGCTCTGTCCCTCGGGCGAGTTGATGGAGGTCGCATTCCAGAATGCGAACTCCGCCTGGCTCAGCTGCAACGAGGCGATCTGGTTATACCGCGGTTCTATGACGATGGGTGCCACGGGTGCTATCGGCATCACAGTGAGCTGCGCCGCCGTACTGGTGACGCCGGCCAGGCTGGCGGTGATGAGCGCCAGCCCCTCGCTCAGGCCGTGGGCCTCTCCCCGGCTGCCATCCACGTTGCCGATAGTCGCGATGGTGGGGGCATCGGAGTACCAGATGGTGGTGGCATCGCCCGTCACATCCCGGCTGCTGCCATCGGAGAGGGTCGCCATGGCCTGGAACTGCAGCCGGTTCCCGATGGACAAGGACGCCGCTGGCGGCGTGACCGCCAGACTGGTCACCACGGCGGATGACACTGTCACCGGGGCAGAGGCACTGAATGGCATGCCCTCGACAGTACCGCTCGCCGTGATGGTGGCAACGCCCGCCGTTTGCCCCGTCACCAGCCCCTTGCTGCCCTCGAGGTTGCTGACGGTCGCGATCTCGGGTTGGCTGCTGTGCCACTGGACGAGGGGGTTGTCGGTGACGTCGAACGATGTCCCGTCGGACAGATGCGCCACTGCAGTGAAGGCAAGCTGCAGCCCCACCGGGACTGTCCCGTCCGTCGGTTGCAGCTCGAGCCGGGTGACGAAGGCCGAGCTTACCCTGAGCTGTTCGGTCGCATCGAGGGGTACCCCGTTGATGGTGCCGCTCACCCTGATGGTGCTGCCGCCCTGCGCCAGTCCAGTGACCAGCCCGCTGTCGCTGATGCTCGCCACCGCCGGATCGCTGCTGCTCCAGCTCAGGGCCTCATGCTCGGTCACATCGATGGGGGCACTGCCATCCGACAGGCTGGCGAAGGCGCTCAGTTGCGCACTCATCCCCACCGGCAGCGGATCTTGCGGGGCATGGATATCCAGCCCGGTGATCACCGCATCCGTCACTTCCAGCGGGGCGGAGGCCTGGAGCGGCTCGCCATTGACCATTGCGACGGCCTCCAGGGTCAGGGTTCCGACCGCCAACCCGGTGGCCAGCCCCTTGCTGCCCTCCTCGTTGCTGACCAGCGCCAGACTGTCGTCACTGCTGTACCAGCTCAGAGCCGAGGCGTTGGTCACATCCCGCGACTGGCCGTCTGAAAAGCTGGCGGTGGCCACGAAGGCCTGGCTCAAGCCCACCGGCACAGTGGCGCTGGCCGGGGTCAGCTGCAGCCCGGTCACATAGGTGTCGATGACCTCCACCCTGGCGGTGGCGCTGTAGGGTTCACTGTTCACCGTGGCAGTCGTGGTGATGACCGCCGTGCCCGGGCTGATCCCCTTGGCGAGGCCATGCTCATCCACTGTCACCACGGCGGCATCGCTGCTGCTCCAGACGACGTCGGGGTGCTGGGTCACGTCCTGCACCGAGCCATCCTCCCAAGTCGCCTGCGCCTGGAACTGCTGCTCGAAACCGACGGGGACCCTGGCCTCCCCCGGGCTTATCTGCAACGAAGAGAGGGGATGACCATCCCCCGTGGAGCCTCCCTCATCGTCATCACCACAACCCAGCAGCGCCAGGGCCGCCAATCCTATCATCAAGCACTTAGCCAACTTCATTGCCACTCCTTCCTCTCTCACTCCCTTGCCCGGACCACTCAGGGTGAGCCGGGGCCGCCTGTCGCCGCGGCTGTTTTTACCTGGCGCGGAGTAGAGCAACGGGGCCTGTCGTCGTCCACCGAAAGCCACGGCAGATACAGGCTGCGTTAAGAAAGCGTCAACAAAAGGTTGCGCCTGGCGCGGCAGCCCGCTGACGGCCTGCCCTGCACCCACCCAGGCCCTCGCGTCGGCCCCAAAGGTTGAGGCCCTTGCGGGCCTCGAAATGGGGATGGGACGAAGCGCCGACTCATGGCGTCGCCAGCAGGCTGATGGTCATGCCGAGGCTCATGCGATCGCCGCGCGCCAGCAGCCGCAGACCGGGATGACCGGCCATGTGATGGGCGTTGGCGGCGTGACTCTGGGGCTCAAGGCAGACGAAGCCACTGCCCTCGTCGGGCTGATAGAGCATCAGGAAGCCGCCATCGCTGGAGATCTGCAAGCGTTGATAGCGGCCCGGATGCTCGATCTCGGCCTGCCCGCGCCAGCCGCCATAACAGTGGTTGAGCCACCCTTGCGGCCGCCGCCACTGGCGAAAGTCGAGGTTGGGCGCCAATGCGCTGCTCCAGTGGGTCGGCAGGTGATCCGCTCCCTCCTGCCAGACCCCGCTGGCCAGAAAGCGCAGCCGGGTCTGCTCATCGCGCCAGAAGAAGGGGTGAAAGCCCGCACCATAGAGGCAGGGCGCCTCCCCCAGATGGGTCAAGCCGATGCGCGCCACCAGGCTCGGCCCCTGCAGGCGATAGTCGATCTCCGCCAGATAGTGAAAGGGGCCGTTATGGCCGGTGAGCTGCAGCGTCACCGAGCTGCCGGTCTGCGCCACCGTCTGCCATGGCCGCAGCCACCCCTCCCCGTGCAGGAAGAAGTCGGGATCGGCGTCGCTCTCGGGCAGGGGCTGCGCCTCCCCCCACAGCTCGAAGCCATTGCCCGCCACCCGGTTGGCCAGCGGCAACATGGGAAACAGGGCGCTCTGCCCCGGCTGCCAGGGAGCCTCGGGGTCGGTGTCCCGCAGCAGCGGGCGCCCTTTGTCATCCTCCAGCCCCAGCAGGCAGGCCCCCTGGGTTGAAACCCGCATCCGAAGATGCGGGTTGCTCAGGCTGTGCACCCTCATGCAGAGGTGCTCGCCTTGGTCTGGGTCAGCTCCACCTTGCCCTGGGCCAGCTGGGCTTCCAGCGCCTCCAGGGTCACGCCCTTGGTCTCGGGCACCTTGCGGTAGATGAAGATGAGGCCGGCGAAGCTGATGAGGCCATAGAGCAGGAAGCTACCCGCGGCCCCCAGTCCGGCATTGAGCAGCGGGAAGGTATAGGTCAGCACGAAGCAGGCGATCCAGAGCGCCAGGGTGCCCGCCGACATGGCCAGACCCCGCACCCGGTTCGGGAAGATCTCCGAGAGCAGCACCCAGGTGACCGGCGCCAGGGTCAGGGCATAGATGGCGATGGCCGCCAGCACCAGCAACAGCACCGGCAGGCCCAACACGCCGCTAGCGTAGGCCGCCGCCATCATACCGTAAATAATGGTGAGACCGGCCGAGCCGATCAGCATCAGCTTGCGGCGGCCGATCTTGTCCACCATGGGCAGCGCTATCAGGGTAAACAACAGGTTGATGAGGCCGGTGGCGACGATGGACTTGAGGGTGCTGTCGATGTCAAAGCCGGCGGAGGCGAAGATCTCCTGCGCGTAGTTGAAGATGACGTTGATGCCGCACCACTGCTGGAACACCGCCAGCACTATGCCGATGATGAGGATGGGGCGCACCGAGGGTTTGCCGAGCTCCGCCAGGGACACCTTGTGGGTCTCCCCCACCAGGGTCTGGCGGATCTCGGCCAGGGTCTGTTTGGCATAGACATCACCGCCTATCTTGCTCAGCATGCGGGACGCCTTCTCATACTGCCCATCCTTGGCCAGCCAGCGGGGGGATTCCGGCACGAAGAACATCAGCACCAGAAACGCCAGGGCGGGCACCAGCTCGGCGCCGAACATCCAGCGCCAGCCGGACTGACCATTCCAGGTCGCCAGAATGTCGGCCTGGGTCGCGCTGCTGGCCACCGGATCGGCGATCATCAGGTTCACCAGCTGGGCGGCCAGCACCCCGATGACGATGGTGAGCTGGTTGATGGCCACGAACTTGCCGCGCCTGTCGGCCGGGCTTATCTCGGCGATGTACATGGGGGAGAGCGCCGAAGCGAGACCTATCCCGATGCCACCTATGATGCGATAGACCACGAACAGATCGAAGTTGCCGGCCGCGGCCGTGCCCCAGGCCGAGATGGTGAACAGGACGGCCGCCAGGATCAGCGGCTTCTTGCGGCCAAAGCGATCGGACGACCAGCCGGAGATGGCGGCCCCCAGCACGCAGCCCACCAGCGCCGAGCTCATGGCCCAGCCGGACTGGGCCGGATCCGTGATGGCGAAATAGGCCTCATAGAAGGGCTTGGCCCCGCCTATCACCACCCAGTCATAGCCGAACAGCAGGCCACCGCAGGCGGCCACCAGGCAGATCATCCAGATGTAGCCCATATTGAGCCCACCCGTATCCATTTGATTTCGCGAACTTTTCATGACTCACTCTCGCTATCTTGTGATTGTAGGGTACTGGGGCGCTCCGCACCGTGGCGGAGCGCCGGTTTTTGTTATGAGTGGAGCTGAGATTGGCGGCAGAGCAGGCTGAACAGGTGCCCCTTGTCATGGGCCGGGTTCAGGGCGAGCAGCTCGCGCAGGCTCTGCTCGCCGCGCGCTTGCTCCCCCAGCCCCAGCTGGCCGAGGGCCAGCACCAGCAGGCAGTGCTGGCGGTGTTTGTGCTGGGGATCGTCGTCGAGCACGATGAGATCGGGCAGGGAGACGGCGAAGAAATCCGCCCCGACCCGCTCGTCCATGGCCTGCCCGGCCCAGGCCACCATGCCCTCGAACAGACGCTGCGCCTCCTGCTTGTGACCGAGGCGGGCCAGCGCCATGCCCCGATAGAAGAGGTAATCCACCGGCTGATCGTTGTAGTAACGGCTGGCCCCCAGCTCACCCTGACCGAGGCAGGCCTGCCGCAGACATTGCTCGGCCAGACTCTGCTGGTCGCAGGCGAGGTGGCAGAGCGCCAGCAGGTAGTGGATGTCGTTGTCGCTCTGCCCCACCAGGCGCCCCTCCCCCAGGTTGAGGGGATAGTGCAGCGCCTGCTGCAGCAGCGGTATGGCCTGCTCATGCTGCCCTTGCGCCATCAGTGCCAGTGCCCGGCGCTGCTGGTTGATGAGGTACTGGCCGGTGACCCTGCCCTCGCCCCCTTCCCAGGGGTGGAACTGGCGCAGCCGCAAGATCTCGGCCGCCGCCTCCAGTCGACCCTCGATGTGCTGGAGGCTGAGCAGCTCGGCGGTCAGATCGTCGCGCTTGAGGGCCACCTCCCGGTGTGCCTCCAGCAGCGCCAGCCGCTCGGCGGGTACCATGGCCATGCGCTTGTGCAGCTGATCCAGCTCGAACAGCAGGCGGGCATCGTCCGGCTTGAGCGCGAAGGCGCGACTCAGGCACTGCTCGGCCGCCGCCAGATCGCCGCTCTTGTTGAAGTGATAAATGCCGAGGTTGCGCCAGGCCGGGGCAAACTCCGGGGTCTGCTCGCACACCCCTTGCCACAGGGCGATGGCCGGCTCATAGCGGCGCTTGCTGTAGTGGAAGCAGCCGAGCAGGTAACGGGCGAAGCCGCTGTGGGGCAGCCGCTCGAGCATCGCCACCTCCCCCAGGGTGTTGGGGAAGCGCACCTTGCTGGCAAAGGCCCGCTCGGCCCGTTGCAGCAGCCCCTCTTGTTGCTCCCCTGCCGGCAGCAGGCTGGCCTGGAACAGCAGTGGCAGGCTCTCCTCCACCGGCAGTGCCACCAGCAGCGCCATCGCCAGCTCGGGACGACCCAGCTCCAGCAGGTTGCTCGCCAGGAAGCAGAGGTTCACTCCACGGCCGTTGCACAGGGCCCGCAGCGCCTCGAGATCCACCCCCTGCTCGCTCCCCTGCCAGCGCAGGAAGGCCAGCTGATAGTGGAGCGGGTAACGGACTCGCTGCTCGTCTATGTAGGCGAGGGCCGCCTCCCGCTCGCCGCACTCCAGCAGCGCCAGCCCCTTGAGGGCGATGGCGCCGTAGTGGGTACCGTTGACCGCCAGGCTGCGCTCGACAAATTGCAGCGCCTGCACCGGATCGCGGCGCACCATGGCGATGCGGGCCAGGCCGAGGAAGCCGGCATCCCGGCCGTTGCCGCTCCAGGTCGCCTTGTGGAAGTCGTCGAAGGCGGCGTCCAGCAGGCCTTGGCGCTCCTCGATATGGGCGCGCAGCAGGCTGGCCTTGCCGCACTGGGGGTTCTTGTTGAGGCGGTGGGCCCGGGTCAGCGCCTGGTTGGCATACGCCAGCGCCTGCTCATAGTTGGCGCGGTTGTATTCCAGCGTCGCCAGCGCCAGGTTGCAGCGATAGTCGCCCCCGTCCAGCGCCAGCGCCCGCAGGTAGTAGTCAAAGGGGGAGCGGCTGGCGTGCAGGTACTGCTCCAGGTGCTGGCCGATGAAGTAGAGCTCATCGACCGAGTCGAGATCTGCCGCGGCCAAGGGCGCCGAGGCCGGATCCGGCAAGGCCTCGCCGGCCGGTAGATGCTCTAAATAACTCAGCACCGGTTGGCCCTGCTCATCCAGCAGGCGCACTTGCAGGCGCCCCTCGCCGGTGAGGGCGAACGGCTCAAGCCAGGCCTGACCCGGTTGCAGATCGAGGGACTGACTGAGCAGCACACCGCCCTCGTCACTCACCTCGAAGCGCGCCCCGCACAGCGGCGCCACCGCATAGACGCCGCACAGCAGGCCGTCATCGGTGCGCTCCAGCTTGATAGCGGCGCGGGTGTTGGCGTTTTGCAGGGTGCCCAGGGTGTTGTAGGGCAGGAAGTTCTGGACGAACACCTTCTCCTCCCCCGCATCCAGCCAGGTGAAGTCGGGCTGGTTGTCGGTATAGACCCCGGTCATCAACTCGATATAGGGGCCGTTGTCGTCGGTCAGGTTGCGATCCCAGGCCAGGCCAAAGTCGCAGTTGCCCCAGCTCCACTGCTTCTTGCCGGGGGAGACGTGGTGATCCGCCACGTGCAGCAGGCCGCCCCGCTCGCCATGGCAATAGGCGCCGACGAAGTCGTAGTCGGACTTGTCCGCCATGTAGGAGGTGGGTACCGGGATGTTGCGGTAACGGGAGATGTCGACCCCGGCGGAGTAATCCACCTTGTAGTAGGTACCGCGGGCGATGGGGAAGGCGCTCACGTCGCGCTTGCCGTGGTCATAGACGGCGGTGACATCCGGCGGGAAGACGCTCTGGTGATCGTCCCCGCCCTTGACGGCGGGGTTGGACCACCAGAGGAAGTGGCGCGGGGTGTCGTTGCCGTTGAACACCTTGCCGGTGATCTCGATCAGCGCCTTGTCCGGGTAGAGCGTGAAGCCGGCCATCACCTGCAGGCCGCGCATCGCCTCCACCTCGCCGAGCCAGACGGTCTTGGCGCCGCCCTCCCGCTCCTGGATGCTGACATCCACCGGCATGAAGGTGGTGGGCCTGTGGTGCTGGGGCCAGTTGAACTCGATGCCGCCGGAGATCCAGGGCCCCACCAGCCCCACCAGCGCCGGCTTGATCACCTCGTTGTAGTAGACAAAGTCGCGCTGCATCACCTTGTCGTAGGCGCGGTGGATGCGACCCCCGAGCTCCGGCAGCAGCATCACCTTGATGAAGTCGTTCTCCAGCCAGACCGCCTGATAGGACTTCATCTGCTTCTGACCGGTGAGGGTGTCGATCACCCCATAGGGATAGACGGCCCCCGAGGAGCCCTGATAGACCCTCTTCTCGAGAAACATGGGGTTGGGATCTTCGGCACCGACCTCGTAGGTCGGCAGGGTGACGGCTTCGACCCAGACTCTTACATCAGCTCTCATCAATCTCGCCTCATTCAACATTTATTAGTAAACGTTTGGATGAGGCCAGTTTAGAATGGTCATTACAGCGATTTTTGCTTAAAGATCACGCAATACAGTAAGCGGAGTTTAGTGAACAGATGATCGTCGGCCTGAACAACCAGAAAGTCCGCCACCACAACAAACAGGTGTTGCTGGCGCTGCTCTACCAGCTCAAGGAGGCGAGCAAGTCCACCCTGGCTCGCCACTGCGAGCTCTCCATCCCGGCGGTCAGCAAGATCCTCGACGAGCTGGTGGCCGATGGCGCCATCAGCCACAGCGAGCAGAACCTCTCCCTGCGTGGCATCAACGGCGGCAGCTACCGCATCGCCAGCGGCAAGGGGGCCATCCTCTGCCTCAACATCAGCCCTACCAGCCTGGAGAGCATACTGGTGGACAACCTGATCACCCCGCTGGATGAGTTCAGCGGCCAGAAGATAGCGCCGCAGACCCCGGATGAGCTGCTGCGCCTGATCGAGGCGCACTACTACCAGCACAAGCGCCGCCACAAGGGGCTGGTGATCCGGCTGGCGCTGGCGGTGCACGGCCAGGTCAACCCGGCCACTGGGGTCTCCCAGACCATGCCGCAGGCCCCCTGGCACGCGCCGGTCGAGCTCAAGTACCTGCTGGAGGAGCGCCTCGGCTGCGAGGTGATGGTGGACAACGACTGCATCATGCTGGCGCTGGCCCAGAAGTGGCAGGGCCGGGAAGGCGGCGGGGATTTTTGCGTCATCAACGTCGACTACGGCATCGGCTCCGCCTTCATCATCAACGGCCAGATCTACAGAGGCGCCCTGTTTGGCAGCGGCCAGATAGGCCACACCATCATCAATCCGGACGGCAGCGCCTGCGCCTGCGGCCGCTACGGCTGCCTGGAGACGGTCGCCTCGCTGTTTGCCATCAAGAAGCGGGCGAGGGTCTTTCTCAAACAGCAAGCCAGCGCCGACAACCCGGCGCCGGCGGGCGGGGAGCTCGACACGGCCCAGTTGCTCGCGCTCTACCATCAGGGGGATGCCATGATCCGCGCCCTGGTGGACGAAGGGGCCCGCGCCATTGGCCTGAGCCTCTACAACTTCCTCAATATCCTCAACATCAACCGCATCTACCTGTATGGCCGCAGCTGCGACTTCGGCGAGCCCTGGCTGCAGACCATCATCAGCCAGACCGGCGCCAACCCCTTCGACTGCAGCGACGCCGTCAATGCGACCCAGCTGCGCTTCGGCGAGCTCAACCGCGCCCAGCAGGTGATGGGCATCGGCTATCTCTACGTGGAGCGGGCGCTGGCGCGGCGTGACGCGGCAGGCTTTAGCCAGTGACGCTTCTTGCCCCGACAGATGATGCCGGCTTCAACCAGGGAAACTTGCCGCCCCTTCCCCCGGCAGATAACCCGGCAGATAAAAAGTGAGCCCGCTCCCGATTGCAGAACTCCGTATGGGGAGTAGGAGAGCCAAGTGGAGAGGAATATGATGAGCGCGCCATCCAGAACAGGAGCCAGCGCATTGTGACAACCCAGCGTGAACAGCAAAAACAGAGTGAACAGCAGGAGCAGAGCGAAATCCATCGCTGCGACAAGTGCGGGGAGCGCACCAGCCATATAGTGGTGCTGGTCGCCCGCGACCACAGTCAGGACATCATGCCCAAAGACCCGCGCAAGGCCTTCTGGCAAGCCTTTCGCACCAGCACCCTCACCAACTGGGCATTCGGCTCGTCCCTCGCCTATCAGACTACCCATGTGCGGCATCTGATCTGCGAGCGCTGCGGCGAGAAATTTCTCGAGTATTGAGCTGCTTTCCAAGCGCCATGTCACAAAGTGGCTGGCGCCTCTGCGGTAACTCGAGTCAGAACAGCCATGCCCTATCGGATCATTCTCAGGTAAAAAGCTGCAGGCTGGGTGGCTGGAACTCTGGGGCGGTTGCCTTGCCTGATAAAAAGGTGAAGGGTCTTGAACTTGTCTTCGTGAAAGTGAGATTACGCTGCGCGAATAGAGCCTACTGCCCTGCTGAGTTCATCGCGCGCATCAAATGACATCTGCGACAGCAAGGGATAACGGGAACAGACCCGGAGCGGGCAGTGGCGCCACAGGGCAGGAGAAAGAAAAGGCGGCCCAAAGGCCGCCCGGCATTACTGACCTAGCAGCTGGTAGACTGCGTGATTGATAAATTTAGGATCGTTGGCCACCACGTCCTGGACGTGCTTGAGCGTAGGGCCTGCCAGCTTCTCGACCTCGGGATTTGGCGAGGAGTAGAAGTAGACCTTGGTCTTGGCGGGCAACGGCTTGAGATGCCAGTTGTTATCGGCTTTGACCTCGAATCCGTCCGGCTTGTCATTGGTCAGCTGCTTCACATAGGCAGAGAGCACTTCACGTGTCTCCATCGGATCTTCGTGCACCAGTGCCTGACCATTGATGCCTGGGAAGCTGCCACCACCGCTGGCGCGGTAGTTGTTGGTGACCACGTAGAAGTTCTGCTTGGGATCGATCGGTTGGCCTTTGTAGGTGAGCTGGCTAATGCGCTGGCTGTCGCTGACCTTCTTGCCATCCTGGTTGTAGCGAGCAGGCTGGGTAACATCCACCTCGTAGCTCACCCCTTTGATCGCATCGAGGTTGTAGGGGCGGAAATCGTCAACCACCAGCCACTGCGCCTGATCGGATGTCGGGTCGATCTGACGATACTGGACGGCACTCTTCTCCAGCCACTCTTTCACGGTGGCGCCATCGACTTTCACCACCTGCAAGGTATTGGGGAAGACATAGAGATCCGCGACATTTCGCCCGGAGATGTCGCCCGCCTGCACCCAGGTGTAGTCGTTGGGACCGTTACGCCCGCCACGGAAGGGCGCCGCCGCCGACAACACAGGCAGGTCCTCCTTGAGGCCGCAATTAAGTCCGTTCTGCGTCAGGCACTCCGCTTTCATCTGCTCGACGTGCCACTGCTGGGCATCGCTCACGATCTGAATGGAGGCGTCATCCTGCGCGACGGAGAAGAAGCTCTGGATGGGTGAGTTCAGCTTGCCGATAGGCAGGCTCAGCCACTCAATGGTCTCATCGTGAACGGTCTGGATTAGGTTCACGACACCCTGATCCTCGTCGCCGCTCGGCAACGCTTTGACCTTGCGCAGTTCGGAGTGACTATCCGCCACCTGCCAGCGCCCATCCTGATAGGTCAGCTTGAGATCGATGATGCCAAGGTGGTTGCCGGTCACCCCGGGCATGACGGCCGGAACGCCGGCAATTTTGCCCGTTTTGTTATCCACTTTCTCGATATCGGGATACTCGCCAGGGAAGGCCTTGTGGGCATGGCCCAGCAGCAGGGCATCCAGCCCCTTCACCTGGGCAAGATAGATGGCGGCGTTCTCCATCAGCGGCTCTTGCGGTGTGCCGGTAATACCGGAGTGCGCAGCAATGACCACCAGATCGGCCCCCTTGGCGCGCATCTCGGGAATGTAGTGCTCGGCGGTCTCGACCATATCAGCCACAACGACCTTACCTTCAAGGTTGTGCTTGTCCCACTGGAGGATCTGGGGCGGGTTCATCCCCAGCACGCCCACCTTGATGGTCTGCGTCTTGCCGTTGGCATCTTTTACCTGACGATCCAGCAGCACATAGGGCTTGAAGTGGTGAGGCATGGCATTCCAGTCGATCTTGCCGTCACTGCCGCGCTTGAGCGTGTTGCCATCGAAGACGTTGGCGTTCACGACCTGATAATTGGCCCCGGAGAGAGTTTTCGCCAAATACTCGAGGCCGTAGTTGAACTCGTGGTTGCCGAGGTTGCCCACGTCATATTTCAGCTCGTTAAGCACCTTGATGGCGGGGTGACCTGCCGACTTGTTCAGATAGTCGGAGTCCTCTTTGTATTGGGCAAAGACGTAATCCGACAGAGGGGTGCCCTGGATCAGGTCCCCGTTGTCGATCAGCAGGTTGTTGCCGTTCTCATCTCGGGCTTGCTTGATCAGCAAGGCCGTGCGGGCAAGCCCCAGTGAATCATCGCGCTTGTTCTGGTAGTAGTCGAAGCTCAGCAGGTTGGAGTGGACGTCAGAGGTCTCGATGAGCCGCAGGTTGACATCGCCAGGGGTGCTGTCGTTACTGCTTTGACATCCGGATAGCGCAAGCAGTACCGCCACCGCGCTCAGTTTGAGAGTGAAGTGCATATTATTTTTCTCGTTTATTGTTAGTGCCAGTCGAGACATACTACCGCCTGCTGAGGTGTATATCTGTGATCCAGGTGGGTTTACAACCAAGGCCACCACATTAAAATTCACAATTACTGACATGCTCAGCATTTTAAACTAACAGGTGCAACGATCATCTCGCGCCAGCACGATCTACTGCAGGGAACCTCCAGATTTGCACATACAAGAGGTGCCTGACCGCTTCCTGTCTCCTTGCCACCGCACCCCGCGGCGCACTTCACTCCGTTCATTTCGCCCTGTGTCTTTATCTCTTTTTTGCCTGTGCACTTGCCCCCTCTTCTCCTCCCATCATTTGCCTTGCCAGTGCAGACCCGTCCCCCGACCATCAGCCGCATAAAAATCCTAACTATCCCGGCAAAACAGGAGATATTTGTGAGAAAGGTCACATCAGGCCGCACCATTAGACCACATGTAAATCCAGACCTTGATGGCGATCAACTTATTGATATGGCGCATAACAAATCTTGTAGCGAGCCACATACTGACTCAGTTATTTGTTTTTAAACAAAAAAAATGAAGAAATCTGAAAATGGCGATCCTCGCCTAAAAACGAGATCTCCATCACATCGCGTTTTTATGCGCACAAAAATCCAGTGATTCGCATATTTGTCCGATAGGGCGGTTGACGCCGTGCCGCCATAATATGAGTGTCAATTTTGTCCGCATGCCCCGACCCGTCAACGGGCGTCGGCATGCCAACAGGCTTCATCAAGGAGCGGGAGAGCGCCATGATCACCACACTGATCAACGAACATCTGATCAATCTCGATTTAAAAGCGACGCGCAAGGAAGAGGTCTTCAGCGAGATGGCCCGCCTGCTGGTCGCCCAGGGCAAGGTCAGCGATGAGCAGCAGTTCATCAAGGACCTGTGGGCCCGGGAAGAGCTGGACAACACCGGCTTCGAGGAGGGCGTTGCCCTGCCCCACGCCAAGAGTGCGGCGGTGAGCACCCCGGCGGTGGCCATCGGCATCAGCCGTGCCGGTATCGATTACGGCGCCGAGGATGGCAAGCCGTCCCGACTGTTCTTCATGATTGCCTCCCCGGCCGGCGGCGCCAACCACCATATCGAGGTGCTGGCCGAGCTCTCCGCCAAGCTGATCGAAGAGGGTTTCATCGCCAAGTTGCTGGCCGCCAAGACCTCCGCCGAGGCGCTGGCCCTGCTGCTTGAGCGCAAGGAGGAGCAAGCCGCCCCAGTCGCCGACAAGGGCTTCATCATCGGCGTCACCGGCTGCCCGGCCGGCATAGCCCACACCTATCTGGCCGCCGAGTCACTGGAGCGCGCCGCCAAGGAGCTGGGGTACGAGGTGAAGGTGGAGACCAATGGCTCCATCGGCGTCAAGAACAGCCCGACCGCGGCCGAGATAGCCCGCGCCAGCGCCATCGTGGTGGCCTGTGACAAGCAGGTGGACATGGCCCGCTTCAACGGCAAGCCGCTGATCAAGACCGGGGTCAAGGCTCCCATCAAGGATGGCAAGGGGCTGATCGAACAGGCCCTGAAGGCCCCCGCCTATGTGGCCGACAAGGAGGACAAGAAAGGGGAAGAGCAGAGTGCGGGCGGCAGCTCGGATCTCTATCGCTACCTGATGAACGGCGTCTCCCACATGATCCCGTTTGTCGTCACGGGTGGTTTGCTGATCGCCCTGGCGCTCGCCATCGGTGGCGACCCGACCCCAAGCGGCATGCAGATCCCGGCAGGCAGCATGTGGAACCAGATCCTCAACGTCGGCGTGGCCGCCTTCACCCTGATGATCCCCATCCTGGCCGGTTATATCGCCTACGCCATCGGTGATCGCCCCGCCCTGGCGCCGGGCTTCATCGGTGGCTGGATCGCCAACAACGGCAGCTTCTACGGCGCCGACGCCGGTACCGGCTTCATCGGTGCCATCATCGCGGGCCTGCTGGTCGGTTATCTGGTGCGCTGGATCGCCACCCGTCACTACCACAAGATGGTGCAGCCGCTGGTGCCGATCCTGATCGCCCCCATCGTCGGTTCCCTGTTTATCGCCGCCGTCTTCATCTTCATCATCGGTGCCCCCATCGCCGACATGATGACGGGTCTGAACGCCATGCTGCTCTCCATGAGCGGTGGCAGCCTGGTGCTGCTGGGCATAGTGCTCGGCGGCATGGCGGGCTTTGACATGGGTGGCCCGGTCAACAAGGTGGCCTTCCTGTTCTCGGTCGGCATGATTGCCTCCGGCCAGACCCAGTTCATGGGCGCCATGGCCTGTGCCATCCCGGCCGCACCGCTCGGCATGTCGCTGGCCACAGTGCTCGGTCGCAAGCTGGGGATCTTCGATGCCTCCGAAATCGAGGCGGGCAAGGCCGCCGGTGCCATGGGCCTGGTGGGGATCTCCGAAGGCGCCATCCCGTTCGCCGCCCGTGACCCGCTCGCCGTCATTCCGGCCAACATACTGGGCAGCATGACAGCCGCCGTGATGGCCTTCCTGTTTGGCATCACCAACAGCGTGGCCCACGGTGGCCCCATCGTCGCCCTGCTCGGCGCCGTCAACAAGCCGCTGCTGGCCCTGCTCTGCATGATCTGCGGCGCCATCGTCACCGGCGTCACCGCCGTCGCCCTCAAGAAACTGCGGGTGAAGAAGACAGACGAAGCGCAGCTGGCCAAGGCCGCCTGAGTCAGGCGTCACGCCCTCAGTGACGCCCCGAGAAAACCAAGAGGCCACCGCAAGGTGGCCTCTTTCATTGCCTCCCCGCCCCCCTGAACCTCCGACCTTACATGCTCCCGACCGCCAAAACCGTCACCACCAGAGCGGCGATGGCGTGATCCCCTTCACACTTCATGGTCAACCGCCGCCAAACTAGGAAATTTTCTTAAGCCCACTAGGGATGGCTCTCACGCCATCGGCGCCGCGCCTCATTACAGTCGGCTCACCTGATGTAGTAACCCGACCCTCGCGCTGGCGCAGGGCCTGGCATGGGTTCAATCGACAGGGCGGCGAAGCGCACAGTCCGCGCCTTCCCTGTTGTCCTTTCCGTGGCGTGACCTCCCATAACAGATTGAATTATTTCAATACACAAATGAGGGGCGCGGCGGAAACACCGACTATCTCGCAGAGGATGAATATGTTGGATTTTCTCAAGCAGGTACGGGTCCCGACCCTGGACTTGCCGGTCGCAGCCCGGCGCAAACTCTGGTTCAAGCCCTTTATGCAATCCTATCTGGTTGTATTCATTGGCTATCTGACCATGTATCTGATCCGCAAGAACTTCAACATTGCGCAGAATGACATGATCCAGGAGTACGGTCTCTCCATGACCGAGCTCGGCATGATAGGCCTCGGCTTCTCCATCACCTACGGGGTGGGCAAGACGGTCGTCTCCTACTACGCCGACGGCAAGAACACCAAGCAGTTCCTGCCGCTGATGCTGATCCTCTCCGCCCTCTGCATGCTCGGCTTCAGCGCCAGCATGGGCGGCACCGGTTTCAGCCTCTACTTCATGATCTTCTTCTATGCGCTGAGCGGCTTCTTCCAGAGCTGTGGCGGCTCCTGCAGCTACTCCACCATCACCAAGTGGACCCCCCGCAACAAGCGCGGCACCTACCTCGGCATGTGGAACCTCTCCCACAACGTGGGCGGGGCCGGTGCGGCCGGGGTGGCGCTGTTCGGTGCCAACTACCTGTTCGATGGCAACGTGCTCGGCATGTTCATCTTCCCGTCCCTCATCGCGCTGGTCGTCGGCTTCGTGGGCCTGCGTTTCGGCAGCGATTCGCCGGAGGCCTATGGTCTGGGCAAGGTAGAAGAGCTGTTTGACGAGGTCGCCAGCGAAGAAGATATCGCCACCGAGGAGCAGAAGCTGACCAAGGGTCAGATCTTCGTGAAGTACGTGCTGATGAACAAGGTGATCTGGCTGCTCTGCTTCGCCAACATCTTCCTGTACGTGGTGCGCATCGGCATCGACCAGTGGTCCACCGTCTACGCCCACCAGGAGCTCGGCTTCTCCAAGGAAGTCGCCATCCAGGGCTTCACCTTCTTCGAAGTGGGCGCCCTGGTCGGTACCCTGATGTGGGGTTATCTCTCCGATCTGGCCAACGGTCGCCGCGGCCTGGTGGCCTGCGTGGCACTGGCGCTGATCATCGCCACCCTGGGTCTCTATCAGCACGCCACCACCCAGTTCATGTTCCTGGGCTCCCTGTTCACCCTGGGCTTCCTGGTGTTCGGTCCGCAGCTGCTGATCGGCGTCGCCGCCGTGGGCTTCGTACCGAAACAGGGCATCAGCGTGGCCGATGGCGTCAAGGGCACCTTCGCCTATCTCATCGGTGACAGCTTCGCCAAGCTGGGTCTGGGCATGATCGCCGATGGCACCCCCATCTTCGGCCTGACCGGCTGGAGCGGCACCTTCGCGGCGCTGGACATGGCCGCCGCCGCCTGCCTGGTGCTGATGGCCTGCGTGGCTGTGGCCGAGGAGCGCAAGATCCGCCGCATCAAACGCGAACTGCGCGCCGCCGAACTGGCGACCCAGTCCGCCTGATAGACACAACCGGTTCCACTCCGCAGTGTGCATTCGGCCCGCCCTTTGGTGGGCCGTTTTTTCAGGTCCGGGCCCAACAACCTGTCGAGAGGCTCACCTTGGAACAGACCACGCTGAAACCGCCATTCTGGAACGCCCGCCCTTCATCATCTTCACTCTCTCCTCCCACCGCGCACCTTATGCCAGCCGCATAAGCTCACTGCCCCCTATCCCATCATCTCGCTTACCGCTCAGCGGCCAACTCGCTGTGATAGCCTCCACTGTCATGCCACGACACCACGCGGCCAGCCAAGGCTTTGTGGATACTCAAGCGAGAGCGTACGGCTCGCTGTACAGGGCGTACACTCGATGAGGCTGATACAGACCTGTTTGATTACATTGAATGCTTTCACAACCCAGGAATGCGTCGTAGAGTTGCAAGTCAGGCTCAGATGTTAACAATTTTATTACAGCCGTCCGTGGCAACAGGGTAGCCAACCTGCATCGGTGACCACCATCAAGAAAGGATGCTTTATGAATCGATTGCCCCATCGCCAGTCCCTCTTCGCGCTAACCCTCCTGACCACGCTCACGACCACGGCCTTGTGGGCCACGCCTGGCTACGCCGCCGAAGCCGCCACCGCCGGGCCTGTGACCGGGCCCGTGGCTGATACCAAGGTGACCGAGGCCTACGTGCGGATGATGGCCCGCGAGGCGTACTTCTGGGGCTGGCCAATGGCCAATATCTTCAATCGGCGCCAGGCCTTCAAAGACCTGCCCGAGCCTGGCTTGATGGGCGGTATAGTCCCAGTGGCCCCGATCAATCAGCTATCCCTGCTCAGTGACTACATAGATCCGGCCGAACGGCTGGTGGCCTGCCCGAACCAGGATGTGGTGTACGGCGCCGGCAGCATCGCCCTGGACCTAGAGCCTGTGGTGCTGCAAGTGCCGGATTTCGGCAGCCGCTTCTGGGTGTATCAGGTGGTGGACCTGCGCTCCGACAGCTTCGCCGAACTCGGCAAGATGTATGACACCAAACCGGGCTTCTACCTGCTGGTGGGCCCGGACTGGCAAGGCAAGGTGCCGGCCGGCATCACCAAGGTGTTCCGCGCGCGCACCAACACAGGTTTCGTGATCCCCCGGGTGTTCCAGGACGACTCCGACGCCGATCGCAAGGCCATACAACCGGCGCTGGCCGGCATCGACATGTACCCGCTGTCCAAGTACGACGGCAAGGTCAAGAGCCGTGACTGGGCCAAGCTGCCGAAATTCCCGGCCCAGGCCGCCGCAGGCAACGGCGAAACCAAGTGGGTGATGCCGGAGAAGTTCTTCGACGAGCTGCCGGCCCTGCTCAAGGACGCCAAGCCCTTGCCCGGGGAGGAGGCCCGTTACGCACAGATGGCCGCCCTGGCAGCCATCGCCAAGGCCGACCCCAGGCTCAAGGCGGCGATGACCGATGAGGCGAAGAGAGCCGACAGCGAGGTGATAGACCCCCTGCTGCAGTTCCGCAACTATGGCCTGCAGCTACCCCATCACTGGAGCACCATCAGCAACGGCGCGGCGTTCGGCACCGATTATTTCAGCCGTACCGCAGTGGCGCGTTCGAACATCTTCGTCAACCAGCAGAAAGAGACCAAGTACTTCTACCAGGATCTGGACAAGGCGGGCACCCGTCTCAATGGCCAGCACGGTTACAGCGTGACCTTCGCGAAGGGCAAGCTGCCCCCGGTGCAAGGCTTCTGGTCGCTGACGCTCTACAACGCACAGCATTTCTTCGCGCCCAATGATCTCAAGCGCTACTCCATCGGCACCAAGAACAAGTCTCTGCAGACCAATGCCGACGGCTCGCTGACGATCTATGTGCAGAGCACGTCGCCGGGCAAGGGCAAGGAGAGCAACTGGTTGCCTGCCCCCAAGGGCGCCGACTTCTCGCTCTACATTCGCGCCTACTGGCCTCAGGCCGAGGCGCTCGACGATCAATGGACCCCGCCCCCCGTGGTGAAAGCCAACTGATGAAAAGGACCTCAACCATGAACACCGTAGGGAAGACACTCACCGCGCTGGCCCTTGGCATCTCGGCCAGCGTCGCCGCCCAGGCCGCCACCCGCTATGAACAGTTGGCCAACCTGCTGTTCGCCGGGGGTTATCCCACCCAGGAAGGCGTGGCTCAGCTCAAGCACGAATTGCTGTTCCAGCGCGCCGTGCAGTCTTACATCTGGGCCCTGCCGGCACTGAACATGTACGCCATGAAGGAAGGCTCGGAGAACGCGTTCGGCGCCGGCTACAACGTGCTGCCTATCTGGAAGGACAGGCTCAACGCCAAGACGCTGGTGACCACCCCGAACTCCGACGTGATCTATGCCATGGGCTATCTGGATCTGAAGAAGGAGGGCCCCATGGTGATCGAGGTGCCGCCTGGATTGCAGGGCATCCTCGATGACTTCTTCCAGCGCCCGATCTGCTCGGAAGGCATGATTGACGGCCGCCAATGGTGCGGCGATGTCGGCTTGCCCGGGCCGGACGGAGGCAAGGGCGCCCAGTATCTGGTGCTGCCGCCAGACTACGAGGGCGAGGTGCCCTCAGGCTACCTGACGTACCGTTCCCGCACCTACGGCGTGTTTGTGTTCTGGCGCGGCTTCTTCAAGGATCCGAAGCAGCTCGAGGGGCCGGTCAAGGTCATGGAGCAGACTCGCATCTACCCCCTCGGCAAGGCCGCCACGGCCAAGGCGATGGTGTTCCCGAACGCCTCTAACGTCCCGGTCAACATGCTCTACCCCACCGATGGCCGCGCGTTCGACATGCTGTCGCGCTTCATCGACCACGAATACGTCGACCCGCAGGACATGGAGATGCGCGGCATGCTCGCCGCGCTCGGCATCGTCAAGGGCAAGCCGTTCCAACCGGATACGGCCACCCGCGACCTGCTGGACAAGGCGGCGAAAACCGCCAGCAAGATCGGCCACGCCATTTCCTACACCCCGCAAACCATCGAGACCAATGGCACCTGGTACCCGGATCGCAAGTGGCTGAACGTGTTCCCCGGCAACGCCACCTTCACCGCCGACACCTTCAACTACATAGATCCGCGCACCGGCTTCTTCACCAATGCCTACTCGGCCAGTCCCGGCATGGCGGCGAACATGGAGAATGTCGGGACCAAGTACCCGGCCACCTTCGTCGATGACAAGGGCGAGTTCCTCTCGGGCAGCAACAGCTACAGCGTCAATCTGCCCAAGGGCATTCCGGCGGCGCTGTTCTGGTCGGTGACCGCGTATGACTCGATCACGGCCTCGGGCCTGGACAACGGCCAGCCATTCCCCTCCCTGAATGCCATGGACAAGCCACTGGTCAATGCCGACGGCTCGACCGATGTGTATTTCGGCCCGGACTCGCCGGGTGAGGGCAAGAACTGGATCCGCACCCTGCCCGGCAAAGGCTTCTTCGTGATCCTGCGGCTGTACGGCCCGACCAAGGCCTTCTTCGACAAGGCGTGGAAACCCAGTGACTTGCAGAAGCAGTAAGGCGGGAGACCCCGGGGCGAGGTGGGCGCGGGTGCGTTCACCTCACTACCGGTGATGGTTGGCACGATGCCACCTAGCGCCGCCAGCCTTGAGTCCAGGTAATGGAAGCCGTCAGATCGAAGGTAAATAAATGAAAAAGGCCACTTCATGCGAAGTGGCCTTTTTTCTGCGAACCCGTGGCAGACGCTACGGCGACTAATCGTCGGCTGACAACACCAGCCGGCGCCAGGGCCCGGTGATGTCGCAGTCGCCCGTCTCGTCCGTATTCTGCCAGCCGAGGCGGTGATAAAACGCCAGCGCCGTGGTGTTGCGGCTGGCCACCTTGAGGGATGCCGGCTTGGCATGCCCGGCCAACCCCTGCGCCAGCAAGGCGCGCCCCAGGCCCTGCCCGTGCCAGTCGGCCACCACGTAGAGGTGATGCACGAAGCTCTCTTCGCCCCAGATGGAGATGAAGCCGCAGGGGCCCCCCCCTTGTTCGGCCACCCAGATCTGCTCACCCCGGGTCTGCTCGGCAAAGTCACTCAGCAGGAACAGGGAGGGCTCGACCCAGTGAAAGGCCTGGCGCCGCCCCTTGAGGAACAGCTGTGCCAGCAGGGGGGCATCCGTGTCTCGCATCATTCTGATCATGAAGGCTTCCTTAATTTCCTTGAGCACAGATGCCCACTCTCGATGGATCTCGTCGCCATGTCAAATGGCGGAAGTGGACCCAGTCGAACATAGATGGTGTGATGCAGGGCTGCCTATTTTATCGCCTGAGGGGCTATACTGCCTGAGTTCCATCCATGACTGATTTGAGGTTTACCGACTTATGGATAACAAGCAGATTGAAGGCAGCATCCTGGTGCCGGCTCACATCGACGACGTCTGGCGGGCCTGGACGACCGAGAGTGGCCTGCGCAGTTTCCTGGCCCCGGAATGCCTGATGGTCCCGGAACCGAATGGCCCGTTCGAGATCTATTTCAGACCGGATGCGCCCCTGGGCGAGCGTGGCAGCGAAGGCTGCCGGGTGATGGCGGTGATGCCCCATGATCTGCTCAGCTTCAGCTGGAATTTCCCTTCCCAGTTTCCCCATATCCGCCAACAGAAGACCCTGGTCAGCCTGCGCTTCGTGCCGGAGGGCCAGGGCACCCGGCTCCATTTCTTGCAGACCGGCTGGACCAATGATCCGGACTGGGATCTGGGCTATGACTATTTCAGGGAGGAGTGGCTGGAGATCAACCTGCCCAGGCTGCAATACCGCTTCACCCACGGCCCCATCGACTGGAACTGCCCGCCCAACAAGCAGCAGCTGAAATCCCTGGCCCAGTGAACCGGCGTCAGACTCCCTCCAGCAATGTGAAAAAGGACCCTCTGCGGGTCCTTTTTCAGGTCGAATGCACTGACTACTCCACCGGCTCCTCATCGAACAGGGGGTGATAGAGCACCTCGCCCTCCATGCCGGCGAGGCCGCCTGGCTGCAGCTCCATCGCCATGAAGCAGTCGGCGGGCACCTCGTAGATGCAGCGCAGGCCGAAGTCGCTGGCCGGCCGGAAGCCGAAACGACCGTAATAGGTCGGATCGCCGAGCACCACCACCGCCTTCCAGTCCATCTCGAGCGCCGTATCGAGCCCCTCTCGCACCAGATCCGAACCTATGCCCTGTCCCTGCCAGTCCGGGTGCACGGCAACCGGCGCCAGCCCGAGCCAGGGACCTTCCTGACCGTTAATGGTGATCGGGCTCAGCATCAGGTGCCCCATGAACTCATACTCTTCCTCTTCGACCATGGTCACCACGGCGGCGCCGCACTCGCGCAGGCGATTGACCAGTTCGGCCTCGTCGCTACGGCCAAAGGCGGCGCTCACCAGCTCAAAGACCGGCAACATGTCACCGGGGCGCTCGGTTCTCAGCATACAGCGTTACTCCTCGTACGGCAGGATGCCCATTATTTCACAGAAGCGGCGGCCAATTTGAATGGCTTTGTCCGAAAATGGGAGGGCGGACTCAGGAAAACGATTGGCGAGGGGACCGAACGGTGCAAAACCGCCGCTCCCGCATCAGACAGGGGGGCGCTCATTGCCACCGATCTGCTCACGGATCCGGCGACGCAGATAGGCGAGCCCCAGCTCCCCCCGATCCTTGAGCAGCACCCCACCCAGATGGGAGCCTGGCGCCAGCTGGTCCCCCTCCAGCCAGGAGAGAGGGTGACGGCGGGCCACCAGCTCAATGCCATCCTGCCACAGAGGCTCGTCGCCCGCGCGCGGGTCATTCGTGAAGAGGGCCAGCTCCAGCGCGCCGCCCGCTTCCCCCCTGGCCCAGGCACCGTGCAGTATGGCCACAACCACGCGCCTGTCCGCAAGCCAGGGCGCCAATCTCGCCCGGATGTCGTCGGGCAACCGGGGGGCGCGATCCAGCCGCCAGTGACTCAGCTCGCCGGGGTAGCGATCAGTCCCCGGCCGTAGCCCGCAATAGTGCATGCCGAGCTTGGCCATCACCCGGCCCGAGGCCAGGTTGTCCGGCATGTGGCGGGCGGTCAGGGCCGGCAACTGCCGCTGCTCGAAGGCAAAGTCCCTGACCAGCCGCGCAGCCCGGGTGGCCAGCCCGCGGTTTTGCCAGGGCACGCCCACCCACCAGGCCAGCTCACCGTTCCAGTGCAGGGAGATCACCCCGAGCAGTGGGGCCGGCTCATCCGCTGGATCCAGCGTCAGGGCCCAGGTCCAGCCCATGCCGAGCGCCCCCTTGCGGTCACTCAGGGCGAGCCAGTCGCGGGCACTCTCCGCAGGATAGGGATGAGGGATATTGAGGGTGTAACGGGCGAGCGCCGCATCCGAGCAGTAGCGTACTATGTCGGCCTCATCCTCGGCCCGCAGTGGCCGCAGCGCCAGGCCAGGGGCCGACCCTGACTCGCGCAGCACTGGGATGCACAGCCGCCGCGCGAGCAGCCGCTGCAGCACATCGGCCAGCTCGTCATCCGCGCTCAGTCGCAGATCCGCGCCGCTGGGCCCCAGGGTGAGCAGGCCGCTCTCCTTGGCCAGGGTCAGCAGGACGGAGGAGGCGCTGATCAGGATCTGGCGACTCGGGTCGGCATAGACGGCCGCCCCGTCCCCCTCCAGCCAGCTCGCGAGCAAGGCACTGGCCGTGAGGATGCCATCGGGCGGGCTGTCCGCCCAGGGCGCGGCCAGGCTCCAGGGCTGGCGCTCGGCCCGCTTGCCGAGCAGCAGCTGCCAGCGGTTTCCCCGTCGCTGCCACTCCTGCAATGGCGCCCGCCAGTGGGGTTGCCAGAGCTCCCCCTCGATCAACAACTCCATCCTACCCCCATCCTCTCTCGAGCGACCCGGCGCACCGGCCTGATCCGAACCCAGCAGTATGCCCATCTCCGGCAGCCATGCCCAGCCCAGGCCCCCTTTTCGCTCATGCGATGCAACTCACTGATCATTCACTGTTAATCCATGTGTTTATCAGGGTTAAACGGCATACCCCATGAAAAAATGCCATATGTCCGGCTTGATGAACGTCACATTAATGACCCCCCTCCCTTCCTATCATGCCCCCATCATGCACCCGCCAGCGCCGGTCATGACAGCCAACGCATAACAAGAGACAACACTATGCAGCAAACCAGTCCCCTCAAAACGGTGGTGGTCAGTACCCTGGCCACCGCCCTGCTGATCTTCGTGGCCCAATACCTGATAGGGAAACAAGAGATCAAGATCGGCATCGCCATCATCCCCATTCTGCCCATGCTGTTCGCCGTCATCATCGGCATGATCATCTCGGCCAAGCCCATCAAGGATCGCATCCCCGGCTGGAAGAGGCTCTTCACCGCCAGGGAAGAGGGCTTCTGCGGCAAGATGGTGGGCTTCAGCCTGCTGATCCTCGGCACCCAGTATGCCGGCATGATCATTCCCAATCTCAAGCTGATCCTGAGCGTCGGGGTGCCCCTCTTCCTGCAAGAGATCGGCAACCTGCTGCCCATCCTCATCGCCATCCCGCTGGCGATGAAGTTCGGCTTCGGGCGCCGCGCCATCGGGGCCTGCTCCTCCATCAGCCGTGAGCCATCGGTCGCGGTGATCCAGGGTAAATTCGGCACCGGCTCCCAGGAGTACATAGGCGTGCTCGCCATCTACCTGTGCGGCTCCGTCATCGGCACCCTCTGGTTCAGCGTGCTCGGCAGCATAGCCCCGCTCACCGGTCTGCACCCGCTGGCCCTGGCCGCCGGCTCCGGGGTCGGCTCCGGCTCCATGCTGAGCGCAGCCTCCGGCGCCCTCATCAACGGCCTCGACGAGGCGATGGCCCAACAGGTGCTGAGCATAGCCGCCGCCTCCAACCTGCTCTCCTCCGCCCTGGGCGCGCTCTCCCTCACCTATCTGGGGCTGCCGCTTGCCGAGAAGATCTTCGCCATGTCCTCCAAAGGAGAAGCCCAATGAAAAGCATCGTGATGGATATGCGCTTCGTCTTCCTGGCGATCCTGCTGGCCATGTTTACCCAGACCCTGACCACTGGCCTGCCCCTGTACGAGATGGGTGACAGCTTCGTCGCCATGGCGCTGGTGGTGTTCGTCTCCCTGGTGGCCAAGCGCTACCTGCCCTCCTCCCTGCCGGCATTTGCCTATGCCACCATCATCGGCATTCTCATCTGCCTGCCGGAAACCCCGGTGCGCGGCCTGTTCATCGACGCGGTGGCGAAGATCTCCTTCCTCTCCTGCTGCGTCCCCCTGCTGGCTTTCGCCGGCCTTTCCGTGGGCGGTCAGCTCGAAGAGCTCAAGAAGATGTCGTGGAAGGTGATCCTCATCTTCATGATCGTCTCCACCTGCTGCTTCTTCGGCGCCTCGCTGGTTGCCCAACTCGGCTTCTCCATTCAAGGGATCATCTGATGCACCACTACCAAATAGAACCTGAGCTGCTTGCCCTGCGTGACTTCAGCCGCGAGGTGCGCCACCACCTGCACCGTATCCCGGAGTACTCGGGCGCCGAGTTCAAGACCTCGGCCTACTGCCGCGAGCTGATGAGCGAATTCGGCTACCGGATCACCGACTACCCGGGCTTCACCGGTTTCCACGGCGATCTCGCCGTCGACCTCGGCCTGCCCACCATCGCCTTTCGCGCCGACATGGACGGCCTCGAGATGCACGACATGAGTGAGGTGGCGTTCAAGTCCACCCACGAGGGGATGGCCCACAACTGCGGCCACGACTCCCACATGGCGATCGCGCTGACCACGGCGAAATTCCTGGCCCAGCACAGGGAGCGGCTGCAATACAACGTGCGCATCATCTTCCAGATGGCGGAGGAGGACATGCGGGTGCCGGGCGCCGAGAAGATGGTGGAGCTCGGCTGCATGAAGGGGGTGGACGAGATCTACGCGCTGCACAACGATGGCGCCATGGAGACAGGCACCATCAAGTTCAACCAGGGGGTCATGTCCTCCTGGGGCTCGGCCTGGACCCTGGAGGTGCACGGCATCTCCGCCCACGGCTCGACCCCCCACAAGGGGCTGGACGCCATCCGCGAGGCGGTGCGCATCATAGAGGACATGGACTACATAGTCGCCAAGCGCACCAGTCCGTTCAGCCCGGCGGTGTTCGGCTGCGGCATGATCAACGGCGGCACCATCCCCAATGCGGTCGCCGATCACGTGCAGGCCCGTGGCACCATCCGCGCCATGGATGCGGAGACCGACCAGATCCTGAAAAACAGCTTCAAGGACATAGTCGCCCAGAGCGAGCTGCGCGGCTTCAAGACCAGCATGGTCTATGCCGGCTATCCGGCGGTCGAGAACCACGCCCTGGCCTGCCAGCGACTGCAACAGGCGGCCGCCAGCGTGCTGCCCGCCGAGGGCGTCAACGGCCAGGGCCAGCCCATGACCGGCAGCGAGGACTTCAGCTACATGATCAACGCCACGCCGGATCGCAAGGGAGCCATGTTCTTCCTCGGCAGCGGCTGCCAGGCCAAGGGGATCTGCAACTACCTGCACGCCAATCCTTACTACCTGGACGATGACTGCCTGCTGATCGGGGCCCAGATCTTTGTCAATCTGGCGACCCGAAACACCTGACCATCGACAGCACGCGTCTGGCCAGGGGGATCTGCAACTACCTGCATGCCAATCCCCCTACTACCTGGACGATGACTGCCTGCTGATCGGGGCCCAGATATTTGTCAATCTGGCCACCAAGGTAGCCTGAGTCATCTGGTAACCCAGCTGGCCTGAGTCACCCGACTGATGCAAAAAGAGAGGCCAATGGCCTCTCTTTTTTTATGGGTCAACCCCGGCTGTCACAACCAGGGCAGGGTCGCCATGTTGCCCGCCGCCGGCTGATTGATGAGCGACAACTGCACCGTCTCGCGGCTCACGTGGGGGGCGTAGAGGTGGATGAAGTCGTACATGTAGTCGCGCAGGTGGGCATGTTTGCGCAGGCAGATGTGGGCCGTGCTGGAGGCGATCAGGTGATCGATGTTGAGGCTGACCAGGCTCTCCCTGTCCGCTTCGTCGAAAGCCGAGGTGGCGATCACCCCCACCCCCATGCCGAGCCGCACATAGTGCTTGATGATGTCGGTGTCGGTGGCCGTCAGCACGATGCGGGGGCTGAGGCCATGACGACCGAACGCCTTGTCCATCTTGGAGTTGCCGGTGAAGCCGAACACATAGGTGATGAGGGGATAGCGAGCCAAGTCCGCCATGGCGAGCGGCTGGCACTCGATAAGCGGGTGACCGTGCGGCACCACCACGCTGCGGCCCCAGCGATAGCAGGGCACGGCGGCCAGCTCGTCGAACAGGTGCATGGACTCGGTGGCGATGGCCATCTCCACGTCCCCGTTCTGCACCATCTGCGCCAGCTGGGCCGGCGCCCCCTGATGCAGGTGGATGCTGACTTCGGGATAGCGGCGGGAGAACTCGGTGATCACCGCCGGCAGCTTGTAGCGCGCCATGGTGTGGGTGGTGGCGATGCGCAGCACGCCGCTGGTGGCCAGTTGTTCCCGCACCGAGAGCTGGCCGATCTGATCGACCTGGGCCACCACCCCCTTGGCCAGCTCCATCACCTGTTCCCCCATCCGGGTCAGGCCGATCAGGTTCTTGCCCTTGCGGGTGAAGAGCGCCAGCCCCAGCTCGTCTTCCAGCATCTTCATCTGCTTGCTGAGGGTCGGCTGGGAGGTGTAGAGCTTCTCCGCCGTCGCCGAGATGTTGAAGTTGTTCTTCACTATCTCGGTGAAGTTCTTGAGCCGGGCTATGTTCATCAAGGCGCCAGCCGCTCTATATGCCAGCCAGCTCCTTCCCGGCTGTAGTAGAAGCGATCGTGCAGCCGGTGCGCGCCACCCTGCCAGAACTCCACCGTATCGATGACTACCCGGTAGCCGCCCCAGAAGCTCGGCAGCGGCACCTCACCCTTGGCAAACTTCTGCTTCAGCTCGAGAAACTTCGCCTCCAGCACGCCGCGGGCAGAGATCCGGGACGACTGTTGCGAGACCCAGGCCGCTATCTGGCTGTCCTTGGGACGGCTGTGGAAATACTTCATCACCTCCAGGGTGCCGAGCTTCTCCACCCGGCCGGTGACGTGCACCTGCCGATCCAGGGTGTGCCAGGGGAAGTGCAGGCTGATGCGGGGGTTGCCTTCCAGCTGCTCCGCCTTGCGGCTGCCCATGTTGGTGTAGAACACCATGCCCTGGGCATCGTAGTGCTTGAGCAGCACGGTGCGCTGCCAGGGCTGTCCCTCGGCATCCACGGTCGCCACCACCATGGCGGTCGGATCGGTCAGCTTGGCCTCGCACGCCTGGGCCAGCCACTTCTCGAACAACTCCAGCGGCAGGGCCGGCAGATCGGCCCGGTGCAATCCGCCCCTTGTGTATTCACGGCGCAGATCGGCAACATCCATCATCTTGATTTTCCTTCTCTCTTTCCCGCCAAGGCGGCTATGAAGGCATTGTGCGACGAGCGGGCCATGGGTACAAGTCCGGCGGCGCGCAAATGGGAGCCCCAAAAAGCGAAGGGAGGCCTGGGCCTCCCTTGGTTGCGTCATGGCTGGCTGCCACCTCAGTTCGCGGGCGCCGCGGCTGGCGGGCAGTGCGCCAGCATGCGCCGGTTGTACTCGGCGGCATAGGCGCTGAGCTTGGCATACGCCTCTTGCTGGTCCGGCTTGATGACATCCCCCAGCCCCTCGAGGTAGCGCACCCCACAGCGCGCCTTGGCCTCCAGCTGCGCCTCCTGCTGTATGCCGGGGGCCACCTCGCCGCGCCCCGCCCGCACGATCAGCCGATAATCCTGCCTGGCGAGGCTGTCATCGAGCGCCTGCTCCAGGGTGCCGGCATCGGCCTGACAGCCCGCGAGCAGCATCAGCGACAGGGCGTAACCTAGCCTCATGCCCGCCTCCGCACCCAGCCCAGCAGGGCCAATGCCAGGGTGCCGAATCCGAGGGAGCCACCGCCACCACCGCCGCCCTCTGCCGCACGCTGGGTCACCGACAGCTTGAGCGGGCTGATGGCGAAGAAGAGGTTGTCACTGCAGGCGACCTTCAGGCGGGCGGTGCCGTCCTCACCGGCGGGGATGGCCACGTTCGCCGAGCCCGAGTTGGGCTGGCCGCTGGCCAGCAGGGTCCAGTTCACCCCCTCGTCCCTGGTCATGGAGAGGTCGACCCGGCCGCAGTTGATGGGGGCCTCTCTGGTACCCGCGACATCCCAGCCGATGGTCTGGTTGTGGCCGGCCGTCAGGGGGGTCACCAGCGGGCTGGTGAGGCGGAAGCCGCTGCCGGTATCGACCACCTGGATCTTCATCTCGTCGCTGGTCACGCCGCCCTTGCCATCCCGCGCCGTGAGCCGGAAGTTGAGATCCCGGTTGGTGGCAGGCCAGGTCTCCCCCTTCGCCAGGGTGTTGGTCAGCAGGGAGTCAAAGCTTGGCAGGGTGCGCTCCGGCAGCGCGGTCGGCGCCACGAAGCGGAACAGCGGACGGGTGCCATCGTCTATCATGCTGGCGGCATTGAAGGACTCGGTGCCCAGATCGATCTGCTCCCAGTTGTAGGTCAGGGGATCGCCATCCAGATCAGCCCCGGCCCCCTTGAGCACGAAGGGGGTGTTGGCCGGGATGACGTAGTCAGCGCCGGCGGCGACCTGGGGCGCGTTGTTGGTGAGGCTAAGCCGGGTGCCGCAGCTGGCCACTGTCCCCATGTGTGCCCGCATCTGCTCGATGGACTTGCTGTGGAAATAGGGCAGGCTGTTGGCCTGCAGGTTCTCTTCCCCGCAGATGCCGGCATAGGCCATGATGGAGCTGCCGCTGCCCGGCTCCCAGGCCTGGCTGGCCTCCCGGTTGCCGCCGCCGCAGCTGCCGCTGGTGCCGTTGAAGGTGTGATCGGCGCCGAACTGGTGGCCGATCTCGTGGGCCACGTAGTCGATGAAGAAGGCATCCCCCTCCGGCGTGGCCGAGCCCGTCATGCCGGCCGACTTCTCCGCCGTGCAGAGCACCCCCAACCCCGCCAGACCACCGCCGCCGGTGTTGACCACGTGGCCGATATCGAAGGGGCCCAGCCCTTTGGCCAGCGCATCGGCCTGCACCTTCATGTTGACGTCGGTATCGGTCAGGCCTGAACCAGACGGGTCCTCACCATTGAAGAAGGGATCGGTGACAGGATCGGTGAAGATGATGGTGTCGTTGCCGCTGGCGAGCTGGAACTCGGCGGCGACGTCGCGCTGATACACCTCGTTCACCCGGTTGAGCAGGGTGGTGATGGCCGCCAGCCCGCCCTCGACGGTGCCGCCGTGGTACTGGGTGTACTCCCCCGCGGCCGAGACGGCGATGACGTAGCGCTTGCGCTCGTTGCCCGCCACCAGCACCTGACGGGCCAGCTTCCTGGCCTCACTGCCGATGACCCTGTCCGCCTCATCATCCAGCCGGCCATGGGCGTCCTGCTGGTAATAGATGGCGTAGCCTTCACCATTGCGCAGGGGATCGACGAACACCGTCTTGCCCTGGTGGCTGAACATGGCGTGGAAGCCCCGGGGGCCCAGATCGAAGCGCCCCGTCTCCGCCGGCGCGGCCAGGTTGTGGCCCTTGAAGGTCAGGATGCCGGGATACTTGGCGGCCAAGTCCGCCGGCAGCAGATCATAAGGGCGCAAGGTGAAGCTCACCTCATCGCCGTCCGGCAGGGGCAGGGTCAGCCGACGTTCACCGGCCTGCAGGCCGGCGAAGTAGTCGGCGGAGACCCTGGCGACGCGGTATTGGGTTGCACGCACCTCATAGCCATCCGCCGCACCACCGCGGGCCCGCACGGTGTCCCACTCCTTGGCGGCGAGGCCGCCGGAGGCCATCAGACTGGCCACCATCAGGGCCAGCGGGGAAAATTTCATCACCTGCATCTTTTTTAATTCCTTTTTTGAATGCGTTCGCCCGAACTGCCCCGGCATCATTTTCCTGCTGTGGCGATAAGTCCAGCACCATCCGCTGTACATTCCCCGTATGGGGACGGTTGCGCCAACTCGGTCTAGCCCCTATCATTGCGCGGATTTGTCAGTTTCAGAACCCCAGCCGCTCCGGCGTCGGTTCATCTTTATTTGGCCAAGGTTAATCTCATGCTCAAGTCCCCACTGTTGCCCCGTTCCGGGGATCTGGTCGTTGCCATCGTTGACGATGTATTGGCTCAGGGTCTCACCCTGGACAGAGCCTATGCCCGTCACTTCTCCGGCATCGAACTCAAACCGCAAGAACAGGCAAGGATTGCCCTGGTCACCGGCGATCTGCTGCGCCGCCTCAGCCTCTACTGTTTCCTCACCGGCATTCAGGTGCGTCAGGCCGCCAAGAACGTCTGGCCGCTGCTGCACAGCTGGCACGCCTTCCACAAGATAACCCAGTCTAACCATCCCAGCCTGGATCGCTTCAATGAAGAGGCCTTCCGCCGTCGTCTCACCGAGGCCAAGAAGAATCCGGTGCTGATGGATGGTTGCCCGAGCTGGCTGGAGCAGCTGGGCAGCGAGCAGCTGGGCGAGGCCTGGCCTGCCGAGCGGGCTGCCCTGGCCTGGATGCCCAAGCGCTACCTGAGGGTCAACACCCTCAAGGGCACCCGGGAAGAGTTGCAGGCCGTGCTGGCCAAGGAGCACGTCTCCACCATTCCGGTCGAGGGGGTCGCTACCGCCCTGCAGGTCACCTCCGATGCCGCCCTGTTCCGCACCAAGGCCTTTGCCGATGGCTGGTTCGAGCAGCAGGATGCGGGCTCCCAGCTGGTCGCCGCCGCCCTCGAGGTCAGCCCCGGCATGCGCGTCATCGATGCCTGCGCCGGTGCCGGCGGCAAGACGCTGCACATCGCCGCCCTGATGAGCGGCAAGGGCCGCCTGCTGGCCATGGACATAGAAGAGTGGAAGCTGGAGAGCCTCAAGCAGCGTGCGCGCCGTGCCGGTGCCCACAACGTGGAGACCCGTGTCATCGAGAGCAGCAAGACCGTCAAGCGCCTGAAAGGCACCGCCGATCGGGTGCTGCTGGACGTGCCCTGCTCCGGCCTCGGCGTGCTCAAGCGCAATCCGGATGCCAAGTGGCGCGACACCGCCGAGCGGCTGCCGGTGCTGGTCGCCCTGCAAGAAGAGATCCTGCAGCGCTACAGCCAGATGGTGAAGGTCGGTGGCCTGTTGGTCTATGCAACCTGCTCCATCCTGCCCCAGGAGAACCGCCAGCAGGTGGACAAGTTCCTGGCCGCCAACGACAACTACCGGCTGCGTGACGATCACACCGTCAGCCCGTCCGAGACCGGCTTCGACGGCTTCTACATGGCGCGCATCGAGCGCATCGGCTGATCCATCGGCCTGAATAAAAAAGGGGGAGCCATTGGCTCCCCCTTTTGCATGATGCTGCTGCGACCTTATTCGGCGACGGCGTCATCCTGCTTGTGCTTGGCGGCCACTTCCTTGATCAGGGTCTGCAGCTCGCCGGCCTGGAACATCTCGATCATGATGTCGCAGCCGCCGACCAACTCCCCTTCCACCCACAGCTGGGGGAAGGTGGGCCAGTTGGCAAACTTCGGCAACTCGGCGCGGATGTCCGGGTTTTGCAGGATGTCGACGTAAGCAAACGGCTCGCCGCAGGACATCATGGCCTGGGAAGCCTGGGCAGAGAAACCGCAGCTGGGTAGCTTGGGGGAACCCTTCATGTAAAGGATGATGGGATTGTCAGCCAGCTGCTGTTTGATCTTTTCAATAGTTTCCATAGATGCCTCACTAGAGCGATTTCGGCGGCCATTCTACTGCAATCCAGGCAGACCACAAACTGGCAAACCATGGGAAGTGCAAGATAGGGCGGGTCAACAGGCGGCAGCTTGATCCAAGTCATGGCGAGAATCAAGAGTTGTTAGCCCATCTTTGATACTGCTACAATCGACGGGCTTTGGGCCACAGGCCTTATCATTTCAAGAACAATTCTTTTCAAAATAGAAAAGAGTACGCAATGTCTTGCAACCGTCGCTGTCGCACGGTCCAGCCAATGGAGAGTAGAAAATGGCATTCGAACTTCCCGCTCTGCCCTATGCAATCAATGCTCTGGAACCGCACATCTCCCAGGAAACCCTGGAATACCACCATGGCAAGCACCACAACACCTACGTGGTCAACCTGAACAACCTGGTGCCGGGTACCGAGTTTGAAGGCAAGTCTCTGGAAGAGATCATCAAGACCTCCACTGGTGGCATCTTCAACAACGCCGCCCAGATCTGGAACCACACCTTCTACTGGCACAGCCTCTCCCCGAACGGCGGTGGCGAGCCCACTGGCGCCCTGGCCGATGCCATCAACGAGGCGTTCGGCTCCTTCGCCGAGTTCAAGGATGCGTTCACCAAGTCTGCCATCGGCAACTTCGGTTCCAGCTGGACTTGGTTGGTGAAGAAAGCCGACGGCTCCCTGGCCATCGTCAACACCTCCAACGCCGGCTGCCCGCTGACCGAAGCCGGGACCACCCCGCTGCTGACCGTCGACCTGTGGGAGCACGCCTACTACATCGATTTCCGCAACCTGCGCCCGAAGTACATGGAAACCTTCTGGACCCTGGTCAACTGGGAATTCGTGGCCAAGAACCTGGCTGCCTAATCAGCCCCTTCTTGCTAAAACGCCCCGCATCGCGGGGCGTTTTTTATGGCCGGAACACCATAAAAAGGCGCCCGCAGGCGCCTTTTTATGTTCACAGCGAGTGATTACTGGTCGATCTCGTCCAGATACTCATCCAGGTTGCTGTCGTCTTCCTGCTTCTTCTGCTGCTTCAGCTCAGGCTGGCGACCTGTCACCTTGCCATCGTTGTACTGCAGGTAGAAGTCCTTGGTGAGCGCATAAGGATCGAGCGCGTTGTCGATGATCCGCTCCTGATCGATCAGCTTGGCACGGGTACCCAGCCCATCCAGCGCCCAGTGCACCACCCGCAACGGGAAGGTCAGCAGGGCATAGGGGAAGTAGATGGTATCGATGGTGTCCCCCACCAGCTCACGGGTGGTGGTCGGGCCGTAGATCGGCACCATGATGTAGGCCCCATCCCCGATGTCGGCCTTGCCGAGCACGGTGTCCATCTCCAGCATGTTGCGCTCGAGGCCGGCGTGCTTGGCCACGTCGAAGATCCCGAGCAGACCTATGGTGGTGTTGAGGGTGAAGCGGCCCAGGTTGGTCCCCGCCCCCTTGAGATCACCGGTGATCAGGTGGTTGACCATGCTGCTCGGCTCGTCGAAGTTCTCCACCAGGTTGTCGATGCCATCCTTCATCCCCTGCGGCACATAGCGGGCATAGCCATGCACCACTGGGCGCGCCACATAGGGCTCCAGCACGTCATAGTTGACCGCCCACATGGCCCGGTTGGCGCCCTGGAAAGGATCGCGAGGATCGCTGGCCGTGCTGGTCGCCTCGGGACGGTTCGGGGTTTCTTCGAGATCCAGGCTCTCTGGGCCCGGCTTGGGAGGGCCACCCGCACAGCCCCCCAATAGCAGTGCCACTGCCAATGCTCCTGAACGCAGATACATATGAAAGTCCTAAGCTTTTTATTTTGAATCAGTCTGAATTATAGGCGGCCCGCCCCTCCAGGGGCGGGCCAAGGGAGTATTAGAGGGCGTGATCGATGCGGATGTCAATCGGCGCCGCAGGAATTGAGGTGGTGGGGACGGTTACTGAGACCCCTTCGAAGGCGCCTTCCTTGTTCATGACGTTGCCGCCACGGGAGAGGCGGGCCTTGAACTGTAGCTCGGGATAGCTGGCCAGTTTGCTGCCTTCCAGCATGGCATCGCCGTCACCCAGCGACAGGGTCAGCGGGAAACCGGGGCCGGGAATACGCTTGACCGCGATGGGCATGGGCGGGCCGTTGGGGATCACCGCAAACACAAACAGATGGGCATCCTCCGGCAACTGAATGCCGGGAGCCAGGGTGATGTGCAGCGGGAATTCCCCCTCCTTCACCGCCAGGACCTGGGTCTGCATCTGGGCATTGCCCTGCTCGCCCTGAGCGGCCGGCGCGGCCGTCACCGCGATGCCACGCTGACGCAGCTGCTGCTCGGCATACTCGATGGAGCGCTCCACCATGGTCCGGCGGGTCGAGCCCTGCTCCAGCAGCGGCAACATCGCCTGCCAGCGGCTCAGCGCGGTCTGGAAGTCCTCTTTCTGCAGTGCCATGAAGGCGTAGACGGAGCGCGCCTCTATGTTGGCGGGATCCTGGGCGATGGCCGCCTGCAGCAGTTGATCCGCCTGCGCCTCCTCCCCCGTCATCATCAGTGCCTGGGCATAGGGCACCGCCACCATGGCCTTCTGCGGCGCCAGCTCATAGGCCCGCTCCAGCGCCTCGCGCGCCATCTCGGGGTCGTTGCCATCCAGGGTCAGGCGACCCAGCAGCAGCCAGCCACGATAGTCGTCCGGCTCATCCTTGAGGCGGGTGCGCAGGCCTAAGGTGAAGTCCAGCAGATCCTGCTCGGTCACCTCGGCATCGCGCTCCACCAGGATGCGGTTGCTCAGCTCACCCAGACGGCTGCTGGCATCCTGCCAGCGCTGCACCTCCTGCCAGGCACCGAGCTGGTAGTAGAGGCCGAGGCTCACCACCACCAGCACCAGCACCCCCGGGATCCAGACCAGACTCTTGCCGCCACGGGCACTCTGCTCCACGTCGGGGATGTCGTCGAGCAGGCTGCGCTGCAGCTCCACCACCGACTCGGACTCCTCGGCCAGTATGCCCTGCTCACGCTCCTCACCGAGCTCCAGCAGGCGCTGGCGATAGAGTTGCTTGTTGAGCGCCGAGCGGCTGATGCTCTGGCTGCCCTCGCCGCGCCACAGCGGCAGGATCAGGGCCAGGCTCACCAGCACCAGCAGGGCCACGATCACAATCCAAAATGCGGTCATTGTTTCTCTTCCTCTTTGAGCAGGGCGGCCAGCCGGGCCTGCTCCTGTGCGCTCAGGGCGCCCTCGGTCTGTTTGGCGGCAAGGGGACGGCGGCGACTGCGCACCACCACAGTGGTGGCGCCGATGACGATGACCAGCAGCGGGCCTAGCCAGAGGATCAGGGTCGAGGCCATCATGGGCGGGTCATACAGGATGAAGTTGCCGTAGCGGGCCACCATGTAATCCACCACCTCCTGCTTGTCCTTGCCCTCGCGCACCATCTGGTAGGTCTTGTCGCGCAGATCCTTGGCCAGCCCCGCATTGGAGTCGGCGATGTCCTGGTTCTGACACTTGGGGCAACGCAGCTCCTTGGTCAGCTCGCGGAAGGTCTGCTCCTGGGCATCGCTGTCGAAGCTATAGACGTCGATGGCGGCCCGGGCCTGACTGGCACCGAACAGGCCCGCCAGCAGCAACAGAGACGCAATAAGCGTTTTCATCAGGGGCGCCCTCACTTCATGGCATCAAAGATGGGTTTGAGGGTCGAGGCCCAGACATCGGGGTTGATATCCCCCACATGGCGATAGCGGATGATGCCCTGGCTGTCGATGAAGAAGGTCTCGGGCGCGCCGTAGACCCCCAGATCCAGCCCCAGCATGCCATCGGGATCATAGAGGTTGATCTGATAGGGGTTGCCGAGCTCCCCTAACCACTTGATGGCCTTGTCGCGCTCGTCCTTGTAATTCATGCCGACGATATAGATGCCCTGCCCCGCCAGCTGCTTGAGGTAGGTGTGCTCGCCATAGCAGGTCGGGCACCAGGTGGCCCAGACGTTGAGCAGCATGGGGCGCCCCTTGAGGATGCTCCTGTCATGCTGCTTGTTGAGGTCATAGATGTCCTGCAGGGTGAACACCGGCACCTCCTTGTCCACCATCACGGATTCGAGCTTGGTGGGGTCGGAATAGAGCCCCTTGAACAGGAACACGGCCCCCAGCAGGAAGATGATGAAGGGCAGCAGAAACAACCAGGTCTTCTTGCTCATGGCTTGGCCTCCTCTTCACGACGGCCGAAACGATAGCGCTTGTCCAGCATCGCCAGCACGCCGCCGATGGCCATGAAGACGCCGCCGAACCAGATCCAGCGCACGAACGGCTTGTAGTAGATCCGCACCGCCCAGGCGCCGTTGTCGAGCTGCTCGCCGAGCGCCGCGTAGAGATCCCGGGTAATGCCGGCGTCGATGGCCGCCTCGGTCATCGGCATGCGGCTCACCTTGTACATCCGCTTCTCGGGCTTGAGCAGGGCGATTTGCTTGCCATCCTTGTGCACCTCCAGCACACCCTTGAAGCCATCGTAGTTGGGGCCGTTCTTTTCGCTGATCCCGGTGAACACGAATTCGTAATCGGCGAATTGCACCCGATCACCGGCCTGCATGCGCAGGTCCTTCTCGATGCTGTAGTTCTGGGTGCAGGCGATGCCGATGATGCTGACCGCCAGCCCCACGTGACCCAGGATCATGGCCCAGTGGCTGTTGCCGAGCCGGCGTACCCCGGTGCTGAAGCTGTGCTTGTGGGTGGCTCGCACCCAGGTCTCCTGCACGCTGGTGATAATGATCCAGCTGCCAAGACCTATGCCGAGCGCGGCCCAGGGCTTGAACTCCCCGGCAAACAGCTGCGGCAGCCCGAAGGCGGCGATCAGACTCAGTCCCAGCGCCAGCACCACTTTGCCCTTGAGCTCACCGAGCTCCTGACGGCGCCAGCGGAACAGCGGACCGACCCCCAGCAGCAGGGCGAACGGGATGATCAGCCAGCTGTAGATGTGGTTGAAGAAAGGGGTGCCGATGGAGATGCTGCCGAGCCCAAGCTCCTTGTGCACCAGCGGCAGCAGGGTGCCGAGCAGCACGGTCAACAGTCCGGCCACCAGCAAGATGTTGTTGCCGAGCAGCAGGGTCTCGCGGCTCCACAGCTCATGCTTGCCGTGACTCTTCACCTGGGAACCCTTGAAGGCGAACAGCAGTAAGGAGCTGCCGATCACCGCCAGCAGGAAGCCCAGGATGAACAGGCCGCGGGTCGGATCCGAGGCGAAGGCATGTACCGACACCAGCACGCCGGAGCGCACCAGGAAGGTGCCGAGCAGGCTCAGGGAGAAGGCAGACAGCGCCAGCAGCACTGTCCAGGCCTTGAAGGTGGCACGCTTCTCGCTCACCGCCAGCGAGTGCAGCAGGGCCGTGCCCGCCAGCCAGGGCATGAAGGAGGCGTTTTCCACCGGATCCCAGAACCACCAGCCGCCCCAGCCGAGCTCGTAATAGGCCCACCAGGAGCCCAGCACTATGCCCAAGGTCAGGAAGACCCAGGCCGCCATGGTCCAGGGACGGGACCAGCGCGCCCAGGTGGCGTCCAGCCGTCCCGTCATCAGGGAGGCGATGGCGAAGGCGAAGGCCACCGAGAAGCCCACATAGCCCATGTAGAGCATGGGGGGATGGAAGATGAGCCCAGGATCCTGCAGCAACGGGTTGAGATCGCGGCCATCCACCGGGAAGTACGGCAGGGTGCGGGTGAAGGGATCCGAGGTGAACAGCACGAAGGCGGTGAAGCCAACCGAGATCAGCCCCAGCACGCCGAGCACCCGCGCCACCGCATCGAGCGGCAGGCTACGGCTGAACAGGGCCACCGCCGCTGTCCAGCCCCCCAGGGTCAGCACCCACAGCAGCAGGGAGCCCTCGTGGGCGCCCCACACCGCCGAGATGCGATAGGCGAGCGGCAGCAGGCTGTTGGAGTTGGTGGCCACATACTGCACGGTGAAGTCGTTGTCGACGAAGGCCCAGGTCAGGCAGAGGAACGACAGCAGCAGCAGCAGGAACTGGGTATAGGCCAGCGGGCGGGCCGCCGACATCATGCCGAGGCGACCCAGCTTGGCGCCGAGCAGCGGGTAGCTCCCCAGCAGCAGGGCGGTGGCAAACGCCAGGATCAGTGCGAATTGCCCCAGTTCAGGGATCATGGCTGACTTCCTTTCAATTGCGCCGCGACCAGAACCGGTGCACAGGCATGAGACGGTGAAAATTGCGCCAATACAGCAGGAGTCATGAACGATCTCCTTTCGATGGCGCTGGCGCAGCAAGGGCAGGCTGCGGGGAAGATGGTACGAGCACGACCTGGATCATTGCTGGGCTCCCTTCAACTGCGCCTCGGTATATTCAGGTTTGAAATGCATGCCATTGGTGGCGTCGGCCACTTCCGGTGGCATGTAGTTCTCATCGTGCTTGGCCAGCACCTCAAAGGCGGCCACGGTAGTGGCGTCCTTGAGGGTGCCCTGGGCCACTATGCCCTGCCCCTCGCGGAACAGGTCAGGCAGTATGCCATCGAATTCCACCGTCACCAGATGACCACCGTTGTCTATCAGCTTGAAGGCCACCTTGAGGCTCTGGGGATCCCGTTGCACCGACCCCGGCACCACCAGCCCGCCGATGCGCAGCCGCTGCCCCTCTTCCGGCTTGATCTTGTCCGGCCCCTTGCCTTCCACCAGCTCGCTCGGGGTGTAGAAGAGATCGATGTTCTGGCTGAGGGCATAGAGCACCAGGCCGATCACGGCGGCGAGGCCGAGGCTTATCGCCAATATGATGGTGAGGCGTTTCTTGCGTCTCGGGGTCATAGGGTGTTCTCCATCTGCTGGGCCGCCTTGCGACGGACCTCGCGCACCTGCTTGTTACGCATCTCGTCGAGCAGACTGCGGGTTTTCAACCGGGTAGAAATGACGATGCCGACCAGGCAGAACCCGGTCAGACCGAAGGAGAGCCAGACATAGAAGGCGTAACCGCCCATCGCCATGAAGTCACTGAATGAGGCAAAGTGCATGCTTACTTCTCCTGTCTGGCGATGTCGGCGACCCAGGGGCGCTGCCACTCCCGCATCAGCAGCTCATTGCGGAACCGCATCAGGGTCAGGGCACCGAGGAAGGTGGCAAACGCCAGTATCATGATGAGCAGCGGCCACAGCATCTCGGCCGAGATGGAGGGCTTGTCAAACTTGGTGATGGAGGCGCCCTGGTGCAGGGTGTTCCACCACTCCACCGAGTAGTGAATGATGGGCAGGTTGATCACCCCCACCAGCGCCAGTATGCCGGCGGCGCGTCCCGCCACCACCTTGTCGCTGAAGGCGTTGTAGAGCGCGATGACGCCGAGGTAGAGGAACAGCAGGATCAGCTCAGAGGTGAGACGGGCATCCCAGACCCACCAGGTGCCCCACATGGGCTTGCCCCAGGCGGCACCGGTAAAGAGGGCGATGAAGGTGAACACGGCGCCCACAGGGGCGACGGCGGCCACCGTCATGTCGGCCATGCGCAGTTGCCACACCAGGCCGATGAAGGCCGCGACCGCCATGGTGGAGTAGGCCCCCATGGAGAGGATGGCGGCGGGCACATGGATATAGATGATCCTGAAGGAGTCCCCCTGCTGGTAATCCGCGGGGGCGAACGCCAGTCCCCAGATGGTGCCTATGATGAAGGCGAGCAGGCTGATCACCGCGAACCAGGGCAGCAGGGATCCCGCTAGCCGATAGGCGCGCTCGGGTTTGGCATAAGGGTGCAACCATTTCCACATAGCTCACAGACCTTTCAGTTATTAATTTTATAGTGGCGAGGCCTACCATACCCACTGCCGGGAAACATCATATCCCCCCAAAGCAATAAGCGGCCATCCCCTTGATCTATCTCAATTATATTTTCCATAAAAAGCCTCAAAGGAGGCTCTTTATGATAATTAATCAGTTGACGCTGACCCGCAGTGCCGCCGAGATCGCCAGGGGCGTCAGGGTCAGCGCCCCCACCAGCATGGCCCCCAGGATCGCCAGCTGGCCGGCATAGGGCAACCCCATGCTGGCCGCCTCGATGGCGGAGGTGGCGAAGATCAGCACCGGGATATAGAGCGGCAGCAGCAGCAGGCTGAGCAATACCCCCCCCTTGCGCAGGCCCGCCGTCAGCGCGACCCCGACCGCCCCGAGCAGGCTCAACACAGGGGTGCCGAGCGCCAGGGTGGCCACCACCGCCAGATAGGTCTTCAGGTCCAGCGACAGCAAGATGGCGAGCAGGGGGGAGACCAGCAGCAGCGGCAGGCCGGTCAGCAGCCAGTGAGCGACCACTTTCGCCAGCGCCAGCAGCCCGAGCGGATGGGGCATCAGCATCATCTGCTCCAGGGCGCCGTCACTGAAGTCATCGCGAAACAGCCGCTCAAGGGAGAGCATGGCCGCCAGCAGGGCCGCCACCCAGATGATGCCGGGGGCGATGCGGGCCAACAGCTGGGGCTCCGGGCCTATCCCAAGCGGGAACAGGGTGATGACGATGAGGAAGAACCAGAGCGGGTTGAAGATGTCGGCACGCTGGCGCAGCGCCATCAGCAGCTCGCGCTGGATCAGGGTCAGCACGGCGCTCAGCATGGGCCACCTACCGCCATCGGCTGGATCAGGGGGCGCGGCATCGGAGGCCATTCGGTGCTCGGCATCGGGTTACTCCTGGCGCAAGGGGGTGAGGGAGAGCGTCTTCAGGCGCCCCTGCATCAGGGTCAAGTCCTGATGGGTGGTGAGGATCACCATGCCACCCCGATCCGCGTGGGCCAGGAACAGGCGCTCCAGCACCTTGACCCCCTGCTTGTCGATGGCGGTGAAGGGCTCGTCCAGGATCCACAGGGCCGGCCTGTCCGACAGCCAGAGCCGGGCCAGCGCCACCCGGCGCTGCTGACCGGCCGAGAGCTGGCCGGCGGGATAGTCCTCGAAACCGGCGAGGCCGACCTGGGCCAGCACCTGCCACAGATCCACGGCCGCGGCGGCCGTACCGTGCAATTTCTGATAGAAATCGAGGTTTTCGAGGGGGGTCAGGGTCGCCTTGACGCCGGGCTGATGGCCCAGATAGAGCAGCCTGGCATGATAGTCATCGCGACAACGCCGGATATCTTCCCCGTTCCAGCACACCTCGCCGGCGAAGGGCTGGGACAGCCCGGTCAGCAGGCGCAACAGGCTGGTCTTGCCGACCCCGTTGGGGCCCTCAATCTGCACCAGATCGCCAGGCGCCACCGCGAAGGAGAGGTGTTCAAACAGGGTGCGATCTTCACGCACGCAGCTCAGATTGTTGGCTTGAAGCAGCATGAGGATTTAATCAGTCGAATGAGGCGGCCTGCATATTAACACAGGATCCGGGACCGTCTTTTCAAAGATGCCAATAATCGGCAGGATTTGTGGGGAAGATCGCGCCCTGGCGGGGGAAGATATGGCAGGGAAAACAGGGGAGTAGACGCCTCCCCCTCCGTCATGAACCAGGCGTCAGGAGCGTCCCTTGCGCAGGGAGATCAGCAGCTCGGCCTCGGCCTGCGGCAACTCGCACTCGCTCATGAGCTCGTCGAGACCGGCGCCGAGCTCCACCATCTTGGCGGCGCGGCTGTAGAGGCGGCGCTCCGGATCCTGCAGGGTCAGCTCCTGCTGGCGATCGTGGATCTGCTGCATGGCCCCTTCCGCCGACTGCAGGCGCTGGCCCATGCCGATGGCCCCGGTGTGCAGCTCCATCATCTGCCTGCGCAGACTCTCGAGCTGCTCCTGCAGCGTCTCTACCCTGGCCTCGGACTCTCGTCGGCTCCGGCGGTTGCCCAACAGCCCGATCAGGGCCAGCACCAGCGCCAACAAGGACAACCCCAAGGCTGCGAATTCAATCATCACACTGTCACCTTCCTCATCACAGGGTCCCGCTCGGCGTCATATCGCCGCGGGGCATATCCGGGACCGCTGTTGTATCACTTTTTGACGCGCCGTTACAGGGAACCTATGTCGTCCCACTCTTCGTCCGAGAGCAGCTTGTTGAGGTCAACCAGGATCAGCAGCTGGCCGTCGCGGTTGCTCACCCCCTGGATGAACTTGGCACTCTCTTCGGTGCCCACCGCCGGGGCGGCATCGATCTCGGAGGAGCGCAGATAGACCACCTCGGCCACGCTGTCGACCATGATGCCGATCACCTGCTTCTCCGCCTCTATGATGACGATGCGTGAATTCTCGCTCACGTCCCCCGCCGGCAGACCGAAACGGGAACGGGTGTCGATGACGGTGACCACGTTGCCGCGCAGGTTGATGATGCCCAGCACATAGTCGGGCGCGCCCGGGACCGGGGCTATCTCGGTGTAGCGCAACACCTCCTGCACCTGCATCACGTTGATGCCATAGGTCTCGTTTTCCAGCTGGAAGGTCACCCACTGCAGCACTTCGTCTTCGGCCAGATTCTGTGCGATATTGCGCTTTTCTGTCATCTTCTTAATCCTTTTATGAACCCGTCAACGGGTAAAATTAGCAATAAAATCACGGCAGTGCCGATGTAATCAGCGACCTTCTATGTTCACGCCACGCCCCAGCAGCACCAGCAGCTCCCTGACGTGCAGCAGGGCACACATCTTCTCCTTGACCATGCCCGCCAGCCAGGGGCGCTTGCCCTCCTGGTGGCGCCATTTCACCTGATCCCGGCGCAGCAGCTCGGTGCCCTTCAGCTGATGGCAGGCCAGCCCCCAGGGGGACTCTCCCAGCATGATCAGGTACTTGTAATCGGTGACGTCCAGCGTCTTGTCCGGCATCACCCAGAGCGCCGTGTCCACCACGTTCATCTTCTGCTCCCGGGAGGTCATGATGCCGCGATACCAGGCCGGCTGACCAAACAGGGAGGTGACCTCCCCCAGCTGGTGAATGCCACCGAGCTCGGTCAAGGGCACCGCGAAGGTCACCCCGGCCACGTCGAAGAAGAGCGCCTGAAACTCGTTGCCGGTGTCCAGGTTCTCCCAAGTTGAGGGCTCGGGCACCGCCTCGATGGCCAAGGCCAGCGCCGGCTCGGTGAGCAGCAGGGTCGCCGGTTCGGCGGGCTCGGGCACCATCTCTGGCACCACCCAGTCGTTCAGCTCGGGCTCACTCGCCTCGACCTCGATCTGCAGGGGCTCGACCCGGACTTCCTCATGACTGAGGACATCCATCTCGTCCTGTACCTGGCTCACCTGGGCCAGCAGCTCGCTCAGCTGCTCGAGCCGCGGGTCGGCCTCGAGATAGGGCGCAGCTATCACCTCGGGCTGTACGACCGGCTGAGCCTGGCGCAGCAGGGGCAGGTCCACCGCCGGCGCCTCCTCATCCAGGCTCTCCCGCAGCAGGACGTCGTCCAGCAGCAGGGAGTGGAAGTAATCATCCATGGCCCGAACCTGGGTGCTGTCTCTCATGGCTTCACCTCCTGGCGCCGTTGACGCTCCTGGGCATCGAGATGGTTGAGCAGGGTCTCGTAGGCATAGGTGCCACGGCTGCCCGGCGCGTAGATGGAGGGCGGAACGTGCAGCAGGCTGGCATCCCTGAACTTGGTGTCGATGGGGATGACGGCATTCCAGACCGCCTCGCCATACTGCTCCTTGATGGACTGCAGGGTCATCAGGGAGGCACGGGTACGTTTGTCAAACATGGTCGGGATGACGGTATAGCGGAACTTGTCCCGCTTGGATCGCTGCATGATCTCGAAGGTCTTCATCATCCGCTCCAGCCCCTTGAGGGCCAAAAACTCGGTCTGCACCGGCACCAGGATCCGATCGCAGGCCGCCAGGGCATTGACCATCATCACCCCCAGCACCGGCGGGCAATCGATCAGCACATAGTCGTACTGATCCTGCACCCGCAGCAGGGCACGCTTGAGCACCAGCCCCATGCCCTCCCGGTTGCCCATCACCCGATCCAGGGTCGCCAGGGTGATGGAGGCGGGCAGCAGATGAATATTCTCGAACCGGGTCTTGAGCGTCATCCGGTTGACCAGATCGCTGCTCGGCTTGGCCGCCTGGAACAGCTCGTACAGGGTGCCGTCCAGCCGGTCCGAATCGAAATCGAAATAGGAGGTCAGGGAGGCGTGAGGGTCGGTGTCGATCAGCAGCACGCGCTGGCCACGCTGGGCCAGGATGCCCGCGAGGGAGACCACTGTGGTGGTTTTACCGACTCCACCTTTCTGATTGGCAACCGTCCAAACAATCAATGTATCAATCCTGTCTTGTTGTTATTCGTATGCCACCACCGGGCAGCGTCACTACCCTGACGTCCTCCGCCTCTGCCGCCTGTTGCGCGGCCGGGACAGATGGTTCCGTCACGGGTCTGACGGGAGCCGGTGGCGGCACCCAGGCGAACCTTGAGATGGCGACCACGACCTTGCGATTCTGTAACCGCCCCTGTTCACTGCCGTTATCGGCGAAGGGCGAAAATTCCCCATAGGCCTCGTACGCGAGTCGCTGGGGCGCTATCCCCTTGGCGACCAGGGCGCCGAGCACGGCCTCGGCCCGTGCGGCGGACAGTGCCCAATTGGAGCGAAAAATTTCATTATTTATCTGCTGGTTATCCGTATAACCCCGCACCCTGATGTAGTTATCGACCGGTTTCAGAATACCTGAAAGCGTATCGAGCACCGGGGCGGCATTGGCCCCCAGGAAGGCGCTGCCGCTGTTGAACAGCAGCCCAGAGCTCAGCTCCACCGTCAGCCAGTTGTCATCCTGCGCCAGCTTGACCACCCCGGCCTCGACCAGCGCGCCCATGGATTGCTGCAATTGCAGATCGATGGTGGCGAGGGCCGTGCCGTCCTGCTGGATGGGCACGCCGGAGATGGGGGCAAGGGAAGGCGACGGGGACGCCGTGCTCTCCAGCAGCGAGGGGGCGGCCGACACCGGCTGATTCAGCAGGGACTTGCCCTGCCCGTCCAGCAAGCCGTCGCTGCGCGGCACCACCTGCTGGTTGAACGCCTGGGTCATGCCGTCGATGACGGCGCGATACTTCTCCTTGTTGACGATGGCCACGGAGTAGAGCACCACGAAGAGCGCGAAGATGAGCGTCATGTAATCGGCATAGGAAACCAGCCAGCGGTCGAGATGCTCTCGCCCTTGCAGATGCAAACGGTAACGCTTGCGCATGGCTATTCCCCTTTCAGATAGGCCTTCAACCGCCGTTCAACCTGCAGACCATTCTCGCCATGGGCGATGGCCAGCAGCCCCTCCAGGGTCATCTCCTGATAGAGACCGTACTGGTAATGGAACGCCCGCAGGCGGTTGGCCACCGGTAGATAGAGCAGGTTGGCGAAGCCCACCCCATAGATGGTCGCGACGAAGGCGATGGCGATGCCGGCGCCGAGCGTGTTCGGTTCATCCAGGTGAAACATGGCCTGGATGAGGCCGATCACGGCGCCTATGATGCCGATGGTCGGGCTGTAGCCCCCCATGGCCTCGAACACCCTGGCGGCGTGCTCGTTGCGCTCCTGCTCGATGTCGATGTCCGCCTCCAGCAGCATGCGGATGTCTTCGATGGAGACCCCGTCCACTATCATGGTCAGGCCCTGACGGGTGAAGGGATCGGCCTCGGCGTCGGCCTGGTCTTCCAGCGCCAGCAAGCCTTGCTGGCGGGCGAAGACGGCCCAGGTCTGCAGCCGCTCCGCCTGCTGACGCAGATCCCAGTGCGGGGGGAACAGCATCCAGCCGGCTTGCCTGAGCGCCTCCAGCAGGTATTTGCGGGGCGTCTGCAGGATCACCGCGCCCCAGGTGCCGCCCACCACTATGACGAAGGCCGGGCCGTCCAGCAGGGTCAGCAGGGTACCGCCGTGCCACCACTGGGCAACGGCCACGGCCCCCAACGCCAGCAACAGACCGAGCATGCCCATGGTTAGCGGCCCAACTCGACCAGGATGCGCTGCGCCACCCGATCCAGCGGCAGTGACTCGCTCGCGATGCCGGCCTTGGCGACCGCCTGCGGCATGCCGTAGACGACACAGGAGGCTTCATCCTGCGCCCAGATGGTGGACCCCTGCTCCTTGAGCAGACGAGCGCCATCCCGGCCGTCGGCGCCCATGCCGGTCAGCACTATGGCGAGCACCTTGTCGCCATAGATCTTGGCCGCCGAGGCGAAGGTGATGTCGACGCAGGGCTTGTAGTTGACCTTGTCATTGCCCTCTATGATGCGGATGCGTGCCCCTGGCCCGCGCCCTTCCAGCAGCATCTGCTTGCCGCCCGGCGCCAGGTAGGCCTGACCCGGTTTCACCACGTCGCCGTCCTCCGCCTCCTTGACCCCGATCAGGCACAGGCCGTTGAGACGGGCGGCGAAGGCCGCGGTAAAGGTCGCCGGCATGTGCTGGATCAGCAAAATGGGGTGAGGGAAATCCCCCGGCAGCTTGGTCAGCACGTTTTGCAACGCCACTGGTCCGCCGGTGGAGGTGCCGATGGCCACCAGCTGATAGCTCTTGCCGCTGCGCTTGAAGCTCGCGAAGCTCGCGGGGGCGCTCGGCGCGCGTACCGGCTCGGGCGCTCGCTCGCCGGGGCGAGCCGTGGTGCCGCCCGGGACGGGCCGTACCACGGGCTCCGCCACCCTGGGCTTGGCCGCCATCAGGAAGCGCTTGCGGGCGATCTCCCTGACCCGCTGCTGCAACAGCCTGACCGCTTCGTCCTTGTCGCGGGCGATGTCTTCGAACTTCTTGGGGAGAAAGTCGAGGGCACCGGCATCCAGCGCATCCAGGGTCGCCTTGGCGCCATCGTGGGTCAGCGAGGAGAACATCAGTATGGGGGTGGGACACTTGGCCATGATCTCGCGCACGGCGCTGATGCCGTCGAGTACCGGCATCTCTATGTCCATGGTGATGACATCGGGCCGCAACTGCAGCGCCTTGTCCACCGCCTCCCGTCCATTCTGGGCCGTGTCGATCACCGTCATCAGGGGATCCTGATTGATAATTTCGCTGACCCTGCGGCGGAAGAAGCTCGAATCGTCGACCACTAATACCTTGACTGCCATTGTTATTCTTCTAACTCCTCGGGTCGGAACGATCAGTGCCGGCGCGCATAGGCCTTGAGCAGGCTGGGTACATCCAGAATGAGGGCGATGCCGCCGTCGCTGGTGATGGTGGCACCGGCCATGCCGGGGGTGCCCTGCAGCAGGTTGTCCAAGGGCTTTATCACCACCTCTTCCTGGCCGATGAGATTGTCCACGACGAAGCCTACCTGCTGGGTACCGATCTGCACTATGACCACGTGGCCGGTGTCCTGGCGCGCCGTCTTGCCGGCGCCGCGTACCAGCCACTTGTGCAGGTAGAACAGCGGGATCGCCTTGTCGCGCACTATGATGGTGAGCTGGCCGTCCACCACGTTGGCCTTCTTCAGGTCAAGATGGAAAATCTCGTTCACGCAGCCGAGCGGCAGGGCGAAGGTCTGAGCCCCCACTTCCACCATCAGGGTCGGCAGTATGGCCAGAGTGAGCGGGACCTTGATCTCGAGGCGAGTGCCCTTGCCCCAGGTCGAATCTATGTGCACCGAGCCATTCAGGCTGACGATGCTGGTCTTCACCACGTCCATGCCGACGCCACGGCCCGAGATGTCGGAGATCTCCGACTTGGTGGAGAAACCGGGGGCGAAGATCAGGTTGTAGGCATCGTTGTCGCTCATGCGCGCCGCGCTGTCGGCATCGAGCACGCCGCGGCTGATGGCGATGGATTTCAGCTTCTCCGGATCCATGCCGGCGCCGTCATCCTCGATGCAGAGCAGGATGTGATCCCCTTGCTGGGAGGCGCTCAGGGTGATGGTGCCCTGACGGGGCTTGCCCGCCTTCTCGCGCACATCCGGCATCTCGACGCCGTGATCGCAGGAGTTGCGCACCAGGTGCACCAGGGGATCGGCCAGGGCCTCGACCAGGTTCTTGTCGAGATCCGTCTCCTCCCCGACCATGATCAATTCGATGTCTTTCTTGAGGGTCCTGGCCAGATCGCGCACCACCCGGGGGAAGCGACCGAACACCTTCTTGATGGGCTGCATGCGGGTCTTCATGACCGCCCCCTGCAGATCCGCCGTCACCACATCCAGGTTGGCCACCGCCTTGGACATCTCCTCGTCGTTGCTGGCGATGCCGAGGCTCACCAGGCGGTTGCGCACCAGCACCAGCTCACCCACCATGTTCATGATGACGTCCAGGGTCTTGGTATCCACCCGCACCGTGGTGTCGTTCTGCATCGCATTGCCGCTCTCGGCGGGAGCCGCCTGCTTGGCAGGAGCGGGTGCCGGTGCTGGCTTGGCCGGTGTTGGGGCTGGCTTGGCGGGCGCTGGGCTGACCGCGACCGGCGCGCTGGGCTGGACCGGGGTCGGTGCCGGCGCAGCCGGAGGCGCCATGCTGTGTTGGGGCGCCTGGCCACGGCCGTGCAGCTCATCGAGCAGGCGTTCAAACTCGTCATCGTCGATGAGCGCGTCCACCTCTTGCTGGACCGATTGCAATGGGGCGAGATCCGGCGCTCCACCGTGCTGACCCTGGCCGTGCAGCTGGTCGAGCAGCGCCTCGAACTCGTCGTCCGTGATGTCGCCGGAGCCGCTCAACACCGGCGCGGCGGAGACCGTCGGCGCCTTGCCGGCACCGTGCAGTTCGTCCAGCAGGCGCTCGAATTCATCGGCGGAAATTTCATCGATGGAGCCACCGCCATTCACGGCGGCGGGGACGCTGGCGGGTATGCTCACCGGCTCGGGGGCAGGCGGCGGGACTATGGCCGCAGCGGCGACGGTGCGCAGCTGCTCCTGCCCTTCGGGTTTGCACAGCTCGTGCAGGTCGTGCAGGAGATCGGCAGAGGCCGGGCTGGTCGGCTCCCGGTTCTGTACCTGGGCAAACATGACGTTGATGGCATCCAGCGCCTGTAAAATGACATCCATCAGCTCGGCGCTCAGAGTCCGCTTGCCGTTGCGCAGCAGGTCGAACAGGTTCTCGGCGCCGTGGCAGACATCCACCAGCTCGGTCAGGGAGAGGAAACCGGCTCCGCCCTTGACGGTGTGGAAGCCGCGGAAGATGGCATTCAACAGATTCTTGTCATCGGGTCGCTTTTCCAAGTCGACCAGTTGTTCAGACAACTGTTCCAATATTTCTGATGCTTCGACCAAAAAGTCTTGCAGTATGTCTTCATCAACTTCGAAGGCCATGCGTCACTCCATTAGAATCCCAGACTAGACAGCAGATCGTCCACATCATCCTGGCCATTGACCACATCAGACCTTGTCTCAGGGTTCATGATGGGACCTTCTGCCTCGATGCCGCTTGCCGGCAAGCTGCGCACCGAATGCTCGATGGCGGCCTCACCAAACATGGTCAGCATCTCTATCAACTTCGTTTCAACTTCCTGCACCAGCTTGATGACCTTGCGGATCATCTGGCCGGTCAAATCCTGAAAGTCCTGTGCCATCAGGATTTCCGTCAGCAGTTGTCGTAACTTATCGGCATCCGTCTCCGAAGCCTTAATAAAATCATTCAGTTGATGGCAGAGTGCCTTGAACTGGCCCAGCTCAAGATCCCGGCTCATCAAGGCATTCCAATTGGGCATCACCAGCTGGATGTTGTCATTGAGCCGATCGGCAATGGGGAGACTGGCCTCGACCGCATCCATGGTGCGATTGGCGGCCTTGTCCGTCATGTCAATGACATAGCTCAGACGCTCCCGGGCATCGGGGATCTCGTGGGTGGCCAGGTCGGGGATCCTGGGATCCAGCCGAAAGTCCTGTAAAGAGTCGTGCAGTTGGCGGGTAAGCTGGCCGACCCTGTCAAACAGGGCGGCGGCATTGGGGGCACACACATCGGCGAGGATGGTATCGGCCTGTTCAAATTCACCTTGCTCGAGGTGGGCAACCAGCATCCTTGCCTGCTCGAGCGAGATCATGGCACTCGTTTTGGCCGTCATCCCTGCCACTCCTTAGCCGATGCGTTCAAAGATTTTGTCGAGCTTCTCTTTGAGAGTGGCGGCGGTGAACGGCTTGACGATGTAGCCATTGACCCCGGCCTGAGCGGCTTCGATGATCTGCTCGCGCTTGGCTTCGGCAGTCACCATCAACACCGGCAGGTGCTTGAGTTTGTCATCGAGACGGATCGCCTTGAGCAGGTCGATGCCCTGCATGCCAGGCATGTTCCAGTCGGTGACCACAAACTGGAAGTCGCCATTTTTCAACATCGGCAGCGCCGTGTTGCCATCGTCTGCTTCATGGGTATTGTTATATCCCAGGTCACGCAGCAAGTTCTTGATAATCCGGCGCATCGTTGAAAAATCATCCACGATGAGGATTTTCATGTTCTTGTCCAAAATTCCCTCCTAAATAGCCGCCAAAACGGCTCACTTACATGATGCAGAATGCAGGTTTTATGCTGCGAATTATGCCTTAGAGTTGCGTTCCAGTGTAGCCAGTACAACCACTTATAAATTCCAATCTCGCAGGCGGGCACGCAATCTGTGCATGGCCTGACTGTGTATCTGGCTCACCCGAGACTCACTCACGCTCAACACCTCGCCGATCTCGCGCAGGTTCAGCTCCTCGTCGTAATAGAGGGAGAGCACCAGCGCCTCGCGCTCGGGCAGGCGGGAGATATGCTCGGCCAGGGCGCCCTGGAAACGCTCGGCCGCCAGATCGTCGAAGCCGCCATGACCGCTGGCGTCATCGGGATGCCCTATCACATCCTCGCTGACCCCGAGATCCTCGATGCCGATGATCTTGCCGCAGGAGACGTCCTGCAGCATGCCGTGGTACTCGCCGAGGGAGACGCCCATCTGGGTCGCCACCTCGGTGTCCCTGGCATCGCGACCGTGCACCTGCTCCACGTTCTCGATGGCCTCGGCGATGGCGCGGCTGTTGCGGTGGACCGAGCGCGGCACCCAGTCGCCACGGCGGATCTCGTCGAGCATGGCACCGCGGATGCGGATGCCGGCATAGGTTTCAAAGCTGGCGCCCTTGCTGCCGTCAAAATTGCGGGAGGCTTCGAGCAGCCCAATCATACCTGCCTGGATCAGGTCATCCAGCAAGACACTGCTTGGCAGGCGAGCCAATAAATGCTGGGCGATCCGTTTAACCAGCGGAGCATGACGCTCGACCAGCACATAGGAATCCTGATGACGCAAGTATGCTTGGGTTTTATTCACGGGAGTCTTCCTGTGCTATGACCGGCTTTTGCAATAAATTTTCCAGGAAAAATTCGAGATGACCCCCTGGCTGATGCGGAATGGGCCAGCTCGCCGCCTTGTTGGCCAGGGCGCGAAACGCCAGGGCGGCCGGTGACTTGGGGAAGGCCTCGACGATCAGCTTCTGCTTGCGCACGGCGGCGCGCAGATTGGTGTCGTAGGGCACGCAGGCCACCAGCTCCAGCGAGGTGTCGAGGAAACGGTCGGTGACCCGGGTCAGCTTGGCGAAGAGCTCCTGCCCCTCGCGCAAGGAGCGCACCATGTTGGCCACCACCTTGAAACGGAACACGCCGTGATCCTTGGAGAGGATCTTGATGAGGGCGTAGGCATCGGTGATGGAGGTGGGCTCATCGCACACCACCACCATGATGTCCTGGGCCGCACGGGTGAAGCTCAGCACCATGTCGGAGATCCCCGCCGCCGTGTCCACCAGCAGCACGTCGACCTGGGTCTTCATCTCGCTGAAGGCACGGATGAGCTCGGCATGTTGCACCGGCGAGAGCTCGACCATGGACTGGGTACCCGAGGTGGCTGGCACTATCATCATGCCGTAGGGCCCCTCGACGATGATGTCGTCTATGGTGCACTCCCCGGCCAGCACATGGGACAGGTTGCGATGCACCCGCAGCCCCAGCATGACGTCGACGTTGGCCAGGCCAAGGTCGGCATCCAGCACCAACACCCGTTTGCCCTGGGCGGCCATGGCTCCCGCCACGTTCAGGGTGACGTTGGTCTTGCCCACGCCCCCCTTGCCTCCGGACACGGCGATCACTTTAACTCGATTGTTTTGACGCATTTTGCGCAGACCACTCGCCTGATCCATATAGATGTTACTCATAAAACTCCGAATCTTCGGCCTCGCCAAAACCTGAACCCCAGAAGTAGGGATCTTCTGTTTCCCGCTCCAGCGAACCCATGGCGGCACCGACCAGCAGCGCCGCGTTGGCAACTTGAATATCTTCCGGCACCCGCTGTCCATCGGTGATGTAGCTGATGGGCAGCGCGTTCTGGATGCATACGTTGATCACTTCACCCAGGTTCAGGCTCTCGTCCAGCTTGGTCAGGATGCAGCCGGAGAGCGGGATGCGCCGGAAGTGATCCACCGCCTCCTGCATCACCCGGCGCTGGGACGTCGCCGACATGACCAGATAACTGCGAATGCGCACCTTGGCATTCTTGACCAAGGTGTCGAGCTGCTCGGTCAGGCGGATGTCCCGCTGACCCACCCCGGCGGTATCGATGAGCACCAGCCGGCGGTTGCGGAACTGATAGAGCGCGTTGGCCAGCTCTTCGGCGTCCCTCACCTGGCGCACCGGGCAGCCCATGATGCGACCATAGGTCTGCAACTGCTCGTGGGCCCCGATCCGGTAGTTGTCGGTGGTGATGAGGGCCACCTGCTCGGCGCCGTATTTCATGGCGAAGCGGGCCGCCAGCTTGGCGATGGTGGTGGTCTTGCCCACCCCGGTCGGGCCGAGCAGCGCCACGGCACCGCCCTGGCGCAGGATCTCGTCTTCGCTGATCTTGAGCTGGGCCGTCAGTACCTCGGCCAGCTGGGCCATGGCCTGATGAATGGGCATCTCCTCCGGGATCAACCCGGCGAGCTGGTCGGCGAAGGCATCATCGAACCCCATCTTCTTGAGTTCCTTGATGAGCAGCGCCCGCATCGGCTCGCGGCGCTCCACCTCCTGCCACATCAGGCCGGAGATCTGGTGCTCGAGCAGCTTGCGAATGCTGGCCATCTCCTTGCGCATCCCTTCCATCTCCTGATCCCGCTGGGCGGGTTGGGCAGGACGCGGGCCGGGCGCAGGACGAGCCTTGGGCTTGACGGGTTCGGGGGCGGCGCCCCACTGGCCCTGTTCGGCCAGGGTTCTGGGCGCCGCATTGGCCGACACCAGGCCGGCGGACTGATTGCCACTCGCCGCCGGATTGGCGGGATTGGCGGGATTGAGTTTCTGCTGGCGCGCCAGCAGGGCCGCCAGGGTGTCGGCATAGTATTCGTTCTGCTCCTTGGGGGGAGCCGAGCGCGTCATCTGCTTGCCCGCAGACGAGATATTGACGCTCTCATCGTTCAACTGACGGCGAACCGGCGCATCTTTAGGTCCAGGCACCTGAGACTGATAATCGACGGCCGCGACTATCTCCACCCCACCGGTGACCTTCTTGTTGGACATGATGACAGCATCCGGCCCGAGTGTCTCCTTGACCTCGGCCAGGGCCGTGCGCATGTCTTTGGCAAAAAACCGCTTAATCTTCACCCGTCATCTCCGCTAACTAGCCCTGTCCTACCGCACTGACGATGCGGATTTGCTTGTCATCAGGCACTTCCTGATAAGACAGAACGCGTAATCCAGGAATGGCATTCTTGACAAATTTCGCCAGGGTATTGCGCAATATCCCCGATGTCAGAAGCACGGCCGGCTGGCCTTCCAGTTCTTGTCGTTGAGTGGCTTCCACCAGCGAGCGCTGCATCCGCTCCGCCAGTCCCGGTTCGATACCGGCGCCATCTCCCCCACCTGCTTGCAAGGATTGATGCAATATACGTTCCAATTCTGGCGCCAGGGTGATCACCGGAAGCTCGGGATCGGGACCCGCGATCTCCTGCACTATCAAGCGGCGCAGGGCGATGCGGCAGGCGGCCGTCAGCACTTCCGGATCCGGACTGCGCGGCGCATATTCCACGAGGGTCTGCAGAATAGTGCGCATATCGCGAATTGGCACGCCCTCATTGAGCAGATTTTGCAATACCTTGACCAGGTTGCCCATGCTGATCACCTCGGGCACCAGCCCCTCCACCAGCTTGCTCTGATGCTTCCCTATCATGTCCAGCAGCTGCTGCACCTCGTCGTGACCGAGCAGCAGGGCGGCATGGTTGGAGAGGATCTGGCTCAGGTGAGTGGCCACCACGGTGGCGGCATCCACCACGGTGTAACCCAGGGTCTGGGCGTGGGAGACCTGATCCTTGGCGACCCACACCGCCTCCAGCCCGAATGCGGGATCCTGGGTCGCGATGCCCTGGACCTGGCCGAACACCTGGCCCGGATTGATGGCCATCTCCTTGTCGTGGTAGACGGTGGCCTCGCCGGTACTCACTCCCATCAGCGTGATGCGGTACTGGTTGGGCGCGAGATCCAGGTTGTCGCGAATGTGCACGGCCGGCACCAGGAAGCCGAGCTCCTGGGAGAGCTTCTTGCGCACCCCCTTGATCCGGTTGAGCAGCTCACCGCCCTGGCTCTTGTCCACCAGCGGGATGAGCTGATAACCCACCTCCAGCCCTATGATGTCCACCGGCATCACATCGTCCCAGCTCAAGTCTTTCTGTTCGTGAGGCTGATCCGAGCTCTGGGGCATCAGCTCGCCCTTGGCCACCTTGGCGGCGCGCTGTTTCTCGCGCCGCAGCAGCCACCAGGCCCCGACCGCCGCTATGGCCCCCAGGCTCAGGAACGCCAGGTGCGGCATGCCGGGCACGCTGCCCATCATCAGCAGGATGCCGGCGGAGATCACCAGCGCCTTGGGATTCTCGAACAGCTGGCCGAGCACCGCCGTGCCCATGTCCTGATCGGTATTCTGGCGGGTCACTATGATGGCGGCGGCGATGGAGAGCAGCAGGGAGGGGATCTGGGCCACCAGGCCATCACCGATGGCGAGCAGGGTGTAGATCTGGGCCGCCTCGCCGAAGCTGAGCTGGTGCTGCATCATGCCGATGATGAAGCCACCTATGATGTTGATGAAGAGGATCATGATGCCGGCGATGGCATCCCCCTTGACGAATTTGGAGGCACCGTCCATGGAGCCGTAGAAGTCGGCTTCCTGGGTCACGTCCTGGCGCCGCTTCTTGGCCTCTTCCTGATTGATGAGACCGGCGTTCAGGTCCGCATCGATGGCCATCTGCTTGCCGGGCATGGCGTCCAGGGTGAAGCGGGCGCTCACCTCCGAGATCCGGCCCGCACCCTTGGTGACCACCACGAAGTTGATGATCACCAGGATCATGAAGACGATGATACCGACCGCATAGTTGCCACCGATCACCACGTTGCCGAAGGCCTCGATCACATGGCCGGCCGCCGCGCTGCCGTTATGGCCTTCCAGCAGCACGACCCGGGTCGAGGCGACGTTCAGCGCCAGCCGCAGCAGGGTGGCGATCAGCAACACGGTCGGGAAGGCGGCGAACTCCAGCGGCCGGCGGGTATAGACGGCCACCAGCAGCACTACGATGGAGAGGGCGATGTTGAAGGAGAACAGGATATCGAGCATCAGCGGCGGGATGGGCAGCACCACCATGCCGAGGGAGGCGAGCACCAGCAGCGGGGTCCCGACCCCCTTGCTGAGCAACCACCTGTACTCTGTTAAACGGCCCAATGCTGCCTTGAATCCCATCGTTATGCTCAATTATCAACTGCCAGTGCTGGACTAAAGCAAACATCAAGCCAACAATTCAATACATTGATACATAAGGTTTTTATTTTTAAGCTGTCAGAAGTCCGGCGGAGGGCATTCAGACAACCCTGGTCGGGACTGAAGAGAACGGGGTCAGCCGCGGCCAAACGTTCCGGGTCGATCGACATGGACCCGCGCTTGAACCAGGGTAGCAAACCGTCCCCGCCACCAATCCTGGCAGCAGAGGGCGTCGCAGTCATCTACAACAGGCTATTTGCGGAACTCAGGCGGGATGGGCAGATCCTTGGCGACCGGGGTCGGACGCCGGCCACGGCCACGGCGGAACTTCTTGAGCTGATAGACATAGGCCAGCACCTGGGCCACGGCGGCGAACAGCCCCTCCGGGATCTCGTGACCGATCTCGGTGGAGTGATAGATGGCACGGGTGAGTGCCGGGGACGGCATGATGGGGATCTCGTATTCCCGCGCTATCTCCCGGATCTTCATCGCCACCTCGTCGACCCCCTTGGCCAGCACCTTGGGGGCGGCCCCGGGTTTGCCCGTGTCGTATTTCAGCGCCACCGAGTAGTGGCTCGGGTTGGTGATGATCACATCCGCCTTGGGCACATCCCCCATCATGCGACGCATCGCCATCTCCATCTGCAGGCGGCGGATCCGCCCCTTGACCTCGGGCTTGCCCTCGCTGTCCTTGAACTCGTCCTTGATCTCCTGCTTGGTCATCTTGAGCTGACGATTGTGGTTCCAGGTCTGGAAGGGCACATCGATGGCGACGATGGGGATGAGGGAGCAGCAGAGGATGATCAGCATCCACAGCAGCAGGTCCAGCGCGTCTATGATGCCGCCGGGGAAGCCCTCGAGGGAGAGGTTGAGCAGGTGGTTGAACTGGCTCGACAGCATCCACCAGGCGAACAGGCTGATGAACACCACCTTGGCGATGGACTTGATGAGCTCCACCAGCGACTGCACCCCGAACATCCTCTTCAAACCACTCAAGGGGCTCAGCTTGCTCCATTTGGGCAGCATGGCCTCGGAGGAAAAATTCATTCCTCCCAGCAGGGTGTTGCCGACGAAGGCGGCGATGGTCACCAGCAGGAACAGCAGGCCGAGGGGCTGGATCAGCTCGGCCAGCAGGGTGGGCACCATGGCACCCATGGCGTTGGGATCGAAGGCCTGATCCCGCTCCAGGGTAAAGCCCATGGTGAGCACCTTGACCATGGCGCTGGCCAGGCTCTCCTTGAGCATCAGCAAGCCAAACACGGTCGCCAGCAGCACGCTGGCGGTTCCCAGCTCCTTGGAACGTGCAATCTGCCCTTTTTCCCGGGCCTGTTGCAGTCGTTTGCCCGTGGGTTGTTCTGTACGTTCCTGATCGGTATCAGCCATTCTGGCCACCGAAACACTGGGTGTTAATCAGTTCGCAGCTGGTCTCCTGCACCCGCTCCCAGATGGCGTCGAAGTGGCCCATGAAGCCGCCTATGGTGAGCCAGAGGATGAACAGGCCCGACATCATACTGACCGCGAAGCCGATGCTGAAGATGTTGAGCTGGGGCGCGGCCCGGGTCATGACCCCGAACGCGAAGTTGATGAGCAGCAGGGCGATGATGGCCGACAACGCCATCACCAGCGAGGCCTGATACATGACGCCGAGGAAGCTGACCAGGCGGCGGATGGCGGGCAGGGTCAGGCCGCTGTCCGAGACCGGCAGGGTCTCGAAGCTCAGCACCACCATCCGCAGCATCAGCAGGTGGCCATCCACCGCCAGAAACACCAGGGTCGCCAGCATCAGGTAGAACTGCCCCACCACGGGGGCAGACTGGCCATTCATGGGATCCACCAGGGTGGCGAAGCCCAGGCTGGTCTGCATGGCGATGATCTGGCCCGCCATCACGAAGCTCTCCAGCAGGAACTGGGTCATGAGACCCAGTGCGATGCCGATGAGCATCTGCTGCCCCAGCACCAGAAAGCTGCCGACGGAGAACAGCTCTATCTTGGGCATGGGTGGCAACAGGGGGGCGATGATGAGAGTAATGGCCAGCGCCAGGCCGATGCGGATGTGCGCCGGCGCCAGCCGGCTGCCAAACACCGCCATCACCATCAGCAGGCTGCTCACCCGTGCCAGCGGCCAGAGGATGGACGCCAGCCACTCCATGATGAGCGTGGTGGTATAGGTCATGCCGCCACCCGAATGATCAATCCATCACCTCGGGGGAGCCCTGACATACCGCCATCAGCAGGACGTCAGACGATGATGCTTGCGCCAACATGGTATGGATCATCCCACCACCTCGGGTATCTGGCTCACCATCAGCATGAAGAAGTCCATCAGGCTCTGCAGGCCCCAGTGGGCCCCCGCGCCCAGGGCGAACAGGGTCACGATGAGACGGGGCAGGAAGCTCAGGGTCTGCTCGTTGATGGAGGTCGCGGCCTGGAAGATGGCGACGATCAGCCCCACCATCAGGCTGGGCAGGATCACGGCGCACACCATGATGGTCACCAGCCAGAGTGCCTCACGAAACACGTCGACAAAGGTTTCCGGACTCATGTAATCGGCTCCTTGTGCTTAGCCGGCGCCCAGCCCGAAGCTGTTCGCGAGCGAGCCCAGGATCAGGTTCCAGCCGTCCACCATGACGAACAGCATCAGCTTGAAGGGCAGGGAGACCAGCATGGGCGACAGCATCATCATCCCCATGGCCATCAGGATGCTGGCCACCACCAGATCGATCACCAGGAACGGCAGAAACAGCATGAAGCCTATCTGGAATGCGGTCTTGAGCTCGCTGGTGACGAAGGCCGGGATCAACACCCGCAGCGGCACCTCGGTCGGCTTCTCCACCTGCACGTTCGCTATCTCCATGAAGGTGTTGAGATCCTTGACCCGGGTCTGGGCCAGCATGAACTGGTGGATGGGCTGTTCGGCTTTCTCCAGCGCCTCCTTGGGCCCTATGGTCTCCGCCAGATAGGGCTGCAGCGCCTCCTCGTTGATGCGATCCAGCACCGGCGACATGATGAAGAAGGACATGAACAGGGCGATGCCGATCAATACCTGGTTGGACGGACTCTGCTGCAGGCCTATGGCCTGTCTGAGGATCCCGAGCACCACTATGATCCGGGTGAAGGAGGTCATCATGATGACCATGGCCGGCAGGAAGGAGAGCGCGGTCATCAGCGCCAGCACCTGCAGGGTCAGGCTGTACTCCTGGCTGCCATCCGCCATGGTCTTGACGGTCAGCGCCGACATGCCGTCCTGGGCCAGCGCCAGGGGCGAGAACAGCAGCGACACCAGCGCCAGCAGCCCTATCCAGTTAGCTCTTTTCATGCTTGCCCATCAATTTGCCCAGCTGCTGGGAGAACGCCTGGGGCTGGCTCTCGTCCAGCGGCTGCTCCAGGCGGTAGAGGAAGTTGACCTGCTGCGGCGTCACCCCGATGAGCAGCTGTTGCTCGCCCACCTTGACCACCATCAGCTTCTCCTTGTAGCCCACCGGCAGGCTGGCGATGACCTTCATCTGGCCGCCCCCCATGACCTGAGTGAGCTTGCTCTTCTTGAGCAGGAAGCCCAGCACCAGGATGAGGCCGATCACCATCAGGCTGGAGAGCAGCCAGGAGGTGATGCTGGGCGGGTTGGCCCCCTCGGCCAGTGCGGGGGCGGCGAACAGCATTAAAGCAAGGACGCGGATCATTTGAGTTTTTTGATCCTTTCGGCCTGACTGATGATGACATCGGTCAGCGCAATGGTTCTGGTCATTTGAGCTTCTTGATCCGTTCTATCTGGCTGATGACATCGGTCAGGCGGATGCCGAACTTGTCGTTCACCACCACCACCTCGCCGTGGGCGATCAGGGTGCCGTTGACCAGCACATCCAGCGGCTCACCGGCGACCCTGTCCAGCTCGACTACCGAGCCCTGGTTCAGCTGCAGCAGGTTGCGGATGCTGATCTGGCTGCGACCGACCTCCATGGCGATGGTCACCGGAATGTCCAGAATGGTGTCCAGCTTGCGGCGCTCCTCGGCGCTGATGGGGGCATCGTCCCTCAGCTCCTCCAGCGGGGCCGGCTTGGCCTCCGCCGTGACCTGCTCCTCCAGCGCGGCCGCCCAGGCATCCGCCATCAAATCCTGCTCGTCATCGGTTCCGCTCATCTTGCTTCCTCATGCTGCTTCGTGACCCGCGTCTGACACGACGGGTCTGTTAGGAGTGTTTGTCTTCGATGCTGCGCTCGAGCTCTTCCAGCTCGGCCTCACCATCGATGCGTACGCCGCCCCGGGTCACCAGATGCATCTCTGTCTTGACCCCGTCAGGGCGCTTGAGTTTGTCGACTATCTTGAGCGCCACATTCTCCTTGGTGCGCCCCATCTTGGCGTGGAAGGTCGGCAGATCCTCCACGTAGACCAGCAGGTTCTCCGGCATCTCCACCGGGATGATGTCGCCGGGTTTCAGCTCCATCAGATCGCGCAGGGTCAGCTCGGTCTCCAGCAACTTGGCCTTGAGCTCCACCTTGACGTCCATGATCTCGTCGCGCAGCGCCTTGCTCCAGCGCACGTCGGTGTCGCCCTTGTCGCTCTGCACCCCGGCATCGAGCAGCTCGCGGATGGGTTCGAGCATGGAGTAGGGCATGGCCACGTGGAAGTCACCGCCGCCGCCATCCAGCTCGATGTGGAAGGAACTGACCACTATCACCTCGGTCGGGCTGACGATGTTCGCCATGGCCGGGTTGACCTCGGAGTCGAGGTACTCGAAGCCGACGTCCATCACCGGGGCCCAGGCATCCTTGTAATCCTCAAACACCAGCTTGAGCAGCATCTGGATGATGCGCCGCTCGGTGGGGGTGAACTCGCGCCCCTCGATCTTGGCGTGGTAGCGGCCGTCGCCGCCGAAGAAGTTCTCCACCAGGATGAACACCAGGCGGGCCTCCATGGTGATCAGCGCCGTCCCCTTGAGCGGACGGAAGCGCACCATGTTCAGGCTGGTTGGCACGAACAGGGTGTGTACATACTCGCCAAATTTCAGCATCTGCACGCCGTTGATGGAGACCTCGGCGGTGCGCCGCATCATGTTGAACAGGCTGATGCGCATGTGGCGGGCGAACCTTTCGTTCACCAGCTCCAGGGTCGGCATGCGGCCACGGACGATGCGGTCCTGGGAGGAAAAATCGAACTGGGCAATTCCGGGATCCCCGGCCGCCCCTAGCTCTTCCTCTTCGACATCATCGACACCGTGCAACAGGGCATCAATTTCGTCCTGACTTAACAGATCGCTCACGCTTCACCTTTCATTGCATGACAAAGCCGGTAAACAGCACTTGTTCTATTACGGGGGAAGAGACCAGGTCATTGAGCACCCGGCGACACTCTTCCAGTGAATCCTGGCGCAGCTTCTCCTTGCCCTCGAAGGTCATCAGCTGCTCGGCGGTGGCCGCGCTGAAGACGCGCAGCAGGGTCCCTTCGATCAGGGGAATGTTCTGTTTGGCCAGGGTCTCGTCGGCGGCCCCCCGCACCATCAGCTGGATCTTGATCTGTACCAGCCGATCCCGCTGGCCGCCCGCCACGTTGAACACGAAGGGCCGCGGCATGCCCACGTAGAGCGAAGGTTGCGGCGCGCTGGCCTCGGCCTTGGCGATCTCGGCCGCGTCGGCCGCCGGTTTGTCACCGCCGGCCAGCATGAACCAGGCACCGGCCCCGCCAGCCCCCAGCACGATGACGGCCAGGGCGACTACCATGATCAGCTTCTTTTTCTTGGCTGCCGCCGGGTCCTTCAGCGTCAGTTCGTTATCGTCTGCCATCCCTTGTCCACCCTAGTCTCAAACTTGTTCGGTATCATAAACTTACTCAGGCAGGCATCAAGCATAGAAATCAATTCCGGCCTCGTTTGCCGATTCCACCAGCAGACTCATGGTTCTGGTGGTGACCTCCCCTTCGGCGGGCTCACGGCCACCCAAGGTGCCGCCCCCGGATTGGCCCTGCTGGCCCTGACCGCTGAAGGGGGATTGCCCCTGGGATTGCTGTTGCTGCGGCTGCTGTTGAACCTGCGTCTGGCCGAGCTGGATCCCCTGCCCCGCCAGCATGTCGCGCAGCCTGGGCATGGCCTGCTCCAGCATCTCCCGGGTCTGGCCATGCTGTACCACGAAGTGGACGTTGGCCTGGTTGGAGGCGTCAATCTGGATCTGGATCTTCATCTTGCCGAGGCCGAGGGGATCGAGCTGGATCTCCGCCTGCTGCAGCTTGTCCGCCAGCATCAGGTTCACCTTCTGGTGCAACTGGGCCGGCGCCTCCGGGGTGGCCAGCCGCAGGTGCGGCAGGCTCTGGGCGTCCCGTCTGGCGGCCACTTCGGCCGCGGGCCTGTGCTCGGCGATCTGGCTGGCCTGCTGAGCTGATTGCGCGGAGGGGCTCGCCTCGCTCTGCTCGGTCGCACCGACCTCCAGCCCGCCATGCTTGCCGAGTTCCCCCGGCTTTTGTTTCGTATCGGGTTGCTTCAGCTCGGCGGCCACCTTGACCGCCACCGCGGGCTCGGCCTCCATCTGCTGGATGCCGGCCGACAGGGACGCCAGCGAGGCTTGCGGTCCCTGCGGCTCGTGGCTCGCCAGTATCTGTTGTGGCGCCGTCAGCACCGGCTCGGTGACCGGGGTGGCGAGCTGGGGTGCGGCGTTGTTCGCCACGGCGGCACCCGCTTCGGCCTTGGCCGCCAGGACCTGGGCCGATTTTAGCTGCTGTGCCTCGGCCCCCGGAGCTGGCTTGGCGCCATCCTCGGCGGGGGCCACGGGCTCGGTCCCCGTGGCAATATCCATTCTGATCTGCCCCTCACCGAAGGCCCTGGCCGCACTCCCTTGCGCCGATGGCCCGCTGTGGGCGGTTTGTGCTGTGTGAGCCACCTTCGCGGCCGGCTCAGGAGAGGCCGGCTGCTCGGCCTTGCCCACCGGGGTCGGCTCGCCACCCTCAGGCACCGGCTCGGTCGCCACCTGGGGCGCCTGCGGCAAGACTTTGGCCAGCAGTGCGGCCCGCGCCTTTGCGGACAATGGCGGTTGCTCCGCCACCTCGGCCTGCGCCGGCTTGCCACCCTTGTTCGTGTTCTGGGGGTCTGTGGCCGGCGTCTCTTCCTCCGGCAAACCGTCGACCCGGACGGTGCCTGCGGTGGAGGTAACGTCGGAGATGGCATCGGCACCCTCCCCTGTCTCAGCGTTCAGAGTTCCCCCTATCAGGGCCTCGCTCGGCTGCGCGGTCGCTGGCAGGGCATTCACCGCAACGGGCTTGCCGGCCTCGGGTCGGCTGGCTGACTGCGACTCGGGCGGCAAACTGTTGCCGTCCGTGGGAGCTGGCACGGCAGGCGCCGAGGCGACGACGGGGAGCGAGGTCTGGGCCGAAGGGGCGACCGGGAGACTGCCTTGTGCCGACGCCTCGACCGAAGGGGCGACAGGGTGACTGCCTTGTGCCGAAGGCTCGACCGAAGGGGCGACAGGAAGGTTGCCTTGCGCCGAAGGCTCGACCGAGGGGGCGACCGGGAGGCTGCCTTGCGCCGAAGGCTCGACCGTGGGTTCGGTCTGCACAGAAGCCACGACGGGGGGCGTGGACAAGCCGGCATCCTGCCTGAGGGAGGCCTGCAACTGCTGCAAGAAATCGGCGGGGGGCAGCTCGGCCTCGGCGGCCTCGCCCTTGGCTGGCTTGTCATGGCCGGCCTGGGACTCGTCCAGCGAGCTCGCCAAAGATTTGGCATCCACCTCCGGCAGCAGGCTCTCCCCGTCACCCCCTTGACTGGCAGAGGGGCTGATCTCGGTGCGCTGCGCCTTGGCCATGGCGTCGGCAAAGGCGGCCCTGGCATCGTCCAGCGAGGGCAACCCGGCGCCTTCGCCCGTGCCGAGGGGCAGACGAGCGTCGGCTGGCGTGGTCTGAGTGGCGGTGGCCTTGATCAACTGGGTCTGTATCATGCTGGGTCCCGAGAATCCTGTGCTGTTACCCACCCCGAGCGGGAGGTATTCAGGCTATGCGGCGGCGTTCGCCAGAAGAAAGCAAATTACAGGCCAGAATGGTGATAGCGCCGCAAGATGGCGTAGTCATCCAGCATCTTCTGCTCCTGACGCTGGGCCTTCTGGCGCGCGCGCCCCGCCTGTTTGTCGAGCAGCAGCTCGACGGCCTTGCGCCGCTGCTGGGCCTCCAGCCAGTCGGTGCGGCACTGGGCCAGTGCCTCGCGCACCTGCAACACCCCCTGGTACTGCTGGGTCGCCGCATTCTCCAGCTTGTTGATGAAGGCGTGATACTGGCTGTTCTGCTGGGGGGTGATCCCCTGCAGGCCACGGTCGGTCCACTGCTGGTGATAGATCTGGCGGTACTGGTTGAGCGCGTTCTGCTGATCCATGAAGAGCTTCAGATCCTGCTGGGCCTTGGCCAACGCCAGGGCGGCCTGCTGCTCGGCCTCCACCAGCCGTCCGGCCAGCAACTCCAATCCTTTACTCATAGTCGCACTCCAGATTCATGGCATCAGCGCATCAGTGGCATGGCCACCATGTGCAGGGATTGCAGGCCTTCGTCGTAGGGAACCACCTCGCGCATTTTCTGCTGCAAGAACTGATCCAGATAGGGTTTCTGGATGATGGCTCTGTCGATGCGGGGATCCGAGCCCTGGCTGTAGGCGCCTATGGTGATGAGATCCCGGTTCTGCTGATAGAGGGAGTAGAACTGCTTGAAGGTGCGCGCCAGCTCCATGTGCTCGGGGGAGGTCACCATGGGCATGACCCGGCTGATGGACTTCTCGATGTCGATGGCCGGATAGTGGCCCGCATCCGCCAGCTCCCGCGCCAGCACTATGTGGCCGTCGAGGATGGCCCGCGCCGCGTCGGCGATGGGATCCTGCAGATCGTCCCCCTCCGTCAGCACGGTGAAGAAGGCGGTGATGGAACCCTGGCCGTCGCTGCCGTTGCCGGCCCGCTCCACCAGCGCCGGCAATTTGGCAAACACCGAGGGCGGGTAGCCCTTGGTGGCCGGTGGCTCCCCCACCGCCAGCGCGATCTCGCGCTGGGCCTGGGCGTAGCGGGTGAGCGAGTCCATCAGCAGCAGCACGTTGAGCCCCTGATCGCGGAAATACTCGGCGATGGCCAGCGCCGTCTCGCAGCCCTTGAGCCGCATCAGCGGCGAGGCATCGGCGGGGGCCGCCACCACCACGGCGCGCTCGCGCCCCTCGGCGCCGAGGATCTCCTCGATGAACTCCTTCACCTCCCGGCCCCGCTCGCCGATGAGGCCAACCACCACCACGTCCGCCACCGAGCCGCGGGTCATCATGCCGAGCAGCACTGACTTGCCCACACCGGAGCCGGCGAACAGCCCCATGCGCTGGCCCTGGCCCACGGTGAGCACGGCGTTGATGGCGCGCACGCCGACGTCCATCGGCTTATGGATAGGGCGGCGGGAGAGCGGGTTGATGCGATGCTGGGCAAACTGCACCGTCTGGGAGGCGATGATGGGGCCGAGCCCGTCAAGGGGCTGGCCTATGCCGTCGATGACCCGGCCGAGCAGGTTCATGCCCACCGGGATGCCGTGGTCCTCGGTGATGGGCACCACCCGGGCACCGGGGATGACCCCCTTGAGCTGCTCACTCGGCATAAGGAACAGCCGATCGCCGGAGAAGCCCACCACTTCGGCCTCCAGCACGCCATCCTGGGTATCGATGCGGCAGAGGGCGCCGATGGCGGCGCGGCAGCCGATGGCCTCCAGCGTCAGCCCCACCACCCGGGTCAGCTTGCCCGCCACCGGGGGTATGGGGGCCAGATCACGCACCCGGTAGCCTTGCAGCCGTTTGAGCAAGGACGCTGTCATCGCGCCTCCAAAGGTAAAGGGAAAAGAGGCCGGGACAGGGGGTTAGTCGGCATTGTCGCGCAGGAAATTGCGCAGCAGCTGATCGATGCGCCCCGACAGGGCCAGATCGATGCTGGAGAGACTGGTAGCCAGTTGCAGATCGCCGGGGGAGAGGGTGGGGTCGCTCTGCAACCGCCAGCCGCGCTTGGCACACTCCTCCACCCCGAACGCCTGCTCGACCCTGGCCACGTCGTCCGGGTGCAGCAGCAGGGTGACCCCCTGCTCGGCGGCGGGCAGCAGGGCCAGCCCCTGCTTGAGCGCCTCCAGCAGCAGCCGGGGGGAGGTCTCGGCCTCGTGGCGGATGAGGGCGCGGGCCAGCTGCTGCACCAGGGCGATGAGCTGTTGCTCCACCGCCTGATCCTGTTCGCTGAGCGGGTTGGCGAGGCGATCGGCCAGCGTCTGCCAGTGGGCAATCTGTTGCTCCACCTGCTCGCGCCCCATGGCCAGCCCCTCCTCCCTGCCCTGCTCCAGACCCGCCTGATGGCCTTGCTGCAAGCCTTCCAGCTTGCCCTCCTCCAACCCCTTGGCAAAACCGGCCTCCCGGCCATCGGCCATGCCCTCTTCCCAGGCGGCCTGACGGATCGCCTCCAGCTCTTCCGCCGTGATGCTGGGGGTCGGCTCCTCCTCCGGCTCGGGGGCGGGGGCCTCGGCCTCCTGCTCCTGCCGGTACCAATCCGGGCTGAGCCCCAGGGCATTGCGCTCGACCTCGGAGATCACCTCCATCTCGGGCCAGCCCCAGGTCTGCACCTGGCTCTCGTCCGTCTCGGGTCTGACGTAACCCCGTTGCTTGTTGTTATTCATGCTCTAGAGGCGCTCCTGGCCGAGGCTGACATCATCACGCTGTTGCTGATCCATGGCTTAGAGGAACTCCTCGCCACCGCCGGCACCCAGCATGATCTCGCCCGCATCCGCCAGACGGCGGGCGGTGGAGAGGATCTCCTTCTGGGCGGCTTCGACCTCGGAGACCCGGATTGGCCCCATGGCCTCCAGATCGTCCGCCAGCATCTCGGCGGCCCGCTTGGACATGTTCTTGAATACCTTCTCGCGCATCTGATCGTCCGAGCCCTTGAGGGCCCGTTGCAGCAGATCCCCAGGCACTTCCCGCAGCAGGGTCTGGATGCCCCGATCGTCCACATCGATGAGGTTTTCGAACACGAACATCAAGTCCTGGATCTGCTGGCTCATCTCCTCGTCCGACTCGCGGATGGAGTCCATCAGCTGGCCTTCGATGTTGGTATCCAGGTAGTTCATGATGTTGGCGGCGGCCTTGAGGCCACCCATCTTGGCGGCCTGAGCCCCGGCCGCACCGGCGAACTGCTTCTCCATGATGTCGTTCAGTTCCTGCAGCGCCGCCGGTTGCACCTCTTCCAGGTTGGCGATGCGCATCACCAGATCCAGCCGCACCTGTTCCGGGAACTGGCTCAGGATCTCGGCGGACTGCTCCGGCTCCAGATAGGAGAGGACGATAGTCTGGATCTGCGGGTGTTCGTTCTGGATGATGCTGGCCACCTGGCGCGCATCCATCCACTTGAGGGAGTCGAGGCCGCGGGCCCCCGATCCCAGGATGATCTGATCCACCAGGTTGCTGGCCTTGTCTTCGCCGAGCGCCGCCACCAGGGCCTTGCGCACGAAGTCTTCGCTGCCGATGCCGATGTTGGTGTATTTCTGGATGTCGTCGATAAATTGACGATGCACCGCCGCCACCCGATCGTGACTGAAGTCCGACATGGAGGCCATCGACATGCCGAGCCGCTGCACCTGCTTGGGCTCCAGATGGCGGAAGATCTGGGCGGCATCCTCTTCGTTGAGGCTCAGCATCAACACGGCCGCCATCTCCATCCCGGCCATCTGGTCCAGGATCTGGCGCTGCACGTCGGTAATGTCGTTACCGGTGACTTGATTCTTCTTGTCTTCAGGCATCTCTGTTCGTTACCCATTCTTTAATGACCTGAGCGGCCAGATCCGGTTCATTCGCCACCAGCGCACGCACCGCCTTGAGCAAGTCTTCATCCCGGTGCAGATCCGGCAGCTTCAGGTGACCGTCGCGCACCCCGAACACGGGTTCGGCCTCGGCTTGCGCCGCCAGCAGACTCAGCTCGTCATCCCCACCCAGCACGGTGTGGTTGTCGAAGTCCAGCTCCCCTTCCGGTCTCGCATCCGGGTAGAGCAGGCGCTTGAGCATGGGCCTGACCACGGTGACGATCAGCACTATGATGACCAGCACGGAGGCGGCGATGCGCACCGCACGCCAGAACCAGGGCTGCTCGTAGAGCGGCATGTCGGCCACGGCCTCCAGCTCGGGGCGGTTGAACGGGATGGCGACCACCTCCAGGGTGTCCCCCCGAGTCACGTCGAAGCCGAGGCCACCGCTGAGCAGCCGGCGCAGGGTGTCGATCTCGGCCTGGCTGCGGGCCTCCCGGGTGACGGCGCCGTCGGCGCCTGGGATGGCCTTGTAATCCACCGCCACCGACACCGTCATGCGGCGAATGCCGCCCTGCTGGCGCCGGATGTGACTGACAGTGGTGTCCAGTTCGAAGTTGCGGGTCGCCTCCTTGCGGGAGCGGCCACTCGCCGCGCTCGCGTCGGCATCGGCGCCGGTCGCCTGCTGGGGAATGCTGGAGGCGGCCGGTGGCTGGTTGGAGAGCGCGCCAGGCACACCGCCATTACCGCCATTGGCGCTGTTCTCCTCGACAGTCATCTCGGAGCGCACGGCCGGCAAGTCCGGGTTGTAGGTCTTGCGGGTCTGCTCCTGCTGGGAGAAGTCGAGGGAGAGATCCACCTCCGCCGTATAGTTGTCGGCCCCCAATACCGGAATCAGGATGGCGTCAATTTTTTGTTTGTACTCCAGCTCCTGCTTCTGCTGCATCGCAAACTCTTTGCGGGTCTGGGCCGAGAGCGGATCCTGGGAGCCGGAGTTGAGCAGGCGCCCGTTCTGATCGGTGACGGTGACGCGGGTCGGCTCCAGACCGTGCACGGCGGAGGCCACCATGTCGACGATGGAGTCCACTTCCCCCTGACCGAGGGCGCTGCCTCTCAGGCTCAGCACCACGGTAGCGCTGGGCTTGCGTTCGTTGCGGGCGAACACGTTGTCCTTGGGAATGGCCAGCAGCACCTGAGCCTTGGCCACGTTCTGGAACTGTTCGATGGCGCTGGCCAGCTGGCGCTCGCGGCTGAGCTTGAGACGCTCGTTCTCCATGCGCTGGCTGACGCCGAAGCTGGAGTCCTTGAGCAGGATGGACTCGCCATCGTTGCTGACATCATTGTTGCCGGCCAGACCGGCACGGGTCAGGCCCAGCCGGATGTCTGCATATTTCTCGGCGCTGACCAGCACGCTCTTGCCCTCGACCTGATAGGGGATCTTCTGCTGATCCAGATAGTCGAGGGTGGAGACCAGCTCCTGGGTGCTGAAGGTGCCGAGCGGACGCATCTCCGGCTCCTTGCCCCACAACAGGATGAAGACGGCAATGGCCAGACAGATGGTCAACCCCAGGATCAGGGTGATCTGCCGCAGTACATCGGTGTTGGACAGGAAGCCCAGCGCCGAGCTCTTCTGCTCGTGCTCATCGAGGGCCGCCGCCCCGTCGTTGTTGATCAGCAGATCGCCGTTTTGATCAGTAGCCACGGATTATGTCCTTATTGCTGACATCTTCATGATGCTCAGTCGCCATGGGTTTCTTATACCGGCATGTTCATGATGGTCTTGTAGGCATCGACCATCTTGTTACGCACCTGCACCGTCGCCTCGAAGGCGATGGAGGATTTCTGCCCGGCGATCATCACCTCGGACAGGTCCACCGACTTGTCACCCATGTCGAAGCGGGTGCGCAGATCGTTGGCGCCACCCTGCAGCTCGTTGACGTTGTTGAGGGCCTGTTGCAGCATCTGGCCAAAATCCGAATTGACCTGACGACCGGGCTGGCTCAGCGGCGTGGCGCCGGCTTCGACCTTGAGCGCCTGCATCTCTTGCATCAGGCTGCTTGCACTTATTTCCATCTTCATCCCCAGACAAATCATTGACGCTGACAGGCTGTAAGCAATTAGGGTGCCAATGAAGACGGATCCTGCGACCAGCGATGGCGACGGGTCATCATTCAGACGAAACCAGCCCGCTGAGGGGCCAGGGCTGGCGCGGTGAAAAAGGAAGGGAACGGTGCGCATCGGGTCGCCTTTTCGGGCCTAGCCCCCGGCAGCCGGTAACGATGGCACCCGGATGCGGCATAAAAAATGGCCCGCATCGAGCGGGCCACGATAACAACAGATCCTGACGCTTACTGGGTCAGATCCTCGTCGATCCAGTATTTGGATCCGGTGATGCTGACGCCGTACATCAGACCCTGCTCGCCAAGCTGGTAGATGGCCATGCCGCCGTTGTAGCCGCCATCGAGCGATGCGCTCTCCTTGCCTGCCACGACGCCCGCCTCCGAGGTCGCCTCCCAGCCCTTGTTCACGAAGTTGTCAAAGGTCTGCTTGGTCTCGAACAACATCACCTGCTGATAGAACTTGCCGCCGAAGCCGGCCGCCATGCCCGCCCCGAACATCTTCATGTAAGTGTGCTTGCCGCTCGAGCGGTTGACCGCCACCCCGGATCCCTGGTTGGTGTGTATCATCAGGGAGAACTTGCGCGAGTCGAACACCGCATAGCCATAGGCCTTGTCAAACAACAGCTTGGCCGAGGGTTGCTCGTTGAACAGCCGCACCAGCGCGGTATCGGCCATGGTATCCAGCGCGGTGCGCGCCTCGGTCGGCGTCTTGGGCTCCAGCATGGTATCGAGCTTCTTGTCGGCTGCGGTCAGCCACTCCTTGCCGGTGGCCGCGCTCTCTTTCGTCCAGGCCCCGGTCTTGTTGTAGGCATCGGCCCCCCAGGTGGAGACCGACTCCCAGGTCGCCTTGGAGAAGTCGGTAATGCCCGCCCACGCCTCCTTGCCGGTCTCGCTCACCGCGGTCCCCAGATCGGCGGCGGCTTCCTTCAGCTTCGCCCAGTCGGCATGGCTTGGGGTAGAGGCCAGCGCCAGGGTGGCGGCAACTATCCAGGATCGGGTCTTCATAATATGTTCCTTATCATCTCTCATCGGCTGAGGGCCACCTTAGCAGATAGTTCGAGCTCATACAGCTCCTCACCACCGAGGTGCATGGGTAGTCCACCGCCATCAGCGCAGACGCTTGCCGCTCGCATCCACCACCTGCTCACCATCCTCCTTGGCGAAGGCCCCTTTTTGCTGATCGGGCAAAATATCGAGCACCAGTTCCGACGGGCGGCACAGTTTGGTACCGAGCGGTGTCACCACTATGGGGCGGTTGATCAGGATAGGGTGGGCCAGCATGGCGTCGATCAATTCATCATTGCTGAAGCGATCTTCCGACAGAGCGAGCGCCTCGTAGGGGGGCACGTTCTTGCGCAGCAAATCGCGCACCGGCATCCCCATGGCGGCGATCAGCGCCATCAGTTGGTCGCGGGAGGGGGGGGTCTCCAGATAATGGATGACGGTGGGCTCGACGCCGCTGTTGCGAATAAGCTCGAGGGTGTTGCGGGAGGTACCACATTCCGGGTTGTGATAGATGGTGATTGCACTCATTTTGCGTGTCTCTCATGGCTTAAGTGAATAAAAAAGTGGATAGCAAACCTTAGTGGCGCAGTCCCGCCTCGTACCAGGGTTTGCTGGCGTTGACCACGCGCACCACCAGCAGCATGACCGGCACCTCGATCAGCACCCCGACCACGGTGGCGAGCGCCGCACCTGAGTGGAAGCCGAACAGGCTGATGGCGGCGGCCACCGCCAGTTCGAAGAAATTCGATGCCCCGATCAGCGCGGAGGGACCGGCGACCGAGTGCTTCTCCCCCACCTTGCGGTTGAGCCAGTAGGCCAGCCCCGAGTTGAACAGTACCTGGATCAGAATAGGCACCGCCAGCAGGGCAATCACCAGCGGCTGCTCGATGATGGCGTTGCCCTGAAAGGCAAACAGCAGCACCAGAGTGAGCAGGAGAGCGGCCACCGACCAGGGCTGGATGCGGGCCATGACACCATCGAAACTGGCCTGCCCCTTTTGCAGCAGCGCCTTGCGTAGCAGCTGGGCAATCACGACCGGGATGACGATATAGAGCACCACAGAGGTGAGCAGGGTATCCCAGGGCACCACTATGCTGGAGACCCCGAGCAGCAGCGCCACCAGCGGGGCGAAGGCGAACACCATGATGAGGTCGTTCACCGCCACCTGCGACAGGGTGAAGTAGGGATCGCCGTTGGTGAGGCGACTCCAGACAAACACCATGGCGGTGCAGGGGGCGGCTGCCAGCAGGATCAGCCCCGCCACATAGCTGTCCAGCTGATCCGCCGGCAGCCAGTCGGCAAACAGCACGCGGATAAACAGCCAGCCGAGGAAGGCCATGGAGAAGGGTTTGACCAGCCAGTTGATAAAGAGGGTGACCCCAATCCCCTTGAGGTGACCCTTCACCTGATGCAGGGCGCCAAAGTCGATCTTGAGCAGCATGGGGATGATCATCACCCAGATGAGCAGCCCCACCGGCAGGTTGACCTTGGCCACCTCCATGGCGCCGATCGCCTTGAACAGATCCGGCAATCCCTGCCCCAGACCAATGCCCACCAGAATGCAGAGGGCGACCCAGGCGGTGAGATAACGTTCAAAAAAGCCGATGGCCGGTTGGGCCTTGGCATCAGATACGACAGACATAGCGACTCCCGATGCCGGTCAGCCCGGCATCCTGTTGATTAACGACTGATGGGGATAGATAAGAAAAATGTCGGGCAGAGGCCCGCGAGCCCACGCTTATTCCCGCTCACAGCAGGGCTGCGCGGGCAGAACATGGGGAGAGCAGGCGGACTCGGCGCGCATCATGCCGCACGCCTCGGGGTGGCCGGCGCAGCACTCCTCGGTGAGATAACCGATCAGGTCCAGCATCAGGGGAATGTTGGCGCGGTAGCGCAGAAAACGCCCCTCCTGCGCCACCGACAGCAGGCCGGCATTGAGCATGGCCTTGAGGTGAAACGACAGGGTATTGGGGGCGATGTCGAGCTCGCTTGACAGCTCCCCTGCCACCCGCCCCTCCAGCCCCGCCTTCACCAGCAGCCGCCACACATCCAGCCGAATGCCGGAAGAGAGCGATTCGAAGACCCTGGTGGCCATCTCTTTGTTCATGCCGTTCATGTTCATCCCCTTGCAAGACTCATGATTTCAACTATACAAGAACTATTGAAATGATCAAGACCACTCCCCCGCAGGAGCCACAGTCCGCGGTCAGGCGCGCGGCGTCGCCGGGTGAGCGCCATTGACGCAGCACTCTTCCTGCAGGAACTGGATAATCCCCTCCAGCACCCCGTATTGCGAGACGCAGTAGAGGGTACGGCTCTCCCGCATCTGCACCACCAACCCCACCGACACCAGCGCCGCGACATGATGGCTCAGGGTCGAGGCCGGGATCCCGAGCTGCTTTTGCAACTCGCCCACCGGCAATCCCTGCTCACCTGCCTTGACCAGGTGTTTGAAGATAAACAGGCGGGTGGGATGACCCAACTCCTTCAACGCCTTGGCAACCTCTTCCAACTGCATCACGCATCACTCCGGCTCGACAGATATTTCGACAATACCAGAAATATCTTGATCACCGCTATATTTCGAATATTTTAGAAATATAGATTTTATGACGAGAGAGGATAATTGCGATGAACGATTGGTTTGCCATGCTGACGCAGTCCGCCTGGATGTTTCTGTTGCTGGCCGTCGAGCTGTCGGCGCTGTTTCTGGTGATCAGTGTCGCTGTCAGCCTGATACGCCAGAGGCTCCCCGACGAGAAGATCCAGGCCATGCTGGGGGCACGAAGAGGCAGGGGCTATGTGATTTCGGCGGCGCTGGGGGCGCTGACCCCTTTCTGCAGTTGCTCGACCATCCCCATGTTGCGCGGGCTCTTGTCAGCCAGAGCCGGTTTTGGGCCAACCCTGACCTTCTTGTTTGTCTCGCCGCTGCTCAATCCGATCATCGTCGGTCTGATGTGGGCCACCTTCGGCTGGCAGGTGACGCTGCTGTATGTCGTCATCGCAGCCAGTGTCTCAGTGCTCGCGAGCATGCTGCTGGACACCCTGGGGTTCGAACGCCACGTCATAGACCCCAAATATGCCAAGCAAGGGGGCTGTGCCACGAATGGCGGCGCCTCAATCCCTGAGTCAGCCGGTGTGAAGGCCGCCGCTTGCGGTGCGAGCAGCCCCATCAAGTCGCTCAAACCGGTCAACGCGGCACCATACTGCGGCGCCCCGCAACCAGAGGCAGCCGCGAGCATCTCCTGCTGCGCCGACGGCACTGCGGCCCTGACTCAGGCGCCGGTGATCCCCACGGCATTCGCCAAGGCGCGCTCCGATGCCTGGCAGCAATTCAAAGAGGTCCTGCCCTACCTGCTGCTGGGAGTGCTGATAGGGTCATTTATCTACGGCTTCATCCCTGCCGAGTGGATAGCCGCCCATGCTGGGGCCGACAATCCCCTGGCCATTCCGTTCAGTGCGGTCGTGGGCATTCCGCTCTATATCCGGGCCGAGGCGGTGATCCCTCTTGCGTCGGTATTACTGGACAAAGGCATGGGCATGGGCGCCGTCATGTCCCTCATCATTGGCAGTGCGGGCGCCAGCCTGACCGAGGTGATCCTGCTCAAGTCAATGTTCAGAACCCCCATGATCCTGGCATTTCTGACCGTGATCCTGAGCATGGCCATGCTGATGGGGTGCCTCACTCAGTGGTTACTCCCCTTCTGAGGCGTGCCATTCCTGAACAAGCGGGGCCTATGGCCCCGTTTTCTGCCGGTGGATATACCCAGCCCTGCTCTCCCGGGTTGGCTGATGCCAGTCTGGCGTCGCCATGGAACGCCTCATAGGATCGCAGTGCACCCCGTGGCCATGCCAGCCCCGGTGCCTGTCGCCGCCATCAGCCCTGAGGCCCTTGCCCGCCGTCCAGCGTGCCCGGCAGGCAGAAGCGGCACCTTCATATTCCCGCCCCCGATGAGTAGCCGGATCCTCTCACTCGATCGCCAGCACGCCGACCACCACAAAGATTGTTCCGCTCCGTTTCACCAGCTGTATAGTTTTTGGTTAGCCATTCCGGTAAAATCCGCGCCCTTATAAGAGAGCCACCTAAGAGTGATTGAGCGATGTCCAACATAAAACAGGCCCCCAAAGTAGGATTCGTCTCCTTGGGTTGCCCCAAAAACCTGGTCGATTCCGAGCGCATCCTGACCCAGCTGCGTACCGAAGGGTACGACGTGGTGCCCAGCTATGACGATGCGGAACTGGTGGTGGTCAACACCTGCGGTTTCATCGACAGCGCGGTACAGGAGTCTCTGGAAGCCATCGGCGAGGCCCTCGCCGAGAACGGCAAGGTGATAGTCACCGGTTGCCTCGGCGCCAAAGAGAACCAGATCCGCGAGATCCACCCCAAGGTGCTCGAGATCACCGGCCCCCACGCCTACGAAGAGGTGCTGGGTCACGTCCACAAATACGTGGCCAAGCCGGATCACAACCCCTTCACCAGCCTGGTGCCGGCCCACGGCGTCAAGCTGACCCCCCGTCACTACGCCTACCTCAAGATCTCCGAAGGCTGCAACCACCGCTGCACCTTCTGCATCATCCCCTCCATGCGCGGGGATCTGGTGAGCCGCCCCATCGGCGAGGTGCTGGCCGAGGCCAAGCGCCTGAAAGAAGCCGGCGTGAAGGAGATCCTGGTGATCTCCCAGGACACCTCCGCCTACGGTGTGGACGTCAAGCACCGCACCGGTTTCTACGACGGCATGCCGGTCAAGACCAGCATGGTGGCCCTGTGCGAGGAGCTGGCCAAGCTCGACATCTGGGTACGCCTGCACTACGTCTATCCGTACCCGCACGTGGATGACGTCATCCCGCTGATGCGCGATGGCAAGGTGCTGCCCTACCTCGACATCCCGCTGCAGCATGCCAGCCCGCGCATCCTGAAGCTGATGAAGCGCCCCGGCACCGTCGAGCGCACCCTGGAGCGCATCCAGAAGTGGCGCGAGATCTGCCCCGAGATCACCCTGCGTTCCACCTTCATCGTCGGCTTCCCCGGCGAGACCGAAGAAGAGTTCCAGATGCTGCTGGACTTCATCGACAAGGCGGAGCTGGACCGGGTCGGCTGCTTCAAATACAGCCCGGTGGAAGGCGCCAAGGCCAACGAGCTGCCGGATCCGGTAGCGGAAGAGATCCAGGAAGAGCGTTTCCAGCGCTTCATGGAGCTGCAACAGCGGGTCTCCATCCGCAAGCTGGCCCGCAAGGTCGGCCAGGAGATGCTGGTGCTGATCGACGAGGTGGACGAAGAGGGTGCCACCGGCCGCTCCTTCGCCGATGCCCCCGAGATCGACGGCCTGGTCTATCTGAACGGCGAGACCGGCCTCAAGCCCGGCGACCTGGTCAAGGTCCGCATCGATGAAGCGGACGAATACGATCTGTGGGCCAGCCTGGTGGGCTAAGCCCTGCCACAGCCAGGATGCCGGCCATGCCGGTGCCCATGAGAAGCCAGTCGGCACACGCCGACTGGCTTTTTTTATGCCTGTTATTTCTGGCGCCATAACCAAGAAACAGGAGCATGGCGCCGGCAGGATCCGGAGCCAAGCCAGCGGCGGCTGCGCTCTTTTCCTCCCCTGCCGGCACAAGCTTCGCCTCGGTGAGCCCGATCACGTCCTCGACCGAATACCCGCCTCTTGTTTCAAGTACAAAAAAAAGCCAGCCGCCAGGATAAAAATCGAGCACGATCCAGTTCACAGTATCGTCTTCGAACTGTCATAAAGGGTGACTTGGTGTTTCCTGAGAATTAATGCAACTATATAATTTTAAAGGTTTAAAAATACAAATTGACGATAATGACGAGGCGGCTCTAGTTTTTACGATATCGACGAAATGAAGAGTTGTTGTTTTCCTGTTAATTCTGCTTTTCTAAGGGCGTTGGATGACACAACTACAAGGGTGCAAAACCTGACCAACATAGAGGGCCGATATCCAAGCATGCGATCTCGGCGCTCCATTCCAAACATGGAAGACCAATAAGAAAGGACAAAATATGCTTGCCAAAGTATCCAAAATCGCTACCTCAGTCATGCTGGGGACCCTGATGCTCGCCGGTGCCGCCGGCACCGCCATGGCCGCCGAGAACAAGACGGTGCTGACCCTGGTCGCGCAACAGGAAACCGCATGGGTTAAAAACTTCAACCCCTTCCTGCAGGCCGGTCTGCTGCACACCACCCGTCACTTCATCTATGAGCCGCTGGTGATCTTCAACGATATGCAGGGTGGCAAACCCGTCTATCGTCTGGCCACCAACTACGCCTTCAGCGATGACTTGAAGTCGGTCACCTTCGATCTGCGCGACGGGGTCAAATGGTCCGATGGTGAAGCCTTCACCGCCGACGACGTCATCTTCTCCTTCAACCTGGTCAAGGCCAACAAGGCGCTGGATGAGCGCTCCATCTGGACTCAGATCAAGAGCATCGAGAAGCTGGGTGAACACAAGATCAAGTTCGACCTGACCGAGGTCAACACCAACGTGGTGAACGACATAGTGCTGGTGCCCATAGTGCCCGAGCACCAGTGGAAGTCCGTCAAGGATCCGGTGGCCTTCACCAACGACAAGCCGGTCGGTACAGGCCCCTTCACCGAGGTGGACAACTTCTCCGCCCAGCTCTACACCCAGTGCCGCAACCCGCACTACTGGGACAACGCCAACCTCGCCATCGACTGCATCCGCATGCCGCAGATGGCCACCAACGACCAGGTACTGGCCGCGGTGATGAAGGGTGACGTGGACTGGTTCGGTTCCTTCGTGCCGGACATCGAACGCCTCTACGTCGGCAACGATCCGAAGAACAACAAGTACTGGTTCCCCGCCTCCGGCACAGTGGCGTTCAACGTCAACTTCCAGAGCAAGAACCCGGGCAACCACGAAGCCTTCAACGACATCAACTTCCGCCGCGCCTTCTCCATGGCGATGGACCGTCAGTCCATGGTGGACATCGCGGGCTACGGCTACCCGACCGTCAACGAATACCCGTCTGGTCTGGGCAAGGCGTTCGCCTCCTGGGACAACCCGGATGTCGAGAAGAAATACGGCCAGTTCAACAAGTTCGACCTGGAAGGTGCCAAGGCACTGCTGAAACAGGCCGGCTACAAGGACTGTGACGGCGACAAGTTCCTCGACACCCCGAGCTGCAAGAAGATCGAGTTCAAGGTGCTGGTACCGAACGGCTGGACCGACTGGGTCAACACAGTCCAGATCGGGGTCGAAGGCCTGCAGGCGCTGGGCCTGAACGCCAAGACCTCCACCCCGGAGGCCACCGTCTGGACCGAGAACCTGATCACCGGTGACTTCGACGTCGCCCTGCAGGGTTACTTTGCCGGTGCCAACCCGCACAAGTACTTCGAGACCGCCTTCCACTCCCGCAACATGGGTGAGCGCGGCAACCGCTTCGCGGCGCCTCGCTACAAGGATCCGGCCCTCGACAAGCTGATCGATGACTTCACCCAGACCGCCGATGCGACCAAGCAGAAGGAGATCATGTTCGCCATCCAGGAGCGTGTCGGCGCCAACCAGACCATCATCCCGGTGTTCAACAACCCGACCTGGTACGAATACAGCACCAAGCGCTTCAATGGCTGGTTCAGTGCCGACAACCCGGTCGCCAAACCGCAGCTCCACCCGGACACCCCGGAGCGTCTGCTGCACGTGTTGTCACTCAAGCCAAACAGCTAATCACCTCGGCCCCCTGCGGGGGGCCCTCTTCCCCGCCATGTCTTCCATCCCCCGTATCGCTCGGGGTTGGGGGAGCTTTGCCCGGCGCGGGGCAGGCTTGCAGTAAAAGGTATCACCATGGGATTTATACTGAGACGTTTCTCCTTCTATCTGGTCGCCTTCCTGGTGGCCGCCACCATCAACTTCCTGCTACCCAGAGCCATGCCAGGGGATCCCGTCTCCGTCATGTTTGCTCGGGCCGGCGCCATGATGGAACCCGCCGCCCTGGAAGCCCTCAAAGCCACCTTCGGTTTCGTTGACGGCCCTATCAGCACCCAGTTTCTCGCCTATGTGAAAAGTGTCTTCACCTGGGATCTCGGCACCTCGGTGCGTTATTACCCGCAGCCGGTTGCCGACGTGCTCGGTCGCGCCATCGGCTGGACCCTGTTCCTGGTGGGCACCTCCACCATCATCAGCTTCTCCATCGGTTCCATCGTCGGCATCTTCGCCGCCTGGTATCGGGGGGGACGCATGGACAGCATCCTCTCACCGCTCACCCTGGTGATGCAGGCCATACCGCCGGTGGTGGTCTCCCTGCTCGCCCTGTTCCTGTTCGGGGTCAGCCTCGGCTGGCTGCCCATCGGCTACGCCTACAGCCCGGAGATCAAGGCCGATTTCGGCTGGGAGCACATCAAGAGCATCATGCTGCACGCCATCATGCCGGTCGGCACCCTGGCCCTGGTGCAGATCGGCGGCTTCCTCATCACCATGCGCAACAACATGATCAACCTGCTGGGGGAGGACTACATCACCATGGCCAAGGCCAAGGGACTCTCCAACAACAGGGTCATCTTCAACTACGGCGCCCGCAACGCCGTGCTGCCCAGCGTCACCGCGCTCTCCATGGCGCTCGGCTTCGTCATCGGCGGCTCCCTCATCACCGAGGTCATCTTCAACTACCCGGGCCTGGGGCTGACGCTCTATCAGGGCATCCTGGCGCGCGACTACCCGCTGATCCAGGGGCAGCTGCTCATCATGACCATCACCATGCTCAGTTTTAACTTCCTGGCCGACATGCTCTACGTCTTCCTGGATCCCCGTCTGCGTACAGGAGGCAAATAAGATGCGCATGCCGACCATCCTCAAGATCCTATTGGGCAACAAGAAAGCCGCCTTCGGTCTCGCCATCGTGGTCACCTTCGTGCTGATGGCGCTGTTTGCCCCGCTGCTCGCCAGCAACGAACCGACCAAGCGGGTCGCCCGCCCCCACCAGCCCCCCAGTATGGAACTGGTGATGGGCTCCAACCGCATGGGCCACGATCTCTGGTCCCAGTTCACCCATGGCGCCCGCATCTCGCTGCTGGTGGGCTTCGGGGCCGGCCTGCTGGTCTGCGCCCTGGCCATCAGCATCGGCATCACCGCCGGCTACTTCGGCGGCGTGATCGACGAGTGCCTCACCTTCCTGATGAACGTCATGCTGGTGATCCCGGGGCTACCGCTACTGCTGGTGCTGGCGAGCTTCATCGGGGAGGCCTCCCCCATGGTGATAGCCCTCATCATAGGGCTCACCTCCTGGGCCTATGGCGCCCGCGTCATCCGTGCCCAGACCCTGGCGCTGCGGGAAAAAGAGTTCGTCATCGCCGCCGAGGTGCTGGGGGAGCCGGCCTGGCGCATCATCCTGGTGGAGATACTGCCTAACCTCATCTCCATCATAGGGGTGAGCTTCATCGGCTCCATCATCTACGCCATCGTCACCGAGGCGACCCTGGAGTTCCTGGGGCTCGGCGATCCGACCGTGGTCAGCTGGGGAATCATGCTCTACAACGCCCAGACCTCGAGCGCCATCCTGGTGGGCGCCTGGTGGGAGATCCTGGCCCCCTGCTTCGCCATCGCCATCCTGGGCGCCGGCCTCGCCATGCTCAACTTCGCCATCGACGAGATAGCCAACCCGCAGCTGCGCTCCCACAAGGGATTACGCCGCTGGAAGAAACTGGCCGCCCCCGTTCCCGTCACCGCCGCTCAGGAGAAGACAGCATGAGCCTGCAACAACCCCTGCTGTCGGTGCGCAAGCTCTGCGTCGACTACATCACCGAGAGCGGCGACGTGCGCGCCGTCAACTCGGTCAGCTTTGACATCATGCCGGGGGAGGTGTTCGGCCTCGCCGGCGAGTCCGGCTGTGGCAAGTCCACGGTCGCCTTCTCGGTGGCCCGGCTGCACAAGCCGCCCGCCTACATCAGCGGCGGCGAGATCCTGTTCAAGGGGGAGAATATCCTCGGCTTCGACGACGCGCGGCTGCGCAGCTACCGCTGGCGCCAGGCGAGCGTGGTGTTCCAGTCCGCCATGAATGCCTTGAACCCGGTGCTGCGCATGGAGGAGCAGTTCTGCGACGTGCTGCTGGCCCACAATCCCGGGCTGACCCGCTACGAGGCCATCAAGCGCGCCCAGGAGTTGCTGGAGATAGTCGACATTCACCCGAGCCGGCTGCGGGACTACCCGCACCAGTTCTCCGGCGGCATGCGCCAGCGGCTGGTGATCGCCATCGCCATGGCGCTCAACCCCGAGCTGCTGATCATGGATGAACCCACCACGGCGCTGGATGTGGTGGTGCAGCGGGAGATCCTGCAGAAGGTTTATGCCCTGAAGGCGAAGTACAACTTCTCCATCCTGTTCATCACCCACGACCTCTCGCTGATGGTCGAGTTCTGCGATCGCATCGGCATCATGTACGCCGGTGAGCTGGTGGAGGTGGCGCCGGCCAAGGCGATCCTGACCGCGCCGCTGCACCCCTACACCAGGGGGCTCGGCAACTCCTTCCCGCCCCTGCACGGCCCGAAAACCGTGCTGGAGGGGATCCCCGGCACCCCGCTCAACCTGCTGGAGGTGCCGGTGGGTTGCCGCTTCCAGGCCCGCTGCGCCAAGGTGCACGCGCGCTGCCGCCAGGAGTATACCGCCCTCGCCGAGATCCGGCCGGGACAACAGACCGCCTGCCACCTCTATGGCATGGCGGAGGAACAACAGGATCTTCCGATCTATCTGGACAAGGCCGCTGGCTGTTAAGGATGTCTGTCATGCAAATCGCCCCAACCGACGCGCCCATCATCGAGGTCCAGCATCTCTACAAGGACTTCTCGGTCAACTCCAATGCCATCAAGAGCGGCAAGATGCGGGCGCTCTCCGACATCACCTTCAACCTGCACCGGGGCCGCGCCCTGGCGGTGGTGGGGGAGTCGGGCTCCGGCAAGAGCACCATCGCCAAGATCATCGCCAAGATGTACAAGCTCTCCAGCGGCCGCATCCTCTACCGCGGCCGGGATCTGGAGGAGTTCAACAAGGGCACCGCCCTGCTCGACTATCGCCAGAGCGTGCAGATGGTGTGGCAGGATCCCTTCGGTTCGCTCAACCCGACCCACACCATCTACCACCACATCGCCCGCCCCCTGCTGCTGCACAGCAAGGTGATCGACAAGAAAGATCTGCCGGACATGGTCCATGCCCTGCTGGAGAAGGTGGGGCTGACCCCGGCCAAGGCCACCGCCGCCAAGTATCCGCACCAGCTCTCCGGCGGCCAGCGCCAGCGGGTCAATATCGCCCGCAACCTGGCGGTGGAGGCGGAAGTGGTGCTCGCCGACGAGCCCACCTCCATGCTCGACGTCTCCATCCGCATCGGCATCCTCAACCTGATGGAGCAGATGAAGAACGAGCTCGGCGTCTCCATGCTCTACATCACCCACGACATCGCCACCGCCCGCTATGTGGCGGAGGATCTGGCGGTGATGTATGTGGGCCACATGGTGGAGTGGGGCGAGGTGGACGAGATCCTGCACCACCCGCAGCACCCCTACACCCAGCTGCTCATCTCGGCGGTGCCGGATCCGGAGAAGAGCATCCACGCCGAGCTGGAGGGGGGCCGCAAGGGGGAGATCCCGCTGTGGACACCCCAATCCTACGGTTGCCCCTTCGCCGGACGCTGCAACCAGGCCATGCCGCGCTGCAAGGAGAGCCTGCCCCCCGTGACCAGGCTCGCCGACAACCACTTCGTGCGCTGCTACCTGCACGAGTGAGCCGGGCGGCATCCGCCGCCCACGCACATCCATGCGGGCCTTAGCGTTAGGCCCGCCAACCGTCTCGCCCATGCTGGCAGACCGAGGGAGTAAGAGCTTGATGGAACTCTTGATCAATCAGGTGGGTTACGATTGTGACGGCCACAAGATTGCCCTGTTGCAGACCGCCGCCGATGCCGACCTCAGCGGTCGGGTGCGGCTGCTGCGCGAGGATGACGGCCAGATCCTGTTTGAGGCCCAGCTGCAGGCCGCCGGCCGGGTGCCGGGCTGGCAGGGCCGCGCCTTCTGGCGGGCCGACTTCAGCGCCTTCACCCGCGCGGGCCACTACCGGCTGGAGGCCGTCACGACCGAGCGGGGCGACGCCACCGCCAGCCCGCGCCTGACCCACTCCCCCCGCTTCGCCATCGGCCCCCAGCTGCTGAGCCGCAGCTGCCTCTCCGACGTGATCCACTACTTCAAGGGCCAGCGCGCCAGCGGCGCCTTCGAGCGGGCCGATCGCGCCGCCCGGCTGTTTGGCAGCGAGCAGCGACGGGATGTGCACGGCGGCTGGTTCGATGCCAGCGGCGACATGAGCAAGTACCTGAGCCACCTCTCCTACGCCAACTACCTCAATCCCCAGCAGACCCCCATGGTGGTGTGGGCCCTGCTCAAGTGCCGGGAGCTGCTCTCTACCCGCACCGACATCGACGGCCTCAACCTGTGCAAGCGGCTCAACGACGAGGCGCTGCACGGCGCCGATTTTCTCTGCCGGATGCAGGACGAGTCGGGCTTCTTCTACATGACCCTGTTCGACAAATGGAGCAAGGATCCCGAGCAGCGCGAGCTGTGCGCCTACGCCACCCAGCAGGGGCGCAAGTCCAGCGACTGGCAGGCGGGCTTTCGGCAAGGGGGCGGCCTGGCCATCGCCGCCCTGGCCCGCGCCGCCCGTGAATCCATGGCCGGCGACTTCGATGCCAGCCGCTATGCCAACGCGGCCAGCAGCGGCTACCTGCACCTGCGCGAGCACAACCTCGCCTATCTGGACGACGGCCGCGAGAACATCATCGACGACTACTGCGCCCTGCTCGCCGCCGTCGAGCTGACCAAGACGCTGGGAGCGGAGTGGCTAGCCGAGGCGAGAGACAGGGCCGGCCGGCTCTGCGCCCGCCAGCGCCCCCACCCCGAGCTCGGCCACTACTGGGGTGCCAACGACGACGGCTCACGCCCCTACTACCATGCCGCCGAGGCCGGGTTGCCGGTGCTGGCGCTGCTGGAGTACCTGGCCGTCGAGCCGGATCCGGCGCGCCAGGCCAGGGTGCGTGCCGTGGTGCAGCAGGCCCTCGCCGCCGAGCTGGCCCTCGCCGCCCAGGCCGGCAACCCCTTCGCCCTCGCCCGCCAATACGTGAAAGGGGTGGATGAGGCGCCCAGGGTGAGTTTCTTCATGCCCCATCACAACGAGTCGGGTTACTGGTGGCAGGGGGAGAACGCCCGGCTGGCGTCCCTCGCCGCCATGGCCTTCGCCGCCGCCCGATCCTTGCCTTCGCCGCTGCAGCATCAGCCCTTGATCTCGTTCGGCCAGCGCCAGCTCGACTGGATCCTGGGGCAGAACCCCTTCAACGCCTGCATGCTGGCGGGACACGGCATCAACAACCCGAGCTACACCGCCGGCTACCCCAATGCGCTCGGCGGGATCTGCAACGGCATCACCGCCGGCTTCGAGGATGAGGCGGATATCGCCTTCATCCCGGAGCAGTATAAGGATCGGCTGGATCAGAACTGGCGCTGGGGGGAGCAGTGGATCCCCCACGCCGCCTGGTTTGCGCTGGCCATCTGCTGGCAGAGCGCCCCCGGAGGCTCCCATGATTGAGACGTACAAGGATCGGCTCGATCATAACTGGCACTGGGGAGAGCAGTGGATCCTCCATGCAGTCCGCCTGGTTTGCCCTGGCCATCTGCTGGCAGAGCGCCCCCGGAGGCTCCCATGATTGAGTACTGGGTCGGGGTGGACGGGGGCGGCACCCACAGCCGCGCCCGCATTCGCGACAGGGCCGGGAAACTGCTGGGAGAAGGCCGGGCGGCGGGATCCAATCTGGAGCTCGGCATCGCACTGGCCCATGGCAACGTGCTGGCCGCCATCGACCAGGCCAGCACCGAGGCAGGCCTGGGTGGCGAGGCGCAGCAGCAGATGGGGGTCGGGCTGGCGCTCGCCTCCGCCGAACTGGCCGACTGCTACCAGGCCCTGCTGGCCATGCCCTTCCCCTTCGCCAGCGTCCGGCTCACCTCGGATGCCTTCGGTGCCTGTCTCGGTGCCTTCGGCGGCCATGAGGGCGCCATCCTCATCGCCGGCACCGGCTCCGCCGGCCTCATCTATCGGCAGGGTCAGCTGCGCAGCTGCTCCGGCCGCGGCTTCCCCATCTCGGATCTGGGCAGCGGCGCCTGGCTCGGGCTGCGCGCCCTCCAGCAGGCGCTGCTCTGCCACGACGGCATCCTGCCCCCCAGCCTGCTCGCCAGGCGGCTGCTCGATCACTTCAAAGGGGATCAGGCCGAGGTGGTGCGCTGGGCCAGCCGGGCCATTCCCGCCGATTACGGCCGCTTCGCCCCCTGGGTGTTTGACGCCGCCGGAGACGGAGATGCGCTCGCCTGCCAGCTACTGGACGAGACCTGCGCCCAGCTGCAGACCCTGCTGGCGGGGATGCGGCGGCTGGGGGCCGATCAGATTGCCCTGCTGGGCGGGGTCGGCATGCGCCTCGCCCCTCGCCTGGCCCACCTCAACCTGGTTCCCCCCAAGGCAGATGCCCTTGAGGGCGCCATTCTGTTCGCTCAATCAGAGGAATTTCCATGTCTGCACCCCTGATCCACACCCAGATCGACCGGCGTGACGGTGATGATGTCTGGTTCCGTTTCAGCCTGAGCCAACTGCCGGCCACCCCCTGGAAGCTGCACTTTTGCCTGGCCCGCCACATAGATCCCCAGTCGGTGGAAGGGGGATCCCTGGCGCGCCAGAGCGGCAGCTACAAGGTGCTGGTGCCCCATGAGGGGGTCAGCGAGCTGCGTTTTTGCTGCCGCAACACCCCCATCAAGCGCGTCTCCGATCTGCCCCAGGGCTTCTTCCTGAGCCTGACCGAGACCGGCAGCACGGGCCCCTGTCTGCTGCCGGTGACCCTGGCTGGCCAGGAGCTCGGCCTGCCGCCCCTGGCCCATCAGGCCCCCGAGCTGCCCGAGGTGGAGCCGGCCAACGGCATAGTGCCCCAACCGGCCCATCTGCTGTTGCCCGAGGGCAACTTCCGGCTGGCGGAGCGGGCCCATGTCAGCGGCCCGGGCTCGCTGGCCGGCCTGCTTGCTCACTTCAACGAGCTGACCGGCCTCGCGCTGGCGCAGGATCACGACGCCAGCATCCAGCTGGTCGAGGCCCCCCTCCCTCCCGAGGCTTACCGGCTATCCATCACACCGGAGGAGATCCGCATCCAGGCGGCCGGCGAGGCGGGCTGGCGCCACGGCCTGGTCAGCCTGGCCCAGTGGGCCCTGCAGCATGGCGAGAGCCTGCCCTGCATCGAGCTGACGGATTCGCCGCGGTTCGGCTTTCGCGGCATCTTCCTGGACTGCGCCCGCCACTTCCAGCCCATCGCCACCATCAAGCGCCTGCTCAAGCAGATGAGCCTCTACAAGTTCAACCGCTTCCACTGGCACCTGACCGATGACGAGGGCTGGCGCCTGGAGATCAAGGCCTTCCCGCAGCTGACCGAGGTGGCCGCCTGGCGCGGTCATGGTCTGGCGGTCGGGCCCCAGCTCAGCGGCGGCGCCGATCCTTACGGCGGCTACTACACCCAGAGCGAGGTGCGCGAACTGGTGGCCTACGCCGCCGGGCTCGGCATCACCGTCATCCCGGAGATCGACATCCCGGGTCACTGCCATGCGGCCATCAAGGCGCTGCCGGCGCTGCTGCTGGAAGAGGCGGATCACTCCCGCTACCTGTCGGTGCAATATTTCGATGACAACGTGCTCAACCCGGCCCTGCCCGGCACCTACCAGTTCCTGGAGCAGGTGATCGACGAGGTGTGCCAGCTGTTCCCCGGTGAGCAGGTGCACATGGGCGGCGACGAGGTGCCCGTCGGCGTCTGGACCGACAGCCCCGCCTGCCGGCAGCTGATGCAGCAGGAAGGCTATCAGGATTGCCGCGAGCTGCAGGGCCACCTGCTGCGCCACTGCCAGCGCTACCTGGCCGCCAAGGGCAAGCAGATGCTGGGCTGGGAGGAGATACTGCACGGCGACAAGGTGAGCCGGGATGCCACCATCTTCGCCTGGACCCACTTCCAGGCCGGGCTGGATGCCGCCAGCCAGGGCTATCCCGTGGTGATGGCGCCGGCCCAGCAGCTCTATCTGGATCAGGCCTATAACCAGGATCCGCAAGAGCCAGGCCTCTACTGGGCCGGGCCCCTCAGCCTGGAGCAGGTCTACGCCTGCGATCCGGCGCCCGCCGATTTCCATGCCAACGATAACATCCTGGGGGTGCTCAGCCCCTTATGGTCGGAACTGGTGACCTCTCGTGACCGTCTCGACTATATGTTGTTCCCGCGCATGCTGGCCACGGCCGAGGTGGCCTGGAGTGCGCCCGCTCGCAAGGATTGGGCGCACTTCGCCGCCCGTCTGCCGGGCCAGTTGCAGATCCTCGATCAGTTGCAAGTGTGTTACCGGGCACCACAGAGGTAGCGTTATCTTTCTCTTTTTGGCGACCTTTTGGTCGCCATTTTTTTACCACCAAACAACAAAAATCCAACCTAGCCCCTACTTTTAATCCGCCTTTATTGGCAAAATAAGGCCCCGATGAAGCTGCTCAAACCGCGCCAAGTGCGGCCCCGGCCCTCCATCCGCTGCCACCACAATAACAACCTATAAGAACATCGGAGCTTATCCCTATGACCCGCAGAGATGTCCAGACCCTGGACCGCGAAGTGGAGTTCCCTGCCGACGTACAGCTGGTCTCGACCACCGACCTGCGTGGCGTCATCACCTACGCCAACCCCGCCTTCTGCCAGATCGCCGGCTACCATGCCGATGAACTGGTCGGCCAGAATCACAACCTGGTACGCCACCCCGACATGCCCAAGGCTGCCTTCGCCGATCTCTGGGATCGCCTCAAGGAGGGCAACCCCTGGCGCGGCATAGTGAAGAACCGCTGCAAGGATGGCCGCTACTACTGGGTCGATGCCTATGTGACCCCTATCTACGAGCAGGGCAAGATCAGCGGCTATCAGTCGGTGCGCTGCAAGCCCGAGCCCAGGCTCAAACAGGTGGCGAGCCAGGCTTATCAGGCCCTGCTCGGGGTCGAACGGGGCGGCAAAAGCCGGCTGCCCTCCCTGCGCCGCGCCAAGCCGGTGCTGCTCGGCCTGCTGATGCTGGGGCTGTTCGGCTGGGCGCTGCTGGCCCACGGCGCCATGACGGTGCTGCTGATGCTGCTGCCCCTGCTGCTGGTCACCGGCGCCTGCTGGCGCGAGCTCATCTCCCTGCCCCGCTACCTCAAGCGGCTCGGCCAGGAATATGACAGCCTGACCCGGCTGGTCTACTCGGGGGATGCGCCTGGCGCCATCGCCGACTTTCATCTCAAGATGCTGCAGGCCCGCATTCGCACCGTGCTGGGCCGGGTCAACGACGCCACCCATCCCCTGCAGAGCCTGGCGACCGATCTGAAGGACTCCTCCCATCAGGCCTTCCTCGACATCAACGAACAGGATGCCCAGACCCAGCAGATGGCCGCCGCCATGACCCAGATGGCCAGCACGGCCCACGAGATAGCACGCAACATCCAGGACACCAACGGCCAGGTGACGGAGGCGCGCAGCAGCTGCCAGCACACGGTGCTGCAGCTGGATAAGACCGAGCAGCAGATGGAGCTGCTGGCCAGACAGGCGGAGCAGGCCTTCCACTCCGCGGTGGAGCTGGCCAGCGAGTCGGAGCGGATCGGCAGCCTGATGGGCGAGATCCAGGGCATAGCGGCGCAGACCAACCTGCTGGCGCTCAACGCCGCCATCGAGGCGGCCCGGGCCGGGGAGCAGGGCCGTGGCTTCGCGGTGGTGGCGGATGAGGTGCGCACCCTGTCGACCCGCACCCACAAGGCGACCGAGCAGATCCAGGGTAGCATCCATCAGATCCAGCAGACCCTGGGACGCTGGCAGGGGATGATGCAGGAGAACCTGGCCCAGACCCGCGAGTGCGCCCAGATGACGCGCCAGGGCTCCGGCAACCTGCACCTGGTGCTGGAGGAGATAGAGCAGGTCACCGAGTTCTCCACCCAGATAGCGGCCGCCGCCGAGCAGCAGCAGGCGGTGGTGGAAGAGATCAGTCGCAACATTCACCAGATCTCCCAGTACTCCCGCGCCAACAGCCAGAAGATGCAGGCGGTGGACAGCTCCAGCCAGGAGCTGCTCAAGCGCACCCGCGAGCTCAGGGGACTGAGCCAGACCTTTGGCTGACGGAATGCTGCAGCAAGAGGCTGAGCCTTGCCGCCGAGACCACAGAAGCGCCACAATGGCGCTTCTGTCTTAAGGAGACGGCTTGATGATGATGGACCCCTCCCCGGCCACCCTGAGCAAGGCGGCGCGCATCGAGGCGATCCTGGCCCTGATCCCCGCCGGTCGCGTGGTGAGCTATGGTCAGGTCGCCGATCTGGCGGGCCTGCCCGGGCGGGCACGCCTGGTGGGTAAAGTGCTGCGAGAGACCGACAAGACGCTGCCCTGGCATCGCGTGCTGGGCGCCGGCGGCAAGATCTCCTTGCCCAAGGGCTCGGCGGGTTTCGATGAACAGACGGGAAGATTGCAGGAAGAGGGGGTGCCGGTGGTCGGCGGGCGGGTCAGGATGCGGGAGTGGCAGTGGCAGCCCGACCTGGCCGAGCTGCTGTTTCTGATCCCGTTCTAGTCATTGGTGAGAAGCGGACCCAGGATCTCGTCGCTGCGCACCTGCACCGGGATGGTTTCATCTTCCCGCTGCAGCAGTACCAGCAGACTCTGCTTGTCCACTTCCAGCACGTAGGCCGTTCCTTCTCTGGTCAGACAGGTCATGCCCGGCCGGATCTCGTTAATCTCCATCACAACCTCCGTGTCTTGCACTGCCATCCATGCAGCCTCTTCAGTATACCGTCATCTCCCAATAAAAAGGCCCCTGTACGGGGCCTCTTTCATCATTGTGTGAACAACGACCGATCAGGATTTCTTCGCCTTGGCCAGGCTCTCCTGCCATTTTCCGTTGTCGTAATGGGCTGTCCAGCCCGTCGCCTTGCCGTTGACCTCGGTCATCACGTACTGCTCCTTGGTCTTGCGGCTGAAGCGCACCACGGATGCGTTACCGTCAGGATCTGACGCCGGTGCATCGGCCAGGTACTGATGCTTGGGCGAGAGCCGGTCCCGGAAACGCTTGAGCTCTTCAACCAGAGGCGCACGAGTCTCACGGGATTTCGGGAAGTTGCTGGCGGCGAGGAACAGACCGGCCGCCCCGTCACGCAGCACGAAGTGGGCATCGGACTGGGTACACTTGAGCTCGGGCAGCGGCACCGGATCTTCCTTCGGCGGCGCGATGTCGCCATTTTTCAGGATCTTGCGGGTGTTCTTGCAGGTCTCGTTGGTGCAACCCATGTACTTGCCGAAGCGGCCGTTCTTGAGCTGCATCTCGGATCCACAACGGTCGCAATCGATGCTAGGCCCTTCATAGCCCTTGAGCTTGAACTGGCCCTGCTCGATCTCGTAGCCGTCGCAGTCCGGGTTGCGACCACAGACGTGCAGCTTGCGGCTGTCATCGATGATGTAGGCATCCATGGCGGTGCCACAGACGGTGCAACGGTGCTTGGCACGCAGCGCCTCGGTCTCGGCCTCGTCACCGTCGGTGGCGGAGACGAACTCGTCGGCACTGACCAGGTTGATGGTCTTCTTGCAACGCTCCTTCGGCGGCAGGGCATAGCCTGAGCAGCCGAGGAAGACGCCGGTGGTGGCGGTGCGAATACCCATCTTGCGGCCGCAATCCGGGCAGTCGATGTCGGTCAGCACCATCTGGTTGGCGCGCATGCCGCCCTCTTCCGCCGGCTTGTCGGCCTGCGCCAGCTCCTGGGTAAACTCGGCGTAGAAGGCGTCGAGCACCTTCTTCCACTCCAGGCTGCCCTCGGCGATGCCATCGAGCTTGTCTTCCATCTTGGCGGTGAACTCGTAGTTCATCAGCTCGACGAAGTTCTCCACCAGGCGATCGGTGACGATCTCACCCATCTTCTCGGCGAAGAAGCGGCGGCTCTCGACCCGTACATAACCACGATCGACGATGGTGGAGATGATGGAGGCGTAGGTGGACGGACGGCCGATACCGCGCTTCTCCAGCTCGCGCACCAGCGCGGCTTCGGTGAAGCGGGCGGGCGGCTTGGTGAAGTGCTGACGGGGATCCAGCTTGACCAGCTTCAGGATCTCGCCCACGGTCACCGCCGGCAGCTGGTTGTCTTCGCCCTTGCGACCCATCGGGGGCAAGGCCTTGGTCCAACCGGCGAAGCGCAGGATGCGGCCACGGGCCTTGAGCTCGAACTCACCGGCCTTGACGGTCAGGGTGGAGGAGTCGTACTGGGCCGGGGTCATCTGACAGGCGACGAACTGACGCCAGATGAGGTCATAGAGCCGCATCGCATCCGGCTCCATCCCTTCCAGCATCTCGGCGGTGACCAGCACGCTGGAGGGACGGATCGCCTCGTGCGCCTCCTGGGCACCGGCCTTGGAGCCGTAGAGATTCGGCTCGGCGGGCAGATAGGCCTGGCCATACTGCTCGCCGATGTATTCCCGCAGCGCCTCGACCGCCTCTTTGCTGAGGTTGGTGGAGTCGGTACGCATATAGGTGATGTAACCCGCCTCATACAGGCGCTGGGCCATCATCATGGTCTTCTTCACCCCGAAGCTCAGACGGGTCGATGCCGCCTGCTGCAGGGTGGAGGTGATGAAGGGGGCGGACGGCTTGGAGCCGGTCGGCTTGTCTTCCCGGTTCACCACCTTGTAGTCGACCCCTTCCAGGGCGGCGACGGCGGCGAAGGTCTCGGCCTGGGTGACCGGCTTGAAGTCGACGCCGTTGCGGCTGACCACTTCCATGCGCAGGGCGGACTGCTCGGCGGTCAGCAGATCGGCGTTGAGATCCCAGAACTCCACCGGCACGAACGCCTTGATCTCGCGCTCCTTGTCGACGATGAGACGCACCGCGACGGACTGCACCCGACCGGCGGACAACCCGCGGGCCAGCTTCTTCCACAGCAGCGGGGAGACCATGTAGCCCACCACCCGATCGAGGAAGCGACGGGCCTGCTGGGCGTTGACGCGGTGGATGTTCAGCTCGGACGGCTGGGCAAACGCCTCCTGGATCGCAGTCTTGGTGATCTCGTTGAACACCACCCGCTTGTAGCGGCTGTCGTCACCGCCGATGATCTCGCGCAGATGCCAGGCGATCGCCTCTCCCTCTCTGTCCAAGTCGGTTGCGAGATAGATGGTGTCGGCCTTGGCGGCCAGACTCTGCAACTCGTTAACCACTTTTTCCTTGCCGGGCAAAATCTGGTAGTTGGCCTGCCAGCCTGCGGTCGGATTGATCCCCATCCTGGAGAACAGGGCATTGCGATCCTTGGCAGCCTTCTCTGATTCGCTCAGCTTGATGCCGCGAATGACAGGTTTTTTGGGCTCATTGCTGGCGCTGCCGCTGGTCGGCAGATCGCGCACATGACCGACGCTGGATTTCACCACGTAGTCCTTGCCCAAATATTTGTTGATGGTCTTGGCCTTGGCCGGAGACTCCACTATGACCAGTGATTTGCCCATGCTGTAACTATTATCCTCATTGCACCCGTCGGGGTTGGTGTGCGGTTTTGTGGGGCTGTATAAGAGATTTGACGCGAAAAAGCAATCTTGGAGACAAATTAGCTTGACCAGCCCACACCGCCTTGTCTCTTTATTTATTAATGCGAAGCCTGCGCGCGGGAAGCAACCGCTTTTTTGTTTTTATGCTATATCTCCCCCCTTTTTATATTTGAAACGACATATCCAACCGCTCCTGAAACATAAAAAACCACCTTGGTTATCAGCTTGTTACAAAAGACAAAATCTCTTTATAATGGCCATACGCCGCAGCTTTGTGCGCGGAAGGAACCGCTCCCCATATAAAAATCGAAAGGATGTAGTCATGAAGCACTTCGAGGTCAACTTCGACGGTCTGGTCGGCCCCACCCACAACTACGCCGGCTTGTCCTATGGCAACGTGGCTTCCCAGAGCAACGCCAAGGAGGCTTCCAACCCGAAGGAGGCGGCCAAGCAGGGGCTGCGCAAGATGAAGGCGCTGACCGAGCTCGGCATGACCCAGGGGGTGCTGGCGCCCCAGGAGCGACCCGATCTCGCCACCCTGCGCCGCCTCGGCTTCAGCGGCTCGGATGCCAGCGTGCTGGCCCAGGCCGCGAAACAGGCCCCCGCCGTGCTGGCCGCCTGCTACTCGGCCTCCAGCATGTGGACCGCCAACGCCGCCACCGTCTCACCGAGCGCCGACACCCAGGATGGCCGCATTCACTTCACCCCCGCCAACCTGACCAACAAGTTCCACCGCTCCCTCGAGCCGGAAGTGACCGGTCGCATCCTGCGCGCCGTGTTCAACAACGATCGCCACTTCAGCCACCACCAGCACCTGCCGGAAAACGATCACTTCGGTGACGAGGGCGCCGCCAACCACACCCGGCTGTGCCGCGCCTACGGCGAGGCCGGGATCGAGCTGTTCGTCTATGGCCGCAGCGCCTTCGACGTCTCCCAGCCCGCCCCCAAGCGCTACCCGGCCCGCCAGACCCTGGAGGCCAGCCAGGCCATCGCCCGCCTGCACGGCCTGGGGGAAGAGAGCGCCGTCTTCATCCAGCAGAACCCGGAGGTGATCGATCAGGGGGTGTTCCACAACGACGTGATCGCGGTGGGCAACCAGAATGTGCTGTTCTTCCACCAGCAGGCCTTTCTCAATACCGCCGGGGCCCTGGCCGAGGTGCGCGCCAAGTTCGGGGACGGCGAGCTGCACTTCATCGAGGTGCCGACCGCCGAGGTGTCGGTGCAGGATGCGGTGAAGTCCTACCTGTTCAACACCCAGATCCTGACCCTGCCGTCCGGCAAGATGGCGATCATCGCCCCCACCGAGTGCCAGGGCAACCCGGCGGTATCCGCCTATCTGAACAAGCTGCTCACCCTGGGCACGCCTATCACGGGCGTGCACTTCATGGACGTGAAGCAGAGCATGCGCAACGGCGGTGGCCCCGCCTGTCTGCGGCTGCGGGTCGCCATGAACGATGCGGAGCTGGCCGCGGTCAACCCGGCCTGCCTCATCAACGACGGCCAGTTTGCCCGCCTGGATCAGTGGGTGGATCGCCACTACCGCGACAGCCTGGCGCTCGATGACCTGCGCGACCCATCCCTGGTGCTGGAGACCCGCACCGCGCTGGACGAGCTGACCCAGATCCTCAAGCTCGGCTCCGTCTATCCCTTCCAGCGCTGAGCGCTGGATAGAAAAAGCCGGGCAAATGCCCGGCTTTTTCATGCCTTTGGTGCAAGCAAGGCGTCAGCGCCAGGGGCTCTGCTGCCACAACCGGCCGAGGCCCGCTTCCAGCGCCTGGGCGCCCTGCTGGCCCAGCCTCTGGGTCAGGCTCCTCGGCTTGCGGTAGCTGATGCCCACCACCTTGTGGTGGCTGGACTGTGCCAGCAGGTAGTCATCGCTGGTACAGAGGGTGTCCACCAGCCCCAGGCCCTTGGCCTGGCTCGCCAGCCAGTGTTCACCCGTGGTGACCCGGTCGATGTCGAGGTTCGGCCTGTGCTCGGCCACGAACGCCTTGAAGCGATCGTGGATGGCACCCAGCTCCTCACGGAACTTCTCCCGCCCCAGATCGTCGTTCTCACCGAACATGGTGATGGTGCGCTTGTACTGGCCTGCGGTGTGCATCTCGAATTCGATGTCGTGTTTTTTCAACAGCTTGTTGAAGTTTGGCAACTGGGCTATCACCCCGATGGAGCCGACGATGGCGAAGGGGGCCGCCAGGATCTGATCCCCTACACAGGCCATCATGTAGCCACCGCTGGCCGCCACCTTGTCGATGGCCACGGTGAGCTTGATGTCTCTGTCGCGCAGGCGCTGCAGCTGGGAGGCCGCGAGGCCATAACCGTGCACCACGCCGCCGCCGGATTCGAGGCGCAGCAGCACCTCGTCGCCGGGCTGGGCCACCCCGATCACCGCGCTCACCTCTTCCCGCAGGGAGGCAACCTCCTTGGCATCCATGCTGCCGTGAAAGTCGATGACAAACAGGTGGCTGCGCTCATCGGTCGCCTTGGCACGCTGCTTGTGCAGCTCCTTGTGCTGCTTCTCCACTTGCTTGCGCTGCGCCTTGCCGGCCAGGGCCAGCTGCAGCTTATGCTGCCCCTGCTCCAGCTCGCTGGAGAGATCGGTCACCACCAGCTCCCCCTTGCGCGCCTTGGGCTGACGGCTGCTGACCAGCATCAGTATGATGGCGCCTATGGCCAGCAGTAAGGTGAGGGTCTTGGCCAAAAACAGGCCGTATTCGGTCAAAAATGCCACTTGATGCTCCAAGATGAGTCGGTTTTTTCACATAGTAAGGAGTTTGGTGAGATGGTGCAAAAACTCTGCCACTGGCCCCCGCATAACGCCGGCGGCCCACCCTACCCCGCTGTTTTCTTCACATTTTTGCCGTCTCATACTGGTCAAGGGCAGTCCCGGATCAGTACACTTGCCCCTCATTGCCGCGCCCATCTGCCACGAACTGGTTATACAGGAGTCAACATGCTCGACTATCAGGCCCCCCGGGATCTGCTCAAGGACAAGGTCATTCTGGTGACGGGCGCCGGTGACGGCATAGGTCGCGAGGCGGCGCTCAACTACGCCGCCCACGGTGCCACCGTGATACTGCTCGGTCGCACCAGCAGCAAGCTCGAGGCGGTCTACGACCAGATCGAGGCCGCCGGCCATCCCCTGCCCGCCATAGTGCCGGTCGACCTGAAAGGCGCGACCAAGAGTCACTACCGCGGCATGGCCGAGACCTTCGCCCAGCAGTTCGGCCGCCTCGACGGCGTGCTGTTCAATGCCGGTCTGCTCGGCACCCTGTCACCGTTCGAGCACATCCAGGAGCAGGAGTGGGACGAGGTGATGCAGGTCAACGTCAAGTCCGAGTTCCTGCTGACCCAGGCGCTGCTGCCGCTCATTCGTCAGACCGCCAAGGCGCACGGCGACGCCTCCATCGTCTACACCTCCTCCAGCGTCGGTCGCAAGGGGCGCGCCTACTGGGGCACCTATGCCATCTCCAAGTTCGCCATCGAGGGGATGATGGAGGTGCTGGCCGACGAGCTGGAAAACACCGCGGTGCGGGTCAACACCCTCAACCCGGGCGGCACCCGCACCAAGATGCGGGCCAGCGCCTTCCCGGCGGAAGATCCGCAGCTGCTGAAGACCCCGGCCGACCTGATGCCGCTCTACCTCTATCTGATGGGGGCCGACAGCCGTGGCAAGACCGGACAGACCTTTGTTGCCCAACCGAAAGCGGCCCAGCCCAAATAAGTCAACAAAATAACCAGATAGGGTTAAATTGAAGAGGGGGTGCCAGTGGCGCCCTGTTGAATCCCATCCGCCCCTGACAGGTTGAGCTATGTTTCGTCCCAAGAGCACGTTTGAGCAATGGAGGATCTTTCAGGCCGTGGTCGACTGTGGTGGTTACGCCCAGGCGGCCGAGGCGCTGAACAAGAGCCAGTCGTCCCTCAATCATGCGGTGGCCAAGCTGCAACAGAGTCTGGGGCTGGCCCTGCTGGAGGTGCGGGGGCGCAAGGCGGTGCTGACGCCGGCGGGGGAGATCTTCCTCAAGCGGGCCCGCCAGCTCAGCCAGCAGGTGGAAGAGCTGGAGAACCTGGCCAACAACCTGGAGCGGCAGTGGGAGCCGCAGATCAACCTGTATGTCTCGGTGTTGCAGCCAAGGGAGCGGCTCTATCGGGCGCTGGCCCACTTCTATCCCCGCAGCCGGGGCTGCCGCATCAACCTGCACGAGCGGATCCACTGCCACTTCAATGCGCTGCAGGTGGGGGATCTGATGCTCTCCGAGCACCTGCCACACGATCGCACCGGCCTGCCGCTGGATGAGGTCTGCCTGCTGCCGCTGTGCGCGGCCGAGCATCCCCTCGCCAGCCTGACCGATCCCGTCAAGGCCGAGCATCTCGGCGCCCATAACCAGATAAGCCTGCACCCGCCCATCCATCGCTCGGTGGACTGGAACGATGCGGATGACACCGGCTGGAAGGCAACCCATTATCACGAGGTGCTCGCCATGTTGCGGCTCGGCCTCGGCTACGCCTGGTTGCCGCGCCACCTGGTGCAGGAGGAGCTCGCCAGTGGCGGCCTGGTACAGCTCAACCTGGAAGGGGGCAGCGAGCGCTACCTCTACACCTACCTGCTCACCCCCTCGACCGATGCGCTGGGGCCGGCGGCCGAGTTGCTGCTGCGCTGCCTGCGCAACGAATACCAGGCCGAGAGCGTCAAGTAAGCCCGGCTGTCAGCCCCTGCGCACGCCTTTAGGCGGGGCACAGAGGCAGCCGAGTCATCAGCCAGATTACTCCCTGTTTGCCCTCTGCTTGCCCCTGCCTATCGGATCTCGGCGCCAGCCCTTCCAGCCTCACACATTGGGTACCCGCCAGCAGGCCGCCAGCGCCGCCAGCGCCAATCCGGTGGCCACCATGAAGACCCCGTGGAAACTCCAGATCTCGGCCACTGTCCCCGCTATCGCGCCCGCCATGATGGAGCCGGTGCGGATGCTGTTGGCAAACAGAGTGGTCGCCACCCCGGCCCGGCCCGGCATCAGATCCTGGAAGTAGGACATGCCGATCCCGGCGACTATGCCGATGAAGATGGCGTTGAGCAGTTGCAAGCCAATCAGCGCCGTCTGGCTCGACAGGGTCACCAGCCCCACGTAGAAACCGAAGCCGGCCAGTACCGCCAACAGCATCATGGGTCGCTTGCCGAAGCGACGGGTGTAGTAGCCCGCCAGCAGCATGAAGGGGATCTCGAGCGCCGCCGCCGTGCCCATCAAGATCCCGGCGAGCTTCTCCTCCAGCCCCAGCTCACGGGTGATGTAGAGCGGCATGTTGATCAGGTACATGCTGTTGCAGGTCCACATCAGGGTGGAGGCGATGAACAGCGCCCGCACCGAAGGGTCCCGCCAGCTGCTGACCCGCTCCGTCTCGCCATTGGACTTGGGCAGCGGCAGGGAGGGCAGCCAGCGCCAGACCACGAAGGCGCAGATGAGGTAGGCGAAGGCCGAGGCCAGATACATCACCTCGAAGCCGTAGCCGATGGCGAGCGCGAAGGCGGCCGGCGGCCCTATCACCCAGGCCAGGGAGAACTGGGCCCGCAGCACCGAGCTGAACATGTCGGCCCGCTTGTTGCGGCTGTCGGCATACTCCCGCGCCAGGGCGAACAGCTGGGGGCTGGCGGTGGCGGTCAGGCTCGCCAGCACCACCCCCAGGCTCACCAGCAACCAGTACTGCCGGTTCCAGGCAAACAGCAGGGAGAGCACTATGCCGGCGAAGCAGCAGCGCAGGATCAGTTGCTTGCGATCCCCCTTGCTGTCGGAGCGGTGGCCGAGCCACTGGCTGATGAGGATGCCGATCACCGCGTTGACGGTGTAGAACAGACCCACCAGGAAGGGGCGCACCTGCACCTCCTCGGCCAGGAACAGGCTCAGGGTGGGCACCTGCAGCGCCACCGCCACCCCGGTCATGAAGGTGACGGCCAGGAAAGAGAGGGAAACGGGATCCGGCCTCTTGCGGGCTGCGGTCAATAAACTCATAGAGATACCATCGATAAGGGAGAGAAAAAGGAGCCAGGAACCGGCAGCTGTATAAAATGACGGCGCTCATTTTATGTCACTATCAAGAGCCACCTCAAGGCTTGCGAGGCCACGTCCAAGTCCGTACATTGGTAAACCCTCTGGCCAGCACAAGGATTTCACATGTTTGATTTTGATCGGGAGATAGATCGCCGCCATACCATGAGCCTGAAATGGGACAAGTACAAGACTCAGGACGTGCTGCCCATGTGGGTGGCCGACACCGATTTTCGCTCCCCCCCTGCGGTGATCGAGGCGCTCACCCAGAGGGTTGCCCACGGCATCTTCGGCTACTCCCGCCCCTCGCCCCGCCTGATCGAACTCATAGTGACCCGCATGCAGCAGCGCTATGACTGGGCCATCCAGCCGGAGTGGCTGGTCTTCCTGCCCGGCGTGGTGCCCGGCCTGAACCTGGCCTGCAAGGCCTGGAGCCAGCATGGCCGTGGCATCATCACCCCCAAGCCGGTCTATTACCCCTTCCTGCTGGCGCCGGGCTTCAACGATCGCCCCCTGCTCACAGTCCCCATGATCGAGGAGGCCGGGCGCTGGGTGCTGGATCTGATCGAGCTCGAGCGCCAGGCCCCCTCCGCCGACCTGTTGCTGCTGTGCAACCCGCACAACCCGGGTGGTACCGTGTTCACCCGCGAGGAGCTGGAGGCCATCGACGCCATCGCCGAGCGCCACAATCTGGTTGTCTGCTCGGACGAGATCCACTGCGATCTGCTGCTGGATAAAGATGCCCGCCACATTCCCTATGGCGCCCTGAGCCCGGCCGCGGCCGAGCGCTGCGCCGTGATGATGGCCCCGAGCAAGACCTTCAATATCGCCGGCCTGTGCTGCTCCTTCGCCGTGGTACCCAATGCGCGTCTGCGGCTCAAGCTGCAGCAGGCGATGCGCGGCATCAGCGCCGACGTCAACCTGCTGGGCTTCGTGGCGGCGGAGGCGGCCTACGAGGGCGGCGAACAGTGGCTGGCGGAGCAGATCGATTATCTGTCAGCCAATCTGGCATTGATCGAGCAGGCGGTCGCCCGCTGGCCCGGCGTCAAACTGGCCAATAACCAGGCCACCTACCTCGCCTGGATCGATGTGAGCGCGCTCGGGCTGGACGATCCCGTCGCCTTCTTCGAGCAGGCCGGAGTGGGGCTCTCCCCCGGCGCCCAATTCGGCGATGGCCAGTTCGTGCGGCTCAACTTCGGCTGCACCAGGGCCCGTCTCGTCGAGGCGCTGGCGCGCATGGAGAAGGCCATCCTCCAGCCCCGCCGCTGATAACACGGCACCGGAGGCGGCTGCCGGCCGGCCGCCTCCACTGATTGACGCTAATGGCGAAAGCCATTCTGGTTTGCATCTGGTATAGATAAGATGTGACCCATGCCGGGATGGGCTTGCCCCATCCCTTTTTATCCGCCATTGATCCGGTTCACTATGCACCCACGAGTCCTGCGCCACCGCTCGCCCCTGTTCCGCATCGCCCTGCCCTGGCTGGCGGCGCTGCTGGCGCTGCCCCTCTCTGCCGCCCCTGCCTACATCACCATAGGCACGGGGGCGCTCAACGGCGTCTACTACCCGACCGGCGGCGCCATCTGCCGTCTGCTCAACGAAGAGAGCAGCCAGCATGGGTTGCACTGCACGGTGCAGAACACCTCGGGCTCCCTCGCCAATCTGGTCGCCCTGGCCAAGGGCGACATCCAGCTGGCGCTGGTGCAGTCGGATGTCCTGTACCATGCGGCCCATGGCAGCGGCCCCTTCACGGGCGAGGCGCCAAACGACAAGCTGCGCAGCCTGTTTAGGCTCCATCAGGAGTCGCTGACCCTGCTCGCCAGCGCCACCAGCAACATCACCACCCTGGCCGATATCGAGGGCAAGCGGGTCGATCTCGGTAACCCCGATTCGGGGGATCGCGTCACCAGCCAGGCGCTGCTCGATGCCATGGGCTGGCAGGCGAGCAGCTTCGCGGCGGCACCCGCCGCCTCGGCCAGCAATCCGCTGGAGGGGCTCTGCAACGGCAGCCTGGACGCCGCCTTCGTGGTGGCTGGCCATCCCAATCAGGGGATCGGCGATCTGACCGGCCGCTGCAAGGCTCGCCTCATCCCCATCGAGGGGGAGCAGATCGATCGCCTGCTCAAGAACCACCCCTACTACCAGCGCAGCCGCATCGGGGCCAACCTCTATCCGGGCCAGACCAGCGGCATCAGCACCTTTGCCGTGACCGCCGAGCTGGTGGCGCTGGACAGCCTGCCCCAGGAGGAGGTGCGCACCGTTCGTGATGTGCTGAGCAGCCGCCTCAAGCAGTTCACCCGCCTGCACCCTGCGCTGACCACCCTCACCCCGGAATCCATGCAGAGCGACAACATAGTCCCGCCCCATCCGGGCATGCAGGATGCCCCGGCCCAGGCGCCGCTCCTCGCCCCCGAGTCGCTCAGCCCCTCGGCCGCGGAGGGCACGGCTGCCACCCCGGCCAGCGATGCCGCCCCCTCGCCGGAAGGTTCCCCCGCCCGACCAGAGCAAGGCACTGGTGCCGTACTGCCGGCGGGCTCTGGCGCCGTGGCGACCGACGCCGCGGCCCCGGCACTCGAAGGGCAGGTGGTGCCCCAGGGCGGCACCGCGATGCCAGGGGCCCCCTCAGCCGCGCCCGAGCAGGAGCTCCTGCTCCCGGCCACACCGGCGGCAGAGCCCGATCGGGTGCCGGCCCAGCCGAGCGGCGCCGCCCCCACGGCGCAACCCCAGCCAGCCGCCCAGTGAGCGCCGGCGACGATCAGTAACGAGAGAGGCCACCCCGGGGTGGCCTCTCTCGTTGTCAGCGCCGCTGTGTTCGCGTCACTCTCGCGACTTGGCGGCCGAGGTCAGGGATCCCGACGACATCCCGGGGCCCTGGATCTCCTCCTCCACCCAGTGCAGCAACTGCTTGATGGCCCGCGACAGCACCTGATTCTGGCGCACCACATACCCCAGGCTGGTGGCGGGGAAATCGGTCAGCCGGGTCACGGGAGCGCTGAGCTTGAGGCGCGGGTGGAGCGAGAAGTCCGGCACTATGGCCACCCCGAATCCCGCCTCCGCCCAGTCGAGCTGGGCATCCACGCTGCCCACCTCCATGATGCGGCAGGGCGGCAGCCCCAGCAGCGGCAGGGAGGGGTCGATCAGCGCCCGGGTGCGGGTGTCATGGCCCAGCAAGATGAGCGTCGGCTCATCCAGGGGATCACTCTCCCCCGCCTTATGACGTGCCTGCCAGCGCGCCAGCCCGTGCCCCAGGGTGCACCAGGTCACCTGCTGCAGCTCGGTGTAGGAGAGCGGCTCGCTGCGCTTCTGCGCCATCACGAAGCCCAGATCCGCCCGCCCGGTCTTGACCAGCTCGGCCGCCTGATCCGAGGTGGTGTTGAACAGGGTGAGATCGATGCCCGGGAAGGCCTGCTTGAAGCGCTGGAACGGCTGGATCAGCAGCAGCCGCGAGAGGATATCGCTGGCGGCGATGGCCAGGGTGCCCTGGCTCAGCTGGTTGAGGGCATTGAGATCGGACTGGCACAGTTGCAGCTCGGCGATGGCGCGCTCGGCGCTTTGCAGCAACCGCTCGCCGGCCTGGGTGAGCCGAAACGGGCTGCGCTCTATCAGCTTGACCCGGGTGGCCTGCTCCAGGTTCTTGAGGTGCAGGCTGACATTGGGCTGGGTCATGTGCAGTTCGGTGGCGGTCTGGCCGAAGTGCTGCAGGCGAGCCAGGGTGACGAAGGTGTTTAACCAGTGAATATCCAACATGAGGTAACTCTCGCCCACGGCTGGCGCGGGATGGCGCGTCATGGCGGGGGCTTTGCCGATAAATTGGCCATAATTATATGACTTCCTTATCGGAATTATAAAGATAATTAATTTTTCTAATCCACCCCAGGCTCCTAGGATGAACGCCTAACGTCTTAGGAGAAAGAGTCATGTCGTCTATCGTAGTCGTAGGTGCTAACTGGGGTGATGAAGGCAAAGGCCGCATCGTCGATTATCTGGCAGGTGAATCCGCCGCCAGCATCCGCTTCCAGGGCGGCAACAACGCCGGCCACACCGTGGTCAACGATCTCGGCACCTTCAAGCTGCACCAGTTGCCGAGCGGTGTCTTCAACCCGGATTGCCTGGTTGTCCTCGGCCCTGGCATGGTGATCAGCCCCGAGCCCCTGACCAAAGAGCTGGCCGAAGTGAAGGCCGCCGGCGTGACTCCGAAGCTCGCCATCTCCGATCGCGCCACCTTCTGCCTGCCGATCCACGCCTTGGAAGACACCCTGGAAGAAGTGCGTCTGGGTGACGGCGCCTACGGCTCCACCCGTCAGGGCATTGCCCCGGCTTACGGTGATCGGGTCATGAAAAAAGCGATCCTGGTGGGCTGGCTGAAACAGCCGGAAGTGCTGGTCGAGCGCATCCAATTCTTCCTCGACTGGAAACTGCCGCAGCTCAAGGCGCTCTACCCGAGCTTCGAGTTCAGCCAGACCGCCCAGGAAATGGCCGACTGGCTGCTGGAAGTGTCCGCGCCCTGGATCGACGCCGTCTGCAACGTCAGCGAGCCGCTCAAGGCCATCCAGGCCCAGAACGGGACCCTGCTGTTCGAAGCCCAGCTGGGCGCCGGCCGTGACCTGATCTATGGCGAATACCCCTGGGTGACTTCTTCCCACGTCTCCGGCGCCTACGCCGGTATCGGTGGCGGCCTGCCGGCCCTGCGCCCCGAGCGCGTGATTGCCGTGGCCAAGGCGTTCAGTACCTCTGTGGGTACAGGCACCCTGATCACCGCCATGGAGAACCAGGAAGAGTTCCGCAAGTTCGCCAACGAGTTCGGCGCCACCACAGGCCGTCCCCGTGACATCGGCTACTTCGATGCGGTCGCCACCAAGCAGGGTCTGGAGATCCAGGCCGCCAACGAGATCGCCCTGACCAAGCTGGACTGCCTCTCCGGCATGCCGGATCTGAAGATCTGCGTCGCCTACGAAGGTGCCAACACCGAGAACCCGATCTGGCCGCAGACCGCCGGTCTGAAGCCGGTGTACGAGTCCATGGAAGCCTGGAGCGAAGACATCTCTCACATCCGCAAGTTCGAAGACCTGCCCAAGGCTGCCCAGCACTATGTGCTGCGCATCGAAGCCCTGCTGGGGGTGCCGGTGCCCATGGTCTCCGTCGGCCCGGGCCGTGAGCAGATGATCCTGCGCTAAGCCGCTCGCATCGCTGTCGACAAGGCAGATCAAAACCGGTCTCCATGAGGCCGGTTTTTTTATGGCTGTCGTCCGGCGAACGGGCAGGCCGCCCGGTTCCCCCTGCTGCATGGCGCCCCTGTCCACCTGCGCCATCTGCCCTCACCCAGCCGCCACAGTCGCTCACCCCGTTCCCCTCACCTGCGGCGACGACTCCCCTCCCGCTCAACCCCCGTTTCAGGCAGGAGTTCGGCTGCGCCTTATCCCCCTCTACACACCTGCCCGCCGGTTGCGGCCACACGATAAGTAAATAGTTACTAAAACACCCATCTGTGTAACCTCTTGTAACCCGGTGATCCCGCTCACACTCCCTCGCCTGACCCTGTGATGAAGCGCCAAAAAGTGCCGACAAATTGCTCTACAATGACAATCGCAAACGCTTTCACTAAAAAATAGATAAAAAAACACCTACCTCAACCTACAAATCAGTAATTGGAGCGAGACATGTTTCGTAAAAGTTTACTTTCCATCGCCCTGGGCGTCGCCCTGTTCGGACTGGCCGCCTGCAACGGCAATGACTCCAGCGCCCCGACCCCGCCCAGCCCGACCCTGGCGAGCCAGTACAAGAATGTGATCGATCGCAGCGGCACCCCGCTCCAGTTCCGTGACTTCGACAGTTACTCCAACCTCAAGTACAACCCGCTGCTCGATCTGGGGGCCTGGCACGGCTTCCTGCTGCCCGCCAGTGAAAACGAATGGGGCAGCTTCACCGGCCCCATGGTGATCGCCGAGGAGTACAGCCTGTTCTTCGCCAGCGAATTGGACAAACTGACCCTGAGCGACGAGATCGGCCGCCAGTACCCGCTCACATCCGCCAGCAAGCACGAGCTCTATGCCATCCCGGGGGCGCTGATCCAGCGCTACGAGTTCGACACCTTCAGCCTGGAGCTGGAGCTACGCTACGGCGATGCCCGTACCGCGCTTATCCGCACGCGGCTGAGCAACCACACCGATGCGCCCCTCACCCTGAGCCTCGACTGGCAGGGTGAGTTGCTCAACCAGTGGGATGCCAAGAAGACCATCGCCGAGCAATACCCGAACTGGACCCGCACCATCAGCCAGAGCGAACAGGGAGTCGAGTTCCAGTTCGGCGAACTGCGCAGCACCTGGAACATCATGCAGAGCGGCAGCGCCAGCTATCGCATCGATCGCACCCTGGCCAGCCGCACCACCCTGGACGAGAAGGGGCTCGGCTACCGCAGCGAGGCCAGCCTCACCCTGGCCGCCAAGGGCAGCGAGGACGTCTACACCCTGCAGAGCTATGTCCACTCCAGCGATGAGGCGAGCCACTACCAGCAGAGCCGCCAGGCCCTGCTGGCCAATCCGGCCGACTACTTCGATGCCTCCATCCGCCGCTGGGAGGGCTACCTCGAGCGCGGCCTCTCCAACCAGGGCATCGCCGAGTCGGAACGCCGCATCGCGGTCAAGGCGATGGAGACCCTCAACGGCAACTGGCGCTCCCCGGCCGGCGCCATACTGCACGATGGGGTGACCCCCTCCAACACCGCCCGCTGGTTCGACGGTGTCTGGGCCTGGGACAGCTGGAAGCACGCCTACGCCATGGCTCACTTCAACCCAGAAGTGGCCAAGAACAACGTGCGCGCCATGTATGACTATCAGGTCCAGCCGAACGATCCGGTGCGGCCGCAAGACGCGGGCATGGTGATCGACGCAGTCTTCTACAACAAGCTCTCCGATCGGGGCGGCGACGGCGGCAACTGGAACGAGCGCGACACCAAGCCGCCGCTCTCCGCCTGGGCCATCTGGGAGATCTACAGCGCGACCCAGGACAAGGCCTTCATCGCCGAGATGTATCCCAAGCTGCAGGCCTATCACGACTGGTGGTACCGCGCGCGGGACAACAACCACAACGGCATCATCGAATACGGCGCCACCAAGCACGTCGAGCACAACGACGAATTCGGCAACATCACCTTCAAGGTGCAGTACGCCAACGGCGTACCCGCCGGGCTGGATCTCGCGAGCTGCACCAATGAGGGAGATGGCTGGTACGCCTGCGCCGGCATGCCGCTCTATCAGCAGGTGCTGAGCGTCGGCGGTTACAGCGAGATGGACATAGGTGCCCAGCATGGCGCCGGCTGGGAGTCCGGCATGGACAACGCCGCCCGCTTCGGCTTCATCGAGCAAGACCAACTGCAGCGCTATGCCGACAAAACCTATGGCGGCGACCTCGCCAAGGCCCGCCAGGACTGGAACGTCGCCTTCTTCGAGAACCACGAAGACGACGGCAGCCTCATCGGCTTCTCCATCGATCAGGAGTCGGTGGAGCTCAACGCCTTCCTCGCCAAGGAGAAGCGCATCCTGGCGGACATGGCCGAGCTGCTCGGCAAGGCGGACGAGGCGAGCCGCTACCGCGAGGGGGCAAGCCAGCTCGCCGGCTACATCAACGGCTGTCTGTTCGATGAGGCCTCCGGCTTCTATTACGATCGCCAGATCGCCCAAGGCGATGTGGCTGACGCCAACGGCTGCGTCGGCAAGCTGCTGACCGCCCGTGGTCGTGGGCCGGAAGGCTGGAGCCCGCTCTGGGCGGAGGTCGCCGACAAGGAGAAGGCGGCGCGGGTGCGCGAGGTGATGCTCAACGCCCAGGAGTTCAACACCAAGGTGCCGCTCGGCACGGCGGCGCTGACCAACCCGGCCTATGACCCCAACATCTACTGGCGCGGCCGGGTCTGGCTGGATCAGTTCTACTTCGGGGTGAAGGGGCTGGAGAACTACGGCTATCGCGACGATGCCCAGATGCTGGTCAACAAGCTGTTCAGCAACGCCGAAGGGCTGGCGGGCAGCGGCCCCATCCGCGAGAACTACAACCCGGAGACCGGCGCCATGCAGGGGGCCAGCAACTTCAGCTGGAGCTCGGCCCACCTCTATATGCTCTATCGCAACTTCCTGAAAAAAGAGGGCTGATCCCGGTCGGGACCAGCGCCAACAAAAAGGCCTCCATGATGGAGGCCTTTTTTTATCGGGACGCGGGGGGGTCACCGCTTACTTGACAGTCACCCGGGCAAACTTGCGCTTGCCGACCTGATAGACGGCGGTGCCGGCACCGACCAGTGTCTTGCCATCGTCCAGCTTCTCGCCATCAACCTTGACCGCGCCCTGCTTGATCATGCGCAGCGCCTCCGAGGTGGTGGCCACCAGATCGGCGTCTTTGAGCAGGTTGGCGATGGGCAGGCCTTCCCCTTCCAATGCCAGCTCCACTTCCGGCATCTCGTCCGGGATGGCGTTCTTGGAGAAACGCTGAGTGAAGTCTTCGTGGGCCGCCTCGGCCGCCGCCTCATCGTGGTAGCGGGTGATGATCTCCTTGGCCAGCCAGATCTTCACGTCGCGCGGGTTCAGGGTGTTCGCGGCGATGCCGGCCTTGAAGCCTTCGATGTCCGCCAGCGGGCGGGAGGAGAGCAGCTCGTAGTAGTTCCACATCAGATCGTCGGTGATGGACATGATCTTGCCGAACATCTCCCCCGGGGCATCGTGCACGCCTATGTAGTTGGCGGCAGATTTGGACATCTTCTTGACGCCATCCAGGCCCACCAGCAGCGGCATCATCAGCACGCACTGGGCGGCCATGCCGGCATCTTTTTGCAGCTCGCGGCCCATCAGCAGGTTGAACTTCTGATCGGTACCGCCGAGCTCCACATCCGCCTTCAGCGCGACCGAGTCATAGCCTTGCAGCAGCGGGTAGAGGAATTCGTGAATGGCGATGGACTGGCCGCCGGTGTAGCGCTTCTTGAAGTCGTCGCGCTCCATCATGCGGGCCACGGTCTGCTTGGCCGCCAGCTTGATCATGCCGGTCGCGCCCAGCTCACCCAGCCAAGTGGAGTTGTACTCGATGCGGGTCTTGGCGGGATCTAAAATCTTGAACGCCTGCTCGGCATAGGTGAGGGCGTTGTGCTTGATCGCGTCTTCGGAGAGCGGCGGACGGGTGCTGTTCTTGCCGGACGGATCACCCACCATGGCGGTGAAGTCGCCGATCAGCAGGATGATCTCGTGGCCCAGGTCCTGGAAGGTCTTCAGCTTGTTGAGGATCACGGTGTGACCGAGGTGAATGTCGGGAGCCGTCGGGTCCATGCCCAGCTTGATGCGCAGCGGGCGTCCTTCCTTCAACTTGGCGACAAGTTCTTCTTCCACCAGAATTTCTTCCGCTCCGCGCTTGATCTCGGCTAGCGCCACCTCGAGCTGGGACATTTTTTGACTCTCCAATCACGATTCCACAGGGCCAAACATCTTACTGGAATGGCGGGCCAATTGGAAAGGCTGTAAAATCCGACCTTCTTTTCTGCTCAACTTCGTCCGCCTCAATGATTATTTGGAACGCCTTCAACTCTCTTCCCACCTGGCACCGCAAGATGGTGCTGATCCTGAGCATCATGGTGATGATGCTGGCGGCCTGGCCGAGCGAGCAGGCGGTGGCCACCCGGGTCAACGGTGACGAGCAACTCGCCGATGCCTCACCCCTCGATGAGGGTGAGGCACAGCCGCAGGCGCTGGCCGAGCGGCGTGCCAAGCCGAGCTACATCACCAAGCAGGTGAAGGTGCGCGCCGGTGACAACATGCAGGTCATCTTCCAGCGCCTCGGCCTCAGCGCCGGCGATCTCTACCTCATCGCCCAGCTCGATGCGACCAACCCCTTGCGCGCCCTGCAACCCGGTCAGGAGCTCACCTTCAAGCTCACCAGGAACGGCGATCTGCACAGCCTCTACTATCCCCACAGCCTGGAGCAGGCGCTCAAGGTCAGCCGCAAGGCCGAAGGTTTCGTCGCCAGAGCGGTCAAGCTGGAGCTCGACACCCGCGAGCAGGTCGCCAGGGGCGAGATCCGCTCCAGCTTCTGGGGGGCCGCCGTCGAGGCGGGCATGAACGAGGATCAGATCATGGACTTGGCCGCCATCTTCGGCTGGGACATCGACTTTGCCCAGGACTTGCAACCGGGGGACAGCTTCCGGGTGGTCTATCAGGAGAAATACCAGGACGACGAGCGGGTCGCCTCCGGCGATATCCTGGCAGCCGAGTTCGTCAACCAGGGCGCCGCCTATCGCGCCGTGCTGAACGAGGATGGCAACTACTACACGCCGGAAGGCAAGGCGATGCGCAAGAGCTTCCTGCGCGCGCCGGTCAACTTCAAATACATCAGCTCCAACTTCAATCCGCGCCGCCTGCACCCGGTCACCGGCAAGATCCGCCCCCACAACGGCATCGACTATGTGGCGCCGGTGGGCACCCCCATCATGGCGGCGGGCTCCGGCAGCGTGGTGGCGGCCGGTTACAACCAGTTCAACGGCAACTATGTGTTCATCAAGCATGCCGGCAACTATGTGACCAAGTACCTGCACCTCTCCAAACGCACCGTCAACAAGGGGCAGCGGGTGAAACAGGGACAGACCATCGGCAATCTGGGGGGCACAGGCCGGGTCACGGGCCCGCACCTGCACTATGAATTCGTGGTGGGCGGCGTGCACAAGAACCCGCGCACCCTCAGCCTGCCCCAGGCCGAGACACTCACCGGGCGGGAGCTGGCCAGCTTCAAGGCCCAGGCCATGCCCCAGCTGGCGAAACTCGGCAGCCCCGAGCTGCAGCTGGCCCAGAACAAGCGGGATAATGGCGGCAGCTGACGCGTTGGCAACCCATCCACCGCACGGGTTCGCACCCGGTGACGGCTTGAATGCAGAGAGATCATAAGGAGAGGCCATGAGTGAGCGCTATATCGGATTGATGTCAGGCACCAGCATGGATGGCATAGATGCCGTGCTGATCGCGCTCGACGGCGAGACGCTGCGGGTCGAGGCGGCGCTCTGCCACCCCTGGCCGGCTGAGACCGCCCGCGAGCTGCATGCCCTCTGCACCCCGGGCGACAACGAGATAGACCGCATGGGGGTGGCCGACAATCGGGTGGCGCGGGAATTTGCCGCCGCGACCCACGCCTTGCTGGCCAAGGCGGGGCTTGAGCCCGGGGAGATCCGCGCCATCGGCTCCCACGGCCAGACCATACGCCACCGCCCCCAGCTCGGCTTCACCCTGCAGATCGGCAACGCCGCCCTGCTGGCCGCCCTGACCGGCATCGACGTCATCGCCGACTTTCGCACCCTGGACATGGCCCTCGGCGGCCAGGGGGCGCCTCTGGTGCCCGCCTTCCATCAGGCTATCTTCGCCAGCCCCGGCGCCCTGCGGGTGGTGCTGAACCTCGGCGGCATCGCCAACATCTCCGTGTTGCCGGGTAATCCGGACGGCGACGGCAACACTCAGGTATATGGCTTCGATACCGGACCCGCCAACACCCTGCTCGACGGCTGGTATCGCCGCCATCACCCGCAAGGCGGCGACTACGATGCGAATGGCCGCTGGGCCGCCAGCGGCCGGTTGCTCCCGGCGCTGCTGGCAAGGCTGCTGGCCCACCCCTACTTCGCCGCCCCCTGGCCCAAGAGCACAGGGCGGGAGATGTTTACCCTCGACTGGCTCGACGACGAGCTGGCTGGCGCGGCCTACGCCCCGGTGGATGTGCAGCGCACCCTGCAAGCGCTGAGCTGCCACAGCATCGCCCGCCAGCTGCCCGTGCTGGACGAGGCTCAGGGCCAGGCCGAGCTGTTTGTCTGCGGCGGCGGTGCCCATAACGGCCCGCTGCTGGCCGAACTCGCAACCCTGTTGCCCCGCTGGCGCCTGGCCAGCACCGCCGAGCTGGGGCTGGCCCCCGACTGGGTGGAGGGGGCGGCGTTTGCCTGGCTCGCGATGCGCTTCATCCAGCGTCAACCGGGCAACCTGCCCGCCGTCACCGGCGCCAGCCGCCCGGCGATCCTGGGCGCCCTCTATCCCGCCGGATAAGGGCGCTTGCCGGTCGGGAATCAGCCTCAGGTGCTAACGCTTGAGGCTGATTCAGAGCACAGATTCAAACCTCCCGCCTCTCGTGCACCTGCCTGCGTCTGACGATGGTCAGGCGGGCACAGGACCATCTCGCGGCCCTTCACGCCACTCTTCAAATCACTCTTCACAGTACGGCTGCAATTTCATGGCATATATTTCTGACGCTTTGGCAAGCAAGAACTGACCAGGATCCGTGCACAAGGCGCCATTCACAGGGTGCCGTAATGAATCACCCATGCAGATATATTGAATTATATTCCCGCCACATCTTTATTAGCTTCTAAATTAGCTTCGGCTAGCATATTTTAAAGCGCCGAGATAGATCCCTTAAAATCCTAAAAGCGCATATCCATGCACAATAAATTTGATTAACTGCAAGATGGTGCATGTTATTAACGCTTTATTCACAGTATTGGCCAGCCCTCACGAAGGGAAGAACCCTTGGCCCGCGGGCTTGCCCACGGCAAAAGAGCAGAGCCTTTCACGCTAAGAGCCTATGCAGCATGAATTGAATAGCAAAATAGCGATATTTCAGTCCATTGAGCCATCTCATATAAATGAGATCCCGGTTTGCATCCCACCGGAATCCACTCATAGAATCGCTGCGTCTGAAATAATCAACCCAATCTCTGCCTCCCTTATCCAACCCCTCTTGCGAGTGGCTTGAAAATAATAATCGGGAAGCTGGATCCCGCTCCCTGCGGCATAACCGCCGCCCAGGGCCTACAGCGACGACTTTGACGCTACCAGGGTCAGCGAGGAGCGCGATCAGAGAGGGGCAAACTGTACTTTGCATTAACGAGGAGTATCAATATGAGTGGCACTATCATCAAGGCTGCAAGAAATACTGAACAGGCCCCCCAGCATTTAGGCCCATATACTCAAACTGTGGCTTTCTCCCATTACAATAATATTTCCGCCCAACTGCCTGTCGATCCCAAAACAGGCAAAATGATCGCAGGCGATGTCAAGGTGCAGGCCAAACAGTGCCTGAATAACATCAAGGCCATCGTCGAAAGCATCGGCCATGTGATGGACGATGTGGTGAAAGTCACCATCTTCCTGCAAGACATGGCGGATCTGGAGGCGGTCAACGCGGTTTATCGCGAATTCTTCCCGCACTATGTGCCGACCCGCACCACCCTGGCGGTGGCCGCCCTGCCGATGGATGCCCAGGTCCAAATCGAAGCCATCATCTCCAATGGCGAAGGCACCTTCCCGCAGGCACCTTGCGCCCTCATCAAGCTGGCCCGCAATAGCGACAAGGCGCCGCAAGACCCGCTTTCGACCCATACCGTCGCCTTCTCTCACTACAACAATATCGGCGCGCAACTGCCGATCGAGGCGGCATCGGGCAAGTTGGTCGCCGGCGGCATCCAGGAGCAGGCGGCTCAGTGCCTGAAAAATATCAAGGCCATCCTGGAGAGCATCGACGTGCCGTTTGACGACATCGTCAAGGTGAATGTCTACCTGAAAAACCTCGCCGATATGGACGCCGTCAACACCGTCTATACCACCTTCTTCCCGGACTCGGCCATCGCCCGCGCCGTCGCCTATGTGCCGGCCCGCTCCGTGATTTGCGCCTCTGCCCTGCCCATGGATGCCCTGGTGCAGATGGATGCGGTGATCTCCCACGGTGACGGCACGCCGCCGCAACTGGTGGAAGACAGACACAATCTGGTGATCCGGGCCAGCAACACGGACAAGGCGCCTAAGAGTCCGCTGCATTCACAGACCGTTGCCTTCTCCCACTACAACCATATTGCCGGCCAACTGCCGCTGAATGTTGCCACCGGCAAGATCCTGGCCGGTTGTGTCAAGGAGCAGACCGCCCAGTGCCTGAGCAATATCAAGGCGATTGTGGAGAGCATCGACCATGTGATGGACGATATCGTCAAGATCAATATCCAGCTGAAACACATCGAGGATATGGAAGCAGTCAACGCCATCTATACCCAATACTTCCCGGACTATCTGCCAGCCCGCACCGTCATTGGCGTTAGCGAACTGCCCGCCGGTGCCCTGGTGCAGATCGATGCCGTAGTCTCCAATGCGGAGAGTACCCCGCCGCAGGCATAAGGTATTGTTCTAACGAAAAAACACCGGCTGAGGCCGGTGTCTTTTTATGCATGAAATATCAGAGGATCTGACCCGAACATGGGAGCCCACTCAGACCAGTGCCGCCCCGGGGCGCACTGGTTCACTGCTTGCTGGCGGGCGGCCAGCTCGCCCGGTGTCCATACCCTATGACGGCCTGGTCAGCCGCTGGTTGAACAGCTTGAAGGTGGCTCTGGCGATCAGATCATGCTCGATGAGGTAAATGCACAGCATCTCTATGGTGCCGGCCCCCTCCGGGAAGTTGCGCCTGACCCGCTCGTGGTCGATGACGACATTATCGTCGCTGTGGCGGGACAGCAGCTCGGCATAGAGATCCGGCTCCATGAAGCGCGAGGCGATATTGGCCCTCATATGGGCTTTATCCCGTGCGATGAGTTCCCCCTCGATGGAATACTGGGCCGCCCCCTCTGAATAGGTCGCCAGCCAGGCTGCCATATCCTTCCTGTTATAGGCATCCAGCTGCCTCTGAACTATCGCTTCGCAAGCATTCATCTTTCCAATCCATTAGAAATCCGTGAGCGGAATACTATACAGCCTGCTGTTTCGCGGGCACCCTGCGTCAGCTTATAGTGCGTTTAAGCTCAATTTCCCGCTCTTTAAACACCGCATAATCGCTGGACGATCGACTCTTGGCGGCGGTAATCCATTGCACCCCGGTTTCATCCCCATGCTTGAACTCCAGTCTGAACTCATATTTGGCGCTCGCAGCCAGCGCCATGATGGCGCCCACCACAAACCCCATCGCGGGGAGCAGCAGGGTAACGCCCTTCCCCTGCTCTTCCGTCGGTATAAAGACAAACAAAATGCTCGATGTGATCACCCCAAGCAGAACCATATTCAGCAAGTGATTTTTCCAGCTGAGCACTCTCACTTGCACATCAGCAATTTTATCCAGCTCATAGCTGTCGGCATTCACCTGCAATTTTCCAGTCGATGGTTGAATGGATATAGAACAAGGCATTGGCACCCTCCGTTGTATTAATAATCTTATTTATCAGCTGATATTTTTATAATTAGCATGCCCTGCATCGACACCGGCCGGCACAGGGAGGCGCCATCGCCGAATGACCGCCTGGCAGGCAGTTACTATCCAGACGAGTCGCAGGCTGGGTATGGTACCGGATGACACCAAATAGCAAAGCTAATTGAAGAGAAAAAGCGAGGCGGCGCAACTTATTATCCTGGGGAGCCCGGACTCGAGGCTCGCGCGTCGGTTCCCCCTTGCCAACCAATCAACGCCGCCCATCAAAAAAGCGCCTCCTGGGGGAGGCGCCTTGCAATGCAGGCTCATCAGGTGTGGCCGAGCTCTGCCGCCTAGAACGCACTCCTGAACAGCCGGATGACCTGGCGCCGCACCGGGGCACAGAGCGGGGGCTTGGGCGGCACCAGGTTGATCTGGCCACGGCCGGTGCGGGTCTCGCCGCGCAACAGGATCTGGATGTAGTGAGGATCCTGACGATGGATGAACCGGGACGCCTGATAAGCCCAGGGCTTGGGGATCCCCCAGAGGGTGCTGGCGAGGGCCCCGACGATGCAGAAGAAGGCGGGCTCCCGCAGCCCCATCCTAACCCCGTTTTCCAGCGCCTCCTTGAACGAGTGGGAGTGGGCGATGCAGGTCATGACATTGACCATAAAGGCCACATAGTCATCATGACCTCCGGCTCCTACTCTGGCCCTCAACTCGGCCTCTGGCTGAAAGCCGAACTGGTGACCGATGTTTTCCAGCACCGCATTGCGCTGGCGAATGACCCTGGCATAGAACATCAGCATCGCGGTGCAGTCGAGCACCTGGCAGAGCACATCATGGTGAGGGTGTGTCTTGCTGGGGCGAGGCGCCGTCAACAGCGCCATCTCCTCCGAGATGGCGAGCAGGCCGATCGGCACCGCCGTGCTTATAAACGAGAGATCCACCGACAGCTCAAGATCCTGGTCGCTCTCCAGCTGGGCGATGACGACGTGCTCGGCAAACAGACGACGCTGCCGGTCGATGAGCGCGCCATAGACCAGGTCTCTGAACTTCTTCTGCGGATAGGGGGTATCGAGCAGGGTCTCCATCGTCATGATGGCGGCCGAGACTCGGCCGCGCAGCTGGTAATCGGGAGGGAGCGGGAAATGCTTTCCCAGCCGGGGAGGAGGCCGGAGTGAACCGGATCGACAATACATATCACCCAATACAAAACCCAACATAGTTCCTCCCCGTCAGCTCATGATGATCCCATGGCGATCGCGCCTGCCGCCTCCGGGCCTGACTCTCCGGGTCACTCTGGCTATCCTGCCATGAGTTCCTGACGACATGGCTAATTGTATGATTAATAACGAATTGAAAAAGCGACGCCCCTCCCAACCGGGCCAACTATTAATGTTTTCATCAGAAAATGTGAGCTGGGTGCGGCTCAGCACCCCATGAGCACCAGCAGCCAGATGATCCGATCTATGGCCCTGCTTTCCATACCGCCTCCGGTTTAATCGAGCAGAGATAATGATTGTCGTTTCTTATATCCGCAAAGATAAGAGATATCGCACACCATGGGATCTGATGATCCACCATATAGACTATGCCAGCCCAGCCATCCTTCGCAGAATAAATAGACAATACTTTCATCATGGCAAGATCGTTATTGAGAATATGGAAGCAATCAACGCCATCTATACCAAATTTTTCCCGGACTATCTGCCCGCCCGCACCGTGATTGGCGTGAGCGAGCTGCCCGCCGGCGCCCTGGTGCAAATTGATGCGGTGATGTCCAATGCGGAAAGCACCCCCGCCTCTGGTTTAAAACATTGCTCTAGTAATAAAAATACACCGGCTTAGGTCGGTGTATTTTTATTAAATCAGATGCTTATAGAAATTATTGTATTTTATAGCTAGCTTAAGCTAGCTATAAAATAACACTAAACCATTAATTTTAAAAAGCCATAAATACAACGCTATTACAACGACTAGTTTCACTAAAACATCATCTAGTATACAATATCATTCTTGTATAACCTAACATTATTTAAACTCTAGCCTGCCTTGGTTTTGTTTTAAATATACTTGGAGAGAGTAAGTAATGAGTAAAATCTCAGAGCGAATTAAACATGTAAATATTAGAGAGGGTTACTGCCTTATTTGTGGTGATTATGGACAACTCTCAATTGACCATGTTCCTCCCCAAGGCTCCATTACTGTTACCAGGGTTGAGCAACGCCATATTATGGAGATGATGGGAGCTGAAGCCAAATCAATAAAAGGGATAAAATCCCCTAACGGCAGTAAATTTAGAACTATATGTAGTAAATGTAACAGTCATATTCTAGGCGGGAATGATGGGGAAGTTTCAGATTTAAACAAGCGTCTCACAAATAAAATTTGCAATCACTTTAAAAACCCAACAAATCCATACAATATAATCACTGTTGGCATTGACCCAATAAAATATGCAAGAGCAATGATAGGACATATACTATCTGCAACATCAATTGTCGAATGCAAAGCTCCTCCACAAAACTCGCCATACTTTGACCCGTTAAAGAGTTTTGTGTTAGGAGATGATAATGCCATCTCAAAAACCCATGACATATTTTATTGGTTCTATCCTTACAACCGCCACTTGAGTGCGAAATGTGTGGGATTTCTCAATCAAGGGCATTCAACAATATTAAGTCTATTATCATTTTTCCCCATCGCTTTTCTCGTAACACCCAAAGGTGAAGGAATATATCCATCCCATGCCACTCGTTTCGATTTAAATTCGATAAAATTAACTCTCGACTTATCAAGTTACAACATTAATTTTTCTGATTTTCCTTTTGTTGAACTAAGAGGAGATCAGATGTATTTGCTCACTGACTACCAGACAATCATTAGTTATCCAATTAAGGATTGATCTTCATAATACTATTTTGCACTACCTAAGCTTTATTTAAAAAAAGCGCCTCCCGAGGGAGGCGCTTTTCAGCTCAATACAAAGCAATCAGCAATTACAGGGACTCTGCGGTCGCAACCACATTTTCCACGGTAAAGCCAAATTCCTTGAACAGCAGCTCGGCCGGGGCAGACTCACCGAAGGTGGTCATACCGATGATCTTGCCGCCGAAGCCCACGTACTTGTACCAGTAGTCGGCGATACCCGCTTCGATGGCGACACGCTTGGTGACGGACATCGGCAGGACGGACTCCTTGTACTCGGCAGACTGGGCATCGAACACGTCGGTGGCCGGCAGGGAGACCACGCGCACGGCACGGCCCTTGGCGGTCAGTTGATCAAAGGCGGCCACGGCCAGCTCCACTTCGGAACCGGTGGCGATCAGGATCAGCTCCGGCGTGCCGGCGCAATCCTTCAGCACATAGCCACCCTTGGCCACATCGGCCAGCTGCTGGGCGCTGCGGTCCATCTGGGGCAGGTTCTGACGAGAGAAGATCAGCGCAGTCGGGCCGTCCATACGCTCGATGGCGTGCTTCCAGGCGATGGCGGATTCCACCTGGTCACAGGGGCGCCAGGTGCTCATGTTCGGGGTCAGACGCAGGGAGGCGATCTGCTCTACCGGCTGGTGAGTCGGGCCATCTTCACCCAGACCGATGGAGTCGTGGGTGTAAACGAAGATGGCGCGCTGCTTCATCAGGGCAGCCATGCGCAGAGCGTTGCGGGCGTACTCCATGAACATCAGGAAGGTGGCGCCGTAGGGGATGAAACCCCCGTGCAGGGCGATGCCGTTCATGATGGCGGACATGGCGAACTCACGCACACCGTAGTGGATGTAGTTGCCCGCCGCGCTCTCAGGAGTCAGAGATTTGGAGCCGGACCACATGGTCAGGTTGGACGGCGCCAGATCCGCAGAGCCACCCATGAACTCGGGCAGCAGCTTGCCGAAGGCTTCCAGGGAATTCTGGGAGGCTTTACGGGTCGCGATCTTGGCCGGGTTGGCCTGCAGGGTCTCGATGATCTTGGCAGATTCTGCGGCCCAGTTGGCCGGCAGCTCACCGACGGTGCGGCGCTTGAATTCGCTTGCCAGGGTCGGGTGCGCGGCTTCATAGGCGGCAAACTTGGCGGTCCAGTCGGATTCGAGCTTGGTGCCCTTCTCCTGGGCATTCCACTCGGCGGCGATCTCGGACGGAATGACGAACGGCGCGTGATCCCATTTCAGGAAGGCACGGGCGGCGGCGATCTCGTCGTTGCCC
>NZ_JAHUXD010000030.1:0-587 GCF_019218705.1 Aeromonas sp. sif2433
GTGGTCATCACCATCACCGGCACCAACGATCTGCCGGTGATTGCCGGCGACGACCACGGCGCGGTGACCGAGGATGCCAGCAATCCGACCCTGACCGACAGCGGCACCCTGACCCTGACCGATCTGGATGCGGGCGAGGCGGTGTTCAAGGCCGGTACCGGTACCCCGACCGGCAGTGTGCTGGGTAGCCTGACCATCACCACAGATGGCAAGTGGAGCTATGAAGTCGCCAACGACAAGGTGCAGTACCTGGCTGCGGGCGAGACCAAGGTGGAGACCTTCACCGTGCACAGTGCCGATGGCACCAGCCACGAGGTGGTCATCACCATCACCGGCACCAACGATCTGCCGGTGATTGCCGGCGACGACCACGGCGCGGTGACCGAGGATGCCAGCAATCCGACCCTGACCGACAGCGGCACCCTGACCCTGACCGATCTGGATGCGGGCGAGGCGGTGTTCAAGGCCGGTACCGGTACCCCGACCGGCAGTGTGCTGGGTAGCCTGACCATCACCACAGATGGCAAGTGGAGCTATGAAGTCGCCAACGACAAGGTGCAGTACCTGAAAGAGGGTGAGACCAAGGT
>NZ_JAHUXD010000031.1:0-572 GCF_019218705.1 Aeromonas sp. sif2433
AGGGCGTTTACCACGGTGTGATTCATGACTGGGGTGAAGTCGTAACAAGGTAACCCTAGGGGAACCTGGGGTTGGATCACCTCCTTACCTTAATGATGACGAAGTTGTTGAGTGTTCACACAGATTGACTTGATTCAAAGTAGTTAGAGCAAAGACCTGATGCGCCAGTGATGTCGCGTCAGTGCTTGTTTGGCTAACGCCAAACGAGAGAAGCCCTTTTGTTGGGTGTTGGGACGTGAATAGCGGCGAAAGCGGCTACCCAAACATCTGCGCGCGAGCGCAAAGACAAATCCGGGTCCCCTTCGTCTAGAGGCCTAGGACACCGCCCTTTCACGGCGGTAACAGGGGTTCGAATCCCCTAGGGGACGCCACTTCTCTTCTTGCTAACAAGAATGCAGACATAAGCATGCGTGTTTATGTCTGTTTTCTTCAGCCTTGTGCTGTTGCAAACATGCTCTTTAACAATCTGGAAAGCTGATTTAAAAAGTAGTTCTCAAACATTTGTTACAAGTGCTTTGGAAACTTCTTGGCGAAAACCAAAATTTATTTTTGGTCCTTGTTGTACGACAACA
>NZ_JAHUXD010000033.1:0-517 GCF_019218705.1 Aeromonas sp. sif2433
AAAGAGAAGGAGGAAGGAAGAAAAAGAGGAGAGAAAAGGAGAGGAGAGAAAGGGAGGAAGGGAGGGAGGAGAAAGAGAAGGGAGAAAAGGGGGAGGGGGGAAGAGGGGAGAAAAGGAGAGGAGGAAGGGAGAGAAAAGAAAGAAGAAGGGAGGGAGGAAGGGGGAAAAAGGGGGGAAAGGAAAGGAAGAAAAGAAGAAGGGAGAAAGAAAGGGAGGAAAGGAGAGAGGGGGGGAAAAAAAAAGAAAAGAGAGAAAAGAAAAGAAGAGAGGGGGAAGAAAGGGGGGGGAAGAAAAAAGAAAAGAGGAAAAAGAGGGAGGAAAGAGAAGGAGGAAAGAGAAGAGGAAGGAGAGGGAAAGGGAAAGGGAGAAAGAAGAAAGGGAAAAGAAAGGGAGGAGGAGAGGAAAAAGAAACGCCAGAACACAAGGAGGAAGAGGGGCGGGGGAGGGCAGGAGGAGAAGGGAGGAGGGAGGAAAGGAAGCGGCTGCGCCATGGACGAGATACTGCAAGGCTTCGGCG
>NZ_JAHUXD010000034.1:0-501 GCF_019218705.1 Aeromonas sp. sif2433
TCACTGGAGTTGGCCTTGGCCAGCTCGGCGAAGTCTTCACCGCCCTTTTCCTTTTCCCGCAACTCGTCCGCCTTCTTCTCTTCGTCCTTCTCGTCCTTGCCCCCCTTGCTCCGTATATTCTCCCCCTTTCTCCTCTCTTCCCTCTTTCCCCTTTCCTTTTTCTTCTCTTCTTCCTCCTTTTCCTCCTTCTCTTTTCCCTTTCTCTCTTTCCCCCTTTTTTCTTCCTCCCTCCTCCTTTCTCCTTCCCCCCCTCTCCCTCCTTCTTCCTTTTCTCTTCTTTTCTCCCTCTCTCCTTCCCCCTCCCCCTCCCCTTTCTTTTTTTCCTTCCCCCCTTTTCTCCCTCTTTCCCCCCTTTTTCCTTCCCTTCTTTCCCCTTCTTCCTTTTCTTTCCTCTTCCTCCCCCCCTTCCCCTCCCCCCTTTCCTCTCCCTCCTCCTTCCTTCCCTCCCTCTTCTTTCTCCCCTTCCCCTTCTTTTCTCCTCCCCCCCCTCCCTTTCTCCTC
>NZ_JAHUXD010000035.1:0-448 GCF_019218705.1 Aeromonas sp. sif2433
TGGCCGACGCCATCAAAACCGAGCGCGCCGAGCGCGCCTTCGATCGCCTTGCCCTGGGGGTCGAGAACGCCGTTCTTCAGCGTGACCGTTACGCGTGCCTTGATCATGTGTTCCTCTTCAGACGCTTTTTTCATTTGGCCGTGCGGCCTGGGCGGGAAGAGACCCGCCCGCGATTACTTGACCAGAACGGGACCCGTGCCGCGGATCGGCTCGTTCTCGTTGATGATTCCGAGCCGGCGGGCGACTTCCTGGTAGGCTTCCAGCAATCCACCCATGTCGCGGCGAAAACGGTCCTTGTCCATTTTCTCCTGGGTGTTGACGTCCCAGAGACGGCAGCTATCCGGTGAAATCTCGTCGGCGATGATGATGCGCATCATGTCGCCTTCGTAGAGGCGGCCGCATTCGATCTTGAAGTCGACGAGCTGGATGCCAACGCCGAGGAAAAGGC
>NZ_JAHUXD010000036.1:0-447 GCF_019218705.1 Aeromonas sp. sif2433
CCAAGATCGCGACCCGTAAAGCCTCCCAGAATTCCCTGGAAGCCTTCGGCAAGCTGCTGCCCGAGTTCATGGGTGGCTCTGCGGATCTGGCGCCGTCCAACCTGACCATGTGGTCCGGCTCCAAATCCCTGACCAATGAAGATGCCTCCGGCAACTACATCCACTACGGTGTGCGTGAGTTCGCCATGTCCGCCATCATGAACGGCATCGCCCTGCACGGGGGTTTCATCCCCTACGGCGCCACCTTCCTGATGTTCATGGAGTATGCCCGCAACGCCCTGCGCATGGCTGCCCTGATGAAGCAGCGCGCCATCTTCGTCTACACCCACGACTCCATCGGTCTGGGTGAAGATGGCCCGACTCACCAGCCGGTAGAGCAGATCGCCTCCCTGCGTCTGACCCCGAACATGAGCACCTGGCGCCCCTGTGACCAGGTGGAATCCGCCA
>NZ_JAHUXD010000037.1:0-432 GCF_019218705.1 Aeromonas sp. sif2433
GTCGCCGTCCCTGCGCAGGCGGGTCCGCAGGTTCTGTACCGCTTCGCGGTCCTCGGCGACTTCGGCGACACCAGCCTTAATGGCGAAAAGGCGGTCGCGGCCCTCATACGCAGCTGGAACGCCGATTTCGTTTTGACCGTGGGAGACAATGTCTATGGGCCGCAGCTGATAGACAATGCAATCGGCCAGCAATACCACGATTACATCGGAAACTACCAAGGCTCATACGGGAGCGGCAGCGCGATCAACCGCTTCTTTCCGACGATCGGCAATCACGAATACAATGACGGCAATCTTTCCAATTACTTGAACTATTTTACGCTGCCCGACAACGAGCGGTACTATGATTTCCAAATCGGGCCGGTGCATTTCTTCGCGCTCAACAGCAACAAGCAGGATCCGGACGGCCGCAGCGCGACGTCAGTCCAGGGG
>NZ_JAHUXD010000038.1:0-383 GCF_019218705.1 Aeromonas sp. sif2433
AGCCGGACCACATGGTCAGGTTGGACGGCGCCAGATCCGCAGAGCCACCCATGAACTCGGGCAGCAGCTTGCCGAAGGCTTCCAGGGAATTCTGGGAGGCTTTACGGGTCGCGATCTTGGCCGGGTTAGCCTGCAGGGTCTCGATGATCTTGGCAGATTCGGCGGCCCAGTTGGCCGGCAGCTCACCGACGGTGCGGCGCTTGAACTCGCTTGCCAGGGTCGGGTGCGCGGCTTCATAGGCGGCAAACTTGGCAGCCCAGTCGGATTCGAGCTTGGTGCCCTTCTCCTGGGCATTCCACTCGGCGGCGATCTCGGACGGAATGACGAACGGCGCGTGATCCCATTTCAGGAAGGCACGGGCGGCGGCGATCTCGTCGTTGCCC
>NZ_JAHUXD010000039.1:0-369 GCF_019218705.1 Aeromonas sp. sif2433
TGCCACTGGTGCCACTCACTCCGTTCACCCCGATGGTGATGCTGTCGTCAAACCCGGTGGGCGTCGCCCCCAGCTTGCTGTCGTTGTCGATGGTCGCACTCAGGGTGTAGCTGTAGTTCACCGTCCCACCACTGGCCGTGCCCACGTAACTCAGCAGCGTCAGCACCCCTTCGCCGGTGTTGACCGTCTGGCTGCCGTCAAAGGCTTGCACCTCGGCCAAGGTAAAGACCACCCCCCCTATCACCACCGTCAGGATGCCGTCCGTGGCCGACACCGTGAAGCTACCCGCCACCGTCTCGCTGTTGGCCGCAGCATCAGAGCCATTCGGATTGAGGCCAGACTCGTACACCAGGTGATCCGGACCCGTCG
>NZ_JAHUXD010000003.1:0-404641 GCF_019218705.1 Aeromonas sp. sif2433
TGTTCGGCTTGTTATTGCTAACAAGTCGTTTTGGTCACTTCACCAGACATTGAAAATCAAAAATTGTTTTTGATGCTCGATGCTGTGAGTGCCCACACAGATTGCTTGATTCAAATTGTTAAAGAGCGTTGCAACGTTTTGTCGCTGCGGGAGTGGCATTCTACTCAACCGCCTTCTCGAGTCAAGCCTTATTTTCAGAGGCTTTATCGAGGCACCGACCGGCTTGTTTGCGTTGCCGCTTGCCCTGTCGATGTGGCGCATTATAGGGAGCGAGATCGGATTGGCAAGGCTAATTTCGCATAATATTCGTATTTGCAGTTCAACCGTTCACTAAGCAACCAAAGTGATGCCCTAGCGTTCGCGGAGGGAATCAATTGAGTGTGCTTTCTTCATCTTGGCGGATGGATGGGGTCGACAGATCAAACTTGTTTCGAATTGGTTTTCCCGATCGCCATTAGCATGGTGATCGGGATCCCGCCTTCGGGTAACATAGCGCCCCTTTGCGATTCTCACACTCTTGGGCTTTGGAGAGTTTAATGCCTTTTGCACTTGGCCAGCGTTGGATTAGTGATACAGAGACGGATCTGGGGTTGGGGACTGTCGTTGCTGTTGAAGGACGCATGGTTACCCTGTTGTTTCCGGCTACCGGTGAAAACCGCATGTATGCCAAAGAAGAGGCGCCGGTCACCCGGGTCAGCTTCAATGTGGGCGACCAGATAGCCAGTCATGAAGACTGGACCATGCTGGTTGAAGAAGTGCAGGAGAAGGATGGGCTGCTTATATATGTCGGTGTGCGCACCGATAACGAGGAGCCCGTCGTTCTCAAAGAGGTGTTCCTTAGTAACTTCATCAAGTTCAACAAGCCGCAGGATCGCCTGTTTGCCGGTCAGATCGATCGGATGTCCCGTTTCACCCTGCGCTACGAAGCCCTGATCAACCAGCACCAGCGTCGCCGCAATCCGACCCGCGGCCTGGCCGGCGGCAAGGTCAGCCTGATCCCGCATCAGCTCTATATTGCCCACGAAGTGGGTCATCGCTATGCCCCCCGCGTGCTGCTAGCCGACGAGGTGGGTCTGGGCAAGACCATAGAGGCGGGCATGATCATCCATCAGCAACTGCTCTCCGGTCGTGCCCAACGCGTGCTCATCCTGCTGCCGGAGACCCTGCAGCACCAGTGGCTGGTCGAGATGCTGCGCCGCTTCAACCTGCACTTCTCCCTGTTTGACGAGGAGCGCTGCATCGAGGCCTTTGCGGACGCCGAGAATCCGTTCGAGACGGAGCAGCTGGTGATCTGCAGCCTCGACTTCTTGCGCAAGAAACGCCGCCGCTTCGAGCAGGTGCTGGAAGCCGAGTGGGATCTGCTGGTCGTCGACGAAGCGCACCACCTGGAGTGGAGCGAAGAGGCACCGAGCCGCGCCTACGAGATGGTGGAGGCCCTGGCCGAACAGGTGCCAGGCGTGCTGCTGCTGACCGCCACCCCGGATCAGCTGGGCCACCAGAGCCATTTCGCCCGTCTGCGCCTGCTCGATCCCGAGCGCTTCTACGATTACGACGCCTTCCTCGCCGAGGAGCAGGCCTATGGCCAGGTGGCCAGCGCCGCCCAGGAACTACTGGCGGGCGAGACACTGAGCGATGAAGCTCGGCAGATCCTCGCCGGCCAGCTGGATGGGCTGGACTTGAGCGATGCCGCCGCCCGTGAACAGGCGGTTCGCAAGCTGCTCGATCAGCACGGCACCGGCCGCGTGCTGTTCCGCAACAGCCGCGCCAACATTCAGGGCTTCCCCGAGCGTCACCTCAACGTCTACCCCATGCCGCTGCCGGAGCAGTACAAGACCGCGATCAAGGTGATGGGCATGATGGGCGGCAACGGGGGCGATCTGCAGACTCGCGCCCTGCGTTACCTCTATCCGGAGAAGATCTTCCAGCAGTTCGAAGGCGACAACGCCAGCTGGACCCAGTTCGATCCGCGCGTCGACTGGTTGCTGGAGCTGCTGCTCGGCGCCCGCCAGCAGAAGGTGTTGGTGATCTGCTCCGAGGCCGCCACCGCCATCGCACTGGAAGAGGCGCTGCGCACCCGCGAGGGGATCCGGGGCGCCGTGTTCCACGAGGGGATGTCCATCCTGGAGCGGGACAAGGCGTCTGCCTATTTTGCTCAGCAAGAGGGGGGCGCCCAGGTGCTGCTCTGCTCCGAGATAGGCTCGGAGGGTCGCAACTTCCAGTTTGCCAGCCACCTGGTGCTGTTCGATCTGCCCCTCAACCCGGATCTGCTGGAGCAACGCATCGGTCGTCTCGATCGGATCGGCCAGCAGAACACGGTTGAGATCCATGTTCCCTATCTGACCGGTACCGCCCAGCGGGCCCTGCTGCTCTGGTATCACGATGGTCTGGATGCCTTCGAGCAGACCTGCCCCACCGCCCGCCCGATCTTTGAAGCGGTGCGGGACGAGCTGTTCGAGCTGCTGGCCGCCAACGACGGCGAGCAGACGGTACTGGATGCCCTGCTGGTCAAGACCCGCGAGCTGCACGAGCCGCTCAAGGCCCGGATGGAGCAGGGCCGCGATCGGCTGCTGGAGATCCACTCCAGTGGCGGCAACGCCGCCCTCGCCCTGGTCGAGAAGCTGGACGCCGAGGATGATGACACCGGCATGATCTCCTTCGCCCTCAAGATGTTCGACGAGATCGGCGTCAACCAGGATGACAGGGGCGAGAATGCGCTGGTGCTGACCCCCGGCGATCACATGCTGGTGCCAAGCTTCCCGGGCCTGCCCCAGGATGGCATGACCATCACCTTCGATCGCCCCACCGCCCTGGCACGGGACGACATGGCGCTGCTCTCCTGGGAGCACCCCATCATGCGTGGTGGTATCGATCTGATCCTGGGTTCCGAGATCGGCGCGACCTCGGTCTCCCTGTTGAAGAACAAGGCCCTGCCGATCGGCTCCATCCTGCTCGAGCTGATCTTCGTGGCCGAGTCGGCGGCGCACCCCCAGCTCTACCGCTTCATGCCGCCGACCCCGATCCGCTTGCTGATGGACAAGAATGGCCAGAACCTGGGTGAGAAGGTGGCGTTCGATGCCTTCAACCGTCAGCTGACCCCGGTCAACCGCCACCTCGGCAGCAAGCTGGTGACCGCGTCACAGCCGGTGATCCACGGCTTGATTGGCAAGGGCCAGGTCATTGCAGAAGAGCTGAAGGCCGCCATAGTGGACAAGGCCCGCGCTCAGATGGCGCAGACCCTGCAGCAGGATCTGGACCGACTGGAGGCGCTCAAGGCGGTCAATCCGAACGTGCGCGACAGCGAACTGGATTATCTGCGCAACTTGCAGGCAGAATTGCACCACCTGATCGATCAGACCCAGCTCAAGCTGGATGCCATCCGCTTTATCGTGGTCACCCATAACTGATGGGGGCCATCCCCTTGATTGAAGATGCGAGACGCTATGTTTGAATATTCACCGCCTCTGGAACCCTGGCTCGATATCCTGTTCAAGGACAAGGACATCATGGTGGTCAACAAGCCTACCGGCCTGCTCAGCGTGCCCGGGCGCGGGCCCGAAAATGAAGACAGCGTCCTGCACAGGGTCAAGCAGCAACACCCCAAGGCGGCGGCGGCCCATCGCCTCGACATGTCCACCACCGGGGTGATCGTCATTCCCCTCACCCCGAACGCCCACCGGGAGCTGAGTCGGCAATTCCGCGAGCGGGAGACCGAGAAGCATTACCTCGCCTGGGTCTGGGGTGAGCCGCAGGCGGACTCCGGTCAGGTCGATCTGCCGCTCTGCGTGGACTGGCCCAACCGCCCCAGGCAGAAGGTGGACTTCGAGGAGGGCCGCCATGCCCTGACCCTGTGGGAGAAGCTGAAGGTGGAGAATGGCAACAGCCTGATCAAGCTGACGCCGATCACCGGCCGCTCCCACCAGTTGCGGGTGCACATGCTGGAGCTGGGGCACCCCATACTCGGTGACAACCTCTACGCCCACCCCGATGCCCTGGCCGCGGCGCCGCATCTCTATCTGCATGCGGCCATGCTGACCATCGCTCATCCCCGCAGCGGCGAGCGGATGAGCTTCGAGGCGCCGGCGCCCTTCCCGCTCTGAGCCGGATGCTGCGAATAAAAAAAGCCCCCATCGATCGATGGGGGCTTTTTCATTAGGATCAAACGTGAATATTGATGTTGCTTCCCAAGGCGCCAGTCGCCGATGTAACTGGCGCCTGAGCGGGTTGGGCGGCCGTCTGCAGCAACTTCAGCGCGGTTTCACCGTCCTGGATCTGCTGTTTTTTCGCCAGACTGGCCGTCATCAAGGCAGAGCCGTATGACGTAGATGCAGAGCTAGAAATATCCATTGTGTACCTCCTGCCTAAGCTCTATCGGCCATTGTGTACCGAACATGAGCCCTATCGGTCAGATCAGGTAGGCCTTGTCCGGCGAGCGCCGTGCCAGCCAACGCTCCTCCATCTCCAGCAGGGTCTGATAGGCCTTGGCCGCCTGCTCGGGCCGGCTGAACAGATAGCCCTGGCCGTAGAGGTGGATGTCGGTCAATGAGCGCAGCACATCGAGCTGGCCCTGGGTCTCTATGCCCTCGCAGACCAGCTTCTTGCCCAGCATGGAGGCCATGCGACAGATATTGGCCACCAGCTCGGCCGCCTCGATGGAGGTGTCTATCCCCTGGATGAAGGATCGGTCGATCTTCACCTTGCTGACCGGCAATTTCTGCAGGTAGCTGAGGGAGGAGTAGCCGGTACCGAAATCGTCAAGCGCCAGTTGCACCCCCTGCTGGTTAAGATCCTGCATCAGCTGCAGCGAGTTCTTCACCTCGCGCATGGTGGTGTCCTCGGTCACCTCCAGCACCAGACTGGAGGCGGGGATGTGGTGCTCCATCAATGCCTTGGCTACCAGTTTCAACAAGTTGCGCTGGTACATGCCGGGCGAGATGTTGACGCACATCTGCAGATCGACCAAGCCCAGATGCTGCCACTTGTAGAGCTGCTCGCAGGCGGTGTTCAGGACCCAGCTGCCGAGTTTCTCCGCCAGCTGGAACTCCTCCGCCACCTGGATCACCTCGTTGGGCGGGATGAAGCCCAGCTCGGGGTGGCGCCAGCGCAGCAGCGCCTCGACCGCCTCGCAGCGACCGTTCTCCAGGTTGACGATGGGCTGGTAGTAGAGCTCGAGCGCATTGTGCTCCAGCGCCATCACCATGTCGGAGGCGAGGTGCTTGCGCCTGGCGGTTTCATTGAGCAGGGAGTTGTCATAGATGACATAGGGCACATGGGTCTTGCGGCTGTGGAACAGGGCCTGCTCCGCCCGGCTGAGCAGCTCCTGGGTCTGGTTGCTGTCCATGGGGAAGAAGGCGATGCCGATCCCCACCTCCAGCCGGAACGGGTAGTTGTCGATGAGAATATCCTGCTTGATGGCATGCAGGACCCTCGCCACCAGTTCCCTGACCTGGCGCAGATCGCTGCTTTCCCGCTGCAGCATGGCGAGCTGATCGCCGCCAAGGCGGGCGACCCATTCGCCATTTTCACACAGGGTTCGCAGCCGCTTCGCCAGCTCCTGCAGCAGGATATCCCCGGTGTTGTAGCCAAACTTGCTGTTGATGTCCCTAAAGTCGTTGATGTCGATCAGCACCAGTCCGAACGGGGTATCGCGGCCGACGTAGGACTCCATCTTCTCCAGTAACGCCAGCCGGTTGGCGAGGCCGGTCAATGGATCGATCCGCGCCATTCTGAAGTGGCGCCTGGCCTCACGAATAAGCAGACCGCTGAGCAGGATGACGGAGATCACCAGGCCGGATACCATGAACAGCAAGGCGTTACGCAGCTGGCCAAAGCGCTTGTCGTTGCCGGAATAGACGTTGATGTTGTTCTGCATGACGGAGGCGAGGGAGTAGGACAGCGGCTCTTGCAGGGGGGCGAGCCGCATCATGATCTGCTGATAATCCGGTGTACCCGGTTTCAGCACGGCCAGCTTGGGTTCCAGCTCCCGGATGTTGTTCTCGGTCAGCTGGACCAGTCGCAGCGTCTTCTGATTGTCTGCCAGGCTCTTGCGCAGCTGGCCGCTCAGCAGGATAGGGGTGCGGCTCCAGAGAATGTCGTAGCGCAGCAGCAGGGCCTCATGGTCGATCCCGCCGTAATGGTAGATCTCCACGGCATTGAGAAAGCGCCCCAGCTCGAGCTGGAGCTGCATCAGGGCCCAGGAGACGTCGTAGGTGTACTTCTCCATCACCCGGGTCGCATTCTGTATCTGCACCAGACAATACAGGGTGCTACCCGTGAACAGCAGAATGGATAGATAGAGAACGCCGAGTAAGGGCCAGGCCCTGGTCTTCGCTTTCACCCCGTACTCCCGCAAGCAACCATCGTCAGTCTTGAATATCGATCGAACTCAGCTGCCAGATCATCATGTCGGTGAATTCGGACCGCTTGAGTTCGGGATTCTGATCCAGTGGCAGAATAAACCAGAGCGGCCCCTTGTCACGTACCCGCATGGTCACGCCGTCATCCTGCCAGGCCAGGATAGGATCGTACTGCTTGACCTTATCCCAGTTGATCCGGATCTGGAAACTGTTCAGGGCAGTGAGAGTGATGTTCTTGCCCTTGCCCCCCACCGCCACCATCAGATCCGACAGCTTGGGGCCCACATACTTGTGCGGCTTGTCCACCCAGGGGCTGGCCGTCACTATCTCATGCTGCGGCAGGGCCTGGAGCATGGTCAGGTCGAAGGCGACCTCGCCGTCGGCCGGTTCGGCGGGATCCACATTACCTGTCACCTTGAGGATCACGGGCCCCTGCGGGGCCGCCACGGCCATGGCGGGCATGACAAGGGAAAACAGTAATGTAATCAGGCCTAAATTTCGCATGTTTACCTCAGATGCTGTCGATATTAATAAGCTCATTCTAGTAGCACTAAAAAAAACGGCCCGCAAATGCGAGCCGTTTGATAACTACGACAGGATTACATCATACCCATGCCGCCCATGCCACCCATATCAGGCATGGCAGGAGTGTCTCTCTTCGGCAGTTCGGTGATCATGCACTCGGTGGTGATCATCAGACCGGCGATGGACGAGGCAAACTGCAGCGCGGAGCGGGTTACCTTGGTCGGATCCAGGATCCCCATGGCCAGCATGTCGCCGTACTGTTCGGTGTAAGCGTTGTAACCGAAGTTACCTTCGCCATTCTTCACGGCGTTGGCAATGACGGAGGCTTCTTCACCGGCGTTGATCACGATCTGACGCAGCGGAGCTTCCATGGCGCGCAGAGCAACCTTGATACCCACGTTCTGGTCTTCGTTGTCACCACGCAGGTCGGCCAGTTTGGCGGCAACGCGTACCAGCGCCACACCACCACCGGCAACCACGCCTTCTTCCACGGCGGCGCGAGTGGCGTGCAGGGCATCGTCAACGCGGGCCTTCTTCTCTTTCATCTCGACTTCGGTGGCAGCGCCAACCTTGATGACGGCAACGCCGCCAGCCAGCTTGGCCACGCGCTCTTGCAGCTTCTCACGGTCGTAATCGGAAGAGGTCTCTTCGATCTGCTGACGGATCTGGGCAACACGGCTTTCGATCAGGGCAGCATCACCCACGCCATCGATGATGGTGGTGTTCTCTTTGGTGATCACGATGCGCTTGGCACGGCCCAGATCTTCCAGGGTCGCTTTCTCCAGCTCCATGCCCACCTCTTCGGAGATCACGGTACCGCCAGTCAGCACGGCGATATCCTGCAGCATGGCCTTGCGACGGTCACCGAAGCCCGGCGCCTTGACGGCGGCAACTTTGACGATGCCACGCATGGTGTTGACCACCAGGGTCGCCAGCGCTTCGCCTTCCACGTCTTCGGCAACGATCAGCAGCGGTTTGCCCGCCTTGGCCACGCCTTCCAGCACCGGCAGCATTTCGCGGATGTTGGAGACTTTCTTGTCCACCAGCAGGATGAAGGGGTCATCCAGCTCGACGGCGCCGGTTTCCGGCTTGTTGACGAAGTAAGGGGAGAGGTAGCCACGATCGAACTGCATGCCTTCTACCACGGCCAGCTCATCCTCCAGACCCTGACCGTCTTCGACGGTGATGACGCCGTCACGACCGACCTTGTCCATGGCTTCGGCGATCAGTGCACCCACTTTCTCGTCGGAGTTGGCGGAGATGGTGCCTACCTGGGCGATGGCATTGTTGTCGGCACAAGGAGTGGACAGCGCCTGCAGCTCGGCGACGGCAGCCACGACGGCCTTGTCGATACCGCGCTTCAGATCCATCGGGTTCATGCCGGCGGCAACGGCCTTCAGGCCTTCGTTGACGATGGCTTGCGCCAGCACGGTAGCGGTAGTGGTACCGTCACCGGCGGCGTCGTTGGCCTTGGAAGCGACTTCCTTGACCATCTGGGCGCCCATGTTCTGGAACTTGTCTTCCAGCTCGATTTCGCGCGCAACGGAGACGCCATCCTTGGTGATGGTCGGGGCACCGAAGGACTTGTCCAGTACCACGTTGCGGCCTTTCGGGCCCAGGGTTACCTTGACGGCGTCGGCCAGGATGTTGACGCCTTCCAGCATTTTGATGCGGGCTTCGTTGCCAAACTTAACTTCTTTAGCTGCCATGTTATTCGGTCCTTAAATCAATTCGGGGAAAAGGGAGTGATTACTCTTCGACAATCGCCAGGATGTCGGTCTCGGACAGGATCAGTACGTCCTGGCCATCCAGCTTCTCGGTCTTCACACCGTAGCCTTCATTGAAGATCACCTTGTCACCTACCTTGACGGCGAGGGCTTTGACATCGCCATTGTCCAGAATTCGACCAGTCCCCACGGCAAGAACTTGACCACGGGTGGACTTCTGGGCCGCAGTGCCAGTCAAGACGATGCCGCCAGCGGATTTGGCTTCAGCTTCGATGCGCTTGATGATGACGCGGTCGTGCAGTGGACGAATTTTCATCGATAACTCTCCCAAAATGAGTCTCTGTGTTGCTTGAGGAATGGCCACGCTTGGCCAAATTTGTTATGCCCCTGATCTGGGGCAATTTGGGTAGCCCTTCAAGGGCAAATACAAAAAAAATATTTTCACGTACTATGAACATCTTTGATGGATCAGCAACCCCCACCAGGAAGGCGGATGGACGTGGCCGGCATTTCGGCCCAGAGCAACAGAGACGATTCCCTTGAGCCGACCCAATCCCATGCTGACCGCACCCATGCCCTCCGTGCTGCTGCGCATGACGGCTCCCATGATCCTCGGCATCGTCGCCATCCTGGCCTTCAACCTGGTCGATACCTTCTTCATCGGCATGATGGGCACCCAGGCGCTGGCCGCCATCAGCTTCACCTTTCCGGTGACCTTCGTGGTGACCTCCCTGACCATGGGACTGGGGGCGGGCCTCAGTGCGCTGCTCGGCCATACCCTGGGCCAGGGCCGTCACGACGAGGCCGCGCGCATCACCACCGACTGCCTGTTCCTCGCCATCATACTGGTGTCCCTGCTCGCGGCGCTGGGGGCGCTGACCATAGATCCCCTGTTCACCCTGCTGGGGGCCAGTGCAGAGCTCATCTCGCTGATCCACGACTACATGCTGATCTGGTATCTGACCGTACCCATGCTGGCGCTGCCCATGGTCGGCAATGCCGCCATCCGGGCGACCGGGGATACCAAGACGCCGAGTCTGGTGATGGGGGTGGCCGGCCTGGTCAACGGGGTGCTGGATCCCCTGCTCATCTTCGGCATAGGCCCCTTCCCCGAATGGGGCATTGGCGGCGCCGCCATCGCCACTTCTATCTCCTGGCTGATGGCCATGCTGGTCAGCCTCCATATACTGCGCAAGCGGGAAGGGCTATTGCTGTGGCACCTCTCCCCCCGCCCCCAGCTGCTGGCGCACTGGCGCGCCTTGCTGCATGTGGCGGTGCCCGCCTCTTTCACCAACATGCTCAACCCCCTCGCCAACGCCGTACTGATGATCATCTTTGCCGGGCTGGGGACCGAGATGGTCGCCGCCTATGGCGCCGCCTCCCGGGTCGAGGCGCTGCTGCTGATCGTGATGATGGCGCTCTCCTCGGTGCTGGCCCCCTTCATCTCGCAAAACTGCGGGGCGGGCAACCCGGCGCGGGCCAGGGCGGCCCTGCTGCTCTGCATGCGCTTCGCGCTGCTGTTCCAGCTCGGGGTCTATGCCCTGACCTGGCTGCTGGCCCCCTTCATCGCCGGCCTGTTCAGCGATCACCCCAAGGTGGTGCAGCTCATCGTGCTCTACCTGTATCTGGTGCCGGTCGGCTATGGTTTTCAAGGCATGGTGATGCTGCTGGCATCCGCCCTCAACGGCGTAAGAGCCTCGATGGTATCTTTCCTGTTCAATGGCTTGCGTCTGTTTGTCTTCTTGCTGCCAGGGGCCTGGCTGGGGGCAACACTGGGGGGGGAGCAGGGGGTCTATCTGGGGATACTGCTGGCGAACCTGGCGGCGGGCATGCTGGCCTGGATTTATGCCCGGCGCAGGTTCGAATCCCTGTGCCATCAGGGCAACCCCTGATGGCCATTGGCTGAGGCAGCGACTTACTCTTTGCGCTCACTCTTTACGTTCAAACTCGCCCTCTATGGTAGTGCCACCACGATTGACCTGATCCGGTTGCCCATCGCCCGGACGCGCCTCGAACGGAGGCGGCGTCTGGAAGCCCCCCATCTGCATCCTGAACTGGCTGCTGCCCACCAGCTTGTCGGCCAGCCGGTTGCGCAACCAGGGTTGCAGCAGCAGGATGCCGAAGAAGTCGGTCACGAAGCCCGGGATGATCAGCAGCAGACCGGCCAGTGCCAGCATCATGCCCCCCATCACCTCGCGGCCCGGCATCTCTCCTTGCTGCATCTTCTGCTGTGCACTGAACAGGGTCTTGATCCCCTCGCTGCGCACCAGGGAGGAGCCCAGCACGGCGGTCAGCACCAGCAATCCCACGGTCGGCAAGGCACCGATCACGGATCCCACCTCGATCATCACTGTGAGCTCCAGCAATACCAAACCAACCAACAACAGCAGTAACTTGCCCATAATGACCTCGGTACGGGTGAAATAGATCAACCAGTGATGCATGCGACCGACGGGAACGAGCCGCCAACCCACCATTCTATCGGTTTCTAACCAATAAAATGGGGCATCACATTCATTTTTCAAGCCCATGAGTGACACCGATCGGGATTCAGACAAATATCCTCCCGAACAACTGGGATTGAAGTGGTTGATCTGTCAAAGTAAATAGCTCAATTGCAATATCTGTTTAATGACCACAAGATCTTTGGGGCTGCCTCAAATTTAGTGATCCAGGTCTAATATCAGATACCTCAATTGAGGTAATATCTACCGCAGTAATTGCACAGGGAGCAACAGGCTCCCAACTGCCCCACTCGATGTGTGGTGCTTCAGGATGAACCGTGCGTAAGGAAGTCGCGACCACTCGGTGAGGATTGTTTCCATTTATCTGATTTCTGAGGCATTACAATGAGTGACATCAAGAACGTCCGCATTGAAGAAGACCTGCTGGGCACCAAAGAAGTTTCCAACGATCTCTATTACGGTGTGCATACCCTGCGCGCAGTCGAGAACTTCAAGATCAGCACTCAGAAGATTTCTGACGTTCCAGAATTTGTCCGTGGCATGGTGTTGACCAAGAAGGCCGCCGCCCTGGCCAACGGTGAACTCGGCACCATCCGTCCCGAAATCGCCGACAAGATTATCGAAGCCTGCGATCTGATGCTGAACACCGGCAAATGCTTCGACCAGTTCCCGGTCGACGTTTATCAAGGCGGCGCCGGTACCTCCGTCAACATGAACACCAACGAAGTGCTGGCCAACATCGCCCTCGAGCTGATGGGGCTGGAGAAAGGGCGTTACGACGTCATCAACCCGAACGACCACGTCAACAAGTGCCAATCCACCAACGACGCCTACCCGACCGGCTTCCGCGTTGCCGTGGTGAACAGCACCGACACCACCCTGTTTGCCCTTGAAGCGCTGATCGCCGCCTTCGATGACAAGGCCAAAGAGTTCAAGAGCATCCTCAAGATGGGCCGTACCCAGCTGCAGGATGCGGTACCCATGACCCTGGGTCAGGAATTCCACGCCTTCGCCGTCACCCTGCGCGAAGAGATCAAGTCCGTCAAGCGTTGCCAGGAGCTGCTGCTGGAAGTGAACCTGGGCGCTACCGCCATCGGTACCGGCCTGAACACTCCGCCCGAGTACTCCGCTCTGGCCATCAAGCGCCTGGCCGAGATCACCGGTCGCGCCTATGTGCCGGCTGAAGATCTGATCGAAGCGACCTCCGACTGTGGCGCCTACGTGATGCTGCACGGCGCCATCAAGCGCATGGCGATGAAGATGTCCAAGATCTGTAACGATCTGCGTCTGCTCTCCTCCGGCCCGCGTACCGCCCTCAAAGAGATCAACCTGCCGGAAATGCAGGCAGGCTCCTCCATCATGCCGGCCAAGGTCAACCCGGTCATCCCGGAAGTGGTCAACCAGTCCTGCTTCAAGGTGTTCGGTAACGACGTCACCATCACCTTCGCCGCCGAAGCCGGTCAGCTGCAGCTGAACGTGATGGAGCCGGTGATTGGCCAGGCCATGTTCGAATCCCTGAGCCTGATGGAAAAAGCCTGCATCTCCCTGCGCGAGAAGTGTGTCGAAGGCATCACCGCCAACCCGGAAATCTGCATGAACCACGTGCTGAACTCCATCGGCATCGTGACCTACCTGAACCCCTTCATCGGTCACCACGAGGGTGACATCGTCGGCAAGATCTGCGCCCAGACCGGCAAGAACGTCCGTGAGGTCGTGCTGGAACGCGGCCTGCTGACCGCCGAGCAGCTGGACGAGATCCTCTCCATCGAGAACCTGATGAACCCGCAATACAAGGCCAAGCGCTACACCCGCGAAGCCACCGTATAAGGGTATCGATGGGCCGGGATCACTCCCGGCCCATAGAGTCAGTTCCCGATTGGCCTCCCCCAGTCCTATCGGGAATTGGCTTTTCTGCCACAAAAAACCTAAAAAAAACTGGAAATTGGAGTGTTCGCTATGATTGGAATCGAGTTACTTGTCGTGCTCGCCGCTATCTATCTGGGAGCCCGGATAGGCAGCATCGGCATCGGCTTTGCCGGTGGTTTGGGGGTACTGGTGCTGACCTGGGGTCTGGGCATGCCCATCCCGAGCGATCAGCTGGTTGCCTATCTCCCCTGGGACGTGATCATGATCATCGCGTCCGTCATCTGCGCCATCGCCTGTATGCAACTGGCCGGCGGGATGGACTACCTGGTCTCCCTGGCCGAGAAGGCGCTGCGCAAGAACCCCAAATACATCACCTTCGCCGCCCCGGTCGTCACCTACCTGATGACCATGCTGGCCGGTACCGGTCACACCGCCTTCTCCACCCTGCCGGTGATCGCCGAGGTGGCCAAGGAACAGGGCATTCGCCCCTCCCGCCCACTCTCCATCGCGGTCGTCGCCTCCCAGATCGCCATCACCGCCTCGCCCATCTCGGCCGCCGTGGTTGCCTTCTCCGGCATGCTTGAGCCGCTCGGGGTCGACTACCTGACCCTGCTGGCCATCTGCATCCCGTCCAGCTTCCTCGCCTGTATCCTGGGTGCCTTCGTGGCCAACATGCTGGGCAAGCCGCTGGACCAGGACGAAGTCTACCTGGAGCGCAAGGCAAAGGGCCTGATCAAGCTGCGCGGCACCAGCAAGGTTGAACTCAAGCCTTACGCCAAGCTGTCCGTCGCCATCTTCATCGCCGCCATCGTCGCCGTCATGGCCTATGCCACCGCCATCTCCGGCAACGTGGGCCTGATCGCCAATCCGCCGATCCCCCGTGACGGTGCCATCATGGGCATCATGCTCTCCGCCGCCACCTTGATGGTGCTGTTCTGCAAACTGGACGCCGCCCAGATCACCAACATGCCGACCTTCAAGTCCGGTATGTCCGCCTGTATCTGCGTGCTGGGTGTGGCCTGGTTGGGTAACGTCTTCGTGAAGGGCAACATGGTCGAGATCCAGGCCTTCGCCGGCGATCTGCTGAGCCAATACAGCTGGCTGCTGGCCGTGGTGCTGTTCTTCTCCTCCATGCTGCTCTATTCACAGGGTGCCACCACCAAGGCCCTGATGCCGGCCGCCCTGGCGCTGGGTGTCAGCCCGCTGGCTGCCATCGCCTCCTTCGCCGCCGTGAGCGCGCTGTTCGTGCTGCCCACCTACCCGACCCTGCTGGCGGCGGTAGAGATGGATGACACCGGCTCGACCCGGATCGGCAAGGCGGTGTTCAACCACCCCTTCTTCATCCCGGGTGTGGCCACCATCGCCATGGCAGTCGCCCTTGGCTTCTTCTTCGGCGGCATCATCCTCTAACCGGGAGTGCCGACGACAGAGTGCAAAAACGGCCCGCTGGGCCGTTTTTTTATGCTGTGAAACCAACCCACTAGGCCCCTTTCGGCCAACAAAAAGCCGCTCCCTGGAGCGGCTTTTGACTGTCGGGGGGCAGACCCTCAGCTGGTCGTCTGCCGGGTACCGAAGTAATCGGCGAGGAACTCATCGAACGACAGGCTGTCACCGCGCTCCCGCTCCCTCTGCTTGGCCAGGGACTCGCGTGCCTCGCCCGCGAAGTAGGCCTGATCCCAGTACTGCAGCTCGCCGCTCAGCATCTCCTCCCGGTAGCGGCTCGCCAGCTCGTCGCCGAAGCAGCCGTTGTCCTGGCCGCTCTCCAGCAACTGCTTGAGCAGGCGGGCGGAGTAGGTCAGCTCCGGATTGAGCAGCTTCTCGCGGTGCATGGCCAGCGTCTCGCGATAGCGGTTACGGCCACAGCAGCGATCCAGCAGATCGGCGACCTGATCCAGCTCGTCGAACAGCTGGAGGCCGTACTCCCTGAGGCCGATGGGGTTGCCCTGCTCGTCTTCCAGCTCGAGGCCGGGACGACGCCCCTCCAGCACCACCTTGTTCTGGTTGCGGCGATTGCGGGCAATCTCCTCGTCGGTCAGCACCGGGGACGGGCGCAGCAGGCACCAGACCAGGAACAGATCGAAGAAGCGGATCTGATCCACATCGATGCCGAACGGGGTGAAGGGGTTCACGTCCACGGTGCGCAGCTCGATGTATTCGATGCCGCGCTGCTCCAGCGCGTCGGACGGCTTCTCGCCGCTGCGCGGGGTGCGCTTGGGACGGATCGGCGCATACAGCTCGTTCTCCAGCTGCAGCACGTTGTCATTGAGCTGGCGGTATTCGCCGTTGACCTTGACCCCGATCTTGGCGAACTCGGGATCATGGGTGCTGATGGCACGGCGCAGGCTGGCCACATAGGCCGGCAGGTTGTCGTGGCTGATATTGAGCATGCTCTGGGAGCTGCTGGTGTAGCCGAGATCGGACAACCGCAGCGCGGTGGCATAGGGCAGATAGAGGGTGCCCTTGCCGGTCTTCTGGAACGGCAGGTTGCTCTTGCGCCCCTTGAGGAAGGAGTCGCAGATGGCCGGCGAGGCGCCGAACAGATAGGGCACCAACCAGCCGAAGCGGTAGACGTTGCGAATAAGCCCCATGTATTTGTCGGAGATGAAACGCTGGCTGCAGCAGCCCTCACCCACCAGATCCTGCCATTCGCACCAGAAGCTGTCCGGCATGGAGAAGTTGAAGTGCACCCCGGCGATCACCTGCATCAGGCTGCCGTAGCGGTTCTTCAGCCCCTGTCGGTAGAGGGTCTTCATCCGGCCTATGTTGGAACTGCCGTACTGGGCCAGGCGGATGCTCTCCTCATCGCCGATGAAGCAGGGCATGGAGAGCGGCCAGATCCGCTCATCGCCGAGGTGATGAATGGTATGACGGTGGATGTCGCCGAGCTGCTCGATCAGGCTCTCGATGGAGTCGGTGGCCGGGGTGATGAACTCCAGCAGGCTCTCGGAGTAGTCGGTGGTGATGTTGGCGTGGGTCAGCGCCGAGCCCAGGCTCCTGGGGTGGTCGGTCTGGGAGAGGGCGCCTTCCGGGGTGATGCGCAGGCATTCACGTTCGATCCCGCGCCGGATCCCCTTGAGGGCGGTCACCCGTTCCGGCGAACCCAGGGCAGTCAACAACTCGGTGAGCGACAAGCTAGTAGTAGTCATATTCACGGCTCATGTATGGCCGCCCCAAACGGGGCGGCGCTCATTTTGTGAAGCGCCCTCAGGGCAGCTGCAGCGGATAGATGGGAAGATGAAGCTCCGACAGGGTTTTTTCAAGCTTTTGCTTGTCTCCCACCACCACAATCACCATCTCGGCCGGATCGAGCCAGCGGGCCGCGCTGGCCTTGAGTGCCTCAGGCGACACCGTTTTGATCAGCTTGCCCTGGGCCAGCACATAGTCCGGCTTCAGGTCATACATGATCATCTGCAGCAGGAACATCGCCTTCTGCGCCAGGGTTTCGTAGGAGAGCGCATCCTGCTGGGAGACGGCGCTGCGCATGTAGGCCAGCTCCACCGGGGTCGGGCCGCTCTTGCGGTAGCCGTCCATCTCCTTCAGGAACTGGCGGATGGCATCCACGGTCGCGTCGGTCCGCACGTTGGCACCGGTGGCGAAGACACCCGCCTCGCGGTTGGCGGAGAAGCCCGAGCTGGCACCATAGGTGTAGCCCTTGTCTTCCCGCAGGTTGAGGTTGATGCGGCTGTTGAAGTTGCCCCCCAGATTGAAGTTCATCAGGCTGGCGACGAAGAAGTCCCCCGTGGTGTCAAACGGCATGGCACGACGGCCGATGCGGATCACCGACTGGGGCGCCCCCGGCTTGTCCACCAGATAGATGCCCGGCTTGGCCTGCTCGCCCTTGAGCTTGAGATCGCCGAGGGCAGGAGTGGTCCCCTTCCACTGGGTCAGGAAGCCAAGCTGCTCCTCGATCTGCTGCTGGGTCACATCCCCGGTCACCACCACCCTGGCGTTGGTCGGATTGTAGTAGTCCTGATAGAAGCGCTTCACGTCCGCCAGGGTCAGCTTCTCGACGTCCTTCAGCACCCCCTCGGTCGGTTGACCGAGCCGGTTCTGTTTGCCGTACACCAGCTCGCGGAACGCCTGGCCCGCCAGCCACTCCGGCTGCTGCTCGCTCTGCTTCATGCCTTGCAGCATCTGCGCCTTGAGCCGCTCGAAGTCCGCCTCCCGCATCCCGGGTCGCATCAAGACCTCGCGCACCAGATCCAGGGTCTGCGGCAACTTGTCGGTCAGGCTGCTGATGGTGATGAGGTTGTTGTACTGGGCGGTCGAGACGCTGATGCTGGCGCCGAGTTTTTGCAGCTCGTCGCTGAGCTCGGCCTCGGTCAGCCGTACCGTTCCCTGCCCCAGCATGGCGGCGGTGAGACTGGCCAGCCCCAGTTCCCCCTTGCCCTCGGCTCTCATGCCACCCGGCAGGGCGATCATGATGGAGACGGCGGGGATCTCGTCACTCTGGGTACCGATGATCTCGATGCCCTTGTCCAGCTTGCCGTGCCAGGTGGTCGGCACCTTGACGCTGACCGCCTCGCTCGCCTTGGGCTCCACGCTGCGATCGAAGCTGTCCTTGACCGGGCGCAGCGCCAGCGGCTCGCCGTGCTGGCTGTAATCCGGCAACTCCCGCTTGGCGGGGGAGAAGTTCGGCGTACCCGCCTGCCAATCCGTCTTGCCCTTGGGTACCACGCTCAGCACCACGGCGGGTTTGCCCGCGATGAACTTGTCATAGGCGGCCTTGACCTGCTGCGCGTTCACCTGGCTGATGGCGTCCAGGTTCTTGAACACATAGTTCGGATCCTGGGTCAGCACCTGGCCCAGGGCGAGCTGGCTCACCTTGCCCTCTATGCTGTCCAGCCCCCAGATGGCCTCGGCGCGATAGCTGCTGATGGCCTTCTCGAGATCCTCGGGCTTGAGGCCGCGGCTGGCAAAGTCGCCGATCACCTTGTCCACCTCGCCTTTCAGCGTCTTGAGGCTGCCATCCTGGGCCGGGTTCGGATAGGCGTAGACCGTCAGGGTGCAGGCCAGCTCCTCACAGGAGTGGGTGGCGCCCACCTCGATGGCCTTGCCGGTCTTGACCAGCGACTGGTAGAGCATGGAGCTGGCGGAGCCGCCGAGCACATCGGCAAAAATGTCCAGTGCCGGCTCCTGGGGATCCCCGAGCGCCACCGTCGGATAGCTGATGTAGAGCAGCGGCAGGTGCACCTTGTCTTCCAGGGTGACGTAGCGGGTCTCGGGCAGGGTCACCGGCTCCGGGGTCGGCTCGGCCACGTCCGGGCCACGGGGGATGCTGCCGAAGTACTTCTCGATCCAGGCCAGCGCCTGCTGGGTGTCGAAGTCGCCCCCCAGGGTCAGGGTGGCGTTGTTCGGGCCATACCAGCGCAGGAAGAACTGCTTGAGATCCTCCACCCCGACCCGGTCCAGATCCTCCACGTAGCCGATGGGCTGCCAGGAGTAGGGATGAGTGCGCGGATAGAGCGCCTCGCCCGCCTTCTCGCCCACCAGACCATAGGGCTGGTTGTCGATGCGCTGGGCGCGCTCGTTCTTGACGGTGGCGCGCTGGATCTCGAACTTCTTCTGGCTCACCGCATCGAGCAGGAAGCCCATGCGATCCGCCTCCAGCCACAGCACCTTCTCCAGTTGGTTGGCTGGCACGGTTTCGTAATAGTTGGTGCGATCCTTGTTGGTGGTGCCGTTCATCTCGCCACCGGCCTCGTTGATGATCCGCATGTGCTCCTGATCGCCAACGTGCTTGGAGCCCTGGAACATCATGTGCTCGAAGAAGTGGGCGAAGCCGGACTTGCCCACAGTCTCGCGGGACGAGCCCACGTGATAGGTCACGTTGAGGTGCACCAGGGGATCGGACTTGTCGGGGGCCAGGATCACGGTCAGGCCGTTATCCAGCTTGTACATCTGGTAGGGGATGCCGAGCTTGCCCTCCTGCTTGACCTGTTCCGATACCAGGGTCGGGGCTGCCAGCACCGGCAGGGCCAAGCCCAGAAGAATGCTTAATGGAATGAGTTTGTTCACGGTTACCTCGTGAGTGAAGAGAAGCGGCTAGAAGACCTGTTTGGCCAACAGAAAAACCAGGACATAGCGCACCAATTTGCCCAGCCCGATCAGAATGAGAGAGCGCCAGAACGAGAGACGCAGCCAGCCGGCCAGCAGACAGAGACCGTCACCGACCACCGGCGTCCAGGCCAGCAGCAGGCACCAGTGGCCATGTTGTTTGAGCCAACCTAGCGCCTTTTGTTCCCCACGGCCTTGAAAATCTTCCGGTTTTTTCTTGTATGTGGCAAGCCAGCCGAGCCACCAGGTGGTCATTGACCCTAAGGTATTGCCGAGGGTGGCCCACAGCAGCAGGCTGGCCATGCTCCACTGTCCCTGGTTTGCCATGACCCCCAGCAGCACTTCCGAGCTGCCGGGCAACAGGGTCGCCGAGGTGAAGGCGCTGAGAAACAGCCAGCCCAACCCGGTTTCCAGCGTCTCCATCATCCAGGATAACGCCCGGCGGCGGGCATCCGCAGCACCAGCTTGCCACGGGTGTGGCCGCTCTCGAGAGCCTGGTGCGCCAGCGCCCCCTCCGCCAGCTCGAACTCGCCAGCCAGGGTGATGTGGGCATCGCCCTGACGCAACAGGATCAGCATCTGGGCCAGCTGCTTGCTGTCGGGATGCACCAGCATGCCTCTCACCGCGATCCCCAGGGCGGCGCCGGCATCCTTGATCGACTGCGCAGTTATAGTCGGCACCGTCACCAGGCGGCCACCCTCGGCGACGCAGGCGAGCGCCGCCTTGCCACTCTCGCCGCCCATCAGATCCAGCACCAGATCGACGCGGCCAACCTGCACAACCCAGTCCGCATCGTGGTAATCCACCATCTTGCTGGCCCCGATCCCATGCAGGAAGCCGTGGTTTTCCTTGCTGGCCGTCACCACCACCTCGGCGCCATAGGCGCTGGCGAACTGCACCGCCAGGTGCCCCACCCCGCCGGCGGCGGCCAGGATCAGCACCCGCTGCCCCGCCTTGAGAGCGCCGTGCTCAAGCAGCCCCTGCCAGGCGGTGAGCCCGGCCAGCGGCAACGCCGCCCCCTGCTTGAGGCTGACGCCGTCAAGCTGGACCAGCTCCCCCTCGCTCACCACTATGGACTCGGCATAGCCGCCGCCCGCCAGCGGGAAACCGACCATGCCGCACACCCTGTCCCCCTCCGCCAGGGTGCTGACGCCCGGGCCGACCTTCTCTACCACCCCCGCCACGTCATAACCCGGCGTCCAGGGCAGCTTGTCCTTGTTCTGGGCCGCCGCCCAGCCCAGACCGGCCCGGGTCTTGGCATCGATAGGATTGACCCCGGCATAACAGATGCGCACCCGGACCTCCCCCTCGGCGGGAACCTTGTCGAGCGAAGGGTTGAGCTTAAGTACCGAGGGGTCGCCGAATGCGGTAATCTGTAGCTGCGTCATTGCACAATCCATCCTGTTGATTGATCAAGGATCCACAGAATAACAGCGAGGACACCATGGCTCGAATGTTTCTTATTCCTCTGTTGCTGGCGCTGGGGTGGTGGGCCTTGTTGCTCTACTTCCGCATCCCGCTCAAACAGGGGGCCAAGGGGTTTTACTGGATCATCGGCATCGGTGGTGGCCTGGCCGCCTTCTTCAGCCTGATGATGGTGCTGACGCACTAGCCTTCAGCGCGGCCAGCAACGAGAAGGCCACCCTGGGGTGGCCTCGCGCTCAACTGGCTGGTGCATTGAGATGGTAATGACGGTTGCTGCCCTGCCCCAACACCCCTTGGGCCAGCAGATGCTGGAACACCCTGTCCACCTCCTCCAGCGGCATGGCCAGCACCTCGGCCACCCGGCGCTTGCTGCACTTGAGCTCACCGCTCTCCAGCGCGGCCCGCACCCGCTCCACCAGGGCGGGGGCCGGGGCCGGTTTGCCGACCGCCACCGGCTCGACGGGGGATGCTGCCACAGCCTCGGCGTGCTCGCGCTGCCGTTGCCACAGCCACTGGCGGCGGAAGCGGTTCTCCTCCCCGATCAGGCTGACGAAGAAGGCACCGAACGCATCCAACAGCACAGATAGGAAGCAGACCAGCAGGAACTGCACCTGGCTGATGCTCATGCCCACCCCGTCCGCCAGGCTACTCATCAGCCCCAGCATGGAGGATTGCTCGTTGAGCGGCTTGGCATCCCGCTCCTGGCGCAGATCGTCCTGCTTCAGCCTGAGCTTGGTGTTAGCCTGCTGCAAGCCACTGACGCCGCTGGAGATGCGCGCCATCTCTATGTACTTGCGAGCCGCCTCCTCGTTGAGCTGGATCTGCCGCTCTATGCTGGCGATCTGCTCGTCGAAGCGGGCAATTTCCCGCTCGTGGCGCGCCTGCTGGCTCAGTATGGTGTTGGTGGCGCTGTTGATGCCGCCTATGCTGCCACCGATGGAGATGGCCGCCAGCACGCTGTAGAACAGCAGCGACCAGAAGGCGCCACCGAGATCCCGCCGGGCCTTGCACTCACCGTATTCGTACCAGACGTAAAACTTGCCCAGTTCGAAGATGATGGCCAGCCCGCCGAACAGCCACTTCATCAGCGGGTTGTCGTCGATGGAGAGAAACAGCAGCAGGGAGAAGACGATGGAGGCCAGAATGGCCAACCCGGTAAAACTGTAAACCGTGGTCAGTGCGAACCACCCCTTGGGGTAGCGCAGCGCGGCGGTGGCCTGTGTAGTCATGATGAAGAGGATGTGGTGCCGAGGAAAAGTTGGCTGCCGATTATAGTCGCCCAGGCCACAGAATGAAGATGAATCACTTGAATTCCTTCATATCCTCATCTAGGTGAATAGAACGCGACCGAATTGGGCAAATTGCCGCCCCGGGGAGCCACGGCTCGGCATAATCCATGGCTGGTGCTTTTCTACTCAGTTCCGCCGAGGTTGGGCTAAAAGACATACACTGATGAATATTTCCCCGTTATCGAGACCATTATGAACAAAACCACCACACTGCTGATCTCTCTGTTCCTGGCTCAGGGTGCAGCCATCGCCGCCCCCAAGAATTACGACAACGACGACATCAAGATCTCGACCGACAACGTGCGGGTCAATCTGGATTGGGATGACAGGGAATATGGCTGGTGGCAGAACAACTGCCTGAACATCAGCAGCGACCGGGTCAAGATCGACTGTGACAAGATGGACAGCAAGTACCGTGACCATTACAACCGCAGCGTCCACAGCGGCAACAACCCGGGCAAGGGCCACGACAAGGACGACTGGGACAATGGCGGCAGCGTGAAATACAAAGAGAAAGGAAATGGGAACGGGAAAGGCAAAAACAAATAACGATTCAGGGGCCCATGGCCCCTGAATGCTGTCTGCTACCAGTAATTTTCCGCACTGATATTGCCGGGGGCCCGCCGCAGGTTCTTGGCCAGCCCCAGCTCAAGCAGTGTCTGCTGGGTCTCCTTCACCATGGCGGGGTTGCCGCATATCATCACTTGGCTGTGTACGGCAGAGAACTCTAGCCCGACCCGCGCCTGCAGGCGCCCCTCGCCGATGGCCGCCGGGATCCGGCCGGTCATGGCACCGGGCCACTCCTCGCGGCTGACGAAGGGGACGTAGTGAAAGCGCGGCCCGTGCCGCTCGGCAAAGCTCTCGATAAGCGACCGATAACTCAGCTCCTCCCCCTTCCTCACTCCGTGCACCAGCACCAGATTGTCGAAGCGATCGAAGGCCTCACCGTCCGCCAGCATGGCCAGGAAGGGACCGATGGCGGTGCCGGTGGAGAGCAGCCAGAGATCGCGCCCGGCGGGCAGTTCATCCAGGGTCAGGAAGCCGGTCGCCTGGGATTGGACCAGCACCGAGTCCCCCGATTGCAACGAGCCAAGGGACGGCGTCAGCTCTCCCTCCGGGATCTCGACCAGATAGAACTCGTGATAGGGGGCAGAGGGGGGATTGACGAAGGAGTAGGCCCGCTGGATGCGGCGCTCACCCTGTTGCAGGGCCAGCTTGGTAAATTGCCCCGCCTTGTAGGGGGCGAGATCCGCCTTCACACGCAGGGAGAACAGGGTGGGGGTCCACTCGATGCGCTCGAGTACCCGACCTTCGACCCAGGCAGCCATAAGGATCTCCTCCAGAGGAACAGAACCCTACTCTACCCCTTGATCTGGAAATAAAAAACCCGCGCATGTGCGCGGGTTTTTTCTGCAAAGCGAATCGCTATTACAGAGCAACAACCTGGATCTGTACGGTTGCCTTGACGTCAGCGTGCAGCTGAACAACAACTTCGTACTCGCCGGTGTTACGCAGAACGTTGCCCATGCGGACCTCGCTCTTGGCAACAGCAACGCCGGCAGCAGTGATGGCGTCAGCCACGTCACGGGTACCGATGGAACCGAACAGCTTACCTTCGTCGCCAGACTTGGAGGCGATGACAACGGCAGCCAGTTCACCCAGCTTGGCAGCGCGCTCTTCAGCGGCAGCTTTACCGGCAGCCAGTTTGGCTTCCAGTTCAGCACGGCGAGCATCGAAGGTCTCGATGTTGGCCTTGGTAGCCATAACGGCTTTGCCTTGCGGGATCAGATAGTTACGGGCGTAGCCAGCTTTAACAGCGACTTGATCACCCAGACCGCCCAGTTTGGCGATTTTGTCGAGCAGGATAACTTGCATTACCTTTCCTCTATAAATGTGGAGTTAGGCTTAAGTGCCGGACCGATTCTTACTTGTTGTGCAGATCGGTGTACGGCAGCAGAGCCAGGTAACGAGCACGCTTGATGGCGCGTGCCAGCTGACGCTGATACTTGGCGCGGGTACCGGTGATACGGCTCGGTACGATCTTGCCAGATTCAGTGACGTAGTTTTTCAGAGTAACGATATCTTTGTAGTCGATCTCGGTAACGTTCTCGGCGGTGAAGCGGCAGAACTTACGACGACGGAAATAACGTGCCATGGCCTTTATCCTCTAATGCGTTGATCTAAGAATTACTCTTCGGAAGACGCTTCAACAGCATCTTCGCGGCGCTCGTCGTCACGACGGACGAAGCGCTCTTCCTTGGCCTTGGCCATAGGAGAAACTTCAGTCACGGCGTGCTTGGTGCGCATGATCATGTTGCGGATAACGGCATCGTTGAAGCGGAAGTTGGTTTCCAGTTCGTCGATAACGGCCTGCTCTGCTTCTACGTTCATCAGAACATAGTGAGCCTTGTGCAGCTTGTCGATCGGGTAAGCCAGTTGACGACGGCCCCAATCTTCCATGCGATGAATGGTACCACCAGCGGTGGTGATAGCGCCGGTGTAACGCTCGATCATGCCAGGTACTTGCTCGCTCTGGTCCGGATGAACCATGAAGACGATTTCGTAATGACGCATTTTAGCTCCTTACGGATTAATTCAGCCTCCGCCCAGGTGCAGCCAAACCTCGGAGGCAAGGAACATAGTGGTGTTTAGACACTGCTTTCTAGGGCGGCGTATTGTACGAAATCGCCTCTCTCACTGCAACTGGCGTCGACAGATGTTTTTATCGATGAGCCTGATGCAAAACTTCAATTGATAACAATTATCATTTAGATCTATTCTATCCTCATATCCTATGGAGGATGACAGTATGCAACCCGCCCTGAGCACGGCCATCCCGGCCCGCAAATTCAAGCTGACCCTGCTGGGGCCCGCCTTTATCGCCGCCATCGGCTATATAGACCCGGGCAACTTCGCCACCAATATCCAGGCGGGTTCCACCTTTGGTTATCAGCTGCTGTGGGTGGTGGTGTGGGCCAACCTGATGGCCATGCTGGTGCAGACCCTCTCCGCCAAGCTCGGCATAGTCACCGGCAAGAACCTCGCGGAACACATCCGGGACAAGTTACCCAGACCCGCGGTCTGGGCTTACTGGGTGCAGGCGGAGATCATCGCCATGGCCACGGATCTCGCCGAGTTCATCGGCGCCGCCGTGGGCTTCAAGCTGCTGCTGGGCGTCACCCTGCTGGAGGGGGCCTGCATCACCGCCGTGGTCACCTGGGCCATCCTGATGCTGCAGTCTCGCGGCCAGAAGCCGCTGGAGTTCGTGGTGGGCGGCCTGCTGCTGTTCGTGGCCGCCGCTTACATCGTCGAGCTGGTCTTCTCCCGCCCCCATCTGCCGAGCCTGCTGGAGGGCGCGCTCTTCCCCGGGCTGCCCAACGGCGATGCCGTCTATCTGGCCGCCGGCGTGCTGGGGGCGACCGTCATGCCCCACGTCATCTATCTGCATTCGGCGCTGACCCAGCACACCCAGGACAGGGGCACGGTCCCCCAGCGGCTGCACAGCACCCGGGTGGACGTCGCCATCGCCATGACCATCGCCGGCTTCGTCAACCTGGCCATGATGGCCATGGCCGCCGCGGCCTTTCACGGGGTGGGCAACCAGCCCGTGGCCGAGCTGGAGTCCGCCTACCAGACGCTCACGCCCTTGTTGGGACAGGCGGCCGCCACTCTGTTCGGCCTCTCCCTGGTCGCGTCCGGCATCTCCTCCACCGTGGTGGGAACCCTGGCCGGACAGGTGGTGATGCAGGGCTTCGTGCGCTTCACCATTCCACTCTGGTTGCGTCGGGCCATCACCATGGCCCCCGCCTTCGTGGTGATCGCCATGGGGCTCAACACCACGGATATCCTGGTGCTGAGCCAGGTGATCCTGAGCTTCGGCATAGCGCTCGCACTCATTCCGCTGTTGATGCTGACCGGGGATCGCGCCCTGATGGGCCAGCATCGCAATCATCCGGTGACTCAGGCGCTGGGGCGACTCATCGTCGCCCTGGTGATCGGCCTCAATGCCTATCTGCTGGTCTCCATGCTCTGACCCAATTGGCAGCATTCATACAGGCTCATTAACCCAGGTTAATGAGCCTGTCCCCGCTTTGGCGTATGCTGCGGCTCTCTCTTCATTCGCAACGCGCGGGAGCCATCCATGGAACATAGCCGAGCCAGCTTCGTGCTGAGCCATCACCAAGAGCAGGCCAGGGTAGTCTATTGCCAGGCCGGCGAGCCGACCCTGCTGGTCACCGACCTGACCCCCTTCCATCCCCAGAGCCATCTCTGGCCCGATCAACCGGGCGATGTGGGCAGGGTTTGCTGGGATAGTGGCGAAGCCGGCGTGGGCCCCTGCCGCATGGGCTCCATCAGCCCGGACGGCGAGCTGTTCGTGGATCAGGATATCCCGGTCAAACGGGGGGCCGAGGGCTGGGCCTTCGTGGTGGTGCACCCGCTGACGGGCAGGCATGAGCTGGCCGTGGGAACCCACGTCGAGTTGCAGGTAGATGCCGATGCCCGCCGTGCCCTGAGCCTGGGCCATAGTGGCTGCCATCTGGCGGCGCTGGCCCTCAACCGGGTGCTGACCACTTACTGGCGCAAGGAGCCGAGCGAGCGGGACGCCCTCGGCCAGCCCGATTTTGACCGGCTCGCCATCCAGACCTCGCGGGTCGAGCCCAGAGGCTCGCAGGAGCTGTATCGCATCGGCAAGAGCCTGCGCAAGAAGGGGGTGATGGCGGCCGAGCTGCTGGCGGCCCTGCCCGCCATCGAGCAGGAGATCAACGCCCAGCTGCTCAGCTGGCTGGCGGAGGGCGGCGACATTCGCCGCTCCCGCGCCGGTGAGGCCATCATCGACTCCCGCTATTGGCACTGCACCCTGGAGGGGCAGGAGCTGACCATCCCCTGCGGTGGCACCCACGTCGACAGCCTGGCCACGCTGGGCCGGGTCAGCGTGCAACTGAGCCTCGCCGATGAAGGCTTCAGCCTGATCAGCCGGGTCACCCCTTAAGTCCACTCTCAGGCCGGGCGTCCCCGGCCTGACCCTCTTCAGCCGATCCGGATCAGCAGGATACCGCACAGGATCACCAGCGCCGCCATCAACCTGACCCGGCCCAGTTTCTCCCCCAGCCAGCTCCAGGAGAGCAGCACCGCAAACAGCACGCTGCTCTCGCGCAGCGCCGCCACCAGCCCGATGGGTGCCTGGGTCATGGCCCAGATGACAATGCCGTAGGCCAGCAGTGACAAGGCGCCGCCGAGCGCGCCTGTATACCAGGCCGCGGCATCCAGATCCCGCCAGGCGGTGCGACTCTGCCAGCGCATCAGCAGCGGCATCACCAGCGCGGTGAGGGTGAACAGCCAGAGGGTGTAGCGCACCGGCGCGCCGGCCGAGCGGGCGCCCGCCCCATCGGAGAGGGTATAGGCGGCCGTGAACAACGCCGTGATCAGCACGGCACTCAGGGCCGCAGGCGCCAGCCTGATGCCACCGCGCCAGGCCATCAACAGCACCCCGCTCACCAGAACCAGGGCGCCCGCCACCGCCAGCCCACCGGGGACCTCCCCCAACAGCAGCGCCCCCAGCGACAGGGTTAGCAGGGGTGCACTGCCACGGGCCAGCGGATAGATCTGGCCGAACTCACCGAGCCGGTAGGCCCGGCCGAGGAACAGGCAATAACCGCAGTGCAGCAGGATGGAGAGCGCCAGCCAGGGATATTCGGCGGCGGCCGGCCATCCCACCAGGGGCAGGAAGGGCGCGGCAAAGAGGCCGGAGCAGAGAGAGACCAGCAAGACGCTGACCCGCCCCTCGGCCTGGCGCTTGGCCAGCGCATTCCAGAGGGCGTGTAACAGGGCGGCCAGCAGGATGGCCGCAAAGAGGGTGGGGGTCACGACAACGTTCCAGTCAGGATGGGGGACCGATCATATCCGTTTGTATCACGGCAGTGTGGGAGCCATCTCAAACTGGCGCCCCTTGCCCGACATCCAGGCCCGGGCTCAGACCGCCGTTTTGCGCATGCCCATGTGGGGGATGTCGTCTTCGAGATAGCCTTCCCCTTCCGCCACGAAACCGTGTTGACCGTAGAAGCCTTGCAGGTGTGCCTGGGCGCCGAGCCAGATGGAGTGACCCGGCCAGCCGGCCTCGCAGCCCCTGACGGCCTCCGCCAGCAACCGGTGACCCAGGCCGCCACCCCGCGACTGGGGCGAGGTGACCACCCGGCCGATGGCGCAGCCATGCTCGTCACCTATGCCAGGCGCCATAATCCGGCTATAGGCCGCCAGGTGCCGGCCCTCGTAGCCCAGCAGGTGCAGCACCCCTTCGCGGCGATCCAGCCCATCCAGATCCTGGAAAGGGCAAGTCTGCTCCACCACGAAGACTTCGGCCCGCAGGGCCAGCAGATCATACAGTTCGTCCGTGGTCAGCTCGGACCAGGCCTTGAGACTCCAGTTCATCGGCAACTCCTTATCGATTAGGCCCGCCAGCATAGGGGAGCGCAGCCAGACCGGCATTAACCTTTGTTAAGACTTTTAAGCCGCTTGCGAATGCGGCTGAGGCTGATGGGGCTGATGCCGAGATAGGCGGCGATCTGGTGATCCGGCACCCTGGCATCAAGGGCCGGGAAGCTCTGCAGGAAGTGCTGGTAGCGGGCCTGGGGGCTCTCGGTCAGCAGCAACAATTCCTTCTCCTCCTTGATGCGCAGCTGCACCGCCAGCAGGTGCTGATACCAGGCGGGCCAGCAGCTGAGCTGGCGCAGATCGGCCAGGGCGAACAGTTGCAGCCGGCAGGGCTCCAGCGCCTCCACGCTGTAGCGGGCGGGCTCGCCACTGAGCAGGTGGTGGAAGTCGATGAACTCGTCCCCCTCCCAGTAGAACTCCTTGATGTACTCGCGCCCATCCGCCAGCACCACCTTGGCCCGCAGCAAGCCCTGCTCCACCCTGACCAGCAGATCCGGGCTGTCACCGGCGTGCCAGAGGCAGGCTCGGGGGGCGAGCGTCAAGGAGCGGGCAAAAGAGAGGAGGCGCGTGGCCTCCTGCTCATCTGTGACCCGATCCCGGCTAAACGGGGGTCTGTCCATCACCCTTGGCTCAGGCGCGGCGCTGACGCACGGCTTCGAACAGGCAGACGCCCGCCGCCACCGAGACGTTGAGGCTGGAGACAGCCCCGGCCATCGGGATGCTCACCAGCTCGTCGCAGTGCTCGCGCGTCAGGCGACGCATGCCCTTGCCCTCGGCACCCATCACCAGCGCCATCGGGCCGGTCAGTTTGGCCTGATAGAGATCGTGATCCGCCTCGCCGGCGGTGCCGACCAGCCAAACGCCGCGCTCCTGCAACTCGCGCAGGCTGCGGGCCAGGTTGGTGACCTGGATCAGCGGCACCACTTCGGCGGCGCCACAGGCGACCTTGCGCACCACGGAGGTCAGGCCGGTGGCCTTGTCCCGCGGCACTATGACCGCATGGACCCCCGCCGCATCGGCGCTGCGCAGGCAGGCGCCGAGGTTGTGCGGGTCAGTCACCCCGTCCAGCACCAGCAGGAAAGGCTGGGCTTGTCGCGAGGCCAGGCTGTCCAGCAGGCTGGCCAGATCGTGCTCGGCCAGCTTGGGCGCCTCTATCACCTTGGCCATGATGCCCTGGTGATTGTTGCCCTCGGCTTTATCATCGAGCGTCTTGCGGTTCACGCTCTGCACCTTGAGGCCGAGCGCTTCCAGCTCGTCCAGCAGGGGCTGCAACCTGTCGTCTTCACGGCCCTTGAGGGCCCACACCTCGATGAAGCGCTCCGGGGTGCGCTCCAGCAGCGCGGATACAGCGTGAATGCCGTAGATCAGTTCTGTACTCATTTAGTGCTCTTGGTCTTTTCGCGAGCCTTCTTGCTCGGTCGTCTGTTGCTGGGCTTGGCACGGCCACCCTTGTCGGATTTGCCGCTATCCTTGCTCTCTTTGCGTTTATCGTGACGCTGACCACCCTTGGCGGGCTTGCGCACTACCTCTTTGCCATCCTTGCCGGTGAGTGGCGCTTCCACCATCACGAAGTCGATCTTGCGATCGTCCAGGTTCACGCCCATCACCTTGACGCGTACCTTGTCACCCAGGCGGTAGCGACGGCGGAAGTTCTCGCCGATCAGCTGCATGTGCAGGGGATCAAACTGGTAGTAGTCGTTGGTGAGGGTGCTGACGTGCACCAGACCGTCGATGTGGATATCCGCCAGCCGCACGAAGAAACCGAAGCCGGTGACGCTGGCGATGACGCCATCGAACTCGTCACCCACGTGATCCAGCATGTACTCACACTTGAGCCAGTCGGCCACGTCGCGGGTCGCATCGTCGGCACGGCGCTCGGTCATGGAGCAGTGCTCGCCCATGGGATCCACTTCTTCCAGCTGGTAGTGATAACCCCCGCTCGGGGTCCACTTATGGCGCAGGTTGCCCTGCTGCTCCTTGGCCGTCTGGTACTTGATGGCGCGGTGCAGGATGAGATCCGGATAGCGGCGGATCGGCGAGGTGAAGTGGGCGTAGGACTTCAGGGCCAGACCGAAGTGACCTATGTTGTCGGCCTGATAGACCGCCTGGCGCATGGAGCGCAGCAACATGGTGGAGAGCAGCTCGGCATCCGGACGCCCCTCAAACTTGGCGGCCAGCTCGGCGAAGTCCTTCGGCTCGGGCTCGAGACCCCCCTTGAGCTCCAGACCCAGTTCGGCCAGGAAGTCACGGAAACCGGTCAGGCGCTCTTCGCCCGGACGATCGTGCACCCGGAACAGGGCAAAGGCTTCGTTCTTCTCGATGTAACGGGCCGCGGCCACGTTCGCCTGGATCATGCACTCTTCGATGATCTTGTGGGCATCGTTGCGCACCAGCGGCACTATCTGGTCGATCTTGCGCTGGGCGTTGAAGATGAAGCGGGTCTCTTCGCTCTCGAATTCCACGGCGCCACGCTGGTGACGGGCGTGCTTGAGCGCCTTGTAGAGGTTGTTGAGCTCCTCGATGTGGCCCACCAGCGGCTCGTACTGCTGACGCAGCTTGGGCTCGCCATCCAGGATCGCCGCCACCTTGCTGTAGGTCATGCGCGCGTGGGAATTCATCACCGCTTCGTAGAACTTGTAACCGGACATGCGGCCGGCGGCGGAGATGGTCATCTCGCACACCATGCACAGCCGGTCGACCTGCGGGTTCAGGGAGCAGAGGCCGTTGGAGAGCACCTCCGGCAGCATGGGCACCACGAACTCGGGGAAATAGACGGAGTTGCCGCGCTGATAGGCTTCGGCATCCAGCGCAGTGCCGGGCTTCACGTAGGAGGAGACATCCGCGATGGCCACCCACAGGCGCCAGCCGCCACCGCGCTTGGCTTCACAGAAGACGGCGTCATCGAAGTCACGCGCATCTTCCCCGTCTATGGTGACCAGCGGCAGGGCACGCAGGTCGATACGACCCTCTTTGGCCTTCTCCGGCACCTGTTCGCCCAGACCTGCGACCTCTTTGGTCACCTCTTCCGGCCAGGTGTGCGGGATGCCGTGGGTACGCAGGGCGATCTCGATCTCCATGCCCGGCGCCATGTTCTCGCCCAGCACGTCCAGCACGGTACCGACCGAATTGATGCGGGAGGTGGCGCGCTGGGTGATGCGAACGACCACGACCTGGCTCTGGCGGGCACCCTTGTTCTCCCCTTCGGGGATGAGGATGTCCTGGCCGATGCGGCTGTCATCCGGCACCACGAAGCCGACCCCGTTCTCGACGAAGTAGCGGCCGACGATGTCAGCCTCGCGGGGCTTGAGCAGGCGCACCAGTCTGGCCTCCTGCCGGCCCTTGCGATCGATCTCGGTCGGCTGTACCAGCACGTAGTCGCCGTGCATCAGGCGCTGCATCTCACGGTTGTTCAGGAAGAGATCCGATCCACCACCCTCGGGGCGCAGAAAACCGAATCCATCTTTATGGCCGAGCACATAGCCTTTCACCAGATTCAGACGATCCGGCAGGGCGTAACATTGGTTCCTGGTGAACACGAGCTGCCCATCGCGCTCCATGGCGCGCAGACGACGGCGCAAGGCCTCCAGCGGCTCTTCTTCGGTCAGCTTGAGGGCCTTGGCCAACTCTTCCCGGGACATGGGTTTCTCATGGCCCTTGATGAGCTCCAGCAGCATCTCGCGGCTGGCGATGGGGTTTTCGTATTTTTCGGCCTCGCGTTGGAGGAAAGGATCTTTTTGAGACATAAGCAGGCCTTAGGGTAGGTAATAATGAAGACATTATATCGAAGGGGGGAGCTAATGGCATCCATCGACTGCCTTTTGGCCAATCTCTCTGTCATACTGGCCGCAGTTTGCAGGTATGTGAGACTCGGAACTCATGAGCAAGGACTCGTTCGCCCAATCTGCCGCCTATTTGAAACAGGCGGTCCCCCTGATGATCAAGTATCAGATTCCTACCACCCCGAACAATTACCACCTCTGGTACAACTACGTCTCCGGCGACATGCCCGAGCTGAACAGCGCCATCGATCAGGCGGTCAAGCTGCAGGGCACCTGCTCCCTCACCACCTGCGAGCGCCTCTACCATCAGCACCTCGCCAGCCAGGATGAGCAGCAGATGGAGGCCATGAAGCTCAATCTGGCCGCCATGGCCAACGAGCTGGGACACTCCATGCAGGATGCGCTGGTCGACACCGGCCAGTTTCAGGCGATGCTCGACAAGAGCTTCGACAGGCTGAGCCTCATCGATGACGAGGGGCTGAGCCTGGAAGACACCATGGGCATACTGCGGGAGCTGGTGCGCGAGTCGCGGGACGTGCGCATGTCCACCATGCACTTTCGCAGTCAGCTCAGCAGCGCCGAGAAGGAGATCAAGGAGCTGAAGGAGGCCCTGAGCGAGACCCGCAAGCTGGCCACCGAGGACGCCCTCACCAACCTGCTCAATCGCCGCGCCTTCGATCTGGAGATGGAGTGTCTGATCCGCACCCGTCAGCCGTTCTCGCTGATCCTGGTCGACATCGATCGTTTCAAGAGCTTCAACGACGAATATGGCCACCTGCTGGGGGATCAGGTGCTGCGCATCTTCGGCAAGCGGCTGCGGGAAGCCAGCAAGGAAGGGATCACCGCCTACCGACTCGGGGGGGAGGAGTTTGCGCTGCTGGCGCCACGCCGCTCCCTGGCGCTGACCCGGCAGATGGCGGAGAGCCTGCGCCGGGCCATCGAGAAGATGTCGATCCTGGATCGCAAGTCTGGCCGCCGCATCGATCACATCACCGCCTCGTTCGGGGTGGGTGAACACCAGGGGCAGGAGACGGCGGATGCCCTGGTCGAGCGCACCGACAAGCTGCTCTACAAGGCCAAGGAGCTCGGTCGCAATCGGGTGATGCCGCTCCCTTCCTGAGCCTGCGCGCAGCAAAAAGGCCGGTCATTGACCGGCCTTTTTATCTCTGCAACCCAACGGCTTAGAGGCTCTTCAGCTTATCTTCCGGCAGCGCCAGCTCGTCGTTATGGTTGACGCCGATGCCGCGTTCCAGCACGTGACGGGCGATGGCGTGCGCCTCTTCCAGCGAGTGCATGCTGTAGGTGCCGCACTGATATTCGTTCAGCTCGGGGATCTTGGCCTGATCCTGCACGGTCAGCACATCGCTCATGGCGGCCTGCCAGGCAGCGCCCACACGCGCCTCGTCCGGCGCGCCGATCAGGCTCATGTAGAAGCCGGTACGGCAACCCATGGGGGAGATGTCGATAATCTCGACCCCGTTGCCGTTCAGGTGATCCCGCATGAAACCGGCAAACAGGTGCTCCAGGGTGTGGATGCCGCGCTCGGAGAGGATCTCCTGGTTCGGCACGCAGAAGCGCAGATCGAACACCGTGATGGTGTCCTTGCTCGGGGTCTGCATGGTCTTGGCCACCCGCACGGCAGGGGCCTCCATACGGGTATGGTCGACGGTAAAACTGTCCAATAACGGCATTTCTGACTCCTGATTGGTTACGAGAACCAGCCCCCGCTGGGGAGCCGATCCTTGCATTGTCGGTACTGGGCGCCGTAGCGCTGGGCGCGGACCTCTACCTTGCGGGAGACCTTCATCAGCCATCCCTTGCTGCGGTAGCTGCCACGCCGGTAGCCGCCCCAGCCTTCGTGATAGTTGAGATACTGGCCATAGGCATCCCACTTGGAGGTGCCGTTCAGCCGCTGCGCCTTGCTAGTGTACCAGCCCATGAAATCGATGGCGTCGGCAAAGTCGTCTCTATTGCTCCAGCCGTTGCCACTTTCCCGCTGATAGTCATCCCAGGTCTCATCCTTCACCTGGGCATAGCCATAGGCCGAGCTGGCGCGCCCGGTCGGGATGAAGAGGAAATAGTCCATCGGCGGCCGGGCATCGTGTACGAAGGAGGACTCCTGATACATCATGGCCATTACCACGTGCACCGGTGTCCCCCAGCGCTCGCTCATCCGCAGCGCCGCCTTGTGCCAATCCGGCTTCTCGCTGAAGATCTGGCACAGGTTCTCCGGCTGGGCCGGTGGCTTGGAACTACAGGCGGTCAGACCCATCAGCAGGCCTGCCACCACCATGAGACGCGTCCACATCAGCGGGATGGTATCTTGGTTCTCTTCATCGTTTCGAGGCTCATTCATCACATCAAATTGCGTCTTCGTTCTCTTCGCCGGTACGGATACGAATGACCCGCTCCACTTCACAGACAAAAATCTTGCCATCACCGATCTTGCCGGTGCGGGCGGTGTTCTGGATGGCTTCCAGGCAGGCATCGAGATCCTCGTCTTGCACCACCAGCTCGACCTTCACCTTCGGCAGGAAATCCACCATGTATTCGGCGCCGCGATAGAGCTCGGTGTGCCCCTTCTGGCGGCCGAAGCCCTTGACCTCTGAGACTGTCATGCCGTTGATGCCGATCTCGGCCAGGGCCTCGCGCACATCGTCCAGCTTGAACGGTTTGATGATGGCTTCAATCTTCTTCATGGTGACTCCTTACCAGTTCTGTTTGCCAAACCCGGAGGTGATGGGGTAACGGCGATCCTTACCAAAGTTGCGGGCCGTGATACGGGGCCCGACGGCGGCTTGGCGGCGCTTGTATTCGTTGAGATCCACCAGACGGATCACCTTGCGTACCACGGCTTCTTCAAAGCCCTCCGCCACCAGGTCGGCGACCGAGGCATCCTCTTCCACATAACGTTTGAGGATGGCATCCAGGATGTCATAGGGGGGCAAGCTGTCCTGATCCACCTGATCCGGAGCAAGCTCCGCCGAAGGGGGTCGATCGATGACCCGCTGCGGGATCACATAATCGACGCTGTTGCGATATTCACACAGCTTGAAGACCAGGGTCTTGGGCACGTCCTTGAGCACATCGAAGCCGCCCGCCATGTCACCGTAGAGGGTGGCATAACCGACCGCCATCTCGCTCTTGTTGCCTGTGGTCAGCACGATGCGGCGGCGTTTGTTGGAGAGCGCCATCAGCAAGACGCCACGGCAGCGGGCCTGCAGGTTCTCTTCGGTGGTGTCCCGCGCGGTGCCGACAAACAGCGGCGCCAGCTGGGTCATGAAACCTTCGAACATGGGCTCGATGGAGATGATGTCGAACTCGACCCCCATCCGTTCGGCCTGCTCCTTGGCATCCTCCACACTCATCTGGGCGGTGTAGCGGAACGGCATCATCACCGCCTGCACCTTGTCCGCCCCTATGGCATCGGCGGCGATGGCCAGGGTCAGGGCGGAGTCGATGCCGCCGGAAAGCCCCAGCACGGCGCCCAGGAAGCCGTTCTTGGTGACATAGTCGCGCACCGCCAGCACCAGCGCCTGATAGACCTCGGCCAATGGCGCGAGGGAGGCGGCAGGCTCATGTAGCTTCACCGGTTGACCGTTTTCGAAACGCACCAGCGCCAGCGCCTCGGCAAAAGGCGCCAGCTTGTGGGTCAGCTCGCCCTGGCTGCTGAACACCTTGGAGCAGCCGTCGAAGATCAGCTCGTCCTGACCGCAGACCTGGTTGAGATAAACGAATGGCAGGCCGGTCTGATCGCAGCGCTCCGTCATCAACTCATTGCGGATCCAGGGCTTCTCCCTGTCATAGGGGGAGGCGTTGATGCTTAGCAGCAGCTCGGCGCCGGCCGCCTTGGCCGCCAGGGCCGGGCCCGGTTGCCACAGATCTTCACAGATGAGCAGCCCCAATTTGTGCTCTCTGAAAGCCACGACGCAGGTTTCAGTGCCTGCGGTGAAGTAGCGCTTCTCGTCAAACACCCCGTAGTTGGGCAGATCCTGCTTGAAGTAACGCGCCACCAGCTGGCCCCGCTCATAGAGGGAGGCCGCGTTATAGAGCGCCTCGCCTTCGCGCCAGGGATGCCCCACCAGGATGGCGCAATTGCCCTGCCAGGCAGCCACTCGGGCCAGCGCAGCCTCGACCCGGATCATCAGGTCGGTCCGCAGCAGCAGATCTTCCGGCGGGTAACCGGTCAATGCCAGCTCGGAGCACACCAGCAGATCGGCGCCTTGCTGATCCGCCTCTGCGGCCGCAGCCAGCACCTTGTCACAGTTATCTTCGATGGCGCCTACCGTCAGATTTAACTGGGCAAGCATCAGAGAGAGGGCTTTTGCCATGGCGATGCATCTTAAAACTCGAAAATGATGGGGAATGATAAAGAAAAGGCGCTGGCTGTGCCAGCGCCTTGGTTCCCACAACCGGCCCTAGGGGGAGCAGGTCAGGTTGGCGGCATTGGTAACGCCGTTGTCCACCAGCAGGGTGCAGGGGCCGCTGATGACTTGCCCGCTGGCTGGCGGAGTCATAGGGATGCTTAAAGAACTAGGCTTAAGCAGGAAGGTCGTGTTGTTTCCCGAATAGGAGAAATTCACCACCAGGGTAATATTCTGGGCTGCCGTACAGGTATAGATGGCCGTCTGATTATCACTGCTCGGCGTATCCACATGACAATTGGCACCGGATGTCGAGGTACTGATGCTCAAACCACCGAACACATTCTTCTTGCAGGCCTTGGGCGTTGGATCGTTGTTTTTTGTTTTCTCGAGACACTCCACCTTGCCCGTTACCGTCAACAAGGGTTGTGTCACCACGCCAGTGTCTATTTCCACTGCCAGTTCGGTGCTGAGTGCCAGGCTCTTATCGCGCGGTGAGATAAGCGTCGCTGTAATCCCCGAGTTCCCCTGATAGACGGTGGCCTTTACCTTCACGCTCTGCAGAGCCTGGCTGGCATCCTTGGTGGATTTCTTGGCGGCCAGGTAGCCACGACTGTAACTGCCGAAGTAGTAGTTGTTGAGATCAACGATGGTGTCGATAGGCTCATTACTGACGACGGCATAGTCGGTCACCACCCCCGTCAATTGACCACTGAGCGGTGTCATGGACCACTCCGCCAACATGGTCAGATTGATATCCTGAAATGGCACTCTGGCCAGATAACCGGTGACGCTGGTATCTATCCCGGCCAGATAGGTCGGGTTTAGAATATCGACATAGATGCCACGGGCGATCAGCTGACGCGTGCCGGTATTGACCGTGATGCCCGTGGTAGCATCTCCGCCGGGCGCGACATTGGCGGGGGTTTGAAGCCATGTGGAGAAATCACTGATCGTTGGCGCCGTCGCCGTCGGGTTTGATGTCCAGTTCAGAGTCTGTTTCTGCCAGTCGATATAGGCTTTGACCACATACTGGATGTAATTCTGATAACTGACCTGATTGGCTTGTTTGGCCAAGAAGTCTGAAGTAGTGACGATGACCTTGATCAGGTTCCAATCCGGGAGAGGACGATAGTAACCGTCTAACCGAACGAAACGGCAGGCATCGATATAACTTCCGCTACCAACCTGGGTAAAAGAGCTGTTGTAGCGCTGCCGGCTGGTATTGAGCGGCGCATAGTAGTTGGGGAATCCCGTCCCCGTTCCGTCGAAGTGATCCTTGCAACAGCTGCTGCATAAAGCTGGCTGATCATTGCCATTCACCGTCCCGGTCTGCTTGCTTTGCAATGACCCCACTTTCCAATAAAGCTGGTTGGTGGCAGTACTGTAGGCCTGACCCGGAAGATAGGCACTCAAAGTGGAACCATAGGTGCAGGCGCAACTTACCGAGCTGATATCTTGCTGGATTTGCTGGGTATTGCCTTGGTTCGCAGGCTGGTAGGTCATTGTTTCAAACTGTACCTCCTTGCCGACAGTGTTATTTTTGGCCACCACGGTCGGAGAAGGCTTGCTGGTTTCCTGTCTGCTACCGTTGCCGAGATCGATGGAGATGACGTCCGGCGCCACCCCTGGGGTGTAATTGATCTTCGGCCCTGTCCGGGCTGTATCCAGCCCCCCATTCAACTGTTCCGCAGTCAATGATTCCGCGGGAGAGGCATAACCCGTAAGCGTGACCGAGGCGGTCACCCCTCCGCTGTTGGTCCAGTTGACTCTCGTATAGATCTGTTTTCGTCCAGGGTAGTTCAGCAGGTACCCCGCAGGTGCCGTGTTCTGCCATGCCGAAGTGGCCCCGTTCCAATATTGGTTGGTTACCGTCCAAACCAGCGTATAGCTATCACCAGACTGGCTCTTGGTCACATTACCGCTCGCAATGGCGTCATAGGCCGTGAGCGGGGCTGTCGCCGTCACCAGACTATTGAAGTTACGGAACTCATCGATCTTGGATTCGGCCAGACGCATGGCGATTTCATAGCGCCGCCCATCCTGAGAAGCGGTCAGGGCCGACTTTGAGAGAACCACCAGGCCGACCACGGCAACCCCCAACACCACCAGGGTCACCAGTATCTCGAGCAGGCCAAATCCTTTTTGCCATTTCATCTGCTTATCCTCTACCAGTCGCGCCAGCTACCCGGCACCTGTTTAAGAGTCTGGAAGACGGCACCTGTCCTGATATTGCTCAGCGCAGCCTCATCATATTTTGCATCATAGGTACCATTGGAATTGCCAAGCTTGAAGTTGGCCGCCAGGGCACCATTGACGATGGCCCCGCCAGTGAGTTTGATATCTGCGGTCGCCGTGGCCGGGTCTTCAGAGTAAGCAAACACCAGTCCATAGAGCTGGCGGTTACCATTGATGGTCAGGTTGCCATTTCGAATGATCAACACAACAGGGGCGGCCTGAGTGCCAATATTGGCCCCCGGATTACAATCGCCGTCGACGATGACAAGCCCGGTGGTCGTCGGCCCCAGACCATTGCAATTCGTGACCATCTGATTGGCTCTGGATTCGATGTTTGCCCAACCTGCGTCATCATCATTCTCATTGAACAGATACCAGACCAGATCACTGGGGAAGGCGGGATCGCTATCCTTGATATCCGATTGCTTGCTGCCCGCCTGGCTGATATTGGCACTGCAACTACCCGCGTAGTCTCCCTGATTGCAGGTCTGGCCAGATCCATTGTTGAGGTCCACATAATCATTGGTCCAGATGGACAGCGGCACTCCCAGCCCGCCCCCATTGGGATTGGCCACCACGGTGAAATTGCCCCCCACCGCCATGCCGCCGGCGACGGTCAGCGGGGCAGCCGGGGTTCCTGCCAAGACATTGCTCTGCACATATTGCGCCTCGACCGCAGCCTGAGCCTGATTGTTATTCAAATTGGCCACGGAACGAATGCGGATCGGGGTCACTTGGGTGGTACTCCCCACCACCACGGGGAAAGAAGTCATGCAATCCACAGTCAGGCCATAGGTGCCGCCAGCCCCAGATGGAGAGAATGAATTTCCAGACCAGGAGGGGGTTGCAGGACAAAGAGAGCCTTCAGCGGCTAATCGGCCAAAACCGTAGGAGAGCCCCTGCTCCGCCAACGCCATGACCTGACGATAGAGCGCTTCGTTTAATGTCACACGACGATCGGCCACCAGCAACTTGCCTACCAGCAGGGAGACCGCCAGCAGGATCAGCACCAGGATCAGCGTGACAGTGAAGGTTGTAAAACCGGATTGGGTTCTCATATCAGTATCCGTCATTACGCAGCTTGATATCGCGCTGCAAGTTCAGGGTCAGCGCAGTATTGTCTTTGTAACGACCGGAGATATTGAGCTGAATGGCCCTGGCGCCACTCACCTGACTGCTCGAGAGCAGGCTATAAGTGAGCTGGGTAACTTCGATGGTGTTATCGGTCGAGATGAGACTACCGCTATTACAGGCAGGACTGGCCCCCGTCGCCAGCTTGACTCCCTTGTCGGCACTGCTGTAACTATAAACTCGCGTCTCATGACTGCTGGACACGCTGTTGTTCAGCACACCATTTTCATTGTCATCATAATTCACTCTAATACAGCGATATAGCTTGGAGCCTGTTGCCGTCTCATCCAGCAGATCGGCACTGGCATTGAAATAGAAAGGGGAAGGGGCTGCGCCAGACACCAGTCGGGTTGCGGTGGCCGCACTGGCATCATAGCCTGCCCGCTCGATGTCACGGGCCATCATATCGGTAATTGCCTGTATCTCCTGATTGAGGCGGCTCACCTTCATAGCGGTACTATTGGCCCTGAGAACGGTAGCGAAGAGCGTCGTCACCGCCGCTACCAGCAGCAGACCAGCCACCATGGCCACCATCAGCTCCACCAGACTGAAACCTGTATGGCGTCTCAGCATCCCGGCACCCCACTGACATTGCGGACGGCACAGGTGCGTACCCGCCCAACATTGTTGGTTACGACCCGCATGGAGTAGTCACCTGATGAGATAGCAATATTGCCCGCCGTCAGCGTGCCTCGACGGGGAGAAATATTGAGTGGCCTGATGTTAGTTGCTGATTCACTGTAACTCGCCTCTAAAATGAGGCCGGGAAACTCGCTGGCATCCCCCCCTTTCCGCCCCTCTATGCTGGAGCAAATATCAGTACAGCTGCTACAGCTGCCATCGATATGAACTCGGTAGCACCAGTTACTCGTGCCGCTATTAAAAAGGAGGAGATTCAACGTCTGATTGCGTTTGACAGCCTCGGATTTGAGCAGCATGACATCGGTATAGAGAGCCTGCGTCGCCGCCCGCACCATCTGCTCCTGCCGCAATGACTGATAGCTGGGCAACGCCACAGCCACCAAGATAGCCACCAACGTCAGGGCGATCAGCAACTCAATCAGGGTAAAACCGGCGGTTCTGTCCGCTGTGCGTACCATTTAGCTCAAGACTCCTTTCTTTTTGCCCGTGCCAGTAGAGCGCACCGTCAGTACTATTCTATAGTATCAACCCGTTTCCCGAGGCGTGCCGCCAATGAGAGTCAAACAATCAGGTATCACACTGCTAGAGCTGATGGTCGTGGTCGCCATAGTCGCCATCCTGGCGGCCATTGCCTATCCGAGCTTTACTGATGGACTGCGTAAATCCCGCCGCGCCGAGGCGTTCAAGGGCCTGCTCAGCATGCAGCTCAAACAGGAAGAGTTTCGGATATCCAACACCAGTTACAGCGGCACTAAATCCCAAATTGGTAATCCTAGCAGCGATTATTACGACTTCGAGGTTGTCTTATCAGCGGCAACCGCCACCACTTACTATGTCCTGAAAGCCAATGCCAAAGGCGCTCAGATCGATGGCACCCCCTGCGATAATCTGACCCTAGACAAGGCCGACAACAAGACACCAACCAACTGCTGGAAGTGAATTACCAGCAGTCCGCCGCAGTGAGCGAGGCACAACCTGTCCATCAGACCCAATCCCGATTTTCAACTCCTTGATGTGGGTGCTACCTGCTATATACCCATTTGTCACCCATCCTGCCACCTCCCAAGGTAGCAACCTAAAACGCGAGACCCATTTCGACGTTGCCACTACAGCTGAATCCCCACCGGCCACCATGCAGGAAAGGTGGTTACATTGACACGTAGCCCTACCCACGCTACTCAGCAACACAGTCTTCCAGTCGCCGCTAACTCTGAAGCTATGTTGAGGTCAAAATACCCTCCACTCTTCCCCTGCCCTAGGCGATCGACTCGGTGACCAAGAAGGCACGATGGTTGCCAGAGAGTGCCTGAATAGTACTCACCAAGGGTATGCAGAAAGGAAGGGATTCCCAGCGTCAGCAGGATAGACAAGAGTGCAATGGCGACCATCAGCTCGATGAGCGTGAAGCCGAGAGGCGCAAACGTCCTGTTGTGCACCGTGCCAAACCCTCCTTCAGTCCCATCCATGGTTGGGGGCGGTATTGGTGAGATAGAGACAGTCTAATCAGAGTTGTCGGTGTTGGTAATTACAACTCCGGGTTCAAACGAGAAGTTATGCTGCTTTTATATACGAGGAATGGGATGTCGATCACAAAAATGCCGGCACAGGGCCGGCATCTCAATCAGAGGATACGCAACTCGGGTGGCACTTCGAATACCACGTTCTCCTCGCGACCCGGGTGTTCGGCCACTATCTTGCCGCCCAGTTCACGCAAACGGGCGATGACATTTTGTACCAGCACCTCGGGTGCCGAGGCACCCGCCGTCACGCCAATCCGTTCGACCCCTTCCAGCCAGCCGGTTTCGATCATGGAGGCATCATCGATCAGGTAGGCGCGAGCCCCCACCTTCTCGGCCAGCTCCCGCAGGCGGTTGGAGTTGGAGGAGTTGCGTGAACCGACCACCAGCATGGCATCCACCAGCCCCGCCATCTCCCGCACCGCGTCCTGGCGGTTCTGGGTGGCGTAGCAGATGTCGTCTTTGCGCGGCCCCTGGATCTTGGGGAAGTGCTTGCGCAGGGCGTCGATGACGTCCGAGGTTTCGTCCACGCTGAGGGTAGTCTGGGTGACGAAGCAGAGCTCGTCCGGATTCTTCACCTTGAGTTTGGCCACGTCTTCCGGTGTCTCCACCAGATACATGCCCCCCTCGCGGTTCTCATACTGGCCCATGGTGCCGATCACCTCGGGATGGCCGGCGTGGCCGATGAGCACCGCCTCCGACCCCTTGCGGCTGGCGCGATGGACTTCCATATGGACCTTGGTCACCAGCGGACAGGTCGCATCGAACACCTTGAGGGCACGGGACTTGGCCATCTCGCGCACCACCTTGGCGACGCCATGGGCGGAGAAGATGACGATGCTGTCGTCCGGCACCTCGTCGAGCTCTTCGACGAACACCGCGCCCGCCTCCTTGAGCTTGTTCACCACATAGCGGTTATGTACCACCTCATGGCGCACATAGATGGGGGCACCAAACTTCTCCAGCGCACTCTCGACGATGCTGATGGCACGGTCGACACCGGCACAAAAACCACGTGGGTTGGCGAGCAGAATATCCATCAGTGCACCTTTTCCTCGTCATCGACGGCCAGGATCTCCACCTCGAAGGTGACGGTATGGCCGGCCAGGGGATGGTTGAAATCGACCGTCACCGACATGCCTTCCACCGCCCGGATGATGCCGGGCAGCTCGCTGCCATTGGGCTGGTCGAAGACGATGATGGTACCGATCTTGGGCTCCACATCGGCACCGAACTTGGCACGGTCCAGATGGTAGATGTTGTCCGGGTTGGAGAGGCCGAAGGCCTGCTCAGGCGCCAGGGTGAAGCTCTTGGCCTCCCCCTGCTGCAGCCCCAGCAGGCACTGCTCGAAGCTATCCGTCAGGCTGCCGTCACCCATCCGCAGACGGGCCGGCTTGCCGTGCAACGCCGTGCTGTCGGCCACGGAGCCATCTTCCAGCTTGATGGAGAAATGGAACAGCACGCTGCTGTCAGCAGTAATCAGCTGGCTCATGCCGCCTCCTTCTGCTTCTCGGAGCGGAAGCCTTCCAGCACTATCATGGCGGCGCCGATGAAGATGAAGCTGTCGGCCAGGTTGAACGCCGGCCAATGGGCGCGCTGCCAGTAGAAGTCGAGGAAATCGACCACGTGGCCCAGTACCAGCCGATCGAACACGTTGCCGAGCGCGCCGCCGATGATCAGGGAGTAGGCGATGCCGCTCCAGCGCTGGGTCACCGACTGCTTGCGCAGCCAATGGATCAGCAGACCGCAGATGGCGAACGCCAGCACCGCGAAGAACCAGCGCTGCCAGCCCCCCTGATCGGCCAGGAAGCTGAACGCCGCCCCCTTGTTGTAGACGTGCACCAAGTTAAAGAAGGGGGTGATCTCCACCCCCGGGTAGCCAAACGGCAGCAGCTTGACCACGGCGAGCTTGCTCGCCTGGTCCAGTACGAATGCCAGCACCGCCAGCCACAGCCAACGCAGGCCGCTCTTGTTATGTGTCATGTTCATCAGGCAAATTGACGCGTTTCGCCGTCACCCTCAACGTTGGTGACGCAGCGGCCACAGATCTCTTCGTGACCGGCGATGGTACCCACGTCTTCCACATGGTGCCAGCAACGATCGCACTTGGCGGCGGCAGACTGAGCCACGCTCAGCCACAGATCGTCGCGCTCGGTGGCGACGGAGCCTTCGGGCGCAGCATCAGCGACCACCACCTTGGCCTTGGAGGTGAGCAGCACGAAGCGCAGCTCATCGGCCAGGGCATTCAGACGCTCGGCCAGCGCAGGCTTGGCAAACAGGGTCAGTTCGGCCTGCAGGGAGCCGCCGATGCGCTTCTCACCACGGGCCGCTTCCAGCGCCTTGTTGACCTCACCCCGCACGGTCAGGATCTCGGCCCAGAAGGCATCGCCCATCTGCTCGCCGGCATCCAGCCCGAACAGGCCGTCATACCACTCTTCGGTGAACACGAACTCACCGCGCTCGCCCGGCAGCAGGGCCCAGATCTCGTCGGCGGTGAAGCTCATGATCGGCGCCATCCAGCGCACCATGGCCTCGACGATGTGATAGAGGGCGGTCTGGCAGGAGCGACGGGCCAGGCTGTCGGCCTTGGCGGTGTACTGACGGTCCTTGATCACGTCCAGGTAGAAGGAGCCCATCTCGATGGAGCAGAACTGCATCAGCTTCTGGGTCACACCGTGGAAGTTGTACTCGTCGAACGCGGTCACGATCTCGGCCTGTACCGCCTTGGCACGACCCACGGCCCAACGATCCACCACCACCATGTCGGCGGGTGCCACCATGTCGGTCGCCGGATTGAAGCCGTTCAGGTTCGCCAGCAGGAAGCGGGCGGTGTTGCGGATGCGACGATAGGCATCGGCGGAGCGCTTGAGGATCTCGTCGGAGACCGTCATCTCGCCGGTGTAGTCGGTGCTGGCCACCCACAGACGCAGGATATCGGCGCCGAGCTTGTTCATCACATCCTGCGGGCTGACCACGTTGCCGATGGACTTGGACATCTTGCGGCCCTGACCATCCACGGTGAAACCGTGGGTCAGCACCTGGTTGTAGGGGGCCTTGTTCTTCATGGCCACGCCGATCATCAGGGAGGACATGAACCAGCCACGGTGCTGGTCGGAGCCTTCCAGATACATGTCGGCCGACTTGCCGTTGAACTCGGGGCGGGCATCCACTACTGAGGAGTGGGTCGAACCTGAGTCGAACCAGACGTCTAGGGTATCAGGCACCTTGTCGTACAGGTCGGCGTCGCTGCCAAGCAGCTCGGCCTTGTCCAGATCCCACCAGGCCTGGATGCCAGACTGCTCGACCCGCTTGGCGACTTCGTGCATCAGGCGCACGGATTCCGGGTGCAGCTGCTGAGTCTCCTTGTGAACGAACAGGGAGATGGGCACACCCCAGGTGCGCTGACGGGAGATACACCAGTCAGGACGGTTCTCGACCATGGCCTGGATGCGGTTCTTGCCCCAGGCCGGCACCCAGCCGCTCTGGCCGTGCTGGGCGATGCCATCGGTCTCGATACGCTCGATCTCGGCAAGAGCCTGCTTGCGCAGCCCCTTCTGCTCCATGCTGATGAACCACTGCGGGGTGGCACGGAAGATGATGGGGGTCTTGTGACGCCAGCAATGAGGATAGGAGTGGTTGAACACCTTGTGGTGCAGCAGGGCACCACGCTCGGTCAACACCTCGACGACGGAGGCATTGGCCTTGAATACGTGCTGGCCGGCGAACAGCTCGGTATCCGGCAGGTAAACGCCGTTGCTGCCCACCGGGTTAGCCACTTCCAGGCCGTATTTCTGGCCGACCACGAAGTCTTCCTGGCCGTGGCCAGGGGCGGTGTGCACCGCGCCGGTACCGGCATCCAGGGTGACGTGCTCACCCAGGACGATGGGCACATCGAAGCTGTAGAAGGGGTGGTGGAAGCGCAGCAGATCGAGCGCAGCACCCTTGGCATAGCCCAGGTTGTGGAACTGATCGAAGCCGGCACGGTCCATCACGTCCTTGACCAGATCGGCGGCCAGGATCAGGCGCTCGGGATGATCCCCGTCGACCTGCACCAGGGCGTAGTCCAGATCCGCGTTCAGGGCGACGGCACGGTTGGCCGGCAGGGTCCAGGGCGTGGTGGTCCAGATCACCACGGAGAGTGGGCCGCGGCCGGTGTGACCCTCGGCGCAATCAAACTTGGCGGCAACCGCAGCCTCGTCGACGGCCTTGAAGCGCACGTCGATGGAGGGGGAGTTCTTGTCGTAGTACTCCACCTCGGCCTCGGCCAGGGCGGAGCCACAGTCGGTACACCAGTGCACCGGCTTGGAGCCCTTGTGCAGGTGGCCGTTCTCGACGATCTTGGCCATGGAGCGAATGATGTTCGCCTCTGTGCCGAAGTCCATGGTCAGGTAAGGCTTGTCCCAGTCACCCAGCACCCCCAGACGGATGAAGTCGGTCTTCTGCGCTTCTATCTGGGTCTTGGCATATTTGCGGCACTCGGCGCGGAATTCGGCGGCAGACACCTTCACACCAGGCTTGCCGACGAGCCCCTCGACCTTAAGCTCGATGGGCAGACCATGACAATCCCAGCCCGGCACATAGGGGGAATCGAAACCGGAGAGGCCCTTGGACTTGATGATGATGTCTTTGAGGATCTTGTTGACCGAGTGACCGATGTGAATGCTGCCATTCGCATAGGGAGGACCGTCGTGCAGAATGAAAGAAGGCTGGCCCGCTTTGGCGCGGCGAATGGCGCCGTAAAGGTCCTGATCGTACCAACGTTTCAGCATGTTGGGTTCGCGTTTGGCCAGATCGCCACGCATCGGAAACTCGGTTTCCGGCAGATTCAGGGTGTGTTTATAGTCGCTCATCAGTCCTGGGTTCCCTTCTTTTCTAAAAGAGTGCTGGGTAAATTGAATGGTGGCAGCCCGAACCAGGCTCGGGCCGCCAGGGCATCTCGTTCGATCTGCTCTTTCAAGGCGGTGAAAGAGGCAAATTTCTGCTCTTCGCGCAGCTTGTGGCGAAGCAGCACCTTGACCTGCTGACCATATAGATCACCAGAAAAATCAAATAGATGTACTTCCAATCTGGCTTGCGTACCGCTCAAGGTCGGCCGTACGCCCACATTGGCGACACCGGGGAAGGTCTTGCCGGAACATAACACTTCCACCGCGAACACGCCACCGACCGGGATCACCTGCCGTTTGAGCGCGAGATTGGCGGTAGGAAAACCTATGGTGCGCCCCAGCTTGTCGCCGTGGGCCACCCGGCCACTGATGGCGTAGGGGCGGCCAAGCATCAGCTCCACCTCCGCCATCCGGCCCGCTTTCAACGCCTCGCGCACCAGCGTGCTGCTGATCCGCTGGCGTTCGATCTGGAAGCTCTGGGTGCTGATCACCTCGAAACCGAAGCGCCGCCCCGCCGCCTCCAGCAGCTGGAAGTCCCCTTCCCGCCCCTTGCCGAAGCGAAAATCGTCCCCCACCACCAGGTAGTGCACGCCGAGCTTCTCCACCAGCAGTTGCTCGATGAAGGTGCTGGCGGCTTGGTCGGCGAAGCGGTGGGTGAAGCGGACGCAGAGCATGCGATCGATCTGCATGCCCTTGAGGGCCTCATACTTCTCTCGCCAGCGGCTGAGGCGGGCCGGCGCGGCATCGCCAGCAAACAGCTCAAGCGGCTGTGGCTCGAACAACATGACGCAGGCGGGCAGACCGAGTTGGGCGGCTTTTTCCTGCAGCCGAGCCAGCACCGCATGGTGCCCCTGATGAACCCCATCGAAGTTGCCTATGGTCAATACGCAGCCCCGATGACGGGGCTGGATATTGTGAATGCCGCGAATAAGCTCCATCAGTGCCTTGTGCGTTGCTGCCATGGAAATCGGCGGATTATATATCAGGCAGCAGGCAGGGTCAGCCCTCATGGCCCGATTTCAGCTATCTGGCCCGGATCCCGAACGCCATCGGGGCGATCCCATGGCGTGCAGCAGGATCACTCCTGCTGCTGACCCGATTTCAGGTGCCTCGGTCGAATGCCGAGCGCCAGCAAGATGATCCCGTACAGACCGCCCCCCATGCAGAGCAGCAGGGTCAGCTCCAGGCTGGCCTTGCCCATGCTCCAGGCGCCCCATTGGGCGAGATCCGGTGACAGATAGCCAAGCATCCCCCCCATCGCCAGGGTCGCCACCAGCAGCTTGAGACAGAACACCCCGGTATGGCGGGATGGCCGGTAGACGTTCTGCTGATAGAGCCCCTTGAACAGCAGGGCCGCGTTCAGGGTGCCGGAGCAGGCCGTCGACAGCGCCAGCCCCACATAACCGAGCGGGAAGATGAAGATGAGGTTGCACACCATGTTGGCAATCATGGACATCACCCCGATCCGCACCGGGGTCTTGGTGTCCTGGCGGGCGTAGTAGCCCGGCGCCAGCACCTTGATCAGCATCAGGGAGAGCAGTCCAGTGGTGGAGGCCAACAGGCTGGCGCTGGACATGCTGACCTCGTGCAGACCGAACTCGCCACGCATGAACAGCACCCGCAGGATGGGCTCACGCAACACGGCGATCCCCACCATGGCGGGCAGGCCGAGCAGCATCACCATCCGCACCCCCCAGTCCATGGTGCGGGAAAAATCGGCCGACTCCGCATCCACGTGCTTCTTGGCCAGTGCCGGCAGGATCACGGTGCTGATGGCCACCGCAAACAGGCCGAGGGGAAACTCCAGCAGCCGATCCGAGTAATAGAGGTAGCTGATGGCGCCGGTCGCCAGGAAGGAGGCCAGCATGGTGTTGATCAGCAAGTTGATCTGGCTGACCGAGACGCCAAACAGTGCCGGGATCATCAGGGTACGGATCTTGACCACCCCGGGATGGTGCCAACCCCATTTGGGCCACACCAGCATGTTGATCTGACGCAGGAAGGGATACTGGAACAGGAACTGCACCAGGCCGCCGAGGAAGACCCCGATCGCCAGCGCGATCTCGGGCCGCTCCAGCAGCGGGGCAATCCACCAGGCCGCCGCAATCATGGTGAGGTTGAGGAACACCGGCGTGAAGGAGGAGACGGCGAAACGGCCGAAGGTGTTGAGGATGGCTCCCGCCATGGCGGTGAAGGTGATGAACCAGAGATAGGGGAAGGTTATCTTCAGCATCAGGCTGGCCAGCTCGAACTTCTCGGCCGCCGGGCCGCCGTGCAGCCAGTCCCAGAACCAGCCCCAGCCAAACAGGGCCGTCAGCACCCCCGAGCCCAGCACGCCGAGCAGGGTGACTATGGTGACGATGCCGCCGAGCGTGCCCGCCACCGCGGCCAGCAGATCGCGCACCTCCTGCTCGTCACCTTTTTTCTTGTACTCGGTCATCACCGGCACGAAGGCCTGGTTGAAGGCCCCCTCGGCGAACAGTCGACGCAGGAAGTTGGGAATGCGGTTGGCAAAGAAGAAGACGTCTGCGGCCACCCCGGCGCCGAGCAGATTGGCGATGACCACATCGCGCACCAAGCCCATCACACGGGACACCAGCGTCATTGCGGACACTATCATGCCAGATTTGATCAATTTCTTACTCAAGACGAGGCCTCTGGAACTGTCAGAATGGAAAGAATGCTGCTAGAATCGGCCGACAGTTTAACCGCCTCCCAACTGACACACCACCGGGGGGCGGTGTTTATTTGCACAAATCATTTGACAATATGTGGTTGAGAAGGCATATTTCCGGGCCTTTTCAATACACTCGCTAAGACAGTTTTAGGAGTTTTACCTTGGCTAATATCAAATCTGCTAAGAAGCGCGCGATTCAATCAGAGAAACGTCGTCAACACAACGCCAGCCGTCGTTCCATGACCCGTACCTATCTGAAGAAAGTAATTGCTGCAATCGCTTCTGGCGACAAAGCTGCTGCCGTTGCTGCTTTCGCTACCGCTCAGCCGATCATGGATCGCATGGCTACCAAAGGCCTGATCCACAAGAACAAAGCTGCTCGTCACAAGAGCCGCCTGTCTGCCCAGATCAAAGCTATGGCTTAATCAGCTCCGGCTGAATAAAGCTCAAAAAACCGGCCTAGTGCCGGTTTTTTATTTATCTGCGCTGCAGTAAAGCCGGTGCAGCAAGCCTATCAACTCCCGCACCTCATGGCTGCGCAGCGAATAGTAGACCGTCTTGGCCTCTTTTCGCGTCGCCACCAGCTCATCCCGCCGCAGCAACGCCAGATGTTGTGACAGGGCCGACTGACTCAGACCGAGCCGCTCGTTGAGCTCCCCCACCGACAACTCCCGCTCTAGCAACTGACACAGGATAAACAGCCGTCGTTCATTGGCCAGCGCCTTGAGCAGCGCCACCGCACGCCCGGCATTCGCCGCCATCTCTTCCAGTTGCATCTCATCCCCCTCATGCGAGGCAAGGATCATACCCCCTGCCCCTTCCATTTAAAACGACAGGGTCGCCGGCTGGATCGTCGCGAAATCCTCCTGGCCGGCAAACAGGAAGGAGAAGTCGCTCTCGCATACCCGCTTCACCGCCGGATGCTGGATCATCCGCTCGGCGAAGATGACGTAATACTCCTCCATCAGATCCTGGGTCTCCCCCAGTAGCATCACCTCCTCCCCCTCCAGGATCTCCTCCCGATAGATGGTCGGCGCCATGAAGATACCCTGATTGAAGAAGCCGAATGCCTTCATCAGCGCCGCATCGTCGAACTCCCCCAGGATGCTGGGAGAGATGCCCTGCTGCTCGAACCACTGGGTCAGCTGGCGCCCCATGGCGGTACGACGACCGGGGATGAGCAGCTTGCGCTCCTCCAGACAGGCGGGAAAGGGTTTCTCGGGCAGCGGCGCCTTGCAGAAGAAGCTGACACCGCAACCGCCGAGCCGCTTGGAGAGCAGGCCCGCATGCTGGCTGGAATCCACCGGGCAATCGGAGAGGATCATGTCGAGCTTGTGCTCGCTCAGCTGCTCGAGCAGCAGCTCGTGAGTCGATTCGAAGCAACGCAGGTGGATTGAGCCATCGTTGGGGATGACCGAGAGCAGCACCCGGCTGGCGAGACGTTTGGAGAGCGCATCGGCGATGCCGACGTCGAACAGGATCTGGCTCTCCTTGCGATAGTTGACGATATCCAGCATCTCGTAGGAGAGGCTGAACATCTTGTCGGCGTAGCGGAACACCAGTTGACCGAGCTCGGTGGCTTCGAGGGAGCGCCCCTTGCGCATCAGCAGCTTGCCGCCCAGACGCTGCTCCAGCAGCTTGATCTGACCGGTGACGGTCTGGGGGGTGAGAAAGAGGGCCTCCGCCGCCTGGGTGACGGAGCCCTTCTTCTGAGTCATCCAAAAATAGTAGAGGTGGTTGTAATTAAGGTGTGACATCCGTTGGGGTTCCCGCGGCTGGCGGACTCCGGTAGCAGCTGAGTTCAGCCGCCAGAATGTCATACATGTCGCTGATCGAGTCAACCTTGTTTGCGGCGAACTGCGTCTGCAACCTGTGTTTGAGCTGCGCCTTGTCCGGTATCCGCTCCCCGCAGTAGCGCTTGTGGGACTTCTTCACTCGCTCCCCGGCCCGGCTGCTCAGGGCCCGCTCGGCGAAGGTCTCGCCGAACTGGGCCCTGGCCTGCTGGTCACCTAGCATGACGGCGCTGTCGACCACCCCATTGAGATAGGCGGAACAACTGCTGGATGCCACATCCTGCTGGCAATCCGCCAGGCTGCTAGCCCAGAGCGCCGGGCTAGCCAGCATGACCAACCATCCTAGTCTTCTCATAACCCCTCCGTGCTTTGATCCGCCTCCCGGTTGGGCAGCGATATCCGCAGGGCGAGATAACCGACCACGGCCGCCAGGGTGGATCCCACCAGGATCCCGAGGCGTGAGTAGCTGCCGTAATCCAATCCGCCGTGCTCGAATGCCAGCGATGCGATGAACATCGACATGGTGAAGCCGATGCCACACAGGATGCTGACCGCGAAGATCTGCTTGAAGTTGACCCCGTTCGGCAACTGGGCGATGCCGAGCTTCACCGCCAGCCAGCTGATGGTGAACACCCCGAGCGGCTTGCCGACGAACAGCCCCAGCATGATGCCAAGGGGCACCGGGCTCAGCAGGGCCGACATGCCTATTCCATCGAGGGAGACCCCGGCGTTGGCGAAGGCAAACAGCGGCAGGATCAGGTAGGCGCTCCAGGGATGCAGCGAATGCTCCAGATGCTTGAGCGGCGAGGCATAACGCTTGCCGTTGAGCGGGATCATGAAGCCCACCACCACCCCGGCCAGGGTCGCATGGACGCCGGACTTGAGCACCGCCACCCAGAGCACCAGACCGACCAGCATGTAGAGGCCGATCCTGTCTTCGCCACGGCGGTTCATCCACAGCAGGGTCAGGGTCGCCAGGACGCCGACCACCAGTGCGGTCAGCGACAGTTGCTGGGTATAGAAGAGCGCGATGATGATGATGACCCCCAGGTCGTCCATGATGGCCAGCGCCAGCAAGAACACCTTGAGGCTGGTCGGCACCCGCTTGCCCAGCAACGCCATCACCCCGAGGGCGAAGGCGATGTCGGTGGCGGCCGGGATGGCCCAACCGGCTCGGGTCACCTCGTCTTCGTAGTTGAAGAAGGCGTAGATGAGCGCAGGGGCCAGCATGCCACCCACCGCGGCGATCGCCGGGAAGGTCGCCTGCACCCGGGACGACAGCGCCCCCTCCAGCATCTCACGCTTGACCTCCAGCCCGACCAGCAGGAAGAAGATCGCCATGAAGCCGTCGTTGATCCAGAGCAACAGCGGCTTGTCGATGTCGAGGGCGGCGATGCGCACCTGCACCGGGGTATTGAGGAAGGCCTGGTAGTGCTCGGCGAAGGCCGAGTTGGCCAGGCCAATGGCCAGCAGGGCCGCCAGGATCAGAATTATTCCGGAGGCCGACTCCAGTTTGAGAAATCTTTTGAATACGTCACTCATGGTCTAACTGTCCACAATATTGCATTTTTTTCAGTCTAGAGTCGAAGTGAGCCAATGAAAAATCGTTTCTAACTGCCATTAACAACGGGAAAACCGAAGGCAAAAATAAAGCCATCTGCTATAAGCATGTTTTCACATGCCTTTTCCCAGCTATCTAGTCATTCATGAAAATGCATAAATATTTTATTGAGTGCGTAAAAAAGGCGCCCTGAGGCGCCTTTCAAGCGGATTCAGTCGAACCCCGCCTCGATGTCGGATGGCGCTCCCACTCAGGGAATAGCTCGCCACCGACGCGAAAGCCCGGATCAGATGGCGACGGGCGCCTTGATGCCGGGATGGGGATCGTAGCCCTGGATCTCGAAATCCTCGAACTGGTAGTCGAAGATGGAGTCCGGCTTGCGCTTGATCACCAGCTGCGGCAAGGGGCGCGGCTCGCGGGAGAGCTGCAGCGCGGTCTGCTCCATGTGGTTGGAGTAGAGGTGCACGTCGCCACCGGTCCAGACGAAGTCCCCCACCGCCAGATCGCACTGCTGGGCCATCATGTGGGTCAGCAGGGCGTAGCTGGCGATGTTGAACGGCAACCCGAGGAAGACGTCACAGCTGCGCTGGTAGAGCTGGCAGGAGAGCTTGCCGTCCGCCACGTAGAACTGGAAGAAGGCGTGGCAGGGTGCCAGCGCCATCTTGTCCAGCTCACCCACGTTCCAGGCCGAGACGATGATGCGGCGCGAATCCGGATTGTGCTTGATGTCATCCACCGCCCGCTGGATCTGGTCGATGACGCTGCCATCGGCCGCCGGCCAGGAACGCCACTGGGCGCCATAGACCGGGCCCAGATCGCCGTGCTCGTCGGCCCACTCATCCCAGATGCTGACCCCGTGCTCCTTCAGATAGGCGGTGTTGGTATCGCCATTGAGGAACCAGAGCAGCTCGTGAATGATGGAGCGCAGGTGGCACTTCTTGGTGGTGACCAGCGGGAAGCCGTCGGCCAGATTGAAGCGCATCTGGTGACCGAATAGGGAGACGGTGCCGGTGCCGGTACGGTCGGATTTGACCGTGCCCTCATCCAGGATCTTCTGCATCAGGTCGAGATAAGCCCTCATTGTTTAGCCTCCTTCCCGGCGTTACCGAACAGCTGCGGCCGCTTGTAGGCGACCCAGATCATCAGGGCGCCGATGATGATCATCGGGGTAGAGAGGATCTGGCCCATGCTGATCTCCTGGAAGTAGAGACCGAGCTGGCTGTCCGGCTGGCGCACGAACTCCACCAGGAAGCGGAACAGACCGTAGCACAGCAGGAACATGCCGGAGATGGCGCCACGGGGCGGATTCTTGCGCCAGAACAGGTTGAGGATGATGAACAGCACCACCCCTTCCAGGGCGAACTGATAGAGCTGGGAGGGATGGCGCGGCTCCGGGCCCGCCTCCGGGAAGATGATTGCCCAGGGCACGTCGGTGATCCTGCCCCACAGCTCGCCGTTCATGAAGTTGCCGATGCGGCCGACCCCCAGCCCGAACGGGATCAGCGGCGCCACGAAGTCCGCCACGGTGAAGAAGTGGCGCTTGGTCTTGTGGGCAAACCAGATCATGGCGGTGATAACCCCGATCAGGCCACCGTGGAACGACATGCCGCCGGTCCAGATCTTGAACAGATAGAGGGGGTCTGCCAGGAAGAGGTCGAAGTTGTAGAACAGCACGTAGCCGACCCGGCCACCCAGGATCACCCCGAGGAAGCCGTAAAACAGCAGGTCAGAGACCTCGTTGCGGGTCCAGCCGCTGTTCGGCGCATCGGCGCGACGGCCCGCCAGCCACATGGCAAAGGCGAAGCCAAACAGGTACATGAGACCATACCAGCGTACCGATAGTGGTCCCAAACTGAATGCTACGGGATCAATCTGCGAGAAAACCCAATATCCATCGTGCTGCATAGTGCGGCCCCAGTCATAAGAAAAGCCGCATTCTCCGATCATTCGTCAGCTGGAACAAGACTGAATATCAATCGGGCAGCTTGGCCTTGTGGCCCGCGCGCAACAAACCGCCGAGGCCGTGCTCTTCCAGATAGCGGGCAAACAGGCCGCGCAGCACATGGGGGTTGTCGTGCTTGAGGCCATCGGCCATCAGGGCCTTCAGCTCGCCGAGATTGGATTGGCGCAGCACGTACTTGATGCGGGAGATGTTGTGGGTATTCATGCTGAAGCGGCGGTAGCCCATGGCCAGCAGCAGCAGCACGCCGACCGGATCCCCGGCCAGCTCGCCGCACACCGAGACCGGCTTCTGGTAACGGTGGGAGGCGTCGACCAGCAGTTGCAGGGCGCGGATCACCGCCGGATGGAAGGCATCATAGATGCTGGCGACCCGGGCATTGTTGCGATCCACCGCCAGCAGATACTGGGTCAGGTCATTGCTGCCCACCGACCAGAAGTCGATGAGGGGCGCCATCTCCGGCAGGATATAGAGGGCGGAGGGCACCTCTATCATCACCCCCAGGCTGGGGTAGCGGATCACGGCATCGCGGCTGGCGGCCTCTTCCGACACCTCGCGCCAGGCCTGATCCAGCAGCCGGCGGGAGGCCCGGATCTCGCCAACGCTGCTGATCATCGGCAGCATGATGGCCAGATTGTCCAGCCCTTCGCTGGCGCGCAGCATGGCCTTGAGCTGGACCAGGAACAGTTCGGGGTGATCCAGGGTGAGCCGGATCCCCCGCCAGCCGAGGAAGGGATTCTCCTCGACGATGGGGAAATAGGGCAGTTGCTTGTCGCCGCCCACATCCAGGGTGCGCATGCACACCGGACGATCGCGATAGGTTTCCAGGATGCCGCGATAACGCGCGGTCTGCTCCCACTCGGAGGGGAAGCTGTCTTGCAGCATGAAGGGGATCTCGGTGCGATAGAGCCCCACCCCGTCCGCCAGATGATTGAGGGAGATCTCGGTGTCGGCGCTGAGGCCCGCGTTGAGCAGCAGCGATACCGGCGTGCCGTCAGCGGTCTCGGACGGCTGATGATCCACGGTGCGCACCAGGGTATCCAGCGCCCGCTCCTCATTGAGCAGCTGCCGGTACTCGGTCAGGATCACCTGATTGGGTTCGATGAAGAGATCGCCGCTATAGCCGTCGACCACCAGGGTACGACCGCCGATGTCGCCGAGCGGCAGATCCACCCCCATGATGGCCGCGACCCCCATGGCGCGGGCCAGGATGGCGGCATGGGAGTTGGTCCCCCCCTTCAGCGAGACCACACCGCTCAAGAATTCGCGCGGGATCTCGGCGAGTATGGTGGCGGTCACCTCGTCGGCGACCAGTACCACCGGCTCCCCTATGGTGAGTTGCTCAGGCTCATCCTGCACCAGGCGGCTGATGAGCCGCTGGGCGATGTCCTTCACATCGGTGGAACGCTCCCGCAGGTAGGGATCCTTCATCCCCTTGAACTGCTCTATCAGCCGATCGCTGATGAGCTTGACCGCGGAGATCGCGGTCCAGTGTTCCTTGCTGACCTTGTTGCGGATCGGCTTGATGTAACCGGGATCGTTGAGCAGGTGCAGATAGATGTCGAAGATGGCGACCGAATCCTGGCTGTAGCTCTCGCGAAAACGCAGCGCCAGGCTCTCCAGATCGTGGCGCACCTCCTCCACCGCGAGCTCGAGGCGCGCCAGCTGCTTGCCGTGCTCCTCGTCCTTGCGCGGGGTGATGCTGTTGAGCGCCTTGCGCGGGCGCCACACCCAGGCCTTGGCGATGGCGATGCCACTGGCCCCAGCGATGCCGCGCAGCGGCTTGCTCCAGTCGGTCTTCTGCAGCCAGCCCTTGGCCTGGGCCTGGGCGATGCGGGCCGCCAGCTGCGCCGCCAGCGTGACCATGAAGGACTCTTCCCCTTCATCGAACAGCCGGCTCTCTTTCTGTTGCACCACCAGGATGCCCACCACCTGGCGCTGATGCATGATGGGGGCACCGAGGAAGGAGCGAAACGCCTCTTCGGCGACATCGGGCAGGAACTTGAAACTGGGGTGGGAAGGGGCATCGGCCAGGTTGATCAGCTCTTCCCGCTGACCCACCAGGCCGACGATGCCCTGCTCGAACGGCAGCGTGGCCTTGCCCACCGCCGACTCGGCCAGACCATCGGTCGCCGCCAGACGATAACGGCGCATGTCCGGTTCGGCGACGTAGACGGAGCAGCAGTCCACCGTCATGGCGAGCCGGGTCTGGCTCACCAATGCCTGCAAGGCCTGCTCGAGGGTGTTGGCCTCGGCCATGCTCTCGACGATGCGTCTGAGTTCCGTCAGCAACTAGCTGTGCTCCTTAGCGAGAGCGGTTGCGCCGCCCATCCTTTCGATTAACTTGCACCACGGGTACCGGCATGGCCAGCGGGGCAAACTCCTTCATCACCCGGCGGTAGACTTCCCGCTTGAAGGAGACGACCTGACGGACCGGGTACCAGAAGCTGACCCAACGCCAATCATCAAATTCCGGGTGACCATGACAGCCGAATTGGATCCTGGACTCTTTGCCCGGATCGAGCTGCAACAAAAACCATTTCTGCTTTTGGCCAATACAGACCGGTGAACTGTCCCAGCGAACGAGTCGTTTGGGTAAGCGGTACTTCAGCCAGTTGCGACTGGTCGCCAGTATGGTCACATCGTCTTGCCTGAGGCCTATCTCCTCGTACAGCTCACGATACATGGCCTGTTCCGGCGTTTCACCATCATCAACTCCCCCCTGCGGAAACTGCCAGGAGTGCTGCCCATAGCGCTTAGCCCACAATACTTGTCCGTCACGGTTACAGATCACGATCCCGACATTGGGACGAAATCCGTCACCATCTATCACGTGATCACCTTATAAAGGCTGAATCTATAAAGAGATTGTTCCACATTCACTCCGTGGCAGCAAACAGGGACTGCAGTCGGCCACTCATGAATAACTTAGCATTTCAAGCCAAGTTATAAACAAATCTGAAGATCAAGCTCTGCGAGTTGCCCACCCAGACTGTGCATAAGCCTGTGATCAAGCGGGTATATACAGTAGTTTTATACTAAGACATCCAGTCATGCCGTATCATACCCGATTCGTTAAAAAACAAAATATTCATTTAAATACATAGAGTTAATATTTTAGTGCTGGATCAAGATCCATGTCTTTTGCCACCGAGGATCCTGGCTGTCAATTGTGAACAAGTTCGACTGCTCAAAGATCCACCAAGGCTAGTTTATCCACAAGGATGGCGCATTATCTGCACCGATATGGCGAGAAAAATCGGTGCACTCTCACATTTATTTCTGATAGCTGGCCCTTCATCACCACTTTATGCCAGTTATCCAAGATTTCTGTGGATAACTATGTGCAACAGCCAGGCCAAACCCTTGGACAACTTATTGCAACCGGGATCCTGCGCTCGTGACGACTGGAGAAAGAAGTCAAATTCCTTTAAAATCATTGCCATAGATGATGATCCACAATCTTGTCCACCCTGTGCACAGCCGAGCAAGGATCGGTTATAAAAACAGCGATCCTCCGCGAGGATCAGACTTGCTAGACTCATCCCCTCTAACAGGAGTCCTCCATGCCCGCCAAACCCCAGTCAGAGCAGGAATTGCTGGCTCGCGCCTACGCCATGGCGGGCCTCACCCTGGCCCAGCTCGCCGCGACCGCCGGGATCCCGGTGCCGCACGATCTTAGGCGAGACAAGGGCTGGATCGGCCAGTTGATCGAATGGCAGCTGGGGGCCAGTGCGGGCAGCAGGCCGGAGCAGGACTTCCCGGATCTGGGCATAGAGCTCAAGACGATCCCGGTCGATCCTCAGGGTAAACCGCTGGAGACCACCTTCGTCTGCGTCGCACCGCTCATCGGGATCAGCGGCCAGCGCTGGGAAGAATCGAACGTGCGCAACAAGCTGTCGCGGGTGCTCTGGATCCCGGTGGAGGGAAGCCGCGACATTCCCGTCGGCGAACGCCGGGTCGGCATGCCGCTGCTGTGGAGCCCGAGCGAGGAAGAAGATCGGCTGCTGCGTCAGGATTGGGAGGAACTGATGGACATGATAGTGCTGGGGGAAGTGGAGCAGATCAGCGCCCGCCACGGCCAGGTCATGCAACTGCGCCCCAAGGCGGCCAACAGCAAGGCGCTGACCCGCGCCATCGGCCGCAACGGCCAGCCGATCCAGACCCTGCCGCGAGGCTTCTACCTCAAGATCGATTTCACCCATCAGCTGCTGCGGCGCCACTTCGCCCTGCCCCTTTGATCTCGCTTATAAACATCCTTGCCATAAAGTGGTATAAAAATAACCAGACACACTTTCTTCGCAGCTAATGACAAGGAGGCTTCATGCCGATAAACAAGCAGTTTCTCAAGTCGCGTCCCGAGGTCAAGGTGACCTTTGCAGTGGAAAAAGAGGCCGCGGGCGAGGCCGAACAGGTCTTGCTGCTGGGGGAGTTCAGCCAGTGGCAACCCATTGAACTTAAACGGATGAAGAGTGGGGAGTTCAGGGCAACCCTCAACCTGCCCACCGATGGCCCCAGCCATTTCGAGTACTGTTACCAGCTGGTGCAGCCGGATGGGGAGAGCCACTACGACAATGACTGGGCGGCCGATGACTATGTGCCCGGCCCCTTCGGACGGGACAACTCGGTGATCCGGGTCAGCCAGCCAGGCTGAGTCGCGCCGGCACGCCCGGCACCGGATACAAAAAAGGCTCGCCATTGGCGAGCCTTTTCACTACCTGTCGATATTTCGACACCAATTCGAATCGAATTAGTTGAGCTTCTCTTTGATACGAGCAGCTTTGCCGGACAGGTTGCGCAGGTAGTACAGTTTGGCGCGGCGAACATCACCACGACGCTTCAGTTCTACACTGTGGATCAGCGGAGAGTGAGTCTGGAATACACGCTCAACACCTTCGCCGTTGGAAATCTTGCGAACGGTGAAAGCAGAGTGCAGACCGCGGTTACGCTTGGCAATGACGATGCCTTCGAAAGCCTGCAGACGCTCTTTACCACCTTCTTTAACACGAACTTGAACACGTACGGTGTCGCCCTGGGCAAATGCCGGGATGTCGGTACGCAGTTGCTCTTGTTCAAGCTGCTGAATAATCTTGCTCATTGTCTTTCCTTACCTAGGATAAACTGAAAACTCTACTTAACGCTGTCACGCACTTCGCGGACATACTCGGCAAGAAGTGATTCTTGCTCGTCAGTCAGAGCTAGGTTGTTAATAAGTTCCGGCCTTCTCTGCCAGGTTCGTCCGAGCGACTGCTTGAGACGCCAGCGTCGAATCACTTCGTGATTGCCGCTTGTCAGCGCCTCGGGCACCGCCAATCCATCCAACAACTCCGGCCGAGTGTAGTGGGGATGATCCAGCAGGCCATCCGTAAAGGAGTCCTGCTCGGCACTGGCCTGATCACCCAAGACCCCGGGGACCAGACGCGAAACCGCATCGATCAGGGTCATGGCAGGCAACTCGCCACCACTTAACACGTAATCACCGATAGACCACTCTTCGTCGACTTCGGTTTGGATCACGCGTTCATCGATACCTTCGTATCGACCGGCGACCAGAATCAGTTTCTGACTCGTCGCCAACTCGGTTACGCCCGCTTGAGTCAGCTTGCGCCCCTGAGGAGAGAGATAGATGACTTTCGCCCCGTCTCCCGCCGCTTGCTTGGCCGCATGAATTGCATCACGCAGCGGCTGCACCATCATCAGCATTCCAGGCCCACCACCATAAGGACGATCATCGACCGTACGGTGTTTGTCGTGGGTGAAATCCCGAGGGTTCCAGCACTCAATCTGCAGCAGGCCACTCTTGACGGCCCGACCCGTTACCCCGTGCTCGGTAATGGCTCGGAACATTTCCGGGAAGAGGCTAATCACCCCAATCCACATAAGAAACCTCCGGCACCCGTGTTAGCGCGGGAAACTAGAAACCAGGATCCCAATCAACTTCGATTGTGCGAGCAGTCAGATCAATATTCTTGATCACCTGCTCTTCCAGGAACGGAATCAACCGCTCCTTCGCACCGAAGGCATCTTTTACATTGGCCTCAACCACCAACACATCGTTGGAGCCGGTTTCCATCAATTCGGTCACCTTGCCCAGGTCGTATCCCTTGGTGGTCGATACCGAGCAACCAATCAGGTCACGCCAGTAGAACTCACCTTCAGGCAACGCAGGCAACAGATCGGCGGGGACGCCAATCTCGACATTGGTCAATGCCAGGGCATCTTCACGCAGATCGATACCATCGATCTTGCAAATCAGACCCTTGTTGTGACGCTTCCAGGCCGAAACCTTGAGCTCACTCCATACCCCGTTCTGATTGATCAGCCAGGGGTTGTAATCGAAAATCGCTTCGGCAACATCGGTGAAGGAGTTCACTTTAAGCCAACCCTTGATGCCGTATACGGTACCCAGGGTGCCCAGAACTATAGGTTTTTCCACCTTAACTCCTTACCGTTTGGCTGATTAAGCAGCTTTGGCAGCGTCTTTGATCAGCTTGGCAACGCGGTCAGAAACAGCGGCACCAGTAGCAACCCAATGCTCGATACGAGCCAGGTCCAGCTTCAGCTTTTCAGCGTTGCCGGTAGCAACCGGGTTGAAGAAACCAACACGCTCGATGAAACGACCATCACGGGCGCAACGGCTGTCGGAAACTACTACCTGGTAAAACGGACGCTTTTTCGCGCCACCACGTTGTAAACGAATGGTTACCATATCGTCCTCATAAACATCTAATGAACAAGGCCCGCAAATACGCGGACCCTAGCTTAAAATAAGCCGCGTAATTCTACTTGGATTCGTAATAATTGCAACCAAGCCAGCCATTTTTTGCACAGGGATTCTCATGAAAAAGGCTCACCCCGGTGAGCCTTTCTTGCCGGTGGGCAGAAAAATCAGAACGGGCCGCGGCCCCCTCCGAATCCGGGCGGCAGCATGTTCTTCATCTGGCCCATCATCTTGCGCATGCCGCCCTTGCCGGACATCTTCTTCATCATGCGCTGCATCTCGGTGAACTGCTTGAGCAGCTTGTTCACGTCCTGCACCTGCATGCCGGAGCCCGCGGCGATGCGGCGCTTGCGGGAGCCCTTGATCAGATCGGGATGGGCACGCTCCTTGGGCGTCATGGAGCTGATGATGGCCTCCATCCGCACGGTGAGCTTGTCATCCATCTGATCTTTCACGTTATCCGGCAGGCCGGACATGCCGGGCAACTTGTCGAGCATTCCCATCATGCCGCCCATGTTGCGCATCTGGGCCAGCTGCTCGCGGAAATCTTCCAGGTCGAAGCCCTTGCCACTCTTGACCTTGTCGGCCAGCTTGGCGGCTTTCTCCTTGTCGACGGTGCGCTCCACTTCCTCGATCAGCGACAGCACGTCGCCCATGCCGAGGATGCGGGACGCGAGTCGGTCCGGGTGGAACGGCTCCAACGCCTCGGTCTTCTCGCCCATCCCGATGAACTTGACCGGCTTGCCGGTGATGTGGCGCACGGACAGGGCCGCACCACCACGAGCGTCACCGTCCGCCTTGGTGAGGATGACACCGGTGAGCGGCAGCGCCTCGTTGAAGGCCTTGGCGGTGTTGGCCGCATCCTGACCCGTCATGGCATCGACCACGAACAGGGTCTCGACCGGCTTGATGGTGGCGTGCAGATCCTGGATCTCCGCCATCATCTCGCTGTCGACGTGCAGACGACCGGCGGTATCGACGATCACCACGTCATAGAACTTCTTGCGCGCCTGATCGATGGCGGCGGTGGCGATCGCCACCGGCTTCTGGGTCACGTCGCTGGGGAAGAAGTCGACCGCGATGTCGCTGGCCAGGGTCTCGAGCTGCTTGATCGCCGCCGGGCGATAGACGTCGGCACTGACCACCAGCACCTTCTTCTTGTGGCGCTCCTTCAGCAACTTGGCCAGCTTGGCCACTGTCGTGGTCTTACCGGCACCTTGCAGACCCGCCATCAGTATGATGGCCGGCGGCTGGGCGGCCAGGTTGAGCTGCTCGTTCGCCTCGCCCATGACGGAGACCAGCTCGCCATGCACTATCTTGATGAACGCCTGGCCCGGGCTCAGGGACTTGGCCACTTCCTGGCCGACGGCCCGCTCCTTGACCCGCGCCACGAAGTCACGCACGACCGGCAGGGCGACGTCCGCCTCGAGCAGCGCCATGCGCACTTCACGCAAGGTATCCTTGATGTTCTCTTCGGTCAGCCGACCACGGCCACTGACATTGCGCAGGGTGCGCGAGAGTCGTTCAGTCAAATTCTCAAACATGACGCATTCCGGTTCTTGGCGTAACAAATGAGGCATTATACCCCAGTCAGCACTATGAGGACGATTACTCACCGCTTGCGGTGGCTAGCTGCCATCGAATGGACAGGTGAAATAAATGGGGGGCATTATACCCCAGTCAACGCCAGAGGACGATTATTCGCCGCACGGGGTGACCACCTGCTACTTATATATGGGCAGTTAGCCCCTGGCACAACTGGCGAGCATATCTTGTGCAAGGTATACTGCCCCTCTTATCCATAAAGCTTGCTTAACAACGACCTGGTTATGATCGTGATCTCTGTTCTGGCCCTGGCGTTTTACCTGCTGGCCATCATCGCCTCGCTGCACCTGCTGCTCAGTGCCAAGCCCGTCGGGCAAGTGTCGCTGTTCGCCTGTGTCGGCCTGGCCCTGACCGCCCATGGCATCGCGGTGGGAAGCGAAGTGCTGGCCACTCACTCCGGCCAGAATCTCAGCATGTTGAATGTCGCCTCCCTGGTCAGCCTCATCATCAGCTGCTTCATGACCTGCGTCACCCGCCGCTTCAACGGCTGGATCCTGCTGCCCGTGGTCTACAGCTTCTCGGCCTTGCTGCTCGCCGCCAGCGCCCTCATTCCCGGTCGCTACATCACCCACCTGGAGGCTCACCCCCAGCTGCTGCTGCACATAGGGCTCGCCCTGATGGCCTACTCGGTGCTGATGATCGCCTGCCTGTTCGCGCTGCAGCTCGCCTACCTGGACAGACAGCTTAAATCCAGAAAAATTAGCAACTTGCCAGCCATGCCTCCGCTGATGACGGTGGAGAAGCGGCTGTTCCAGCTGATCTCGGCTGGCCTGTTCCTGCTGACGCTCTCCATCGCCTCCGGCCTGTTCTTTCTGGAGGACATGTTCGCCCAAGGCAAGTCCCACAAGGCGGTCCTCTCGATCCTGGCCTGGTGCATCTATGTGCTGCTGCTGTGGGGTCACCACACCCGTGGCTGGCGCGGTCGCAAGGTCATCACCCTGAGCCTCATCGGCAGCGTCATCCTGACCCTGGCCTACTTTGGCAGCCGTTTCGTCAAGGAAGTCTTGCTGAGCTGATTGCTCAACCCTCACCCACACATCCAACAGGAGCCCCTTCTTGGACAGTATCTCAACGAGCACATTACTGATTGTTCTCGTTATCTTGATCCTCTTGTCTGCTTTCTTCTCAAGTTCCGAAACCGGCCTGATGTCCCTCAACCGCTACAAGTTGCGGCATCTGGCCCAGACCAAGCACAAGGCTGCCCGTCGGGTAGAAAAACTGCTGGCTCGCCCGGATCGCCTGCTGGGACTGATCCTCATCGGCAACAACCTGGTCAACATACTGGCGTCCGCCATCGCCACCATCGTCTGCATCCGGCTGTTCGGGGATCTCGGGGTCGCCATCGCCACCTTCGGCCTGACCCTGGTGGTGCTGGTGTTCGGGGAGGTTACCCCCAAGACCCTGGCGGCCATGTACCCCGAGAAGATCGCCTACCCGGCCTCCTGGGTGCTCAAGGGGTTGATGGTGCCGCTCTACCCCTTCGTCTGGCTCATCAACGGCATCACCACGCTGCTGCTCAAGCTGATGCGGTTGAACCACACCAAGGATGCGCACTCCCTCAACCCCGAGGAGCTGCGCACCATAGTCAACGAGGCGGGCAGCCTCATCCCCCAGCACCACCAGGAGATGCTGCTCAGCATTCTGGATCTGGACAAGATGACGGTGGAAAACATCATGGTGCCGCGCAGCGAGATCGCCGCCATCGACATCAACGACGACTGGAAAACCATACTGCGCCAGCTGGCTCACTGTGCTCACACCAAGATCCTGCTCTATCGCGACAATATCGACGACGTTGTCGGATTTTTACACGCACGTGACGCCCTCAGGCTGGTTGCCAGAGATCAGTTCAGCAAGTCCAGCCTGCTGCGGGAGGTCGATCCCATCTATTTCATTCCGGAGGGGACGCCACTCAACGTGCAGCTGGCCAAGTTCCAGCGCAACAAGGAGCGGATTGGACTGATCGTCGACGAATACGGCGATATTCAGGGGCTGATCACCCTGGACGACATACTGGAGGAGATAGTCGGCGACTTCACCACCTCCATGACACCGACGCCGAGTGACGAGGTCCACCCCCAGCCGGACGGCTCTTTCCTGGTGGAAGGCTCCGCCAGCATCCGCGAGCTGAACAAGGAGATGAACTGGCACCTGCCCATCGACGGCCCCCGCACCCTCAACGGGGTGATCCTGGAGTACCTGGAGGAGATCCCCCAGCCCAACATCAGCGTCAGGCTGGCAGGCTATCCGATCGAGATCCTCGAAGTGGAGAACAACATGGTGAAAATGGCGCGGATCATACCGCATCTATACCGTGACGAGTCGGGTTACGAGGATTGAAAAAAGGCTGCCGATGGCAGCCTTTTCGTCTCACTCGCTCTCTTCGTCCGGCTCCAGCACCAGGGTCGGGATCAAGTCACCAAACACCTTCTGCAGCTCGTCGCGATTGGCCAGCAAGTCTTGCAGCGTGTAGCTGTCCATCACCGCCAGGAAGGCGTTCATCGCCTCCTTCAAGGCATTCTTCAGCAGACAGACCGAGACGATGTGGCAGGCGGGGGAGTTGCAGTCGATCCCGTCCAGGTTGCCTTCCAGCGCCCGGATCACCTGGCCGATGTTGACGGTGTCCGGCGCGCAGGCCATGCGGATCCCGCCATTCTTGCCACGCTGGGACTGCAGATAGCCCAGCTTCACCAGCTGATTCACCACCTTCACCATGTGATTGCGGGACACGCCGTACAGGGCGGACACCTTGGCCACGCTCGACAGCTCCCCCTCCGGCAGGGTCGCCAGATAGAGCAGGGCTCTCAATCCAAAATCGGTATAACTCGTTAGTCTCATAGTGCCTATGGCGCATAGCGCAAAATTGTTTGTTGATTCAGATCAATTAAACATCTAGGATGCAACTTATTAAGTGACATTTTAAATGCTCAATTAGTAAGGACCTCTTATGTTAGATCAAGCCACCATCGCCGTCATCAAAAGTACCATTCCCTTGCTCGAATCGGCGGGGCCTGCCCTCACCCAGCATTTCTATCAGCGCATGTTCAGCCACAACCCCGAGCTGAAGGATATCTTCAACCTGGCGCACCAGCGCAGTGGTGGCCAACCGCTGGCCCTGTTCAACGCCGTCGCGGCGTACGCCAAGAACATCGACAATCTGGGTGCCCTGGCCGGCGCGGTGGAGCGCATCGCCCACAAGCATACGGGCTTCATGATCCAGCCGGAACAATATCACATTGTAGGTAGTCATCTCTTGGCCACGCTCAAAGAATTGGGCGGTAGTGCGGTCACCGACGAGGTGCTGGATGCCTGGGGCAAGGCCTACGGGGTGCTGGCCAACATCTTCATCGGCCGCGAGAGCGAGATCTATCAGGAGAAGGCATCGCAGGCCGGTGGCTGGCAAGGCCCTCGCCCCTTCCTCATCAAGGAGAAGCGGGTGGAGAGCGAACTCATCACCTCCTTCGTGCTGGCCCCCAGCGATGGCCAGCCCGTGCTGCACTTCAAGCCGGGTCAATACCTCAGCATCCAGCTCAACCACCCGCAGCTGGAATATCAAGAGATCCGCCAGTACTCCCTCTCCGATGCACCCAACGGCCGTGACTACCGCATCAGCGTCAAGCGCGAGGCGGATGGCCAGGTATCCAACCTGCTGCACGACCAGCTGCGGGTCGGTGATGAGGTGGCGCTGATGCCACCGACCGGCAACTTCTTCCTGCAAGCCGACGCCGGCACGCCCGTGGTGCTGCTCTCCGCCGGGGTCGGTCTCACCCCCATGCTGAGCATGCTGAACCAGCTGCTGGCCAACGGGCACGACGCCGACATCCGCTGGTTGCACGCCTGCGAACAGGGTGCCTTGCACGCCTTCAAGGAGGAGATCCGGGAGAAGAGCCGGCAGCACGCCAGATTGCAGAGCCGGGTCTGGTATCGCGCACCCGCCGAGCAGGACGTACAGGGAGAAGACTACGACTTCGACGGCACCATGGAGTTGGAGCAGGTCGCGGCGCTCATCCCGGCCAACGCCCATTACTACTTCTGCGGCCCCCTCGGCTTCATGCAGGCGGTGAAACGGCAGCTGCTGGCCTTCGGCGTCGCCGAAGAGAGGCTGCACTACGAGGTCTTCGGCCCCCATCAGGATCTGTGAGCCCTCACTCTCGCTCATGATGCGATGCAACAAGGCCCACGAACGCAGGTTCGTGGGCCTTGTCATAGCAGGGGTCGCAGCGAGTCGGGCTTAGCGCATAGCCTTGGCGCGGGCGATCGCATTGGCGGGCATGCGATTGCCGAGCCGGCTCAGCAGGCTGGCGGCCTTCTGATGGCGGGCCTTGTCACCGATGACGGCGCCGTGCAGCCAGTGATAGGCCTCCTCGTAATCCAGCGGACTGCCCATGCCCTGCAGCAGCATCTCGACCCATTCCATCTGTGCCCGCTGGAACCCCAGGCTGGCGGCCTCCCGCATCAGGGTCTCGGCCCGCACCAGATCCTTCTGGACCAGGATCCCCTTCCAGTAGTAGCGCCCCAGCTGCTCCAGCGCCGGTGCCAGCCCCTGATTGGCCGCCTCCCACATGTATTGCACCCCGATCTGGGCGTCGGGCTTGATGCAGACCCCCCAGGCCAGCATGTCCCCCCACAGGAACTGGTAGGCGGGGATCTTCATCACAGAGGCGCGCGCCTCTATGTCCTGGGTCAGCTGGCATCTGTCCTGCTTCACCTGGGTCAGATGGCGCCCCTGCTCTATCCAGTTGAGCAGCTCGTCCTGTCGATAGAGTGGCACCGCCTGCAGATCCCCCGTGGTCAGGGGCGCCGGCGTGGCCGCCTTGGGCAAGGGCGCCGCGACGGGCGCCGTCGGCAGCGGGGCAGCCGGCACAGGAACAACAGGTGCGGCTGGCGGTACAGCCAGTGCGGCCGTGGAGGGTAACGGGGTGGCTGCGGCAGCGATAGAGGCGGTGGTCACAGCAGGCGCCCCCGCTGCGCTGGAGGCTGCCGATGACAGGGTGGCAGAAGGCGCCGGAGCGGTCGCTGCCGGGGTCTGGGTTGGGGCGGCCGAGACCGGCTCGGCCCCCTGCGAGGGGAGGCTGACGAGACAGATAAGGCCGATTAGGGTACTGGGTTTCATCATGAGGATCTCCTGCTGCCCTCTGTTATCGGCAGCAAACCCCAACCCCTTAGCCCGCCGCGGCGGATCGCCATAACGACAAAGGGGAGCCGAAGCTCCCCTCATGCACGCGCTGGCGCTTATTTGACGAAGTCGACGCCCAGCTGGATGTCGGCCTTCAGGGTGGCCAGCATGCTGTCCATCGCCTCTTGCTCGAAGGCACTCAGCTTGCCGTAGTCCAGCACGGCTTCGACGCCGTTCTTGCCGAGCAGGATGGGCTGCGCGAAGAAGGTGGCGTGCTCGCCATTGCCTTCCACATAGGCGCACTCGATCACGTTGGCTTCGCCCTGCAGACCCTTGATCAGCGACAGACCGAAGCGGCAGGCAGCCTGGCCCATGGAGAGGGTGGCAGATCCGCCACCGGCCTTGGCTTCCACCACTTCGGTACCGGCGTTCTGGATGCGCTTGGTCATGGCAGCCGCTTCCTCGGCGGTGAAGCTGGCGCCTTCGATCTGGGACAGCAGCGGCAGAATGGTCACGCCACTGTGGCCGCCGATCACGTTGACACGGATCTTGTCGATGTTCAGGCCTTTGGCAGCGGACACGAAGGTCTCACCGCGGATCACGTCCAGGGTGGTGACGCCGAACAGGCGACGCTTGTCATAGACGCCGGCCTTCTTCAACACTTCGGCGGCGATGGCGACCGTGGTGTTGACCGGGTTGGTGATGATGCCGATCAGCGCCTTCGGGCAGCTGGCCGCGCACTTCTCTACCAGGTTCTTGACGATACCGGCGTTGATGTTGAACAGGTCAGAACGATCCATGCCGGGCTTGCGCGCCACACCAGCGGAGATCAGTACGACATCGGCGCCGACCAGAGCCGGGCTCGGATCTTCACCGCAGAAACCTTTTACTTTCACGTCAGTCGGGATGTGGCTCAGATCGGCCGCGACACCCGGAGTGACCGGGGCAATGTCATACAGGCTCAGCTCGGAACCAGCAGGAAGGCGATTTTTCAACAGCAGAGCGAGGGCTTGGCCGATGCCACCGGCGGCACCCAGAACGGCAACTTTCATGATCAACTCCATGTTCAAGCGTAGGTTTAAGGTTGTTTCTTGTTGGGGGTCAAAGCTGTTTCTTATTGTGCGCCTCACCTTAAAGGATCCCCCGATAAAAAACAATCTGATAACAGTTGTAATCACGGGTTCTGTGAGCCAGGGAGCAAGCGGTGACGAAAACGGAGAGGAATATGCGATAAATGGGACGGAAAGCACAGATTTCCTGTGCTTTCCCTTCCATTAAGGGGTAATTACGACTGCTTCAGGACTGGAATGCCAGTGCTCTGCGCTCACACCAGCGGAAACCAATAGTTAACAATCCATTCATGGTCAGATAGAGCGCACCGGCCACGGTGAACACCGCCAGGGTGTCATAGGTCTGGGCGTTGAGACGCTGGGCCAGACCCATGATATCCATGATGGTGATGGTGCTGGCGAGGGAACTGCCCTTGAGCACCAGGATCACCTCGTTGGAGTAGGCGGGGACCAGCCGGCGGGCGGCATGGCGCACCTTCATCCACAGGGTCTGCCCGGCCGAGAAACCAAGCGCCCGACAGGCTTCCACCTCACCGGCGGGGATGGCGTCGAGCGCCCCCTTGAACAGTCGGGTGGAATAGGCCGCCGTGTTGAAGCCCAGCGCCAGCACGGCACAGAACCAGGGCTGCTTGAACAGCGGCCAGAGCGGCCCGGACTTGAGCCACTCGAACTGACCCGGCCCGTAGTAGATGAGGAAGATCTGAATGAGCAGCGGGGTACCGGTGAAGAGCAACACCCACAGCTGTACCAGCTGGGTCGCCACCGGCAGGCGTCGCTCCAGCACCCAGGTCATGGCGGCCGCCAGCAACACCCCGAGCAGCAAACTAAGTGCCGTGAGCTGCAGGGTGATGGCCAGACCACCCAACAGGGTCATGAGATAGTCCTGCATGATCAGCCTCCGTACCGGCGGGTATAACGGGCAGCCTGCTTGAGCCCGAGCTCGCTCACCAGGCTGATCGCCAGATAGATGAGGGCCGCGGCGGCATACCAGGTGAAGGGTTCATAGGTGCTGGCCGAAGCCATCTGGGCCTGACGCATCATCTCGTTCACCCCGATGAGGGAGACCAGCGCCGTGTCCTTGAGCAGCACCAGCCACTGGTTGCCGAGACCCGGCAGGGCGTAACGCCAGGCCTGCGGCAGCACGATGCGAAAGAAGATGTGGGCCTTGCCAAGACCGAGCGCCAGCGCCGCCAGACGCTGCCCGGCGGGCACCGCATTGAGCGCCGCCCGCAGGGTCTGGGTGGCATAGCTGGCAAACAGCAGGGAGAGCGCCAGCACGCCGCAGGCGAAGGGGCTGAACTCCACGTACTCACCGGTGATGAGGAACAGCACCTGGGTCGAGCCGAAGTAGATGAACAGCACCACCAGCAGCTCGGGCAGGCCACGGATCAACGTGGTCAGCGTGGCCACCGGCCACACCAACCAACTGCGCTTGCTGAGCTCGGCCGCGCTGAATCCCAGAGCAAGCGCCATGCCCCCGACCAGTGATGCCAAGGCCAGCCCCAGGGTCATCCAGGCTGCATCCAACAACAGGCTCAACATGGCTTACTGCGCGAAGTATTTGTCGAAGATTTTCTGATAGGTACCGTTGGCCTTGATCTCGGCCAGGCCCTTGTTCAGCTGGGTCAGCAACTCCTGATTGCCCTTGGCCACGGCGATGCCAAAGCCGGTACCGAAGTACTTGGCGTCGGTCACAGGGGTACCGATGACGGCATAATCCTTGTGCTGCTTGAGCCAGTCGGCGGCGACGGCGGTATCGGCGAACACCCCGTCGGTACGGCCGTTCATCATGTCGAGGAAGGCGCTCTGGTAGCTGGCGTAAGGCACGGTGAGCAGGCCCTTACTGATCCACTTGTCCACCAGATAGGACTGGTGCGAACTGCCGTTCTGCACGCCGACGGTCTTATCGACCAGCTCTTCCGGACCCTTGAAGGCATCCTTCTTGGTCACGAACACCGCGGAGTTCACATAGTAGATATCGGAGAAGTCAACCTGGGCGGCCCGCTCCGGGGTCACGTCCATGGCGGCGATGGCGGCATCATAGCGACGGAACTTGAGGCTCGGGATCAGGCTGTCGAAGGCCTGATTGTGGAAGCTGCACTCCAGCTTGACCTGGGTACAGATGGCGCGGGCCAGATCGATGTCGAAGCCCTGGAACTCGTTCTTGTCATCCAGGTATTCGAACGGCGCATAGGTGGCCTCGGTAGCGAACTTGATCTCTTTGGCCAGCACCGTGGTGCTCAGCAGGCCCATGGCCGCAACCAACAACAGACTCTTTTTCATGACAGCTTCCTTATCGATTCAGTATCAATGCATCAAGAATTCGGCAAACCGGCTGGTTTGCGGGGCCTGGAAGATGGCGGCACTACCGGATTCGATGATCCGCCCCTTTTCCAGATAAATGACCTGACTGGCGACCTTGCGGGCAAACTCCACCTCGTGGGTGACCACCACCTGGGTGATGCCGGTCTGGCTGAGGGTACGGATGATCTCCGCCACCTCCTTAGTTATTTCAGGATCGAGCGCCGCCGTCGGCTCGTCAAACAGCAACACCTGCGGATCCATCATCAGGGTACGCGCGATGGCGACCCGCTGCTGCTGACCACCGGAGAGCCGGGCGGGCCAGGCGTCCCGTTTGTCGGCCAGCTGCAGCTGGGCCAGCAGGTAGGCGCCCTTCTCGATGGCGGCCTCACGGCTCATGCCGAGCACCTTGACGGGGGCCTCGATCAGGTTCTCCATCACGGTCAGATGGGGCCAGAGATTGTACTGCTGGAACACCATGCCCACCTTGCGGCGCAGCGCCTGCGCCTGACGGTTGAATTCCGCGGTCGACAGGGAGGACGGGAAAGAAAATTCACTGTCGCCAATGCGCAGAACACCGGCATCCGGGGTGTCCAGCAGGTTCATCATGCGCAGCAGCGAACTCTTGCCCGCACCGCTCGGGCCCAGCAATACCAAGGTTTCGCCGGGTGCGGTCCGAAAGCTGACCTGTTGCAGTACCGGCACCTTGTGCCAGGATTTTTCGATGCCGATTAATTCAATACCCATACGACCTAATTGAATAAGTTTTCAAAATTTCGTCCCGATTTTAGCTGCAACATGGGTGGATGCAAGCTAAATTTGAATCGATATGCAGAACAAGCGCCGCTTCCTTGCCAAAATAGGCATATGAATGCAAAATAGCAGCGCTGTTCGTATCTGCCGCCTGAGCGTGACAGGCGGTCACACCCCTCATTCGTGAGTCCAAGATGAAACATAACGACAAGCAAGAAAAACTGGCCAAGGCCTTTAAAGCCTTGCTGAAAGAAGAGCGATTCGGCTCCCAGGCAGAGATAGTCACTGCCCTGCAAGAGATGGGCTTCGAGAACATCAACCAATCCAAGGTCTCGCGCATGCTGAGCCGCTTCGGCGCCGTTCGCACCCGCAACGCCAAGATGGAAATGGTCTACTGCCTGCCGGTGGAACTGGGTGTCCCCACCACCTCCAGCCCGCTCAAGAACCTGGTACTGGATGTCGACCACAACGGCGCCCTGGTGGTGATCCACACCAGCCCGGGGGCGGCCCAGCTGATCGCCCGCCTGCTCGATTCCCTCGGCAAGGCCGAAGGCATCCTCGGCACCATCGCCGGTGACGATACCATCTTCATCACCCCGACCAGCGATACCGACATCGAAGAACTTTACCTCTCGGCGCTCGAGCTGTTCGAGCAGACCCCTTAATCAGGAATGCCGTCCCCCTCTGGCGGCGCCACCTGAACGAAAAATCCCGGCCTAGGCCGGGATTTTTGCTATGGGCGTAGCAACAGGCTTATTTGCCCTGCGCGACCAGAAAGTCTATCGAGGGTGCGAAGAAGGCCGCCCCGGTCACCGCCCTGGTAAAGCGCAGCAGGTGATCGAAGTGGCTGCCCTCCCCCTTGTACATGCTGGCCAGCATGGCATTGAAGTGCTGCGGGGTGCGGCAGCAGGAGATGAAGTAGAGCCCCTGCTCGCGCATGGTGCCCCAGGGCATGCTCTGGCGCAGTATCTCCATGGACTCGCCCTTGGGGGTCTTGAGGTTGACCCGCTTGATGTGGGAGGTCAGCGGCTTGTCGGCCGACTCGTACTCGATGTTGTCGAGCTTGGTGCGGCCTATGATGTCTTCCTGCTCCTTCAGCGCCAGCTTCTCCCAGTCGCTCAGGGCATGGACCCAGCGCTGCACGTGGATGTAGGAACCGCCGGCGAACTCGCCGCCCTCGAGCAGCGCCACCTCGGCCCTGTGCTCACCCTGGGGGTTCTCGGTGCCATCGACGAAGCCGGTCAGATCCCGGCAATCCTGGTTGCGGAAGCCATTGACCTCCTCGGCCAGCTCCACCAGACCGGCTAGCAGCGCCATCACGCGCTGCCCGGCATGGTGCAGCACATCGACCCGGTCGGCGCGCAGCTGCACGAACAGATCAAACGGGGTATTGGGCGCCTCCTGGCCGTTTGCCGACTGCGCCATGAAGCCGCGGAACTGGGGCGGCCGGGCGACCGGATAGAGCGCATCCCAGCCATCGGCACCCACGGCGACCAGACCGGAGAAACCGGCGGCGGGAAAATCGGCACTCACCGCATCCCACAGGGTGGGCAGCTTGGCCAGGCGGGCGGCCAGCTCGGTTGCATCGCCGGTGCGATTGAACATCAGATAGAGGGCATGCAGATTCGGCTCTGCACAGATCCCGGCTTGGGCTTTCATTTCTCTCTCCAAAGGCATGGGTAAAGGCGTGGCGCGATTATAAACCAGAGCGAGTCCAATTCCTTGATTTCACATCGCTATCAGGACGAGAACAGCACCAGCGCATGGGGCGCGACCTCGACCCGCGCCCGCGCGCCCTCGAGGGGCTCGCCTATGCTGGCCTCCAGCACCTGGCCCGCACACTCGACCTGCACCCGGCAGTGATGGCCGAGGAACTGCTGCTCCCGCACCCTCAGCTCGCCATCCTCGACCGCCGCCAGCACCAGTTGCTGGGGCCTGAGCATCAGCTGCAGCCGCTCGCCCACGGTGTGGCCGTGGGGTTCGCTGCCACGCACCAGCCCCAGCGCGGTCCGCACGCAGTGGCTGTCCACCACTTCGGCGTCCAGGTAGTTCACCCCGCCGAGAAACTCCGCCACGAAGCGGTTCTGCGGGCGGCGATAGAGCTGCTCCGGCTGACCGACCTGTTCGATGTGGCCGGCGCGAAACAGCGCCAGCCGATCGGCGAAGGCGAACGCCTCCTCCTTGCTGTGGCTGACGAAGATGGCCCCTATCCCCTGTTGCTTGAGCAGGGTGCGGATCTCGAGGATCAGCTTCATCCGCACCTGGGTATCTATGTTGGAGAAGGGCTCGTCCAGCAGCATCAGCCGCGGCTTGCACACCAGGGCGCGGGCGATGGCGACCCGCTGCTGCTGACCACCGGAGAGCTGATGGGGGTAGCGATCCCCCAGCCCCTGCAGATTGACCAGCGCCAGCGCCTCGTCCACCTGCTGCTGGCGCGCCGTGCGGCGCTGGTTCGCCAGCCCGAAGCCGACGTTCTCGGCCACCATCAGGTGCGGGAACAGGGCGTAATCCTGGAAGATCATGCCGATATTACGCGCCTCGGGCGGCACGCTCAGGCCGGGTTCGTCCAGCAGGTTGTCGCCGAGCCGGATGCGGCCCTCGGCCAGCGGCAGCAGGCCGGCGATGGCCTTGAGCAGCGTGGTCTTGCCGCAGCCACTGGCCCCCAGCAGGCAGACGATCTCGTTGTCGGCCACCTGCAGGGAGAGCTGCTCCAGCACGTTCTGGCCGTTATAACGGCAGCTTACCTTCTCTACTTGCAAGCAAGACAAGACTCAGTTCCTCTCGTTTCGTGGCCTCCCCCGCCGATGGCCGGGGCGCGTTCATATTCTGTAGTGACGGGCCTAGTGGCCCGGGCTGTCCAGGCTGCGGTTGACCCAGATCAGCGGCAGCAGCCCCACCAGCACTATGACGATGGCGCCGAGCGCCCCCCGCTCCAGCATCTCGTCCGAGACGAACTGATAGACGTGGGTCGCCAGGGTATCGAAGTTGAACGGCCGCAGCAGCAGGGCGGCGGGCAGCTCCTTCATGGATTCGATGAATACCAGCATGGCGCCGGCGAACAGGCCGCGCCGCACCAGTGGCAGATGAACCCGGCGCAGCATGCCGCCAGAGCCCTGCCCCAGGGAGCGGGCCGCCATGTCGAGGCTGGGGGAGATCTTGCCCATGCTGCTCTCCACCGAGCCGATGGCGATGGCCACGAAGCGCACCAGATAGCCGAACACGATGGCGGTGAGGGTGCCGGTCAACAGCAGGCCCGGACCCTGCATCCCGAGCCACTCGGCCAGATCGTTGATGCCAAAATCGAGCGCCGTCAGCGGCACCAGCACCCCGATAGCGAGCACAGTGCCCGGCATGGCATAGCCCATGGCGGCGATGCGCAGCGGCAGCAGGCTGCGGATGCCGCCATCGAGGCGCCGGAAGAAGCCGAGCAGCAGGGCTATCCCCATGGCGAGCAGGGCGGTCAGCGTCGAGATGGTCAGGCTGTTGCCGGCGAAGCGGACGAACTCCGGGGTCCAGGAGAGCTCGAAGTAGCGTACCCCGTAATCGAGCAGGATGGCGAACGGCAGCGCGAAGCCCGCCACCACCAGCCCCCAGCACCAGAGCCCGGCCAGCAAGCGAGGTAGCCCTCTGAGCGGATAGCGCAGCGGCGGCTCATGGCCCATGGACTTCTGGAACACCTGCTGGCGCTGGCGGGAGCGGCGCTCGACGGCGATCAGCAGCACCACCGCCAGCAACATCAGGCAGGAGAGGCGGGCGGCGGTGGCCAGGCTGCCGTAACCGAGCCAGGTGTCGTAAATCGCGGTCGTGAGCGTGTTGATGGCGAAGAAGTGGACGGTGGCGAAGTCCGCCAGGGTCTCCATCGCCACCAGGGAGACCGCCACCATGATGGCGGGGCGGGCCAGCGGCAGGCTGAGGCGGCGAAAACTCTGCCAGGGAGTGCAGCCGAGCAATCGGCTGGAGTGAATGAGGCTGACCGACTGCTCCAAAAACGAAGCACGGGCCAGCAGGTAGACATAGGGGAACAGCACCAGCGCCAGCACCCAGGCGGCCCCGCCGAGGGAGCGGATGGCCGGGAACCAGTAATCGGTGGGGGTGTTCCAGTCAAACAGGGTGCGCAGCCCCGCCTGCAACGGACCCGAGTAATCCAGCAGGTCGGTATAGACGTAGGCCACTATGTAGGAGGGCATGGCCATGGGCAGCATCAGCGCCCACTGCAGGGCACGGCGCCCCGGCACCTGGCACATGGCCACCAGCCAGGCGGTGGGGACCCCGAACAGCAGGCTGAGCAGCACCACCCCCAGCACCAGGGCCGAGGTGTTGGCGATGTAGTCGAGCAGCACAGTATCGGCGAGGTGGCGAAACAGCTCCCCGTCCGCCGACAGGGCAGAGAAGATCAGGGCGATAACGGGCAAACCCAGCAGCAGGGCGGTGGCCCAGCTGCCGGCAATCCAACCAAAATTTTTCATGGGACCACAGTGATTGATGGGGCCTTTGGCCCCATCTGATTACAAGTCGAACTTCACTTCATCCAGCAACTGCAAGGCATCCTTGCGGTACTTGGCGTATTCGCTGACCGGCATGGCGTCAGACTTGAAACTGCCCCAGGACTTGACCATGGCGGAAGGCTCGACCCCGGCCTTGACCGGATACTCGGCATTCACATCCGCATAGAGGTGCTGGGCGGTGTCGCCAGAGAGGAACTCCATCAGCTTCTGGGCGGCTTCCTTGTTCTTGGCATACTTGGTCATGGCCACGCCACTCACGTTGACGTGGGCACCGCGGTCGGCCTGATTCGGGAAGTTGATGTAGACCGCATCGGCCCAGGACTTCTGGGCGGGATCCTTGAGCATGGCGCCCAGGTAGTAGCTGTTACCCAGCGACAGATCGCAGATGCCGTCCTTGATGGCCTTGACTTGATCCCGATCGTTGCCCTGCGGCTTGCGCGCCAGGTTGGCCTTGACCCCTTCCAGCCAGGTCTTGGCGTCCGCCATGCCGTGATGGGCGATCATGGAGGAGACCAGCGCCACATTGTACTCATGCTTGCCGCTGCGGGTACAAATTTTCCCTTTGTATTCAGGCTTGACCAGATCTTCGTAGCGGATGGTGTCGAGCTTGCCGAGACGATCCTTGCTGGAGTAGATGGCGCGTACCCGGGTGGTCAGGGCGAACCACTTGTTGTCCGGATCCCGATAGATGGACGGGATGTTCTCCTGCAGTATCTTGCTGTCCACCGACTGCACCAGATCCTTGTCCACCAGATCGGTCAGGCGGCTGATGTCGACGGTCAGCATCAGATCGGCCGGGGAGAGCTTGCCTTCCCGCTCCAGACGCTCGTTCAGCCCCTCTTTGGCGAACACCACGTTGACCTTGATCCCGGATTCTTTCTCGAACTGCTGGATGATGGGCTTGATCAGCTCATCCTGCCGGTTGGAGTAGACGTTTACTTCAGCGGCGGCAAATGCCGACTGGGCAGCCAGGGTAGAGAAAGCCAGTGCCAGCATCTTCATTTTCATCATCCGTTCCTTGAGTTGTGCATCGAGTGATAACAATTTGCGTTTGCATTCTGCATGAGGCACGACAGCGGGATCAAGGTGGTTTACAGAGGTAGGATCACATATTTAACCGTTGACCGAAGAAAAAGACCGGATGGAATCCCACCCAGCCTCTCGATGACTTAGAGTCACGGTCTGATTGGCCATCAAGGCATGGCGTCAGCCTGCCTTGGCTGATGTCCGGCCTGGGCCCATGCCTGCTCCGGGAAGAGGATGCGGGATTAGAGCGCCTCGTCGTCGCTCTCGCCGGTGCGGATCCGCACCGCCTGCAGCAGGTCATAGACGAAGATCTTGCCGTCGCCGATCTTGCCGGTGTAGGCCGCCTTGCAGATAGCCTCTATCACCCCCTCCACGTTGTCGTCGGCGGTGGCGATTTCCAGCTTCACCTTGGGCAGGAAGTCGACCTGATACTCGGCTCCCCGGTATAATTCGGTGTGCCCCTTCTGGCGGCCAAATCCCTTGACCTCGGACACGGTCAGGCCTTCGACCCCCAGGTTGGCGATGGCCTCGCGCACGTCGTCCAACTTGAAGGGTTTGATAATCGCAGTAATCAGCTTCATCTGGTTGCTCCCAATCCATGGTATGTCATGGATTGGTCATCAATTCTTGTGCCAAGTATTTTTATTGTTTATTTTCATAAAGATAGGCTTTAACCCTTGGGCTGCTAAGACCCAAGATCACCAAGGAAGCGCATCTCGCCCCATAATGAGGCACCAAGCTGCACCAGACTCCCTTGATGCACCAAATGAGAGCATCACCCCATGTTAGTCATCTCCAACAGCGTGATCATTCCCTGGCACGAGCTGCAGTTCCAGACCATGCGCGCCCAGGGCGCCGGCGGTCAGCATGTCAACAAGACGGACTCCGCCGTCTGGTTGCGCTTCGATTACCGCGACTCCCCCAGCCTGCCGGACCTCTACAAGGAGGGGCTGGAGAAGCTGAGCGACAGCCGGGTCCATGACGGCTTCATCCAGATCAGGGTCGAGACCCATCGCAGCCAGGACATGAACCGCAAGGAGGCCATGAGCCGGCTGACCGAGCTGCTGAAGAAGGCCGCGTGGCGCCCCAAGGCCCGCCACGCCACCAAGCCGACCCGCAGCTCCCAGCGCAAGCGGGTCGACGCCAAGAAGCGCAAGGGGGACATCAAGTCGGCCCGCGGCAAACCCGTGCTGGAATGACCTCGACTGCCCACGCCAAGGAATCAACACAGATGAGATACAGCTTCTGCGACAGCGCCCAGGGTCCCCTGCTCGTCGCCATCGACAAGGACGGACTGCGTTATGTGGAGTTTGTGCGGGGTGAGCGGCCCGTGATGCCGGCCCCCGAGTGGCTGCGGGACGATGTCGCGCTCGCCCCCTTCGTCGAACAATTCGAGGCCTACTTCGCCGGCCGCTTGCGGCGCTTCACGCTGCCGCTCGCCGCCAGGGGCACCCCCTTCCAGCAATCTGTGTGGCACGCCCTGTGCGACATCCCCTATGGCGAGACCGTCAGCTACCTCGACATCGCCCGGGCCATCGGCAATCCCAAGGCGGTGCGCGCGGTGGGGGCCGCCAACGGCCAGAACCCCTTGAGCATCATAGTGCCCTGCCACAGGGTCATAGGCCGCAACGGCGAGCTGACCGGCTACGGTGGCGGCATTCCCATCAAGCGCTGGCTCTTGGCGCTGGAGCAGGAGGGCAGCGGCTTTGAACTGACCCCGCCCGGCGTTTAGCAAAATGAACATAGTATGAAGAATCGCCTCAGAAGGGCTTCAGACAGGGGCTGGCATGATGACCTGACACTTGGATGGTATGGCTCATCCCTCATTCAAGTGGCACCCATGTGACGCTTCCAATCTGTCTTTTCCCCGCGCCTCCTCTGAGGCGCTTTTTTTGTGCCCGAAAACGGCCACGAAAAGGCCCGCCGAAGCGGGCCTTGACCGAAAGTGGCTGACTCGGGGCTCATCAGAGGGCGAGGAATAGGCCCGCCAGCGAGGCGCTCATCAGGTTCGCCAGCACCCCCGCCAGGATGGCACGCATGCCGTAACGGGCGATGAAAGCCTTGCGCTCCGGCACCATGGAGCCCAGGCCACCGATGAGGATCGCCATTGAGGAGATGTTGGCGAAACCGCACAGGGCGAAGGTGACTATGGCCTTGCTCGACTCGTTCAGGGTCTGATCCTGCACCAGGGCGATGAAGGCGACGAACTCGTTGATGACGATCTTGGTCCCGATCAGGGCACCGGCGGCCTGGGCCTGATCCCAGGGTACCCCGATCAGCCAGGAGACGGGGGCGAACAGCCAGCCCAGGATTATCTGGAAGCTCAGCTCCAGTCCGGCCAGATCACCCACCCAGCCCAGCAGACCGTTGAGCAGGGCGATCACCCCGACGAAGGCCAGCAGGGTGGCGCCGACGGCCACAGCAATGTTCAGCCCCGCCATGGCACCGTCGGCCGCCGCCTCGATGACGTTGGTCGCGCGCGGGATCTCCACGTCCTGATGGTTGTCCACCTCATCTGCGGCAGGCGGTACCAGGATCTTGGCCATGGCCAGACCGGCGGGGGCCGACATGAAGGCCGCCGCGATCAGGTATTTCAGCTCGACCCCGATGCTGGCATAACCCACCAGGGTGCCACCGGCCACCGAGGCGAGGCCACAGCTCATCACCGCGAAGAACTGGGAGTCAGACATCTTGGAGAGGTAGGGTTTGACCACCAGCGGCGCCTCCACCATGCCGACGAAGATGTTGGCGGTGGCGGAGAGGCTCTCGGCCCGGCCGGTGCCCAGCAGCTTCTGCAGGCCGCCACCGAGCAGGGCGATGACCCTCGGCATCAGGCCGATGTGGTAAAGGATGGCGATGAGGGCGGAGAAGAAGATGATGACCGGCAGCACGTTGAAGGCGAAGATGAAGCCCAGCTTGAACTTGGCCAGATCGCCGAACAGGAAGGCGATCCCCTCCTGACCGTAGCCGATCACGCTGCTGACGCTCTCGCTGACCCCGTTCAGCACATGCTGGCCGGCGGGCAACCAGAGTACCAGGCCGGCGAAGAGCACTTGCAGGCAGAGGGCGAAACCCACTGTTCGCAACGGGATACGACGACGATTATCAGAACAGAGTGCGGCCAGAGCCAGGATACAGAGGATGCCGAGCAGGGCGATCATGGGGATTCCATCAGGTGAGGCAGAAGATGGGCGCGGATTCTGCGCTCCCTGCCCCGTCACTGCAAGCCCACTTGGTTACGATCCTGTTAGCAAAAACGTTTGCACGACACCGGTTGCGGCAACTGGCTGATTTGGCTAGATTTTAGTATCAGCGGAAAGCCAGTGTTTTTATACAGAAACGATCATTCCCCTGTGCCGGACAATTTACCGCCGAGCCAGGGAGCAAGCCGCTGCTCCCAATAGGGGTCTGGGCCGAAGCTCTCCTTGAGAAAGTCGATGAACAGCCGGATCTTCGGATCCAGATGCTCGCGCCTGACATAGACGGCGTGCACCGCCATCTTCTGGTTCGGCCGCCATTGGGGCAGCAGGGGGATGAGCTGGCCGGACTGCAACTCCTTGTCCAGCAGGTAGTTGGCGACATAGGCGATGCCAAGCCCGGCCAGGGCCGCATCCCGCACCGCCTCCGCCAGATCCACCCGGTAGTTGCCCGCCACCTGCACCGTCTGGCGCTCCTTGCCCTGGCGGAACGACCATTCGTGGTAGCGCCGCTCCCGGCTCTGGTAGGTGATGCAGTTGTGCTGGGCCAGATCCTTCGGGTGCAGCGGGGTGCCGTGGCTCAGCAGATAGTCCGGCGAGGCCACCAGCACGAAGCCGATGTCTGCCAGCCGCTGCCCCACCAGCGCCTCCGGCTTGTCCTCGTAGGTGGTGATCCAGAGATCCAGCCCCTCATCCACCAGGTTGGTGCGGTGATCGAATAGGGAGACCTCCAGCTCCAGCTCGGGGTAGCGATCCTGGAACGCCTTGAGGCGCGGTATCACGTGCAGCCGGCCAAAGGACTGACCGACCCCCAGGTGCAGGACGCCACTCACCTTGCCACGCCGCTCCGCCACCATGGAATCCGCCTCCTGCGCCACCGCCACCAGGGCGCGGCAGTGGCGGGCATACTCCTGGCCGAGTTCGGTCAGGGAGAAGCGGCGGGTGGTGCGCTGCACCAGCTGGGCACCGAGCGCGGCCTCCAGCAGCGCCAGTTGCTTGCTGATGTGGGACTTGGAAACGCCGAGCCGGCGCGCGGCGGCGGAGATGCCCTGTTCACGGACCAGGGCATCGAAGATCAGCATTTGAGGGAGGCGTTGCAGCACGGGGTTACCAGATAGAGGAGCCTGCCGCCATTATTCCAGAGTAGTCCGGTGAGGCCTAGCGGCCGAGCGCCTGCTTCACCGCGGCCAGCAGGGGATCCGCACCCGGATTCTGGCTGGCGCCATAGCTCGCGATCAGCTTGCCATCACGCCCGATCAGGTACTTGTGGAAGTTCCAGCCGGGAGCGTCGCCACCGGCGGCGGCCGCAAGCCCCTTATACAGGGGGCTGGCATCGGATCCGCGCACGGCGATCCGGTTGAACATGGGAAAGGTCACGCCGTAGTCACGGCGGCAGACGGTGGCGGTCTTGCCCTCATCCCCCGCCTCCTGCCAGAAGTCATTGGACGGAAAACCCAGGACGATCAGCCCCTTATCCTTGTAGCTCTGGTAGAGCGATTCCAGCTCCCGGAACTGGCCGCGATAGCCGCAGTAGGAGGCGGTGTTGACCACCAGCACCACCTTGCCCTCGGTCAGTTGGCAGAGGTTATGGCGCCGGGTGCTGTTGAGCTCCCGTTGCTCCACATTGAAGTAGTCGGGGCAGGCGGCCAGCGCCTGGCCTGCGCCGAACAATAACAACAGAGTGAACCATTTCATCGGGCAACTCCTTTTGAACAGATGAATAGCATACGTATCCGCCGCGGCTCCGGTTCATTTCATGCTCAGTGCAGCGCTATGCCCGTCAGCCAGCCATGGCCCCAGAAGATGAGCAGCGCCGTGAGCGCCAGCCCCGCCCCCACGCAGATCCCCGTGCCCTGCCAGCTCGCCGCCGGGCGCGGTTTCTGCTGCCAGTCCCGCACCGAAATCCAGACGATGCTGACCAGGGCCCATATTCCCAGGCCTCCGAACAGCACCAGGGAGCGCGCCTCGCTGTTCACAGTCAAATGAGCCCCCGCCCACAGCAGGGCACCGATGAGCTGGGGGTGCACCAGCCAGCGCCGGAAGTGGTTGGCCCCCTGCCCGGCACAGAGCAGGATCAGCGCGACGGGCATCAGCCCCATCGCCAGGGCCGGGCCCCAGGTGGGCAGAAAATAGAGTGGCATGGGGCTGGCGCTGCGCCAGCCGGCGAGGATGCAGGCGATGGCGACGAACACCAGCAGCGAGAAGAGTCCCTTGTAGCGCTGCACTCCCAGCCGGTCGCGCAGGCGGGCACGGTGGGTCACGGCGAAGCAGGGATAGAGGTGGATCAGGGTAAATAGCACTACCCCCAGGGTCAGCAAGATCATGGGTTGCTCCTCGCACGTTGCCCCTCAGTATGGGGGGGATCACTATGCCGCAAAGCAGACGGGCAGAATACAAAAACCATATAAAAGACAGCGAGATAATGAAAATGAAAAAAGCCGATCCAGGGATCGGCAAGGTGCGTCAGAGGGTCTGCCAGCAGGCAAGCAACCACATCCGCTACACGGGGCAGAGGGTGGCCGGTGCCCTGCACCGGCCAGAAGAGGGACTAGTTGCGCAGCATATAGAGGGCCGCGACGTTGCGGGCCGTGAGCTGCAGGTTGGTGGTGGCGGTCGCCAGCGCCTCCGGCAGGGACATGGCGCGGTTGACCACGGCAAACACCGCGTCCAGGCCGTGCTCATGCACCACGCCGTAATCGTCGGTGATACAGCCGGAGATGCCGATCACCGGCTTGCCGAACTGCTTGGCGCAACGCGCCACCCCGATGGGGGTCTTGCCGTGGATGGTCTGGCTGTCGATCCGCCCCTCGCCGGTGATGACGAGATCCGCATCGGCCACCGCCTCGGCCAGCTTCAACGCCTCGATGACGATCTGGATGCCGGGCTTGAGCTCGGCGCCCAGCAGCCCCACCAGGGCGGCGCCCATGCCACCGGCGGCGCCCGCCCCCGGAATGGCCTTCACCTGTTTGCCGAGGGCCTGCTCGATGCAGTCCGCGTAGTGCGCCAGATTGGCGTCCAGCTGGGCCACCATCTCCGGGGTCGCCCCCTTCTGTGGGCCGAACACGGCGGAGGCGCCTTTCGGGCCGCACAACGGGTTGTCCACGTCACAAGCCACCTCTATGGTGAGCCCGGTCAGGCGAGGATCCAGCCCGCTCAGATCGATGCGCGCCAACTCACTCAAGGCCCCGCCGCCCAGGGCGATGGGGCTGCCATCGGCCTTGAGCAGCTGGCCACCGAGCGCCTGGATCATGCCGGCACCGCCGTCATTGGTGGCGCTGCCACCGATGCCGAGGATGAGGTGGGTCACCCCCATCTCCAGCGCCGCCAGGATCAGCTCACCCGTGCCCCAGCTGGAGGTGAGCAGCGGGTTGCGCCGCTCCGGTGCCACCAGGTGCAGGCCGGAGGCCGCCGCCATCTCGATGATGGCCCGCTCGCCATCCCCCAGCAGGCCGACGAAGCCCTGTACCTTGTTGCCGAGCGGTGCCGTCACTTCGACCGGCAGAATGCGACCGCCAGTGGCGTCGATCAGCGACTGTACCGTGCCCTCACCGCCATCGGCCATGGGCAGCTTGATGTAGGTGGCGTCGGGCAATATCTGCTTGAAACCGGCCTCGATGGCATCTGCCACCGCCATGGCGCTCAGGCTCTCCTTGAATGAATCTGGTGCGATAACAATTTTCATATCAGTTCCTTAGGCGAGACCAAACACGCCAAACATCAGGGTAGAGACGGCTGCAATGGTCAGACCGACGGCAGTTTCGTAGGGGATGAGCTTCAGACGCTCGCTCACGCCCATGTGGACGCTGCCCCCGGTGGCATGGAAGAAGGAGCCGTGCGGCATGTGGTCAAATACGGTGGCACCGGCGTGGATCATGGCGGCGCCGGCCAGGCTGGTGATGCCGAGTTCGATCAGGGTGGAGCTGAACACGTTGGAGGCCACCACGGTCCCGGCTGTGGTCGAGGCGGTCGCCAGCGACATCAGGGCGCCGGAGATGGGGGCCAGCAGGTAGGAGGGCAGACCGGAGGCGGTCAGGCCGCTGATCAGCACATCCTTCAGACCGGAGTTGGCGATGATGCCCGCCAGGGTACCGGTACCCAGCAGCATGATGGCCACCGGCGCCATGCGGGCCAGACCGGAGACCGCAAACTGGTTCACCTTGCTGAACTTGCCCATCATCAGGGCGCCGACCAGGCCGCCGAGCGGCAGGGCGATGAGCGGATCCACGACTATACCGGCCAGCGGGCGCAGGGCCAGCAGCAGGATGGCGACCAGGGGCGCGCTGATGGCGGCCAAGAAGCCGGGCAGCTGGGCACCGTCAAAGCTCACCACCTCGTCGGCGGCGACCTTGCTGCCCTTGTTGTTGAGGCGCTTGGCCAGCCAGTAGGCCATCACCAGACCGAACAGGCCAGGGATGATGCCGGCCGCCATCACCGAGGTGAGCGGCAGGTGGAAGGCGTCGGACGCGGCGATGGCGTTCGGGTTGGGGGACATGACGTTGCCCGCCTTGCCGCCACCTATCATGGCCAGCAGGATGGCGGCCTTGGAGAGGTCGGCACGGCGAGCGATGGCCAGGGCGATGGGGGCGACAGTGATGACGGCCACGTCCACGAACACGCCGACCGCGGTCAGGATCAGGGTGGCCAGCGCCAGCGCCAGCAGGGCGCGGGTCTCACCGAGCTTCTTGACGATGGTCTCGGCGATGGTGGTGGCCGCACCGGATTCGATCAGCACGCCGGCCAGCACGCCGGCCGCCAGGATCCGCATCACGGCGGTGGTGATCCCCTGGGCGCCGCCGATCATCAGGGCGACGGTCTGGGTCAGGTCGGCTCCGCCGATCAGGCCACCGGCCAGGGCACCGACGATCATGCCGTAAGCGGGCGGCACCTTCTTCAGGATGAGGAAGATGGCGATGGAGAGCGCAGCGAGAGCACCGAGCGCGGATACAGGGATCATGACGGGCACCTTGAGTGGGAGTAAGTGGTGGCCATTATGGTGATCCCGGGTCGGAAAGCTTTGGCCGAAAAGCCAAAGCTTTCGTTTTCATATCGTCACTTTTTGTTCATATGAACAAATCAACCGTCGAGATTGAGCCCGAGATAGAGCAGGAACTTGTCATCTAACTTGTTGAAATTTAACCCTGTTATCTGCTCTATCCGGGTCAGCCGGTAACGCAGGGTATTGGGATGAATGAACAAGGCATCGGCACAGGGATGCAGATCACAATCCTGCAAGAAATATTGGCGCAGCGTCTTTTGCAGCGTTCCCTTTGCATCCTCTTGCGCCAGCCTGAGCAGGGGAGCCCGCAGCTGATCAGCCTGCCAGGAGTCCGCCAGACTGCCGAGCAGCACCGGTAGCCGGTAATCCTCGAAGAAGTAGACCTGTTTGCGCGGTGCCTGGCGCATGCCACGGCGCAGGGTGTCGCGGGCGGTCTGGTAGGAGCGGGCCAGGCCGTCGATCCCGGCGAAGTAATCACCCACCCCGATGCGCACCTTGAAATGGGGAATGCGGGCCAACAGCTGCTTGATGCGGCTGCGCTCCTGCGCCGATTGCCAGACGCCGTCGCTGAGCTGGGCCGGTTTGAGCACCACTATCTCGTCCAGGCCGTTGATGGCCACCAGGTTGTCCCGCTCCGGGTACTCCAGCAGATGCACCAGCTCCCGCAACCGGGCGGGATCGGCCTCCTCCAGCGTCAGCACGGCCACCACCCGAGGCTGGGCCAGATCCAGCTCGAGGAAGCGGGCCGCCTGCTGCAGCTGATCGACCCGCCCCTCGCCGCGGATGAGCTGCAGCACCAGCTCCTCCTTGTGGCGCTTGTCCCACTGCAGCTGCTCGGTCAGCGCCGCCTGCTCGAGGATCAGCTCGGCGGTCATCCGCACCAGCTCGGCGTAAGCGCGCACTTCCTCCGGATCCCCCGAGATGCCGATGACCCCGAGCAGCTCCCCCTGATAGGCGATAGGCAGGTTGATGCCGGGCCGCACCCCTTTGAGCTGCTGGGCGGTGGCCTCGCTGATCTCCACCACCCGGTTCTCGGTCAGCGCCAGCACGGCCCCCTCGTGGCGCTGGTGCAGCCGCTCCGGATTGCCTGAGGCGATGATGAGGCCGCGTTCATCCATCACGTTGACCGAGAACGAGAGGATCTTCATCGCCCGGCTGACGATCTGCCGGGCCAGGGTATCATTTAGCTGCATGGGCTCTCCGGGTAAAAGCTGAGGTGGCCGCAGGCGATGCTGAGACGGCGCCTTCGTCCATCAGGTTGACCGAAAACGAGAGGATCTTCATCGCCCGGCTGACGATCTGCCGGGCCAGGGGGTCATTTAACTGCATGGTCTCTCCGGGCAAAAAGCTGAGGTGGCCGCGCAAAGATGCCACATCATCAAGACAAGCGAGGGGGGGATCGCTAGAATAGGCCACTTTACCCCAGGTGTGCCCACCATGGATCACGGATTTGGCGCAGGCCAGTCCCCTGGTGATGGCCCCGTCCTTTCGATATGGATCCCGTTATGGACTATGAATTTCGCCGCGACCCGTTCGGTGGCTATCGCGCCCGGTTCTCCATGGGCCATGAAGCCATAGGTCAATGGCTGATCGACGAGGTGGGAAAGGATGAGGAGAAGCTCGACGAGCTGTTCTCCATCATCGACCAGCTGTCCAACCGCAGCCGTGTCGAATACCGTCTGCTCGGCGGCGACTATTCGCTGCTGCTCACCCATGAGGAGGCGGAGGTGAAGGCCAACGTCCTCAATATCGAGCAGGATGAGGATCTCGACGATCTCGCCTACTACGATGATGAGCAGCTGGCCATGTGCGGACTGGAAGACTTTGCCCAGGTGCTCGGCTCCTGGCGCGCCTTTATCCGCAATGAGGATATGGGCTGATCACCCTCTATTTATCGGGCAAGCATGCCCGCTGCAACCCAACAGGATTGACTATGTCTATTTACGATTTTGATGACGAACTGCCGGAAGACGAAGAACAGGAATCCAGCCAGAAAGCCGCCGTGCCCGCCAAGAAGAAGGGCAAGCAGGTGATGAACACTCAGGTCAACCTGAGCCCGCGCGATGCCAGCCGCCTGAACGGCCTGCACGTGGAAGCCATCACCACCCTGGACGACGTCAGCCTGCCGAAGAACGTCATCTTCAAGGCCGGCCTGATCGCCCTGGGCGAGCTGGAAGCGACCAAGCGTGCCGATATCATCGCCCGCGTGATTGCCGAATCCGGCCGTTAATACGACTTGGGCGCGTGAATGCGCGCCACAACCTCTCACCAAAGCCGGAGCCTCTGCTCCGGCTTTTTTATTGGTCTGACAGAGGCCGACAGGCGGCACAACAGACCGCGGCAGGGATCCGACCAGTCTATCGAGCCTTGTGCCAGGGGGAAGGGATCGTTAAGGTGCGCCCCTTCTAACTCGCAAGGAGACTCAATGTTACCGCTACCCGATGCCTTGATCTGGGGAGTGCTGGCGCTGGCCGTGCTGCTCTGCCTGGCCCGCCAGCCGAGACCCGGCCTGATCCTGCTGGGGATCGCCCTGCTGACCGCCCTCTGGCTGGGGCGCCTCAGCCCCTTCGCTGCGCTGGTCAGCCTCGCCGGCCTGTTGCTGGCCTGGCAAACCCCCAGCCTGCCCCAACCCTGGCGTGGCATCGCACTGACGCTGGTGCTGCTGTGGGCCATCGCCCTGACGCTGCATCAGGTGCCGGGCTTTGACAACCTCAGGGTACTGGATCGGGTGCAGGCCGGCCCCGCCAGCGTGCCCTTCAGCCTGTATCTCAATCTGGACAAGCCGCTGATCTTCTTCGGCCTGCTGCTGGCCTGGCCCACCCTGCTCGGCCAGGGAGGTCCCATCCGCTGGCGACCACTGGCCCTGCTCATCCTGCCGCTGGCGGCCCTGTTGCTGGCGGCCTGGCAGCTCGGCGCCCTCAGGCCCGAGCCGGGGCTGCCCCACTGGTGGTGGCTGTTTGCCCTCAACAACCTGCTGTTCACCTGTGTGGCGGAGGAGGCGCTGTTTCGGGGCCTGATCCAGCAAGGGGTGGCGAACCGAAGCAAGCCCTGGTTCGGTCTCCTGGTCGCCAGCCTGCTGTTCGGGGCGGCGCATCTGGCCGGTGGCCCGCTGCTGATGCTGTTTGCCGCCCTGGCGGGGGCCTGCTACGGGCTGGCGTTCCAGCTCAGCGGACGGCTGAGCGTCGCCATCCTGTTGCATTTTTTGTTCAACTTCGCCCACCTGGCCCTGTTCACCTACCCGCTGGCCAGCCGCTGAGGCCCCACTGGCATCTCCTCTTGAGCGAACGACGGGCAAAAAAATGCCCCGAACACAGGTTCGGGGCATTTTTCATCGACCCGGCTCAGTCGACGTAGAAGGTCTGCTGGAAGGTCAGCGTCTGCTGCTGCCCCTCGCCCATGATCTTCAGGGTGAACTGATAGGTATCCTCGTTGCGGTAGGGCAGCACCGCCAGATAGTAGATGGAGTCTCCCTCCTTCACCTCCTGGAAGGTCAAGGTACGGATGGTGCCGGTGAGGTTCTTGGCCTCCCCGCTGATGCCCACCGCCTGAGCCACCCCCTGCTTGTTTTGCACCGCTATGTTGACGATGCCGTTGTAGCGGCTGCGCTCCAGACCATAGGCCTTGGCCACCTCGGGGGTGAGGAAGCTGGAGTTGAAGGCGTTGTAATGCACCTGCCAGGGACCCAGCTCCTTCATCTGTTCGGCCCGCAGTGGCAGCGTCATCAACAGTGCCAGCAGGCAGCTAATCCAGGCTGTTTTCATGATGTCATCCTTCTCGTGTTTACGACTCCAGCAGGGCACTGATCTCGGCGGGGATCTGCCTTGGCGCCTCGATGGCGACCGTCTTGTGTCGTCCCAGCTCCCCCCGCACTATACGGACCTGCCCCTTGGCCACCTTGAACTGCTTGGCCAGGTACTTGATCAGATGGCCATTGGCCTGGCCATCCACCGGCGGCGCCGTGATGGCCACTTTCAACTCCTCGCCGTGCAACCCGACGATCTGATCCCGGCTCGCCTTGGGCTGGATCACCAGATGCAGTATCAGCCCGTCCCCTTCTCGCAGGACGGCCGGCATCAGATCATCAACCACAGTTGGCCGAACAGATCCCCCAACAGATAGTTTATGGCCTGCAAGCCGATAAAGGCGACCAACACCGAGAGATCCAGACCACCCAGTGCCGGCAGGATGCGGCGGATCGGTGCCAGGAAGGGTTCGGTCAGCTGGTGCATCACGTATTCGATAGGGTTGCGACCCTGGCTGACCCAGCTCAGGATGGCGCGGATCAGCAGCACCCAGAAGATCATGGCGCCCGCCTTCTTCAGCACGGTGAGGGCGGCGAACAGGCTGAGGGTGAGCCAGTCGGTCAGCAGCACGTTCATGCTCTTGAGCAGCGCCAGCTTGGCGAAGGCGATGATCAGGGCCAGCAGCACCGAGGCCATGTCCAGGCCGCCAAAGCCGGGGATAATGCGACGCAGCGGCACCACCAGCGGGTTGGTCAGCTTGACCACCGTCTGGCTCATGGGGTTGTAGAAGTCGGCGCGGGCCCACTGCAACCAGACGCGCAGCAACACCACCATGAGGTAAATATCAAAAACCGTATTAATCAGAAAGTAAGCCGTGTTCATCCGGGCTCCTTGTTAAGCCGTAAGCGTGATCAGAAAAGGGTTTCCATCTCGGCGGCCCGGGTGACGGCCGCCTGCATGGCGTGAGCGGTCAGCGGCATCAGCCCCTGCTCCTGGAATGTCTTGACGGCCTCGGCCGTGGTGCCGCCCTTGCTGGTCACCTGCTCGCGCAGGGTCTGCAAGGAGAGCTGAGGATTCTGCTCCACCATGGCGGCGGCGCCGAGGGCGGTCTGCTGCACCAGTAGGCGGGCCTGCTCGGGCGAGAAGCCCATCGCCTCCGCCTGCTCGGCGATCGCCTGCATAAACAGGAAGAAGTAGGCAGGCGCACTGCCCGCCGCCGCGATGACGCCGTTGATGCCGCTCTCCTGCTCCACCCAGAGGGTCTTGCCCACGGCCTGCATCATCTGTTCGGCAAAGTCGCGATCCCCCTGCTCAATGCCCGCCGGGGCATAGAGACCCGTCATCCCCAGTCCCAGCAGGGAGGGAGTATTGGGCATGGTGCGGATGATGCGAGTGTGACCCCCCGCCATCTCGCCAAGGCGCGCCACCTTGATACCGGCGGCGATGGAGACGAGCAGCTTGCCGGTCAGCGACCCCAGCTCGGCGACCAGTGCGCCCAGCATGGCGGCCATCAGCTGCGGCTTGACCGCCAGCACTATGACCTCGGCCGCCCGGGCCGCCTCGGCGTTGTCCTGGGTGATGCGAATGCCATAGTCGCTCGCCAGCGCATCCAGTTTGGGACGGCTGGGGTTGGCGGCGATGATGCGCTCGGCCGGATAACCCGCCTGGATCAGGCCGGCAATGATGCTGCGGCTCATGTTGCCCGCCCCGATGAAGGCGAGGATCTTATGCTGCATCTTGCACTCCTGCTGATGAAATGACTGCGGAGCCCTGCGTGCCCGCCCCGATGAAGGCGAGGGTTCTATGTTGCATCAAACACTCCTGTTATTGGCTGCCAACACGGCGGTTCGCCTGCGCCGACGAAGGCGGGGACAGGCGGCACCCCGTGCTGCTGTTTATGAATAATCGCGGGCACCGAAGATGGCTGTTCCGACTCGTACCATGGTGCTGCCATGGGCGATCGCCGGCTCGAGATCCTCGGTCATGCCCATCGAGAGGGTATCGACACTCGGGTATTGTTGCGCAAGCTCGGTGAACAGAGCCTGCATACGCCGCATCTGTGCGGCCAATACCGCCTCGTCACTGGTATGCTCGGGAATGGCCATCAGGCCACGCAGCACCAGCCGTTCACTCCGGGCGACCAGCGCGGCCAGACGGAAAATCTCTTGCTCCGACGTACCGGATTTGCTGCTCTCTCCGCTAATATTGATTTGCAGACAGACATTTAGCGGAGTCAGCCCGGCCGGACGCTGGCTGTTGAGGCGCTCGATCAGCTTGTCACGATCGACACTTTGTACCCAGTCGAATCGCTCCGCCACCAGTCTGGATTTGTTTGATTGCAGCGGGCCGATAAAGTGCCACTCTATGTCTGCGCAGTCGGCCTGGGCGCGCAGGGTGTCGATCTTGGCCGCCGCCTCCTGGGCATAGGATTCGCCGAATCGGCGCTGACCCGCGGCATAGGCGGCCTGGATGTCTTCCAGCGGCTTGGTCTTGCTGACCGCGAGCAGCTGGATATGTTCGGCTCCGCGGCCAACCCGCCGGGCAGCCTGTACAATACGTTCCTTTACCTGAAGCAGGTGCTGGGCAATCTGGTTCATATTTCGTTCGTGATCTTGTGATGGGAGAATAACAAGTCTATGGATATCACAGAGTTATTGGCTTTCAGTGTAAAGCATAAGGCCTCGGATCTACACCTCTCGGCTGGGGTTCCCCCGATGATCAGGGTTGATGGGGAGGTTCGCAAGATCAATTTGCCCGCCCTGGAACACCGGGAAGTGCACGCCCTCATCTACGACATCATGAACGACCACCAGCGCAAGGAGCTGGAAGAGAACTTCGAGGTGGATTTCTCCTTCGAGGTGCCCAATCTGGCCCGCTTCCGGGTCAACGCCTTCCAGCAGGCGCGCGGCTCGGGCGCAGTGTTCCGCACCATCCCCAGCACAGTGCTGAGCCTGGAGGATCTGGGGGCCCCGGAGATGTTTCGCAAGATCGCCGAATTCCCCCGCGGCCTGGTGCTGGTCACCGGCCCGACCGGCTCGGGCAAGTCCACCACCCTGGCGGCCATGGTCGATTACATCAATGACAACTTCCACCACCACATCCTCACCATCGAGGATCCCATCGAATTCGTGCACGAAAACAAGCGCTGCCTGGTCAACCAGCGCGAGGTGCACCGCGACACCAGGAGTTTCGCCAACGCCCTGCGCTCGGCGCTGCGGGAGGATCCGGACATCATACTGGTGGGGGAGATGCGCGATCTGGAGACCATACGTCTCGCCATGACCGCCGCCGAGACCGGCCATCTGGTGTTTGGCACCCTGCACACCTCCTCGGCCGCCAAGACCATAGACAGGATCATCGACGTCTTCCCCGGCTCGGAGAAGGACATGGTGCGCTCCATGCTGTCCGAGTCCCTGCGCGCCGTCATCTCCCAGACCCTGCTCAAGCGGATCGGCGGGGGCCGGGTGGCGGCCCACGAGATCATGATGGGCATCCCCGCGGTGCGAAACCTCATCCGGGAAGACAAGATTGCCCAGCTCTACTCCGTCATCCAGACCGGGATGACCCACGGCATGCAAACCATGGATCAGAGCCTCAAGCAGTTGGTCAACCGGGGCATAGTCGCCGCCCTCGACGCCAAGGCCAAGGCGGCCGATCCCAACAGTATCTAGGACAAGCTCACTCCAAGGAGACACTATGAACATGGATGTTCTGCTGGCTGAACTGGTTGCCCAAAAGGGCTCGGATCTGTTCATCACGGTCGATGCCCCGCCCACCCTCAAGGTCAATGGGCGCCTGGTATCGCTCGGCGATAAACCGCTGGACAGGCCGGCTGCGCTGGCCCTGGTCAGGGAGAGCCTGGACGCTGAGCACTTCGAGCGCTACCTGCATAGCCGGGAGGCAAACTACGCCATCCATCGCGAGGCGCTGGGACGGTTCCGGGTCAGCGCCTTCTGGCAGCAGGATATGCCGGGCATGGTGCTGCGCCGCATCGAGACCCATATCCCCAGCTTCGGCGAGCTGGTGCTGCCCCCCATCTTGCAAGAGGTGGCCATGGCCAAGCGCGGGCTGGTGCTGTTCGTCGGCGCCACCGGCGCCGGCAAGTCCACCACCCAGGCGGCCATGATTGGTTATCGCAACCAGCACGGGGACGGTCACATCCTGACGGTGGAAGATCCGGTGGAGTTCGTGCATCAGCACGGCCGCTGCCTGATCACCCAGCGGGAGGTGGGGATCGATACCGAATCCTTCGATGTGGCGCTCAAGAACTCCATGCGCCAGGCGCCGGATGTCATCCTCATCGGCGAGATCCGCAACCAGGAGACCATGGAGCTGGCCATCCAGTTTGCCGAGACGGGCCACCTCTGTCTCGCCACCCTGCACGCCAACAACGCCAACCAGGCGCTGGATCGCATCCTCCATCTGGTGCCAGAGGCGAAACACCGCCAGTTCCTGTTCGATCTCTCCTTCAACCTGCGCGCCATCGTCGCGCAGCAGTTGCTGCCCTGCACCGATGGCAGCCGCCGGGTCGCCGCCTTCGAGATCCTGCTCAACACCCCGCTCATCACCGACATCATCCGCAAGGGCGAGATGCATCGGCTCAAGGAGGTGATGACCAAATCCAGCGAGCTCGGCATGCAGACCTTCGATCAGGCGCTGTTCGCCCTGTTCTGCGCCGGCCAAATTGGCTACAGTGAGGCCCTTGCCCACGCTGACTCCGCCAACGACCTGCGGCTGCTGATCAAGCTGTCCGGTCGTGAGCAGCTGGGCGCAGGTTCATTGGACAACGTCACCCTGGACGAATGAGGGGCGTGCGTCACCGCTAGAAAGGATAGTTATGCTGATTGTGGTTTCCCCGGCCAAGACGCTGGACTACGAGTCGCCGCTGGTGACTTCCCGTTTCACCCTGCCCGCGTTGCTGGATCACTCCGCCCGGCTGATCACCCGGGCCCGACAACTGGCCCCTGATCAGATCGCCAGCCTGATGAAGATCAGCGACAAGCTGGCGGGACTGAACGCGGCACGCTTCGCGCAGTGGCAACCGGACTTCACCCCGAGCAACGCCCGCCAGGCGCTGCTGGCCTTCAAGGGCGATGTCTACACGGGCCTTGCCGTGGAAGATTTCAGCGAGGCGGACCTCGACTTTGCCCAGGCACACCTGCGCATGCTGTCCGGCCTCTATGGCGTGCTGCGCCCGCTCGACCTGATGATGCCCTACCGGCTGGAGATGGGGATCCGTCTCGACAACGAGCGCGGCAAGGATCTGTATCAGTTCTGGGGCGACATCATCACCGAACACCTCAACCAGGCGCTGGCCGCACAGGGGAGCGAGGTACTGGTCAATCTGGCGTCCGACGAATACTTCAAGTCGGTACGCCCGCGGGTACTGAAGGGCCGGATAGTGACGCCTGTGTTCAAGGACGAGAAGAACGGTCAGTTCAAGATCATCAGCTTCTACGCCAAGAAGGCTCGCGGCATGATGGCGCGCCACATCATCAAGCACAGGTTGACCGAGGTGGAGCAGCTGATCGGTTTCAATGCCGGTGGCTACTATTTCGTGCCAGAAGAGTCTGATGCGCACACCCTGATGTTCAAGCGTGCTGAAAATTAATTACGAAAAAAAGGAACCAACAGAGGATCCCCGGGTCTGAATACGTGAATCCTCTGTTGTAAGCACTTTTTGTTAGCCGACGTTTATGCGTCGGCTTTTTTCTGCGCGTCTTTCCACCCGCCGGCAGGGCGCCGGTGGCAGCAAACAAAACGGCCATCCGAGGATGGCCGTTTTGCATCGGGTATTACTTCTTTTTCTTGGCCGACTTCTTCTTGCCATCCTTAGGTTTCTTCTTCTTCACCGGCACCCGCGCTTCTTTATGCTTGGGACGCAGCACGTCGATCACCCGGCGCTTGAGGCGCTCTTCGGTGTAACGCTCGATCTTGGAGACCATGGCCATATCGTGGGCCTCCACCAGGCTGATGGCGCAGCCACGGTTGCCGGCTCGACCGGTGCGGCCGATGCGGTGCACATAGACGTCGGTGCCGTAGGGCATGTCGTAGTTGATGACATGGCTGACGTTGGGCAAGTCGATGCCACGGGCGGCCACGTCGGTGGCGATGAGGAAGGGCACTTCACCGGCGTGGAACTTGCGGATCGACTCGATGCGCTTGCTCTGCTCCATCTCGCCACGGATCCAGGCGCAGGAGACACCGGCCGCCTGCAACTGGCCGGAGAGCTCAGCCAGCCGCTCACGGGTCTTGACGAAGACGATGGCCTTCTGGGTTTCCGGATCCTTCAGGATGTGGATCAGCAGCGCCAGCTTGTGGGCGGCATCATCGGCCAGGTGCACCCACTGGGTGATAGGGCGACGCTCGCTGCGGGGGGGCTCGGCGTGCAGCTCGACCGGCTCCTTGAGGATCTCGTTGGCGAACTTCTCCAGCCCGGCCCCTTCCAGGGTCGCGGAGAACAGCATGGTGTGCTTGCGGTAACGCGCCTCGGCCACGATGCGGTTCACGTCCTTGACGAAGCCCATGTCCAGCATGCGGTCGGCTTCATCCAACACCAGTACCTCGATGTCGTGGCTCTCGAACTCTTCTTTGTCGATGTATTCCAGCAAGCGGCCCGGGGTCGCCACCACGATGTCGGTGGTCTTGGTCAAGGCCGGCAGCTGCTCTTCGTGGCTGACACCGCCGATGATGGTCTCGATGCTGAGGTGGGTGTGCACCGCCAGCGCCTTGGCGTGGGCACTGACCTGCAGCGCCAGCTCGCGGGTCGGGGTCAGGATCAGCATGCGGCACGGGCCCGGCTTGCGGCGCGGGAAATCCAGCAGGTGTTGCATGGCGGGCAGCAGGAAGGCGGCCGTCTTGCCGGTACCGGTCGGAGCGGATGCCAGAATATCGCGGCCGTCCAGGGCTGGCTCCAGCACCATCTGCTGAATGGTAGTGGGGCGGGTGAATCCCATCTCGGCCAGGGCCCGGTTGAGGGCTGGATTCAGGTCGAAATCATCAAAGGACTGGCTCATGGCAATACTCGGTCATTAAGGAAACGGCAGATTATAGGCGATTATGCCGCCGGCTCCTATGGCGACTATGGCTTAGCCGCTATAATCGCCGACCATTTTGGGTATGGCAGAGAGATGGCGGGGGTCAGATGGGACGAAACAGCGGTTTTACCTTCAAACAATTTCACATCGATCACGATCGCTGCGCTATGAAAGTCGGCACCGACGGCATACTGCTGGGAGCCTGGGCGCCCATCGCCGCGGCGCGTCGGGTGCTGGACATAGGCACCGGCAGCGGCCTCATCGCGCTGATGCTGGCCCAGCGCAGCCATGCCGACTGTCACATCGACGGGGTGGAGCTGGATAAGGATGCAGTCGCCCAGGCCAGAGCGAACGTGGCGGCCTCCCCCTGGCCCACCCGGGCCGGCATCATCGAGAGTGCGATTCAGGACTATCAGGCAGCGCCCTACGATCTCATCGTCTCCAACCCCCCCTATTTCGTGGCGGGTCAGTCGTTTAGCGATCCGGCCAGGGCGCTGGCCCGCCACACCGGCGCCCTCGGCAGCCGGGATCTGCTGGCGGCGTGCGCTCGTTTGCTGGCCGCCGACGGGCGGGTGGCGCTGGTGCTGCCGACCGCCATGGCGGATGAAATTTTATGCATCTCGGCAGATTATGATTTGTACGGCTTTTGTTATACAGCTGTTATCACCAGAGCAGGTAAAGCGGCAAATCGCGTTTTATTGCTACTTGGCAGAGGATTAAGCAGGTGTGAGAGGGGTGAGATTGTGATCCATTCTACTGCTGGAGGCTATTCCGACAGATACATCCAACTAACCCACCCCTTCTATTTGAAGATGTAAATTTCGCCTTGAACTATTTTTTCACATCATTATGCTGACTGGCAAACGAGCACCCGCTCAAGACCAGCTCAAACCACTGGTCGCGATGAAAAAAGCAGCGGGGCTCCTTTTTTTTACCCCTGAACAACACCGGTCATCGACCAATAAAAAACTATAACAAGCAATAGTTTACAAGACAGACGAGGTTGAACTTGACGAAATCACTCACATTATCCGACGTACTCGGATTGGGCTTCATGACCTTTGCCTTCTATTTGGGCGCCGGTAACATCATCTTCCCGCCGCTGGCCGGTTACATGGCAGGCGAGAACCTTCCCCTGGCCATGCTGGGCTTCCTGGTTACCGCGGTGGGCCTGCCGCTCATCACCATCCTCGCCGTCGCCAAGGCCGGCAACGGCTGGGCCGGCATGACCAAGCTGCTGCCCGCCGGTGTGGCCACCACCCTGGCCGTCGCCATCTACATCATCATAGGCCCGGCCTTTGCCGCCCCCCGTACCGGCCTGGTAGCCTACGAGATGGGCCTCAAGCCCTTCATCGGTGACATGGGACAGGCCGGTCTGGTCGTCTACACCCTGTTCTTCTTCGGGGTCGCCATGCTGGTCTCCCTCAACCAGGGCAAGCTGATGGATGCCATCGGCAAGTACCTGACCCCGGTGCTGATGATCCTGCTGCTGACCCTGGCCGTCGGCGTCTTCGTCGCGCCTCAGGGCACCATGCCCGCCGCGTCCGGCGACTATCAGCACAGCCCCCTGGTGAAAGGGATCCTGGAAGGCTACAACACCATGGACACCCTGGCGTCCCTGATGTTTGGCGCCCTGATCGTCGATCTGCTGCGCAAGAAAGGCATCAACGACTACCAGAGCCAGTTCAAGTACCTGGCCATCGCGGGCGTCATCTCCGCCATCGGTCTGTCCGTGGTCTATGTCTCCCTGTTCCAGCTGGGTAACACCGCCGCCGGCGTGGCCTCAGACGTCAGCAATGGCGGCGCCATCGTGAACGCCTATGTGCTGAGCCTGTTCGGTCAGCCGGGCCAGTTCATCCTGGCGGGCATCATCACCCTGGCCTGCTTCACTACCGCCGTGGGCCTGATCTCCGCCTGCTCCGACTTCTTCCACAATCTCACCGGCATCAGCTACCAGAAGCTGGTCGTACTGCTGGGGAGCATCTGTGCCGTGGTCGCCAACGTGGGCCTGAGCCAGCTCATCAGCCTCTCCATTCCGGTGCTGGTTGCCATCTATCCGGTCGCCGTGGCGCTGGTGCTGGTCACTTTCCTGAAGGGCTACTTCGGTCGTCCCCGCCTGGTGTTCCGCTCCGTGTTGCTGGTCGCTTTCCTGTTCGGCTGCCTGGATGGCCTCGGCGCTGCCGGCATGAAGATGGATGCGTTCGCCTTCCTGCCGCTGTTTGACAAGGGCCTGGCCTGGTTGCTGCCGACCCTGCTGGCCTGTGGCCTCGGCGTGCTGGTCCGCACCGGCGACAAGCTGGCCGCCGAAGCCGCCTGATCGTCCGTCATACCGATACAAGAGAGGCCAGCATCTGCTGGCCTCTCTGTTTTTGTGTGATTACCGGGGCGCTGCCCTGGTACGGGACATGGAGCTAGAGCACGGATGCCGGCTTGGGTCTGCCCTCCAGTCCATACCAATGCTGCTCCACCCGACCGGCATGCCACTGGAAGGTGCCCCAGGGCCGGTCTGCCTGCCAGCGCGGAAAGCTGATCAGCACGCTGTTGTCTTCATACTTGTAGATCGAGGTGTTGATCTGGATATCGGACAGGATCAGCAGCAGGACGCCACCGATGAAACTCCATTTCAGCGCTTTCCACATGATGGTTACTCGAAGCAGATTTCGATGGTGGCACGGCCGTAGTCAGAATCGAACGGCATCATGATCTTGGCACCATCTGCCCTGTGGGTGATGGTGTGGTTGGGACCCGAGACGATGATCGGGGTCGCCATGTCAAACTCGTAGCCCTTCTCCCCCAGCATGCGCTTGGCGCCGCCGGTCACCATGTTGGTGATCTCGCCCACCATGTCGGTCACCTCCTCATTGAGGGTGGCCGGTGCCTCCCCCAGCATGCGGCGCATGATCTCGAGCGCCAGCCCCTTCTCGAAGCTGATGGAGAGCGAACCCCTGGTCTGCGGGCCCACCATGCCGATGAGACCGGAGACATCCCCTCGTGCCAGCTCATCCGTCTTGCGCTTGGGGGCGCCCGGCTTGAGTTCCAGCTGTGCCATGGTGGAGAGCACGTTGAGCAGGGAGAGCAGGAACGGGTTTACAAAATCAGCCTTCATCTTGACTTCCTACGGTGGACGAACAGCGAGCGCATTGACCATGAGCCTCTATGGTCTTGTTGGTAATAGTAAAACCATGCAGGTGAGCCTGCTCGGAAAAGGCGCCGTCGATGGCCGGATCATGCAGCTCGACCACCTCCCCGCAGCGATCGCAGATCAGCAACTGCATGGGATGGGCATGGTCGAAATGGCAGCAGAAGATGAAGGCGTTGAGGGACTCGACCTTGTGGGCGAAACCCTGCTCGAGCAGAAAGTCGAGCGCCCGGTAGACGGTCGGGGGCTTGGCATGGGCCTCGGTCTGCTGCAGCTGGGCCAGCAGATCGTAGGCGCTGATGGCGTTGCCGTGGGCGGCAAGCAGCCGCAAAACCTGGCGCCGGGTCGGGGTAAACCGGATCCCGCGTTGCTCGCAGAGGCGTTCCGCTCGTTGTAAAAGTTGGTCTTGATTCATGATCACACAGTCACCCTGTCAATTAGCCGGATACTATCACAGGGCCCCAGGTGGCGCGGCGACAAAATTCATTTTCTGGGGCCGTCTCACGTTGTGGTAGAATCCGGCCCCTTGTTTTGCCAACCCGGATGATTTTTATGCAGGCGCAGCGCTTTTCCATCGCCCCCATGCTGGACTGGACCGATCGGCATTGCCGTTATTTCCACCGTCTGATGACCCGCCAGACACTGCTCTACACCGAGATGGTGACCACGGGCGCCATCATCCATGGCAAGGGCGATTATCTGGGTTACAGCGAGCAGGAGCACCCCATCGCCCTGCAGCTCGGGGGCAGCAACCCGGCCGATCTGGCCCGCTGCGCCAAGCTGGCGGAGGAGCGCGGTTATGACGAGATCAACCTCAACGTGGGCTGCCCGTCCGATCGGGTCCAGAACGGCCGCTTCGGCGCCTGCCTGATGGGTGAACCGACCCTGGTCGCCGATTGCGTCAAGGCGATGCGCGATGTGGTGAGCATTCCGGTGACGGTCAAGACCCGGATCGGCATCGACGAGCAGGATTCCTACGAATTCTTGCAAGCCTTCATCGAGCAGGTGCGCGACGCCGGCTGCGAGACCTTCATCGTCCACGCCCGCAAGGCCTGGCTGAGCGGCCTGAGCCCGCGTGAGAACCGCGAGATCCCGCCACTCGACTACCCGCGTGTCTATCGGGTCAAGCAGGATTATGCCGACCTGACCATAGCCCTCAACGGGGGTGTGACCAGCCTGGAGCAGACCCTGGAGCACCTGCAGCATGTGGACGGGGTCATGATGGGGCGTGAGGCCTATCAGAATCCCTATCTGCTGGCCCAAGTGGACAGCCAGGTATTCGGCCTGGGCGGTGAGCTGCCGAGCCGCCACGAGGTGGTACGGATGATGCTGCCCTACATGGAGTCGGAGCTGGCCAAGGGCAACTACCTCTCCCACATGACCCGTCACATGCTCGGCCTGTTCCAGAACATGCAGGGCGCCCGCGCCTGGCGTCGCCACCTGAGCGAGAACGCCTGCAAACCGGGCGCTGATATCCAGGTGGTGCTGGATGCCATGGCCAAGGTACCCGAGTTCGCCAGCCCGCTGACGGTGGAGTAAGCCATGTATCGCTTCACCGGCTCCTGGCTGCACAAGGCGCTGGTGCGCCTCTGCGCCGGCCTGCTTGCCATCCTCGGCATCAAGCTCACCGCCTTCTACCTGCTCGGGCTGGTGCTCGTGCTGGGACTGCACAAGGATCAGCTGCTGGGCTAGCAGCCACCACACTCATGCCGATGAGCCATGAAAAAGCCGGAACAGGAGATGTTCCGGCTTTTTTATATCGATTTTATAGGGATCGCGGCGCCCTGATTACTCGCTCAGATCCACAAACTGCAGCTCGGGGGGCGACGAGGTCAGCACGTCGGCGCAGTAGTCCCAGGTCGAGATGCGATAGTGCTGCAGATCCTCGTCCAGATGCAGGCCATCGGACTCCTGATGGAACCAGCTGGCGAAGCGGGACGGGATGATCAGCTGGATTTGCTCCTCGATGGTATGACTGTCCCGGCCTTCCGCCAGGTCGCAATCCTCCATCACCCGCACGGCGAAGATGTGGCGGAAACTGACCCGGCAGAGCGGCTGCGGTGGCAGGTCGATACTGCGCGCGCGGCCCAGCATGACGGTCAGGGTGTCACTCCAGATATCCTGATGCAGCTCGGCCACGACCAGGCCGGGGGGAAGCTGGCGGGACGGTGCCCAAGGCACGGCCACCTGCCGAATGGCATTCTTCTGTTCCATCATCCACCTCACTACAGCGCATGCCATATTCTGAGTGTATCCGAAACAAATTAGGCTGACGATGGCAAGAAAAAACCCGGCGGGAGCCGGGTTTCATTCGATAACTTTACGCCCTTACTTTACGGCGTCTTTCAGCGCCTTGCCTGCCACAAAGGACGGCACATTGGCGGCTGCAATCTGGATCTCTTTACCAGTTTGCGGGTTGCGGCCGGTGCGGCCTGCGCGATGGTTTACCTTGAAGGTACCAAAACCCACCAACTGAACGGCATCGCCCTCTTTCAGACTCTGGGTAATACCATTGATGATCTCTTCCAGAGCCACTTTGGCCTGAGCTTTGCTCAGGTCTGCTTTGGCGGCAATTGCATCGACAAGTTGAGCTTTGTTCATAACATTTCCTTTATGATCGGGCATTTAGCACCGGGCCACTCTATTCAAAAAAAAACACTCAGGCAAAGGCTTTATCAGCCGGATTGGCTTGAATGCTGGGGTTTTCATCAAGATCTGCGGAAATAGTCACATATCTCGCCCTCTCATCATCATTCATGACCAGAAAGCGGCGAGCAAGTGATGAGGGCTTGTACCCGAAGCCCCATCTGATGTAACAATATCCCCACACTCCTATTGACGGTCAACCGTATTTTCCCTAGTTATAGGGGGTGTCGTCAGTCGATGAGAATGACCGGAGGCATGCAGCCATAGCGCCGCATGTCCATGCCCATGGAGGGACTATGTTAACTGAACTGGAACAAACCAAGCGCGCGTTGGCAGGCAAGCACAGGGCGATCGATGACTGGCTGGATGCCAGGCAGGCGTTGCTGGTCGAGTACATGCGATTGGCCGGGCTCATGCCCGCCAGATCCAAGCAGCGATCCCTCCCCGGTCACGTCGACTTGCAGCGCTTCTGCGAGCAACTGGTCGACTATGTCAGCGCCGGTCACTTCGAGATCTACAACCACGTGGTCACCGCCTTCGAGCAGGCCAGCGGCGACAAACTGGAACTGGCCAAGCGCATCTATCCCCACATCCGGGCCTGCACCGAGTTCGCCCTGGAATTCAACGATAAATACAGCAACGCCGACGAGGCCCAGTTACTGCTGCTCGATGAGGATCTGAACCAGTTGGGCCCCGTGCTGGAGGACAGGTTCAAGCAGGAAGACCGGCTGGTCAAGGCATTGCAAGTGGTCGAGTCCCTCAGCCACCCGCAACCCTGATGCTCAATACCGGAGCCACCTCAAGGTCCTGATGAACAAGCTGCATTACACTTTGGAGCATGATTTGTTAGCACTGCGTCCAAACGCAGACCGGAGATGAGCATGCCCGAGCGCCGCCACTTTACCAGGATCTTCTATTTGACCGCGGCCAGCCTGGTGCAGGGCCAGCGCCAATGGCCGACCCAGCTGATCGACGTGTCCCTGCAAGGCGCCCTGCTGCTCAGACCCGAAGCCTGGTCTGGCAGCGACGACAAGGAGTATGAGCTCAGCTTCGTGCTGAGCGGCAGTGACATAGTGATCAGGATGCAGGTAGAGCTGACCCACGAGGCCAGCAAGAAGCTGGGATTCTACTGCCACCACATCGACATCGACAGCGCCAGCCACCTGAAGCGGATGATCGAGCTGAACGTGGGGGAGGAGCAGTTGCTGTATCGCGAGCTGGAACAACTGCTGGAAGAGCACCAGGAGCACGCTCAGCCCTAGCCTAGGATAAGCCACGAAAAAGGAGCGCCGATGCGCTCCTTTTTGTTGTCTGCTTGCCATTCTATGGATCGCACTCTCTTTAGAGGGCTTCCAGCGCATCCGCCAGCTTCTTCACCGGCACCACTTCCATCCCTTCGATGGGATGCTTGGGGGCGTTGGCATAGGGGACTATGGCACGGCGGAAGCCATGCTTGGCAGCCTCTTGCAGCCGCTCCTGACCGGACGGTACCGGCCGGATCTCGCCAGACAGCCCCACCTCGCCGAACACCACCAGATCCTTGGGCAGGGCCTGATCCCGGAAACTGGAGACCATGGCCAGCAGCAACGCCAGATCCGCACTGGTCTCCTCGACCTTGACCCCGCCGACCACGTTGATGAAGACGTCCTGATCCGCCATCTGCAGGCCGCCGTGACGGTGCAGGACCGCCAGCAGCATGGCGAGGCGGTTGTGATCCATCCCCACCGCCACCCTCCGCGGGTTGGAAACCTGGGAGTAGTCCACCAGCGCCTGCAACTCCACCAGCAGCGGGCGGGTGCCCTCCCAGATCACCATCACGATGGAGCCCGGGGCCTGCTCGTCACCGCGGCTCAGGAAGATGGCGGAGGGGTTGCTCACCTCCTTCATCCCCTGCCCCGTCATGGCGAACACGCCGAGCTCGTTGACCGCGCCGAACCGGTTCTTGTGGGAGCGCAGGGTCCGAAAGCGCGAGTCGTGGGCACCGTCCAGCAGCACAGAGCAGTCGACGCAGTGCTCCAGCACCTTGGGACCGGCCAGGGTACCGTCCTTGGTGACATGACCCACCATGAAGATGGCGACGTGATTCTGCTTGGCATAGCGGGTGAGCAGGGCCGCCGACTCCCGCACCTGGGAGACGGAGCCGGGGGATGACGGCACATCCGCCACATGCATCACCTGGATGGAGTCGATGACCATGATCTGCGGCTGCTCCTGCTGGGCGATGATGCAGATCTGCTCCACGCTGGTCTCGGACAACATACGCAGCTTGTCGGTGGGCAGCCCCAGCCGGCTGGCACGCATCGCCACCTGTTGCAGGGATTCCTCCCCGGTCACATACAGGGTCTTCATCCGCTCGGCCAGGCCACACATGGTCTGCAGCAGCAGCGTCGATTTGCCTGCCCCCGGGTTGCCGCCGATGAGGATGGCCGAACCGGGCACCACACCGCCGCCCAGCACCCGATCCAGCTCCTTGAAGCCCGAACCGAAGCGGGGGATCTCGGTGGTCGCGACCTCGGCCAGGGTCTGTACCTGGCTGCCGATGGCGCCGGCATAGCCGGTGTAGCGGGCACTCTTGCCAGGGGTAGTGACGCCCAGCCGGACCTCGGTGATGGTGTTCCACTCCTTGCACTCGCCACACTGACCTTGCCAGCGAGAGAAGTCGGCTCCACATTCGGTACAAACATAGGCAGTTTTGTTTTTGGCCATGGATAACTCGGGGACAGGATGAATTCCTGCTTGATATACTTGTTTGCGACCGACAGATCAAACCCAGAATCGGAAAAGTGACTTTCCGCGGCAGGAATACATGGATTCAGAACAACCACTACACCTGATAGAACAACTCGTCCCCCTGCTCAGAGAAAAGGATTTCGATGAGCTCTTCACACGCCTGACCCAGAACGAAAACACCAACAGCCGTTTCCTGCTCAAGATGGAGATCAAGCGCAAGTGCACCCCCTGCCGGCGGGTGATCGACATGCGCAATGAGCTGAGCGAACTCTGTGTGGTGTACGAGTTCGAGGGGGTCACCCACTTCATGCCTGCCGAGGCCATCGAGCTGTTTCAGTCCCAGTGCTACCTCTACCGCGACAGCTATACCCTGGGGGTCTACGAGACACTGCACGACTGGTACAAGCATCATCAGGGCAAGGGCGAGAGCCTCGCCCTGCCCGCCAGCCCGTTCAGTCCCTTCGATGTCAGCGCCATCCCCTTTGCCAGCCACTACGGCCGACAGGAGGAGCGGATGCATTTCAGCTCCCCCATGCAGCTCAGGTTGGCCGACGGAGAGAAGCTGCTCGCCAAGAGCTCGGATATCTCACTCGGCGGGATCCGGGTCTCGGTGCCCTATCTGCCCAGCTACCAGACCGGCGAACAGATCGAGGTCCTCTTCACCGGCCTGGAGCGTGAGCATGCCAACCCCATGCTGCGCCAGCCCATCAGCTACCAGATCCTGGGGGAGGAGCGCAAGGAGGGCAAGTTCTGGCTGCGACTGGTGAAGAGCGGCGAACACCCCGCCTTTGACCGCTTCCTCGGCGAGTTCATCGAGCATAACCGCAGCCGTTACCGGGTCAGCGTCGACTACCTGCTGTCGGCAGCCGTCATCAAGGGGTATGAGCAGTTCTACCTGCCACGCATGACCGGCATGCCGCTCTTCTTTGGCACGGGACAGAGCCCCGCCCTGGAGATAGCCCTGCGCACCGAGAACAACCAGCACGTGCTGGAGTACTGGCGGGATGCCAAGAACCGCGACATGCTCGCCAGCCTGTTCGGCGCGACCCGCATGCAGGCGCTGTTGCCGGCCAAAGGGGGACTGCGCGAGACCCTGATCTACAGCTTCACCCATTCGGTCCGCAGCCACCTCTACTTCTTCTCGGCCACCCGGGAGGAGCTGCAGCAAAGCGGCCTGACCGCCCTGTTCTTCCAGGTCGGGGCGCGTCGCCCGAGCTGGCGCGTCTACAAGTTCAGCCTGGAGGCGTGCGCCCTGCATGAGGCCGATCTCGACAACCAGCAGGCCGGGGAGCCGCATCAGTTACAAGATCTGCTGCTGCGCGAGCGGCTCCAGCAAATCGGCCATGTTGGCCTGCTGCAGGAGATCGGGCTCGACCAGCAGCGCGAAGAGTTTCGCTACGACGCCAGCCAATCCCACAACGCCAACGATCTGCAGCGCTTCGGTCACGACGTCAGCGCCGCCCCCTTCGAGATAGAGACGCTGCACTACGTACAGCTGCGCAAGGAGGCACGCTACGTCCACAAGACGGCGATCGTGATCCGCCACCAGGAGCGTGCCTGGATTGGCTGGACCCGCGACATCTCGGCCCATGGCATGCAAGTCGAGCTGGAGGCGCCCTTCGTCGGGGAGAAGGGGGATATCATCCAGGTCGCCCTGCCGCGGCTGCAGGATCTGGCCAAGAGCATGGATCTGCAACGCCTCCCCTACCGGCTGGTCAGCCTCAATTTGAGCCGCACCGTGCTGCACCTGTGCATCGAAGGGGAGCCGGCGCGCCACATTGGCCATCACTTCTTCAGCCTGCTTATCGAGAGCAACCAGAACAAACTCAAGACCACCAGGGAGCACAGGCGCTACCGCGGCATGGCGCGGGCGCTGCGCAATATCTTCACCCACCACATCTTCGACACGCCGGTCTATATCAATAAGCTCAAGGGGGCGCCCAGGCCGGCCGCGGTGGGCCTGGCACCCCGGCCACGCAGCCTGTCCAGGCTGTTGCACGCCTGCGCCGAGCAAGACGAGCAGGCCAACCTCTATCCCCTGTTTCAGGGGGGGCTGCTCAAGACCCTGCTGCTCGAGCCGTTGCGCACCATCGAGCGGGAAGACAAGCCAAAGGAGGCGGAAGTCTACATCGCCTGCCTGCGCTCGCAGGGGGGCGCCCCCCTGTTTCGTAGCCGGCTGGCCAGCAGCTTCCCGTCGGCGGAGGAGAAGCGCCGCTTCGTCGAGCTGGCGCTGCAGCAGGGGGAGTTCTATTCGGTGCTGGTCGGCATCTCCCGCACCGGCCGCCCGGACACCAGCTTCATCGCCAACGAACTGGACTACATCGCCAAGTTCGCCATTCACAAGGCCAAGAAGCTGGAAGAGGAGCTGTGGAGCGTGATGGGGGTGGGCGAGCTGACCGATACCAGTCAGGCCACCCTGTTCCGGCTTGGCATCACGCCGCCGGCGGGATGAGAAGAGGGCGGCCCCAGAGGGCCGCCCTTTTTGTTCCTGTCCCATCTCAGGCCGCCTGCGGGTTGCTCAGCCAGGCGAGGATCTGCGGGAAGTGATCCTCCTGTGCCTGGGGGGCCGTCAGCATGTTGATGTGGTCATAATCGAGCCGGTTGCCATTGTCCAGGCCAAGCCGGGTGTGACGGGTAGCCGAGCCCATCTCGGTGCTGAAACGGCGCACATCTATCGGGTGACCCAACACCTTGTCGGCCCGGGCCGAGATCATCCAGAGCGGTGGCCACTGCACCCGGCTCGCCGCCTCGTCATAGGCGAAGCCATCGTGGGGATCCTGCCAGGGCCCGCACTTCACCCAGGGGATAGTCTCCTGCAGGTAGCGCAGGGGCTCGTCATCCGCCCCCATCTTCAGCTTGCGCGCCGCCAGGAAGCCGGTGTTACGCGCCAGCCAGGGAGCCAGCCTGTTCCAGATCAGATCCACCTTCAGCCAGCGCTCCGGGTTCTGCACCGACACGCCCCGCTTGGTGCCAAAGAACACCAGGCTGGCGATCTGATCGGCCAGCGCCGGGAAACGCGCCAGGGTCGAGGCCATGAGGACCCCGCCCCAGGAGTGCGCCATCCAGTGCACCCTGGCACCGGCATGACGGGCCGCCACCCAGTGCTGCAGCGCGGGCAGATCCTCGGTGATCAATTCATGCTGGCCATGCCCTGCCTGCTCGGCGATGGCCGGGGTACTCAGGCCCCGGCCGCGCAGATCGGCCACATAGACCTGATAGCCGTGCCGGGCCAGGAAACAGGCCAGCCCCTTGCCAGATTCGGTGTAGAAGATGCGGCCGTTCTCGATGGCGCCGTGCACCATCAGGATGGGCTCGGCATGCACCGCCACACCCGGTCGGATGTGGCGCACATGCAGCCGATGCTCGCCGCAGGGGATAAACAGGGATTGTTGTAACAGTTTCATCTTGTTGTCAGGTCCTCCTTGACCCTGGTTCAATTCCAGCGGCGCTCGCGACAGGCGATGGCCCCGAGCAGGCAGAGCACCCCTTCCAGATCATGATGATTGAGGGTGGCGGCCGCCTGGGCCCGCACCAGCGGCTTGGCGTGGATGGCGATGCCGAGTCCGGCGACGGCCATCATCTTGAGATCGTTGGCCCCGTCGCCGACGGCCACCGTCTGGGCCGGCCGGATGCCATGATCTGTCGCCAGCCGTTGCAGCACCTCGGCCTTGACGGCGGCGTCCACTATGCGACCACTCACTCGCCCGGTCAGACGATCGTCCTCGGTGGCCAGCTCGTTGGCGAAGATGGCATCCAGTCCCAGTGCCTGCTGCAATTCGCCGGCGAAGCGGGTGAAACCACCGGAGGCGATCGCCACCTTCCAGCCCGCCTGCTTGAGGGTATCGACCATCAGCTGCAGGCCCGGCATCCAGGGCATAACCGCGGCCACCTCATCGAGAATGGCGACCGGGGCGCCCTCCAGCAGGGCGACCCGGCTGCGCAGGCTGTCGGCAAACTCCAGCTTGCCCTGCATGGCCGCCGCGGTCACGGCGGAGACCTGCTCTCCCACCCCGGCCAGGCGGGCGATCTCGTCGATGCACTCGATCCGGATGGCGGTGGAGTCCATGTCCATCACTAGCAGACCCGGCTCGCTCAGGGTGGGCAACGCGGGCAGATGGCAGAGATCGATGTCCCACTCCTGCGCCTTGAGGGCCTGCACCAGCTCGGGGGAGAAACGGTCCGTACCGAGCAGCAGCAAGGGGATGCCGGCCTGTTCCCCGGCGGGGTAGAGGCTAGTCTCGATCCCCTTGTTCGCCAGCAAGGTCGCCAGACGGCTCAGATGGCGGGGCCCGAGATCCTGGCCAAACAGGACTATCCAGGCACCATCATGGGACCGGGTCGCGGGCAGCAGGGCTTCGGCGGTCAGCTGCCAGCATGGGGCGCCACAGAGGGCGGCGGGCCAATCGGACAGGGCGGGGGGAAGCTGGGACAACAACATAGGGGTGACGCCTTCCTTGGAGAGCAGGGGGTTTAGGGTGCTGGCCCAGAGTAGCGTATTGCTTTTTGTACAGGCAAGCGCCAAGATCCGGCCACTGCTCATCACCACGAGGCTCAGCGCTTTGCGTCATCTCCCCATCAAACGTGTTATCAGCCTAGCGGCCGGGAGCCTGCTCGGCCTCTGGGTGCTGGGCCTGCTTATTCACATGCAGGGGGAGAGCCAAGCTGCGCTGCACAGCGAGGCCCGCGATCGGGCCCAGGCCCTGGTGGCCTACGCCGCCCGCGACATGAGACGCTGGATCAAGGAGGACAAGGAGAGCGAGCTGGAGCGACTGGCTCAGGATCTGGCCGCCGAGCCCGAGATCCTCGATGTCACCCTCTATGATGCGCGCGGCATTCCCCTCGCCCAGTCGGATCAGGCCGTGCCACTGGAGAGCCTGTTGCCCATCGGGGCCGACAACAAGTCACTGCCGGAGCAGGGCAAGGGCCGCATCCAGTTCGTGCAGGAGATCCAGGATGACAACCTGACCCTCGGCTACCTGCGCATCACGCTGGAGGAGCAGAAACTCCTGGCCCAGCAGGATATCCGCCTCAAGATAAGCCAGGAGAAACAGCGCCTGATGCTGCTGGTGATGCTGCTGGCGGGTCTGCTCATCTCTTATGGGGTGCGCCGCAACTACATGCGGGTGCGCAAGCACAAGAAGAAGAGCGCCCAGACGGCGGCGCCCAACGAGCACGCCCCGCCGCCCGGGATCGAATAGCGTCAGTCCGAGACGACTTCACAGGATCCATCCCAGCCTCGACACACAGCACCGTACGCATCCCCTTTCTTGCCGTTCACCGTAACGGTCTGCTGGAACTCACGGCAGTAACGGCCATTGTTGCTTGACCACGACACTTTTCTGTTGGCCGACGACGGGACCGGCTGGCCTAAACGCCAGAGCGCAACGCGGGGCCGACCGGCCCCGCATCACCTCATGTGATCTCAATAACGCCGCTCTCGGCCCATGCTATTTGCCAAGATTCTATGGTAGGTAAAGAGCCCTAATCACCCTCTTTGCTAACCACCAGCGACCAGCTCTTATCGGGATCGAACAGCTGGATCGCCTCAACGACAGTTGCCGTGTCGGCCCCTAGATCCTTTTGATAAACCCGCCCCTCGTGATTCACCATGAAGGTCATCACCCCACTGTTGGCATAATCGGCTGGCCAAGCGATCAGGGCGACACCGTCTCTTAATTCCCCTTCGACAAAGTACTCTTTCCTCCCCCCATTGGCAGCGGCTCCTTGGGCATACAAGATACGGTAGTAGTAGCCATGATAGGGTGTGCGTTGATCGACCACGGCCTTGTAGCCCTCTGCCGCGGCACTGACGACCTCCTCTCCGGCCGGGCTTGCTGGTTCACCCTTGCCCACAGGCCAATAGAGTCCATTTTGTTGTCCTGCATCACTACGCAGTTTTGCCGCAAAGAGTCCCGCTGTTTGGCCATCATGCCCCACGGCGGCGTACTCTATCTGCGCGTCGATAAAGCCACGGCACACCGCAATCGCCCCCAACTCATTCCGACCGATGCGGCGATAGACGATCTCTTTGGCACCTGTGGCGCCATCGAGATACCACTTGCCATTTGCGGCCACGAGGGGGATTGGCAGTGGCCAATCCGACTCCCCCACGACCAGTATCATTTTATCCTTACCTTCGGCCACCAGTTGGTGCTTGCTCTTGAAGCTCGCGACGAAGGCGGCGCGATCATTGGCATCGGCCACCTCATCCCCCGAGGTGATGGCCTCCTCACTATTTTCGCCGAGTAACAGCGTCAGTGCGGTGACATCGTTTCGCTCCAAGACCGTGATCAGGGCCTGCACCGCCTCATCCGGGGTGGCGAAGGTGCGCTGTGCCATGGCGCTTGCGTCGCTGGCGCAGGTCAGGGCTAGCAGGGCCAAACCCCATGAGGGGGCCCAACTCCATTTCAACAAACGCTTCATTATCGCGTACTCCGTCTGGGTTGAGTTGTGCGCCCGGTACGCGCGCTACTAGCCACACTTTCGCGCCCACGTTGGCTGGCGGCGCGCTCGGTTCTGCCCGTATTCTGTACCCCTTGGAAGGCACTCTTTGAGGCAGCAGGTGCTCTGCGTGTTGCAGTCTGTGCTGCGCTCTTGCTGTGAGTGGCGCGTGGTTGGACATAGCCGCGATCACGCGTTCCAGCGGTCTGTGGCGTGATTTGCTGCCGCTTGACCTTGTCCCCTGCGTAGTTGCCCTGGCGCGGCGTGCGTTGGGCCACATTCGCCTCCCTACTCACCTGTCTCGCGTCGCGTGTCGCGTTGGTGTTGCCGCTTTTGGGTTGGCGGTTGGCTCCCGCATAGCTCCCCTTCGGCGTGGTTGCGCGAGCCTCCCTGTTCACCTCATTGACAGCGCGTGGTGCACCGGCGTATTCGCTGTTAGGTTGGCGATTGGCCCCCGCATAACTCCCTTTCGGTGTGGCATCTCGTTGGCGCCCCCCTGCCTCGTTATTCAGCGAGCGTTGTTCCAAGTTAGCCAGCTCAGCACGCTGGGGGCGAGCCGCCGTGATGGGGCTGTCGGCTTGGCGCATGTAGTTATTGGGGCCGCGCTCAAACTTATTGAAGTAATCATCCCCCTTGGCGTTGATATAGATATTGTTGTTAGAGCCCCGCTGATAGTTGGCCGGACGGTTGTACCCATTGGCGGGACGAAAACCATTGCCATAGTTGGGGTTATAACGATAGGGAGCGTAACCGCCGGGATAATCAGATCCCCACCGCGGGTAATAATAATCGCCCTCATCATCATCGTCGTTGAAGACCTCGTTGACCAACATGCCCGCACCAAAGGCGAGCAAGCCCGTCAAGACCATATCATCGCGGTCGTATTCATCCTCGTTATCGTTGTCGTTATCATCATTTTCTACCACTGTCGTTGTCGCAGGCGCGGTCGTTGTCGTGGTTCCTGTGGTCACCGCTGCTGGGGCTGGCCCGGCAGCTGGCGCGCTATAGACGGCGGTTGGGTCGTATTGCGGGACGTAAACGACGTCAGGGTTGGCCGGTGCAATGGTGACGATCTGCTGATTGTTCTGTTCATCCTTGGCCACTTTCATCTGCTCTGAGTCTTTCAGGTTGCCCACCTCCATCGCCTGTTGGCGCAGGCGCTGAACGGCTGCCAGTACGCCCGGTTCATCGGCCAGGAAGGCACTGCCCAGCTCGGTCGTCCACTCCATCTTCAAGCACATCATGTCCATGACGGTCGGGAAGTGCATCAGCGACATGGTTGGCGGCGTAAAGCCCAGCGGCGCAATGGCGGCGGTCAGCTCTTTCCCTTTGAGATTGGGGTGGGCGACTAGCCAGTTGCCGGCATCGAGCACCTCTTGCGGATTGGTGGCGCTGGCCAACACCTGAGCCAATACCGCATCAGGGTAAAGCGCTACGGGTGCAAGCAGGGTCTCGAGAGCCTCCGGGGTATATTTCGAGGCTGGTGCGTTAACGGGCTGCGCTTGCGGTGCGACCGCAGGGCTGGCAGCGCTGGTTGTGCTGGCAGCAGAGGCTACGCTGGGCTGAACATTTTGCGTGACGGCAGGCGGCTCCTCTTTGCAGGCAGCCAATACCGTGCTGAGGGCGAGCACTGCCGCCAACGCGCTACGGCGAAATAGGGGTTGCTTCATGATCTTGCTTCCTTTTGCTGGAGTGGCTGATGCACCTCTTGCCTGATGATTTCCACAAATGTTGTATCTCATTGCATTCAATGCGGGCGTCTCATACCGAAAACATAAACCACTAATCGAGATCACACCCAAAACCGGCTGAAAAGGCGTGAAAAATTCATTTGCTTCTGTCTCAAGCTACGCCTGAACACCTTAGGGGCTGTCGTCATTAGCTGGTTGAATTGCGTACAACCCCACCCTCTTAGCAGCTGCATCCAACTATCAGATGACTATTCCTGCTCATCGCCGCCACTATATCTCCGACCATGCATGGACTCTGCTTGGCCGGGTAAAAAGGGGGCTGAACAGCAAGATCCATTTGGCAGCTGATGCGCATGGAATGCCAAGATGCATCGTCACCTCTGGAACGACAGCAGATTGCACCCAGGCGTCGGCCTTGATTGAGGGTCTGAAAGCCGCGTATTTACTGGCTGACCGGGGTGATGACACCAATGCCCTGATAGCGCAGGCAGCGTCTCGGAGAATGGTGGTGGTGATCCCGTCCAAGCGTAATCGTAAGGAACAGCGGGAGCACGACAGGGAGGTTTATAAGGCAAGGCATAGAGTGGAAAATGTCTTTCTGCACCTGAAGCAATGGCGAGGCATTGCCACGAGGTATGCGAAGAACGCGGCCTCATTTGTGGCAATTGTGCAGCTTAGTTGCGCACCGTTATGGGCTGTCATCTTATGACGACAACCCCCAGGTTGTGATGCTGTTTGTTGCGGCGCCCTCCTGCCATCCGCCGCCAACAGCTCCTGCCAGGCCATCAGCACGGCCAGCACGGCCAGCACGGCCAGCACGAGGGAAAGTATTGCCTTAATGAGGAGATTCACTCTTTTTGTAACCTGAACCTCTATATGGGGTTAGGTGAGAGCATAGGTGGCGATCTGGCGCTCCTCTTCCCATCGTCGATCAACATGATCATCGTCTCGCCAACGCCCCCGCCGGGGACAAAAACCGGGGAAACGGCCGACCATCGGCCATAAAAAAACGGCGACCCGAGGTCGCCGTTTTGTCTGGAGCCGAAGCTGCGAGATCAGTCACCCAGCAGCACGGAGTCCAGCGCGATTTCGATCATGTCGTTGAAGGTCAGCTGACGCTCTTCGGAGGTAGTCTGCTCACCGGTACGGATATGGTCGGAGACGGTGCAGATGGTCAGTGCCTTGGCACCGTACTCTGCGGCCACGCCGTAGATGCCGGCGGCTTCCATCTCGACACCCAGGATGCCGTATTTTTCCATGACGTCGAACATGGAGGGATCCGGGGTGTAGAACAGGTCGGCGGAGAAGATGTTGCCCACTCGCACGGCGACGCCCTTGTTCTTGGCGGCTTGCACGGCGTTGGCAACCAGGTCGAAGTCGGCGATGGCGGCGAAGTCGTGATCCTTGAAGCGCAGACGGTTGACCTTGGAATCGGTGCAGGCACCCATGCCGATCACCACGTCACGCAGTTTCACGTCTTCACGCACGGCACCGCAGGAGCCCACACGGATCAGGGTCTTCACGCCGTAGTCGGTGATCAGCTCTTTGGCATAGATGGAGCAGGACGGGATGCCCATGCCGTGGCCCATGACGGAGATGCGACGACCCTTGTAGGTGCCGGTGAAGCCGAGCATGCTGCGCACGTCACACACCTGCTCGACGTTCTCCAGGAAGGTTTCGGCGATGTACTTGGCACGCAGGGGGTCGCCCGGCATCAGCACTGTGTCAGCAAAGGCGCCATCTTTTGCATTGATATGAGGAGTTGCCATTCTCTTAATTCCTTCACACTAGGTTGAGTTTTATTGTCTTTATTGGGTTGCCCGTCGCCTTGGCGACGGGCGGGTAAATTACAAGAAGCGAGTACCGCTGTGCAACCTGGGCAGGCCCTGCATCCACGATGCGCTGCCCAGGGTCGGCATCACAGGAAGCTGGTGCCGTACTGCAACTTGGGCAGACCGTGGTAGGCCGCGATGCTCTGACCGATGTCGGCAAAGGTCTCGCGACGACCGACACTGCCCGCCTTGACCGGCTTGCCGTAGAACAGCACCGGAATGTACTCACGGGTGTGATCGGTACCGTTCCAGGTCGGGTCACAGCCGTGGTCGGCGGTCAGCACCACAACGTCGCCATCCTGCAGTATCTCGAACAGCTCCGGCAGGCGGGAGTCGAAATACTCCAGCGCATCGGCGTAGCCCTTGACGTCACGACGGTGGCCGTAGGAGGAGTCGAAGTCGACGAAGTTGGTGAAGACGATGGTGTTGTCACCGGCGGCCTTCACCTCTTCCAGAGTTCTGTCCCACAGCTCGGTCAGGCCGGTGCCTTTCACCTGCTTGGTGATGCCCTGGTTGGCATAGATGTCGGCGATCTTGCCGATGGAGACCACCTGGCCACCCGCCTCTTTCATGTAGTCCAGCACGGTCGGCGCCGGCGGCAGTACCGAGTAGTCGTGACGGTTGCCGGTGCGCTTGAAGTTGCCCTTGCCGCTGCCCACGAACGGACGGGCGATGACGCGGCCTATGTTGTAGGGCTCCAGCAGCTCACGCACTATGTGGCACAGCTCGTACAGCTTCTCGAGGCCATAGGTCTCTTCGTGGCAGGCGATCTGGAACACGGAGTCGGCAGAGGTGTAGAGGATCGGCTTGCCGGTGCGCATGTGCTCCTCGCCCAGATCGTCCAGCACCTGGGTGCCGGAGGCGTGGCAGTTGCCCAGGTAGCCCGGCAGGCCCGCCTTCTCGACGATGGCGTCCAACAGCTCCTGCGGGAAGCTGTTGTGGTGATCGTGGAAGTAACCCCACTCGAACAGCACGGGTACGCCGGCGATCTCCCAGTGGCCGGACGGAGTGTCCTTGCCGGAGGAGAGCTCCTGGGCGAAGCCGTAGGCACCGACCACCTCGATATCTTTCTTCAAGCCGGCCGGGAAGTAGCCGGAAGCCTGCTCCCCTGCGTGGCCCAGACCCAGCTTGTTGAGGTTCGGCAGATGGAGGGCGCCACGGCCTTCGATCTCACCGGCGGCGCAGGCCTTGGCGATATGGCCAAGGGTGTTGGCGCCCACATCTCCGAACTTCTCGGCATCGGCGGCGGCGCCAATACCGAAGGAGTCCATCATCAGAATAAAGGTACGTTTCATGGGTCTTCCCCTTGTTACAAATCGGCCAGACCGATGCGACGGTAAACCTCGGGCAGTGCCTCTGGTCGGGTGTCACCGATCTTGACGGCTGCCTGCACCATGCGGGCGGCCTCGGCAAATTGAGCTTCTGTCTGAGCGTGGATCAGCGCGAGCGGCTTGTCAGCCTCGACGCTCTGCCCCAGGCGGATAAAGTCGGTCAGACCGACCGCATAATCGAGCTTGTCCCCGGCGGCACGGCGACCACCGCCCATGGCGACCACGGCCAGGCCCAGTTCACGGGTATCCATGGCGGTCACGAAACCGGTCTGCGCCGCATACACGGGGCGCACTATGCCGGCCTTGGGCAGGTAGCTGTCGTAACGCTCCATGAAGTCCGCAGGGCCACCGAGGCCGGTGACCATGCGACCGAAGATCTCGGCGGCCTTGCCGTTGTCCAGCACCGCCTGCAGCTTGGCACGGGCGTCCTGTTCATCGCTAGCCAGGTTGGCGGAGATCAGCATCTCGGCACAGAGCGCCATGGTCACTTCGTGGATGCGCGGGTTGCGGTACTCACCGGTCAGGTAGCGCACCGCCTCACGTACTTCCAGCCCATTGCCGGCGCTGGAGGCCAGCACCTGGTTCATGTCGGTCAGGAGCGCCGAGGTGCGGCAACCGGCACCGTTGGCCACCGCCACTATGCTTTTTGCCAGCTCCTCAGATGCCTCAAACGTCGGCATGAAGGCGCCTGAACCCACCTTGACGTCCATCACCAAGGCTTCCAGCCCGGAGGCGAGCTTCTTGGAGAGGATGGAGCCGGTGATCATGGCGATGGATTCGACGGTGGCGGTGATGTCACGCACCGCGTAGATGCGCTTGTCAGCCGGGGCCAGATCGCCGGTCTGACCGATGATGGCCACGCCGGCTTCCTTCACCACTTTCAGGAAGCGATCGTTGTCGACCGAGGTCTGGTAGCCGGGGATGGCGTCCAGCTTGTCCAGGGTGCCGCCGGTGTGACCCAGGCCACGACCGGAGATCATCGGCACGAAGCCACCGCAGGCGGCGACCATGGGGCCGAGCATCAGGGAGACGACATCACCCACCCCACCGGTGGAGTGCTTGTCGACGATGGGGCCACCCAGGTTGAGGTGGTCCCAGTTCAGCACCATGCCGGAGTCGCGCATGGCACAGGTCAGGGCCACCCGCTCATCCATGGTCATGTCTTTGAAGTAGACCGCCATGGCGAGTGCCGCGATCTGGCCTTCACCGATGCTGTTGTTGGTAATGCCCTGGACGAAGAATTGAATCTCTTGGGTACTGAGCGCTTCACCGTTGCGCTTCTTGCGAATAATTTCTTGAGGCAAAAACATCTTTCATTCCCTCCGCGCGTCATGCACGCATACAGGCCGAACAGGATTCCTTGAAAGGGGACGGCTCGCCGCCCCCTGACACCGCTTAGTAACCGCTGGTATTGGCCGGCTTGTCGCCGTGGCCCAGGGTCGCCAGCAGGCTGGCCAGCAGGCTGGAGGCGCCGAAGCGGAAGGTGCGCGGGGAAACCCAGTCTTTGCCCAGGATCTCTTCGGCCATGGCGAGGTACTGACCGGCCACGGCCGCGTCCTTCACGCCACCCGCCGGCTTGAAGCCGACTTTCGGGTTCTTGGCCTTGATCACTTCCATCATGATGCGCGCCGCTTCCGGAGTCGCATTGACCGGCACCTTGCCGGTGGAGGTCTTGATGAAGTCGGCACCGGCATCGATGCAGATCTCGGAGGCACGGCGGATCAGCGCGGCATCCTTCAGCTCGCCGGTCTCGATGATCACCTTCAGCAGTACGTCAGCGCCACAGGCTTCCTTACAAGCTTTGACCAGATCGAAGCCGACCTGTTCATTGCCCGCCATGAAGGCACGGTAGGGGAACACCACGTCCACCTCGTCGGCACCATAGGCGACGGCGGCACGGGTCTCGGCCACGGCGATCGCGATGTCGTCGTTGCCATGGGGGAAATTGGTCACGGTCGCGATGCGCACATCGGCGGCACCGATCTCACGCAGGGTCTTGCGCGCGATGGGGATGAAGCGGGGATAGATGCAGACGGCGGCGGTCAGGCCGGCCGGGGACTTGGCCTTGCGGCACAGATCGATCACCTTCTGATCGGTGTCGTCATCGTTCAGGGTGGTCAGGTCCATCAGGTTCAGGGCGCGTTGGGCGGCCAGTTTCAGATCAGTCATGCTATGTCTCCAAAGTCTCGATAAGTCCTGAATACCCGAGTCTGGCACTCGCCGTTCGAGATGAGATCGGCAAGAGAGCCCGGGTAAACGGGAGATGGAATTACAGCGCAAATGCACAGGCAATACGGCTGCAAATAAGGCAAGAGCCCTGTCACTTTCTTACAAAAGTGCGGACTTGGTTCCATGAAGACTTGAGAAAGGCCGACAACTGCTGACCCGACTTCCCAATCAATTCCATTTGACCGCCAACACCCAGCTTGTCCGAGTATTAGTCAATGCCAGCACCCTGCTGGCATCGCCTATTTCAGCCGAGATACCCCGTGTTTGCAAGCCGGATTTGCCAATTTCAGAGGTACCTCACATCTGACAAATCCGGTACTGGAAAGCGCTTAAGAGAAGAAACGGGTCAGGATCCAGGAGTAGGCAATCCCCCCCAGATAGACCCCGACGATCCCCATCACCCCGGACAAGACGGGAGGTGCCGGGATCGGCAATTTGAGGAAAGAAAACAACAAGCCAACGATAAAGCCGGCTGCAATCGCCAGTAGCACTTCATTCATATAACCTCCGATTCGACTCAATTTTATTATTAGTTTAGAAAGGAAAACGGTTGTCACCGCTCCAAACGCGAACGCCACAGCTTTTCGCTGTGGCGTTCGTCTTTACCTGAGTGTCAGGCAAATATTACATGGCTGTCAGTGCCAGGAAGAAGCCTGCGATGGTGGCAGACATCAGGTTGGACAGAGAGCCGGCCAGTACGGCCTTCAGACCGAAGCGCGCTATGGTGCCGCGACGGTTCGGTGCCATGGAGCCCAGACCACCCAGCAGGATGGCAACGGAGGACAGGTTGGCGAAGCCGCACAGGGCGAAGGAGATGATGGCCTTGGTGTGAGCTGACATGGCCACACCGTTGATCAGCACTTCATCTTTCAGGTAGGGGGCGAAGTTCAGGTAAGCCACGAACTCGTTCACCACCAGCTTCTGACCGATGAAGGAACCGGCCACCACGGCTTCGCTCCAGGGCACACCGATGAGGAAGGCCAGCGGGGAGAACAACCAGCCCAGCAGCAGTTCCAGAGACAGTTGCGGGTAACCGAACCAGCCACCCACACCGGCGAAGATGCCGTTGATCATGGCGATGAGGCCGATAAACGCCAGCAGCATGGCACCCACGTTCAGGGCCAGTTGCAGACCGGCGGAGGCACCGGCGGCGGCAGCGTCGATCACGTTGGCAGGCTTGTCGTCCAGATCGCCGTCGGCGGAGTTCTCGTCATAGCTGGGGGTCTCGGTTTCCGGAACCAGCAGCTTGGCGAACAGCAGACCACCCGGGGCAGCCATGAAGGAGGCGGCGATCAGGTATTCCATCTTGACGCCCATGGAGGCATAACCGGCCAGCACGGAGCCGGCAACGGAGGCCAGACCACCACACATGACGGCGAACAACTCGGAATCTGTCATCTTGGAGATGAAGGGACGCACCACCAGCGGGGCTTCAGTCTGACCGACGAAGATGTTGGCGGTCGCAGACAGGGATTCGGTACGGGAAGTACCCAGTACTTTTTGCAGGCCACCACCCAGCAGCTTGATCACCCACTGCATGATGCCGAGGTAATAAAGAACCGCGATCAGGGAAGAGAAGAAGATGATGACGGGCAGGACGCGGAAGGCAAAGATAAAGCCGCCGCCGCCGAACACTTCAAACATCTTGTTGCTGACCAGACCACCGAACAGGAATTCGATACCGTTTTGGCCATAGCCGATGACGCTGGAAACGGCATCGGATACACCTACCAGAATGTCCCGGCCCACTGGGACGTACAGCACGAATGCACCCAGACCGGCTTGAATTGCAAAGGCACCACCCACGGTGCGGATTTTGATTGCCTTGCGATTGCTGGAAAACAGCACCGCGATAAGGATGAGCGTCGCCATCCCTACCAGACCCATTATTAGATTCATTATTAACACTTCCTCTTTAGTAGCACCTTCCAGCTTGTTAACGTTTTGTATCTTAAAGCCGTTAATCAAGGGTGCGCATTATACTAATTACGGTGCGACAAAGTAGAATGCTGGTCACATTTTATAAGTGTGAAACGCGTTAGACGTCGTTTAATTAGACCGCAAACGATTTTTATGCGCCCTATTTTTTATCACAGCGATATCAATAGTTAACTAAGCGTTAAATTCGTTCGGGGTGAATGGGAATGTCTGCAAAGAGGATTCATGTAACACCGAAATAACATCCTCTAACGACTCTCCTCGCAGCTCGGCCAGGAGTTGCGCAATCAGCGGCAGGCTGGCGGGGGTATTGGGCCCCTCCTGTCCCTGCAGTGGCATGTCGGGGGAGTCCGTCTCCAGCAGCAACGCCTCCAGCGGCATATCGCGGATCGCCTCCCGGGTCTTGTTGGCTCGCTCATAGCTGATGACGCCCCCGATCCCCAGCCTGAAACCCAGCTGCCAGAAGGCGTTGGCCTGCTGCAGCGAGCCACCGAAGGCGTGGATCACCCCGCCCCTTGCGGGCTTGAGGCGCCGCAACGTCTTGGCGACGGTGTCGTTGGCCCGCACCGAGTGGACTATGAGCGGCAACTCATAGCTCATGGCCAGCCTGATCTGCGCCTCGAACAGCTCGAGCTGCCCCTCCTGCGGCACATGGCTGCGCAAGTCCAGCCCGCACTCGCCGATGGCCACCAGCCCCTTGGGCCGGCTCGCCAGCAGACACTCCAGCCGTGCCAGCACGCCCTCGGTCTGGGATCCCACATACCAGGGATGGATGCCAAGACCATAGCGGATGCCTGGGTGGCGGTCGGCCAGCGCCATCACCCGAGTCCAGTTTTCTTCTCCCACGGCGGGGATGATATACTCCCCAACCCCCAGCTGACGCCACTGGGCCAGCAGTACCTCCCGATCGGGATCGAAGATCGGAAAGTCGAGATGGCAGTGGGTGTCGATCAGTTGCATATCACTCTTACCTGCTTGTCGTATCTGATGGGTCTATTCAATGCTAAAACGCGCTTCCCACGGCTTTACCCTGATAGAACTGGTGCTGGTCATCATAGTGCTGGCCGTCCTGGCGGTGACCGCCATGCCCCGCTTCATCAACATCCAGGACGATGCGCTCAAGAGCAGCGTCTCCGCGACCGCCGGTGGCTTTGCCAGCGCCGTCCAGCTTGCCCATGCGGGCTGGGCCGTCAAGGTGAAGGGAGAGCCGCTGGCACTCTATAACTTTAGCGGCATGGGGCAGCAGGATCTCGACATCAACTCCCATGGCTGGCCGGTTGGCACCAAGGAGGATCAGGGCGGCCAGGGTCCCGACACCATCTTCCCTGGCGGTGACAGCGATCAGATCTCCGTCAGCAGCCGGGACGATTGCGAGAGCCTGTTCGGTGGCCTGCTCGATACCGATCAGACCGCGGCCGATGAGCTGCATACCGACGCCGACAGCGACTACATCTCGCAGCTCGTTCCGGCCGATGCACAGACCGACGGGCAGCTGCGCCACGACAACTGCCGCTACACCCTGCGCGACTCCATCGGCCGCTTCCCCGCTTATCCGGACGGGTTGGGATTTGAGTACAACAGCGTCAGCGGGGCCGTGGCCCGCAACTTCGATTGAGCGACGAGGGGTCCTCCTCCGGTACCTCGGGTTCCCGCTCATCATGACGCACCGGCGCGCAGCAGCGCCGGTTCTCAGGCACCAGCCCCCACTCCTGACACCAGGCATCGTAGCGAGCCAGCCAACGCAGCAACACACCTCTCATGATCCGCTCCTTGTTCCGATAAGGGCCTTATCATCGCCAGCACCGGTAACACTGGTCACCCGGCATCAGCGGCCCGCCACCTCATGATTTCCCCTGCGGCAACAGCAGGCCCATGCCGATCTCGTCGACATCGCGATCATCCAGTCGATAGGCGTTGCGCCGGATGCCTTCGTCGATAAAGCCGCACTTGCGATAGAGCCCATGAGCCGCCTCGTTATGAGCCATCACTCCCAACTCCAGCCGGCTGATGCCACAACCCGGCGCGGCGGCGATCAGCGTGCGTAGTAACCGCTCACCCCAGCCCTGACCCCGTGCGCCCTGGCGCAGCCCCATCACGATCAGGGCGCAGTGGCGGTTGCGCCGCAAGCCACCACCCATCATCAGCGCGAACCCCTGCACCTCATCGGCCAGGGTCAACAGCCACATGCGCTGATTGACACTGGCCTGCATGGCGGCCAGACGCTGGCGCTGCCCCTCGAGATCGGATGGGCGCTCCCCCGCCTCGAACAGCATGAAACGCGTCTCCCGATCCAGCTGTTGAAAGAAGTGATCCAGCGCCGCGACGTCCTCCGCCCCGGCCAAACGAATGCTCATATCAGGCTCCCTGCCAGTCAGCTACCCCTTGGCGGCCATAAAAAAACGACTCCATTTGGAGTCGTTTTTATCAGAGCCATCTGGCTAATTCCATCTATTCCTGAGGGACATGCCCGGCACGGAGGCGCCCGGCAGGACATCAATCAACCTCTCGCCGATCAGCCATTGTCTGACAGGCTCAGGCGGGCGACGGCTTCCACGTGCATGGCGCATGGGTGGAACATGTCCACCGATGGGCTATCAACCTCTCGCCGATCAGCCCTTGGCTGGCAGGCTCAGACGGGCAACGGCTTCAACGTGCATGGAGTGGGGGAACATGTCCACCGGCTGCACCTCGTCCAGCACGAAGCCCTGCTTGACCAGGTAGGCCAGATCCCGGGCCAGGGTCTGCGGGTTGCAGGAGACATAGACCAGGCGACGCGGTGCCATGGCGACCAGAGTCTGCAGCACCGCCTTGTCACAACCCTTGCGGGGGGGATCCATCACCACCACATCGGCGCTCACGCCCTGGGCGTGCAGCTCGGGCATCAACTGCTCGGCCTTGCCCACGTGGAATTCGGTGTGCTCTATGCCATTGAGGGCCGCGTTGCGGCGGGCATCCGAGATCGCGCTCTCCACCGACTCGATGCCAACCACCTTGGCAGCCTTGGCCGCCAGGAACAGGGAGATGGTGCCGATGCCGCAGTAGATGTCGAACACAGTCTCGTTGCCGGTCAGCTCGCTGTATTCGAGCGCCTTGGAGTAGAGCACATCGGTCTGGCTCGGGTTGTTCTGGAAGAAGGAGAGCGGGGAGATCTCGAATTCGAGTTCGTGGATCTTGTCGCGGATGACGCCTTCCCCCAGCAGCACCCGGTTGCTCGCGCCCAGGATGCGGTTGGTGCGCTCGTCATTGACGTTCTGTACCAGGGTGGTGATGGGCAGACCCGCCAGCGCCGCCAGCAGCTCGGCTTCGAATGGCAGCGCTTCACCCAGGGTCACCAGTACCACCATCAGCTCGCCGCTCTTGAAGCCCTTGCGGGTCATCAGGTTACGGACACAACCGCTGTGGTTGACCTCGTCATAGGCCGCGATCTCGTGCGTGCGCATCCAGTTGCGTACCCGGGCATTGAGCTCCACGTGCAGGGAGTCCTGCACCGCGCAGTCGTCGGCGGTGATGAGATCGTGGGAGTGTTTGCGATAGAAACCGATCTCGGCACCGGCCTCGCAGCCACGCACCGCATACTGCGCCTTGTTGCGATAGGCGAAGGGGCTATCCATGCCGAGTATGGGGTTGACCTGGGTAGCCAGCCCGGCCTGATCCAACGCGCTCTGCACCAGCGTCTGCTTCAGCTTGAGCTGGGCCGGATAGGCCAGCGGCCTGACCTGGCAGCCACCGCACTCGGTGTTCGGGCAGAAATCGGCGACCCGATCGGCGGAGGCCTGAGTCAGCTCGACCAGCTTGCCGTGCAGATAGTTCGGTTTGACTTCGGTCAGCTCGACCAGCGCCTGCTCACCGGGCAGCAGACCCTCGACAAACAGAGGGCGATCGAACAGGCGACCCTTGCCGTCCCCTTTGTCGGTCAGTTCCAGAATATCGATCTGATGTTGGTGTCCCACTAACGGCATGAGCGGCTCCGAAGGCATAGATAAAAGGATGGAAGCGGGCTAACCCGGCTACCCCAAATAAAGGGTGGCAGAGTTTAGCGGAGATCCGTCCAAATTGCAGGCATAAATCACCGCCTAAAACAGGCCGGCAGGATTGAATGGCGATCCGGTTGCAGGTTGCAGGCATCAATCTCCGCCTGAAACAGGCCAGCAGGATTGAATGGCGATCCGGCTACCCATGGCAGCCATAAAAAAACCGCCGGACAGGGCCGGCGGCAAGCTTGTTAACGGGAACCCGATGCGGTTACAGGCTGTAGGCCTTCTCACCATGACTGGTGACATCCAGCCCTTCCCGCTCCGCATCTTCCTTCACCCGCAGGCCGATCAACAGATCCACCGCCTTGTATGCCACGGCGGAGACCACGGCGGTCCATGCCACCGTCACCAGCACGCCGATGATCTGGATCTTCACCTGCGCCAGGATGGAATAGCCCTCGGCGACCTGGTTGGTCACATAATCCCACACCCCGGTACCGCCCAGATCCGGGCTGGCGAAGACCCCGGTCAGTACGGCCCCCAGGATCCCGCACACTCCGTGCAGACCGAATACGTCCAGGCTGTCATCGGCCCTCAGCAGGCGCTTGAGACCATGCACACCCCACAGCCCGGCCACCCCGCTCAGGATCCCGATGATGAGGGCTCCACCGACACCGACGAAACCGGCAGCAGGAGTGATGGCAACCAGGCCGGCAACCGCACCCGAGACCGCACCCAGCAAAGAGGGACGTCCCTTCATCAGCCATTCGGCAAAGGTCCAGGAGAGGGCGGCCGCAGCCGGAGCCAGCCAGGTGTTGATCAGTGCCAGTGCGGCTGTGCCGTTCGCTTCCAGCGCGGAACCGGCGTTGAAGCCGAACCAGCCGAACCAGAGCAGGGCGGCCCCTATCATGGTCATGGTCAGGCTGTGCGGTGCCATGGGGTCACGACCGTAACCCACTCGCTTGCCGGTCATGTAGGCGCCGACCAGACCGGCAACCGCCGCGTTGATGTGCACCACTGTGCCACCGGCGAAATCGAGCGCGCCATGCTGGAACAGGTAACCGGCGGTGGCCGTCGCCGCGGCCGCCGTGTCGGCCGAGGTGTAGGCATCAGGACCGGCCCAGTACCACACCATGTGCGCCATCGGAATGTAGGCGAAGGTGAACCAGATCACGGCGAACAGCAGCACCGCCGAGAACTTCATCCGCTCGGCAAAGCCACCGACGATGAGCCCGCAGGTGATGGCCGCGAAGGCGCCCTGGAACACCACATAGATGAGCTCGCTGATCCCCACCCCTTTGCTGAAGGTGGCGGCGATCGACTCGGGGGTGACCCCGACCAGCAGCACCTTGTCGAATGAGCCGTAGAAGGCTCCCCCTTCGGTGAAGGCCAGCGAATAGCCGTAGACCACCCAGAGCACGGTGATGAGGCAGAACAGGGTGAACACCTGCATCAGCACGCTCAGCATATTCTTGGCACGCACCAGGCCACCGTAGAACAGGGCCAGGCCCGGGACGGACATCAGGATCACCAGGATGGCCGCCAGCATCAGCCAGGTATTGTCTCCCTTGTTGATGGTCACGGTCGCCGCTGTCTGCACCACATCAGCCTGTGCAGCCACCTCTTCGGCCCAACCCGGGGCGGCCATGGTGGCGGTCAGCACCAGCAGGCCAGTCATTACGAGTCTCTTGAACATACAGCCCTCTCCTTCCCTGTCATCCCGGCACCTGGCCGGGTCCATTTCCTGATATGAATGTCTAACTTGGCTATTCACTCAAACCCACATCGGTAAATCGGTATTGCCCTGTCACGACCCTAGGCATGACCCCGCAGGGATCATCATGGCGACATGATTGTGTTAAAGCATAAAGCAGGCCAAAAAATAAATTACATAATATTCAATATCTTGTGTGATATCCGAAGAAGGGTTGCACCATGTTGGCGCACCTGGTTCACAAACAGGAACGAAATCGCACTCCCGCTGTGCAGAGCCGGGAGGGCGCACCAAGATGTGACAGGGGTCAGGAAGAATGCGGGTACTGCCTTTGCCAAGACGGCCAGCAGAGGTGAGCAGAGGAGAAGGGAGAGCCCCCACTTGCAGCAAGTGAGAATCCTGGGCGTGACAGTGGGTGGAGGCACAGAGCATGGGCTGGCGGCCGCCAAGCAGCAGAAAAACAAAAGGCCATCCGTGAGGATGGCCTTTTGTCATTGAATTCTAAATGGTGCCCGGGGTCGGACTCGAACCGACACGTCTTTCAACGGCGGATTTTGAATCCGCTGCGTCTACCGATTTCGCCACCCGGGCAACTGCGAGGGATTATACGAATGGCGCTTGGGCATGCAAGGTGTTTTTCTCGCGTCGGATCCCGTTTGCTCATTTATTCAACGCCTTGCCGATGTGGGGTCAGTTACATAGAATGCCCGCATCATATTAATGGAATAGCATCATGGCCAAGCGCAAGACAGTCTCCTCCCCGACCCCTCCCCCTCAGCATCAATATCCTTCCGCCGGTCTGCTGCGCCGCCTGGGCGCCCTGCTCTATGACTATCTGGTGGTCATCGCCCTGTTGATCATCGCCGGCTTCATCGGCATGGGGGTTGCCCAGTTACTGCTGGCCACCGGCATGGCGAGCGTGCCCGAGGGCAAGGATGCCTCCTGGCTGCTGACCAGCCCGCTCTACAGCGCCTGGCTGGCCCTGGTAATCTGCGGCTTCTACACCTGGTTCTGGACCCGTGCCGGCCAGACCATCGGCATGCGCGCCTGGCGTCTGCGCATCCAGAATGTGGATGGCAGCAACATCCGCATCACCCAGGCCCTGATCCGGCTCGGGACTGCCGCCTTCGGACTCGGCAACCTGCTGTGCGTGATGAACCGCCAGCGGCCACGCGCCTTCCAGGACATCTGGTCCGAGTGCGAGGTGGTGGTGCTGAGCAAGCAGGAGAATCTGGAGCAGCTGAACAAATAAGGCCGCTTGAATGACGAGAAGGGCACCCCGGGGTGCCCTTCTCGCCGCCTGTCTCCATGGCTCGTATCGCCGTGGACAGCATGAAAAAGGGCCCATGAGGGCCCTTTTCGTTTCGCCATCCGGCTATCGCCTGCGACTCAGGATATAGAAGGAAATACCGCCGAACAGCAGGCTGGGGGCGATGGCGGCCAGGATGGGCGGCATCGCATACACCAGGCTGACGGGGCCGAACACCCGATCGCTCACATAGACCGCAAAGCCGGTCATGATCCCCATCAGCATCCGCGCCCCCATGCTCACCGAACGCAGCGGGCCGAAGATGAAGGAAGAGGCCAGCAAAATCATGGCCACCACAGAGAGCGGCGACAGCAGCTTGCGCCACATCTCCAGCTTGTAGCGCCCCGCATCCTGCTTGTTGGCATCCAGATAGCCGATATAGTCGCGCAGGCCGGAGATCGGCAGGTTCTCGGGATCTATGCTGACCACCCCCAGCTGTTTGGGGGTCAGCTCCGAGCTCCACGCCATCTGTTCATGCTTCTCGTCCTGGATCTGCTTGGGATCGTCGAAGCGAGTGATATGCACCCGCTTGAGCAGCCAGTGATGCTGTTCGAACACCCCCTCCTGTGCCTGTACGACGTCGATCAGAGTACGGGACGGAGTGAAACGGTACAGGGTGATGCCGGTCAGGGCACCGTCGTTGCGTACCCCGTTGATATTGACGAAGTTGTTGCCATCCCGGGCCCAGACACCATAGGCCGAGACGGTCAGCCGTCCTTCCGACATGGCGCCCGCCTTGATGTCATCCGCCATCCGCTTCGCGGCGGGGGCCACATATTCCCCCATCAGCCCTACCAGCAACATCAGGGGGATCGCGGTCTTGAGCGCCGCCATCACTATGCTGATCTTGGAGCGGCCCGATGCCTGCATCACCACCAATTCCGAGGTGGTCGCCAGCTGACCGAGCCCGATGAGCCCCCCCAGCAGGGCCGCCAGCGGGAAGAACAGCACCGCCTCCTTCGGCATGGAGAGCAGCACGAAATAGAGCGCGTTGAGCATGTCGTAGTTGCCTTCCCCCACCGCCTTGAGCTGCTCCACATACTTGATGAGCGCAGCCAGCCCGACCAGGGTCAGTTCACACAACAGGATCGACATGAAAATGACCCGGCCGATATATCTATCGAGAATGCCAAACATCAGCCGAGACTCCCAGGTTGCAGCATCATGCCGATTTTCCCTTGAAATACGGTGCACGGAACATGGATCGACACGACGGCGACCCGCTTGTTATGCCTGTCAAGAACGTCAAACATCAGCAGAGATCCCTATGTTGCAGCATCATGCCGATTTCATTTTGAAGAAGTGGCTCTTCACCCCGTTCCACCAGGTCGTGCCATGCAGGTTGAGCGGCAGGCCGATTGCCAGCAGATAGACCATAGGCACCAGGAACATGCCGGGCCAGTGGGGCAGACGCCCGCTGTCGATGGCCGAGCGGGCGGCACTGAGCAACAGGAAATAGGAGAGATAGAGCAAAATGGCGGGCAGCAACTTGGCGTAGCGACCCTGACGAGGGTTGACCCTGGCCAGCGGCACCACCAGGAAGGTGAGCACCAGGATGGAGACGGGCAGCGACAGGCGCCACTGCAACTCGGCCATCAGCTGATTGTCCTGGGTGCCGAGCAACGCCACGGTCGGCTTGGCCGCCGCCTTGCGGTTGGAGCGCTCCATCTCCTGCTGACGGATCACCAGGCTGTACTCGTCGAAGCTGGAGATCTGGAACTGCTTGCCGGTGAACTGGCCCTCGTAGCGGGAGCCATCCTTCAGGGTCAACCACTGCAGGCCGTTGCTGTCTGCGGTCACATGACCCTCGCTGGCCACCACGACGGAGGGCGGCGAGGTGCCTTCGGCGCGCTGCAGCACGAAGATCTTCTGCAGCTCCGAGCCCTTGTCGTTCAAGTCCTGGATGTAGGCAACCAGCCGTCCCTTGTCGAGCTCCATGAAGCGGCCGGCCTGCAGGAAGGAGATGCCCGGATCGGCCTTGAATTCGTCGATCACCTGATACTCGCGCTCCTTGGCCTGGGGCGCGATCCAGCCGGTGTTGAACGCCGCTACCGCCGCCGTCAGCAAGGCCAGCAGCATGGCGCTGCGCATCACGAAGCGGTGGCTGAAACCCACGGCATGCATCACCGTCATCTCGCTTTCGGCATACAAACGACCATGAGCAAACAAAATGGCAAGGAACAGACTGATAGGCAGCATCAACAGCGCCATATTGGGCAGGTTGAGCAGCAGCAGGGTGGAAACCAGGCGCGTCGGCACCTCGCCATCGGCGGCGTCGCCGATGATCTGGATAAATTGCTGGCTGACGAAGATAAGCAGCAGTACGAATAACACCGCCAGCTGGGTTTTCAGGGTCTCCCTGAACAAATATCGGAAAACGATCACAGTCATTCCCAAGTAAACTTGTGTTTTTAGTCGAATGCCTGAAAAATAGGGCCCTATATTGGATTTTTACCAGTTTGAACTGCGGAGCCTGTGGCTGTTCGCTCCGCCTCTGATACCCCAACAAGCACCGCATTATTCAATAAAAGGTGCCTTTTGTCTTTAGGATGTAGGAGATTCCATGGAGTTCAGTGTAAAGAGTGGCAGTCCTGAGAAGCAACGCAGTGCCTGCGTCGTGGTTGGCGTGTTTGAGCCCCGTCGCCTCTCTCCGGTCGCCGAACAGCTGGACAAGATCAGCGACGGCTACATCAGCTCGCTGCTGCGCCGCGGCGATCTGGAAGGCAAACCAGGCCAGATGCTGTTGCTGCATCAAGTACCGGGCGTGCTCAGCGAGCGCGTACTGCTGGTCGGTTGCGGCAAGGAGCGGGAACTCGACGAACGCCAGTACAAGCAGATCATCAACAAGACCATCACCACCCTCAACGAGACCGGGTCCATGGAAGCCGTCTGCTTCCTGACCGAGCTGCACGTCAAGGGACGGGATACTTACTGGAAGGTGCGTCAGGCGGTGGAAACCACCAAGGCGGGCCTCTACAGCTTCGATCAGTTCAAGACCAACAAGGCCGAACCGCGCCGTCCGCTGCGCAAGCTGGTGTTCAACGTGCCGACGCGTCGGGAACTGACCATAGGCGAGCGCGCCATCGCCCACGGCCTGGCCGTGGCGAAAGGGGTGCGGGTCTGTCGCGACGTGGCGAACATGCCGCCCAACATCTGCAACCCGGCTTACCTGGCCTCCCAGGCCCGTCGTCTGGCCGATGCCTATGACAACATCACTACCAAGGTGATCGGCGAGCAGGAGATGGCCGAACTCGGCATGAACTCCTACCTGGCGGTGGCCCGTGGCTCCGACAACGAAGCCATGATGGCCATCATCGAGTACAAGGGCAACGGCGACGCCAAGCCCGTCGTGCTGGTCGGCAAGGGACTGACCTTCGACTCCGGCGGCATCTCCATCAAGCCGGCCGAGGGCATGGACGAGATGAAGTACGACATGGGTGGCGCCGCCTCCGTGCTCGGCACCATGCACGCCCTGGCCCAGTTGCAGCTGCCCATCAACGTCATAGGCGTGCTGGCCGGTTGCGAAAACATGCCGGGTGGCAACGCCTACCGGCCAGGTGACATCCTCACCACCATGTCCGGCCAGACCGTCGAGGTGCTCAACACCGACGCCGAAGGTCGCCTGGTGCTGTGCGATGCCCTCACCTATGTCGATCGCTACGATCCCGAGACCGTCATCGATGTGGCGACCCTGACCGGGGCCTGCATCATCGCCTTGGGCCACCACACCTCGGGTCTGCTGGCCAACCATAACCCGCTGGCCCACGAGCTGCTGAACGCCTCAGAGCAGGCCGGTGATCGCGCCTGGCGCCTGCCGCTGTTCGATGAGTACCAAGAACAGCTGGAGAGCCCGTTCGCCGACATGGCCAACATCGGCGGCCGCCCGGCCGGTACCATCACTGCCGCCGCCTTCCTGTCACGCTTCACCAAGAAGTACAACTGGGCCCACCTGGACATCGCAGGTACCGCCTGGAAGAGTGGCAAGGACAAGGGCTCCACCGGTCGTCCGGTGCCCCTGCTGACCCAGTTCCTGCTGAACCGGGCCGGCGTGGCGGATGTCGAAGACAAGGAGTGATTCCTCACGCCCGCCGCACCCTGTGCGCGGCGGGGAGGTGTTAACCCGTATCACAAGGAAGAGGCCCGCCTCTTCCTTGTTTCATTGAGAGAACTGGGGGAACCATGCCCGGCATGGCACCCCACCGACGGCCAATCGCTGTCCGTCACAGCCAAACGGGACCCAACCTGATGAGCCAAGTGACCTTTTACCTGATGAGTGAGCCGGATGACGCGCAGGCTTCCGCCGTCGAGCGGCTCGCCTGCCAGCTGGCGGCCGATGCCTGGGGCGCGGGCCATCTCTATCTGCATTGTGTGGATCAGGCTCAGGCCGAGCGCCTGGACGAGCTGCTGTGGCAGCTGCCGCCGGATCGCTTCGTACCGCATCAGTTGCAGGGCGAGACCGGTCAGGCCCCGGTCGAGATCGGCTGCCAGCCACCGAAGCGGCGCTATGCCTGCCTCATCAATCTGGCCGAACAGACACCTTTGTTTGCAGGACACTTCGCTCAAGTGGTAGATTTTGTCCCCACTGACGAAACGCAAAAGCAGCAAGCCCGCGAGCGCTACAAGCACTATCGCCAGGCAGGCCATGCCCTCGAGATGAGGGATCAGCCCGTCCTTGCCGCACCGGATCCGGCGCAGCCCTGACTGCCGCCCCCGCGATCCAGACCCCATCAACACCAGAATTCATCCAGAATACGGCGAGACCATGGAAAAGACTTTTAATCACAACGCCATCGAACAGGCGCTCTACCAGCACTGGGAATCCCAGGGTTACTTCAAGCCCCACGGTGACACCAGCAAAGACTCCTTCTGCATCATGATCCCGCCGCCGAACGTCACCGGCAGCCTGCACATGGGTCATGCCTTCCAGCAGACACTGATGGACACCCTGATCCGCTACAACCGCATGCAGGGCAAGAACACCCTGTGGCAGGCGGGCTGTGACCACGCCGGTATCGCCACCCAGATGGTGGTGGAGCGCAAGATCGCCGCCGAAGAGGGCAAGACCCGTCACGACTACGGCCGTGATGCCTTCATCGACAAGATCTGGCAGTGGAAGGAAGAGTCCGGCGGCACCATCACCCGTCAGATGCGTCGCCTCGGTGACTCAGTGGACTGGGAGCGCGAGCGCTTCACCATGGACGAGGGCCTCTCCGAAGCCGTACAGGAAGTGTTCGTGCGTCTCTACGAAGATGGCCTGATGTACCGTGGCAAACGCCTGGTGAACTGGGATCCCAAGCTCAACACCGCCATCTCCGATCTGGAAGTGGAAAACCGCGAGATCAAAGGCCACATGTGGCACCTGCGTTATCCGCTGGCGAACGGCGCCAAGACCGCCGAAGGCCAGGATCACCTGATCGTCGCCACCACCCGTCCCGAGACCATGCTGGGTGATACCGCCGTCGCCGTGAACCCGGAAGACCCGCGTTACAAGGCGTTGATCGGCCAGCACATACTGCTGCCGCTGGTGAACCGCCTGATCCCCATCGTCGCCGACGAACACGCCGACATGGAGAAGGGCACCGGCTGCGTGAAGATCACCCCGGCCCACGACTTCAACGATAACGAAGTGGGCAAGCGCCACAACCTGCCGATGATCAACATCTTCACCCTGGACGCCCACGTGCGCGCCGAGGCCGAAGTAGTCGACACCAACGGCAACCCCTGCACCGCCTACGACGCCGCCCTGCCGGCCGAATTCGCCGGCATGGAGCGCTTCGCCGCCCGCAAGGCCATCCTGGCCAGGCTGGACGAGCTGGGCCTGCTGAGCGAAACCAAGGATCACGTGCTGCAACAGCCTTACGGCGATCGCGGCGGCGTGCCCATCGAACCCATGCTGACCGACCAGTGGTACGTGCGCGTGGCGCCCATGGCCAAGACCGCCATCGAGGCGGTGGAAGATGGTCGCATCCAGTTTGTGCCCAAACAGTACGAGAACATGTACTTCTCCTGGATGCGCGACATTCAGGACTGGTGCGTCTCCCGTCAGCTGTGGTGGGGTCACCGCATCCCGGCCTGGTATGACGAATCCGGCAAGGTCTACGTCGGTCGCGACGAGGCCGAGGTGCGCGCCAAGCACAACATCCCGTCCGTGACCGTGCTGCGTCAGGACGAAGACGTGCTCGACACCTGGTTCAGCTCCGCCCTGTGGACCTTCTCCACCCTGGGCTGGCCGAACAACACAGACGCGCTCAAGACCTTCCACCCGACCGACGTGCTGATGAGCGGCTTCGACATCATCTTCTTCTGGATTGCCCGGATGATCATGATGACCATGCACTTCATCAAGAACGAAGATGGCACCCCGCAGGTTCCCTTCAAGACCGTCTACATCACCGGCCTGATCCGGGATGAAGAGGGCCAGAAGATGTCCAAGTCCAAGGGCAACGTGCTGGACCCGCTCGACATGATCGACGGTATCAGCCTGGAAAATCTGCTGGAGAAGCGCACCGGCAACATGATGCAACCGCAGATGGCCGAGAAGATCGGCAAGCGCACCGCCAAGCAGTTCCCGGAAGGGATCGAGGCCCACGGCACCGACGCCCTGCGCTTCACCCTGGCGGCGCTGGCCAGCACGGGTCGTGACATCAACTGGGACATGAAGCGCCTGGACGGTTACAACAACTTCTGCAACAAGCTGTGGAACGCCTCCCGCTACGTGCTGATGAACACCGAACAGCAGGATTGCGGTCTGAATGGCGGCGAGATGCAGTTCAGCCTGGCGGATCGCTGGATCCAGTCCCAGCTGCAGGTCGCCATCCGCGACTTCCGCACCGCGCTCGACACCTACCGCTTCGACATGGCCGCCGGCGTGCTGTACGAATTTATCTGGAACCAGTTCTGCGACTGGTATCTGGAGCTGACCAAGCCGGTGCTGGGCAAGGGCTCCGAGGCCGAGCAGCGTGCCACCCGTCACACCCTGGTGACTGTGCTGGAAACCCTGCTGCGCCTGGCGCACCCCATCATTCCGTTCATCACCGAGACCATCTGGAAATCGGTGGCGCCGCTGACCGGGGTCCATGCCGACACCATCATGCTGCAGCCCTTCCCCGAGTTCGATGCCGCCAGGCTGGATGAGACCGCCATGGCGGATCAGGAGTGGGTGAAGGAGTTCATCGTCGGCATCCGCAACATCCGCGCCGAGATGAACGTGGCGCCGAGCGTGGGCCTCAACGTGCTGCTCCAGTGCGATGCCAAGGATGCCCAGCGCGCCGGTGACAACGAGGCCTTCCTCAAGTCCCTCGCTCGCCTGGAGTCCATCCGCGTGCTGGCGGACGGCGACGTCGCCCCGCTGTCGGTGAAGAAGCTGATCGGCAGCACCGAGCTGATGATCCCCATGGCCGGCCTCATCGACAAGGAAGCCGAGCTGGCCCGTCTGGCCAAAGAGGTGGCCAAGCTGGCCGGTGAATGCGCCCGTATCGAAGGCAAGCTCGGCAACGAGGCCTTCGTGGCCAAGGCGCCGGAGGCGGTCATCGCCAAGGAGCGCGAGAAGCTGGAGGAGTACCGCCTCCAGCTGGTCAAGCTGGAAGCCCAGCAGGTCGAGATCGCCGCCCTGTAAGCGACCCCGCTTCGCGACAAGCCCCCGTTTATCGGGGGCTTTTTTATTGGCTCACCGCCGGTCCCACCAGGCCGCAGCCTCCAGAGGATGGCGGCTCTCGGTTGTCCAGCGCCCGGCAAGGCCGCTTTTCTGCCCCACGCAATTGAAAAATTAGCGAGCCCAGTCACCCGCTTTCACAAGCGCATCGCCCGTAAATTCATTACACTGCCAGCGATCTTTTCTATTTGGAGTGCTGTCGCAGTATGGAAATATTGATCCTGCTCGGATTGATTTTGCTCAATGGCGTCTTCGCCATGTCGGAAATCGCCATCGTCACCGCGCGCAAGGCCCGCCTCAGCAAGATGGCAAGCGAAGGCAGCCGCTCCGCCGCCATTGCGCTCAAACTGGGCGAGAATCCGACCCATTTCCTCTCTGCCGTCCAGATAGGCATCACCAGCATCGGCCTGCTCAACGGTATCTACGGTGAATCCCTGCTGGCACAACCCTTCGCACAATGGCTGCAAGAGTGGGGCCTCTCCGCCAAGAGCAGCAGCCTGCTCGCCACTGTCATCGTGGTGGTGCTGGTCACCTACCTCTCCATAGTGGTGGGGGAGCTGGTCCCCAAGCGCCTCGGCCAGCTCAATGCCGAACGCATCGCCTGCCTGGTGGCCCGCCCCATGCAGTGGCTGGCGACCCTGACCCGCCCCTTCGTCTGGTTGCTGTCGGCCTCGACCCATGCCAGCCTGCGCATCCTGCGGGTCGATCAGAACAACAGCAACAACGTCACCCAGGAGGAGATCCACGCCATGCTGGTGGAAGGCTCCGAGGCTGGCATCATCGAGGATCAGGAACACACTATGTTACGGAATGTGTTTCGTCTCGACGAGCGCAGCCTGGCCTCCCTGATGGTGCCACGCAGCGACATCCGCTATCTGGATCTCTCCTTGCCACTGGAGACCAACCTGCAGCGACTGGTGGAGTATCGCCACAGCTTCTTCCCGGTCTGTGACGGCAGCCTGTCGGATCTGGTGGGCATCCTCAACGTCAACAAGGTGCTGCACGCCTACATCAAGGGGGAGCCCATCGATCTGGCGGCCCTCACCCAGGATGGCAGCCTGCTGCCGGAGACCCTCAACGGCCTCGAGCTGCTCAATCACTTCCGCGCCCACTCCGAACACATGGTGCTGGTGGTGGACGAGTATGGCGAGCTGCAGGGGCTGGTCACCCAGCAGGATCTGCTGGAGACCCTGGCCGGTGACTTCCAGCAGGAGGATGGTGAGGATAACTGGGCATTCCAGCGCGCCGACGGCAGCTGGCTGCTGGATGGCCTCATCCCCCTGCCGGAGCTGAAAGATTGTCTGGAGCTGGTCCGCTTGCCGGAAGAAGAAAAACATCACTATCACACCCTTGGAGGGCTTATCATGCTGCTCCTTGGTCGCCTTCCCCGGACCGGAGACCTGGTCACCCTGGAACAGTGGCAACTGGAAATTGTAGATATGGACGGCCTGCGCATCGACAAGGTGCTTGCCATGCCCTTGACCGACCAACCCAGCTAATCTGCGGAGTTTGCACGTATGGAGCAGTTTTACCACCTGGCTCACGCCTTCATTAATCAGGATCTGGCGACCCTGTCCGATCCCAAGATGGTCTTCATGGTCTATATCGTCCTGCTGACCTTCCTGGTGTTGGAGAATGGCTTCATCCCGACCGCCTTCCTGCCCGGCGACACCCTGCTGATCCTGACCGGCGTGCTCATCTATCAGGGCGTGCTGCCACTGGCGGTCATTCCGCTGCTGATCATGGCTACCTTCGTCGGCACCTGGTGCGGCTACATGCAGGGGCGCTTTCTCGGCCATACCCAGATGTACCACAGGCTGATGTCCCACCTGGACGACAAACACAAGGAGAAGGTGCACTACCTGCTCAACAAGTACGGCATCATCACCCTCATCACCGCCCGCTACATCGCCTTCGTGCGCACCGCCTATCCCTACATCGTCGGCGCCAACGAGATACCGCAGGGGCGCTTCCTCATCGTCAACCTGATCAGCTCCATCATGTGGATCTGCCCCCTGGTCGGGCTGGGTTATTACCTGAGCCACACCAAGCTGGCCGCACAGTATGAGTCCCAGTTCCTCAGCATCATCCTCTGCCTGCCGCTGGTGCTGCTGGTCGGCGGACTCATCGCGCTGATCTGGCGCTGGCTGAGCAAACGCAAGGCCCCCGCCTCCCGGGATTGAGGCAAAGGCTGAGACAAATCATCAGGGTCGCCAGGGGCGGCCCTTTTTTATGGAAATAATGACGAATTCCTCGCCGCCGCTCTTGTAAAGCAAGGGCAAAAATGAGTGAATCTAGCGCCTTTTTTCGCTGTGGATGGAGTCGGTTGTATGGGGTGTCGAATTCGCGCAATTGCGCTGCTGTGTGGGTTGGCTGGATTGCTCGGATTGCCTGCGGCCCTGGCGGCGCCCAACCCGGCCAATCTGAAGTTGCAATCGGGCAGTGCTCTGGTGATGGACGTCAACACGGGCAAGACGCTCTATCAGAAGAATGCCACCCGGGTGCGTCCCATCGCCTCCCTCACCAAGCTGATGACCGCCCTGGTGGTGCTGGATGCCCGTCAGAGCCTGAGCCAGACCCTGACCGTCGATCAGAACGACAGGGACAACATCAAGCACACCTATTCCCGGGTGCGTTTCGGCACCAAGGTGACCCGCCGCGATGCCCTGCACCTGGCGCTGATGTCCTCAGAGAACCGCATGGCCTCGGCCCTGGCCCGTCACTACCCGGGTGGCCGCTCGGCCTTCATCCGCGCCATGAACAACAAGGCCAAACAGCTCGGCATGCGCAACAGCCGCTTCTATGACTCCACCGGCCTGTCGACCCGCAACGTCTCCACCGCCCAGGATCTGGCCAGGCTCATCTCGGCGGCCTATCGCCAGCCGCTGATCCGCCAGTTCACCCAGGACAGCAACATGGAGATGCGGTTCATGGCCCCGGCCTACAGCCTGATGTTCAACAACACCAACCCGCTGGTGAAGAATCCGGATTGGGACGTACGCCTCTCCAAGACCGGTTTCACCGACGAGGCGGGCCGCTGCCTGCTGATGCGCGCCAAGCCGGACCGCCAGGAGCTCGCCATAGTGCTGCTCAACTCGGTGGGCAAGCGCACCCCGATCGGGGATGCCAACCGCATTCGCAAGTGGCTCAAGAGCTGATCGCCTCACCAGAAATAAAAAAGGATGCCTTGGCATCCTTTTTTATTGCCCGCTGACGGGCACGGGGTCGATGACGCCAGGCGTGCCGGCACGCTCTGGGCGCAGCCAGGGCACTTGGCTGACGCCATACCATGACTGGGCGGCGGAGGCGCTATGAGACGATAGCGCAGGGGATAAGGCCTTAGAACGGGACATGCCGGCACCCTGACAGAGGCGGCGCCGAGTGCGAGCACGGCGCAGGCATATCGTCATCCGGCTGCGGCCCATAAAAAAACAGCCCCGACCGAAGTCGAGGCTGTCTGTATGGTGCGCCCGGGAGGATTCGAACCTCCGACCACCTGGTTCGTAGCCAGGTACTCTATCCAGCTGAGCTACGGGCGCTCATTAACTGTTAACACTGCTTTCAAAATGGTGCGCCCGGGAGGATTCGAACCTCCGACCACCTGGTTCGTAGCCAGGTACTCTATCCAGCTGAGCTACGGGCGCTCACAAACTTTTGACACTGCTTTCAAAATGGTGCGCCCGAGAGGATTCGAACCTCTGACCACCTGGTTCGTAGCCAGGTACTCTATCCAGCTGAGCTACGGGCGCTCATAAATCTTTGATTTCACTTTAAATGGTGCGCCCGGGAGGATTCGAACCTCCGACCACCTGGTTCGTAGCCAGGTACTCTATCCAGCTGAGCTACGGGCGCCCTGATTTAAAACGATAAAAAAAGCCTACTTATCAGTAAGCCTTTTCTAAAGTGTCGACTTGCTGATGGTCAACACATGACTCTTGCTTGAGTCGTAATATGGTGCGCCCGGGAGGATTCGAACCTCCGACCACCTGGTTCGTAGCCAGGTACTCTATCCAGCTGAGCTACGGGCGCAAATGGCGGAGAAGGGGGGATTCGAACCCCCGATGCGGGTATAAGCCGCATACTCCCTTAGCAGGGGAGCGCCTTCAGCCTCTCGGCCACCTCTCCGTTTGCGGGGCTGATAATACTTCACAGGGATTTTTAGTCAAACACTTTTTTGGAGAAAACAGAGCGTTCGCTCAGCATTTGGCCAAAGAGTGGAATATTCAAACAATATCGGTACTTACCCTGTAGTTCCGCCCCCTGCGGGCCCATTCTGCCGGGCCAGAAAAACAAAAGGCGACACAGCAAGTGTCGCCTTAAAAGCAGCTATCGATGCGGCTTAGAAATTCGGTTGGCCCGGGACTTTCTCGGCCTGTATCCGCATGTAGATCTCTTCGCGGTGCACGGAGACCTCTTTCGGTGCGTTCACACCGATACGAACCTGATTGCCTTTAACGCCCAGTACGGTGACAGTCACTTCGTCACCAATCATCAGGGTTTCCCCTACACGACGAGTCAAAATAAGCATTCGCTTGCTCCTGTATCCTGTTTTGTATTTATATCGATATGCGACATTATCTTACAAAGATACCGATATGGTAAATGGTTGAAACTAAATCAATCAGGGATTGTTCCCCAAGGGCTGCTCATGAGGCTCATTATCCAGCCCGAAAGCGGAGTGCAACGCGCGCACCGCCAGCTCCAGGTACTTCTCGTCAATCACTACGGATATCTTGATTTCAGAGGTGGAAATCAACTGCATGTTGATCCCCTCCTCGCCCAATACCTTAAACATGGTGCGAGCGACGCCGGGGTGATTCCACATGCCGACCCCAACGATGGAGACCTTGGCGATCTCCCCGTTGCCCTGCACGCAGGCGGCCCCCAGCTCGGTGGCGGTCTCCTCCAGCAGCGCACGGGCCCGGCGATAGTCATCCCGATTCACCGTGAAGGTAAAATCGGCGGTGCCATCCCCCAGGGTGTTCTGCACTATCATGTCGACATCAATGTTGGCATCGCTGATCGGATTGAGGATCTGCGCCGCCACGGTGGGCCTGTCCGGCACACCCAGAATGGTCAGGCTGGCCTCATTGCGATTGAACGCGATGCCGGATACCAGGGGTGCTTCCATCCTCTCATCTCCATATGTGATCAAGGTTCCCTCTCCGTCGACAAAACTCGACAGCACCCGCAGTGGCACGCGGTACTTGCCCGCGAACTCCACCGAACGGATCTGCAGCACCTTGGCCCCCAGGCTCGCCATCTCCAGCATCTCCTCGAAGGTGATGGTGGAAAGGCGCCTGGCCTTGGGCTCGATGCGCGGATCAGTGGTATAGACCCCATCCACATCGGTAAAGATCTGGCATTCATCGGCCTTGATGGCCGCCGCGACCGCCACCGCCGTGGTATCCGAACCGCCACGCCCCAGGGTCGTGATGGCGTTGTGCTCATCGCGGCCCTGGAAACCGGCGATCACCACCACCTTGCCCGCGCTCAGTGCAGACTGAACCTGCTCGGTATCTATGTGGCTGATCCTGGCCTTGCCATAGGCGGAATCGGTGTGGATACGCACCTGATCACCGGTCATTGAGACCGCAGCACAACCCCGTTTGTTCAACGCGATTGCCAGCAGCGCTATGGTGACCTGCTCACCGGTGGAGACCAGCACATCCATCTCGCGCCGATTGGCATCAGGATCCAGTTGCTGGGCCATGCCCAGCAACCGGTTGGTTTCGCCCGACATGGCGGACACCACCACCACCACATCGTGTCCTTGGGCTCGGCTCAGCTGAACCCGCTCAGCCACCGCCTCGATCCGCTCCAGCGTGCCGACCGAGGTGCCGCCGTACTTCTGTACATAAAGTGCCACAGATCACCTCGCCCGTTTACAGGCGCTCTTCCAACCAGGAGTGAACGGATTGCAGCGCCGCCGGCACGGCTTCTGGCTGGGTTCCCCCCGCCTGGGCCATGTCGGGACGACCACCGCCCTTGCCGCCCACCTGCTGGGCTACCAGGTTGACCAGCTCGCCGGCCTTCACCTTGGCGGTCAGATCGTTGGTCACACCGGCGATCAGGTTGACCTTGTCATCGCTGCTGGTCGCCAGCAGCACGACACCGGACTTCATCCGGTTCTTCAGCTCGTCCAGCATGCCGCGCAGGGACTTGGGATCGGCCCCGTCCAGTGCGGCGATCAGCACCTTCTGACCCTTGATCTCGACCACCTGGCTCAGCAGGTCGCTGCCGGCCTGAGCGGCCAGCTTGGCCTTGAGCTGCTCCAGCTCGCGTTCCATCATCCTGGACTTGTCCAGCAGCTGGCGCACCTTGCTGCCGATGGAGAACTGATCCCCTTTCACCAGGGCCGCGGCTTCTTCAAACTGCTCTGCCAGCTGGTGCATGAAGTCGATGGCGCCCTTGCCGGTCACCGCCTCGATGCGGCGCACCCCGGCGGCGACACCGCTCTCGGCGATGATCTTGAAGAAGCCGATGTCACCGGTACGCTTGGCGTGAGTACCGCCACACAGCTCGGTGGAGTAGTCACCCATGCGCACGACCCGCACATCGTCTTCATATTTCTCGCCAAACAGCGCCATGGCGCCGGCGGACTTGGCCGCTTCCAGATCCATCACCTGGGTGACGACATCGTGGTTGGCACGGATCTGGGCGTTGACCAGCTCCTCAACCCGGCGAATGGTCGCCATGGTCAGGCCTTCGAAGTGGGAGAAGTCGAAGCGCATGCGATCGGCCCCGACCAGCGAGCCCTTCTGGGTCACGTGATCACCCAGCGCCTGGCGCAGGGCTGCGTGCAGCAGGTGGGTGACCGAGTGGTTCAGGGCCACGGCCTGGCGGCGCTCCCCATCGACCACGGCTTCCACCACGGCCCCCTTCTCCAGGGTACCCAGCTCCAGATAGCCCTTGTGAATGATGGCCTTGCCCGCTTTCTGGGTGTCGGTCACGGCGAAGATGCCGTCATCCACCTTGAGGATGCCGCTGTCACCCACCTGGCCGCCGGATTCGGCGTAGAAGGGGGTCTCGGCCAGCACGATCACGGCTTCTTCACCGGCGATCAGGCCGCTCACTTCAATAGCATCCTTGTAGATGCCGACCACCTGAGTCGTTTGGCTCAGCTGCTTGTAACCGGTAAATGGGGTCTCGAAATCGAGTTTCAACACCTCGTTGTAGTTCACACCGAAGCTGGAGGCCTCTTTCGCACGGGCGCGCTGCTTCTCCATCTCGACACGGAAACCTTCTTCGTCGATGCCGATCTCGCGCTCGCGCACCACATCGGCGGTCAAGTCCGCCGGGAAGCCGTAGGTGTCATACAACTTGAACACCACCTCGCCCGGGATGACCTTGGCATCACCCAGGTTCGCCAGCACGTCCTCCAGCAACAGCAAGCCGCGATCCAGAGTGCGGACGAACTGCTCTTCCTCGATGCGCAACACGCGCTCGACCAGCGGCAGCTGGGCGATGAGTTCAGGGCCTACGTCCTTCATCTGCACCGCGAGCTCGGCGGCCAGCTTGTAGAAGAACACCTCGGTGGCACCCAGCTTGCGGCCGTGACGCACGGCGCGGCGGATGATACGGCGCAGCACATAGCCACGACCCTCGTTGGAGGGCATGACACCGTCTGCCACCAGGAAGGCGCAGGAGCGGATGTGGTCGGCGATGACGCGCAGGGACTGATTGCTCAGATCTGTGGTGCCGACGATCTCGGCCGCCTTCTTGATCAGCGCCTGGAAGATGTCGATCTCGTAGTTGGAGTGGACGCCCTGCATGATGGCGGAGATGCGCTCCAGACCCATGCCGGTATCCACTGACGGACGAGGCAGCGGTTCCATGGTGCCGTCGGCCTGACGGTTGAACTGCATGAACACCACGTTCCAGATCTCGATGAAACGGTCGCCGTCCTCTTCCGGTGAGCCGGGAGGGCCACCCCAGAGGTGATCGCCGTGGTCATAGAAGATCTCGGTGCAGGGGCCGCACGGACCGGTATCGCCCATCTGCCAGAAGTTATCGGAGGCAAAGGGGGCGCCCTTGTTGTCGCCGATGCGTACGATGCGCTCGACTGGCACGCCCACTTCGTTTGCCCAGATGTTGAAGGCTTCATCATCCGTTTCATACACGGTGACCAGCAGGCGCTCTTTGGGCAGCTTGAGGGTCCCGGTCAGGAATTCCCAGGCAAAACGGATGGCGTCCTGCTTGAAATAGTCACCGAAGCTGAAGTTACCCAGCATCTCGAAGAAGGTGTGGTGACGAGCGGTATAGCCGACGTTTTCCAGGTCATTGTGCTTACCGCCGGCCCGCACGCAACGCTGGGCCGTGGTGGCCCGGTTATAGGCACGCTTGTCGGCGCCAAGGAAGGTATCCTTGAACTGGTTCATACCTGCGTTGGTGAACAGCAGGGTCGGGTCGTTATGCGGCACCAGCGAGCTGGAGGAGACAACCTGGTGCCCCTGGGAGCGGAAATACTCGAGAAACGCTGAGCGCAACTCTGACGTGGACATATACATGGGAAATCCTGCTTGATTCGAATACGGACTTTTAACCGCATTAATGTAAGTTTTCTGCGGGGTAAAGTAAAACGCGCAGGCCCGCCATGGGTGAAAAAGCACGCATCGCGGACGGACTCTCAGATTAGCAGGAGAATGGATACATTCTGCAGGAAGAAGAACGAGAGGCGGAAAGGTGTCGTTTGTGGCGCTAGGGCCCACCAGCGCCGGGCTAAATCGGCAGGCACCGCCGGGGATCTTGTTTGGAGCATCCTCCATTCGGCCAACTGATCGCCCCTATTGCGCTCAGACCAGTCAGGCAATAAGTGGCCGGTATGAACCGGGTCGTTACTCGCCCTGCTCCTGCATGGCCGAGATGGCATGACGGGCCTGACCCTGATTGAAGCCTCGCCCGAGCAGATACTTTAGCCACTTCATCCGCAACTTGAAGTCGCCCAGATCGCTCGCCCTGGCCCGACGTTGCAGCAGCTCGGATGCCAATTCGAACCAGTCCAGTTCAGGCTGCTCGAATGCGGTCTCTATCTGGGCATCGCTGAGCCCCTTGCGGCGCAGATCGAAGCGGATCTTGATGGGGCCCTGCCCCTTGGTGGCACCGGCCCGCACCGCCATGGCGCCATAGCGTTCGTCATCGATCCAGTGGTAGCCGCGGCAATAGTCGAGCACAGCGTCTATCACCTCTTCGTTGAAGCCCTGCCTGCGCAGCCGGCCGGCCAGCTCGGACTCGGCACTCTCGCGGCGAGCCAGGCTGCGCATGGCAAAGGCACGGGCCGCGGCGAACAGCTCCTCAAACGAGGGTTCGACGGGTTCGGGAATCGATTCATCAGCCATAAATGACAAGGCCGGGGGTTAGCCCGGCCTTCCTGTTATTCGAACTCTTGTTCGCTTTCGGCTTCGAGCTCGTCAGCGTCAGCCGCCACCGGCTTCTCGGCCGGCACATCACCGGAGAGCAGCAGCTCACGCAGTCTGGCTTCGACCTCGGCCGCCATCGCCTTGTTCTCGGAGAAGAGCTTCATCACGTTGGCCTTGCCCTGACCGATCTTCTCGCCGTTGTAGCTGTACCAGGCACCGGCCTTGTCGATCAGCTTGTGCTTGACGCCCAGATCCACCAGCTCGCCCTCCTTGGAGATACCGACACCGTAGAAGATCTGGAACTCGGCCTGCTTGAAGGGAGGGGCCACCTTGTTCTTGACTACCTTGACGCGGGTCTCGTTACCGACCACCTCATCACCGTCCTTGATGGCGCCGATGCGACGAATGTCGAGACGCACTGAGGCGTAGAACTTGAGCGCGTTACCACCCGTGGTGGTCTCGGGGCTGCCGAACATGACGCCAATCTTCATCCGGATCTGGTTGATGAAGATACAGAGGCAGTTCGCGTTCTTGATGTTGGCGGTCAGCTTGCGCAGCGCCTGGGACATCAGGCGTGCCTGCAGACCGACGTGGGAATCCCCCATCTCACCTTCAATTTCCGCCTTCGGCGTCAGGGCGGCCACGGAGTCGACGATGATGACGTCGACCGCGTTGGAGCGCACCAGCATGTCGCAGATCTCCAGCGCCTGTTCACCGGTATCCGGCTGGGAGATCAGCAGATCATCGACGTTGACGCCCAGCTTGGCGGCATAGATGGGATCCAGCGCGTGTTCCGCATCGATGAAGGCACAGACCTTGCCTTTCTTCTGGGCTTCTGCGATCACCTGCAGAGTCAGGGTAGTCTTACCAGATGATTCCGGACCGTAGATCTCGACGATACGACCACACGGCAGGCCGCCGATGCCCAGCGCCACGTCCAGGGAGAGGGAACCGGTGGAGATGGCTTCGATGTCCATGGTCTTGCTGTCGCCAAGACGCATGATTGAACCCTTGCCGAACTGCTTTTCAATCTGGCCCAGCGCAGCCGCCAGTGCCTTCTGTTTGTTCTGATCCATGCCAATCTCCGCTGGGAATCGTGATGAAGAAGTGAAGTCGGGCTAAGTATACTGTCTATTCATACAGTATCAAGCCCAATTTATCTGAGCAGGGCCAACAGCCCGGACAATGCCTGCCTGACCGCCTGCTGGCGAACCTGGCGCCGGTCGCCGTCGAAGCGGGCCAGCAAGGAGTGCTGACGCCCGCTCTTGTCCGCCCAGGCGAACCAGATGGTGCCAACCGGCTTGTCGTCGCTGCCGCCACCCGGCCCGGCGATGCCGCTGATGGCGACGCTGATCCCCGCGTCGGAGCGCGCCAGCGCGCCCCTGGCCATCTCCAGCACCACGGCCTCGCTGACGGCACCGTGGCGCAGCAGGTTGTCGATGCTGACCCCCAGCATCTGCTGCTTGGCCTCATTGGTGTAGGTGACGAACCCCCGATCGAACCAGCCTGAGCTGCCCGCGATGTCGGTGATGGCGGTGGCGACGCCGCCGCCGGTGCAAGACTCCGCCGTGGCGGCCAGCCAGCCCCGCGCCGTCAGCGCCTCGCCCAGCTCCCGGGATAAGCGGGCGATCTCTGTCTCAAGCCCCATCATCAATGCCCTCTTTGGCCAAACCCGGCTTCATTATGCGATCGCCCCGGACCCCGAGCAACCAACCAGCTCCCCCGTGGCGACCGGTTCAGACCAGGGACAGCAGCTGTCGCAGGATTTGCGCATAACGGCTAGCACATCAACAAGTTGTCATCGCTTAAGCTTCAGTACATGGGGGCTTCCTATAATCAGCAAGCACCGCCATGAGCGCGGTTCCAATGGAGAAAATAGATGAAGCATCAATTTAAAGTCGCCATGGCTGCCCTGGCGATCTGTTTTGCCACCAATACCATCGCCGCCGAAAGCGCCCCCGAGCTGCAGAGCGAGACCACTCTGGCACAGGAGCTGAACCTCTCCTCCGCACAAGTGGAACAGATCAAGGGTCTGCGTGAGCAGGCAGTCAAGAACATGAGCTCGGTCAAGCTCGACGCCATCGGTCAGGACGTCATCGTCAACATGATCAAGACCGGCAAGTGGGACGAGGCCGCCGCCAAGAAACAGCTGCAGACCATCAGCAGCGTGCAGGCCGAAGCCCGCTACTATCGCGCCCATTACCTGTTCGAAGTGAGCAAGGTGCTGACCGCCGAGCAGAAAACCAAGCTGCACGAGATGCTGAGTGGCGGCGAGGCCATGTACTAAGGGCTCATCCTGACGCTCTGACCACAATCCCCGCGCTGATGGCGGGGATTTTGCCCACCCCATTTCCACCCGCAATCGCCGATCCGGCAAGATACCCATAAAGGCAAGCCCCCTGATTCCCGGTGGACCGCACCATCAACTCCAGCCCTCTTTACCCCCTCCCTCCCGCACGACACAGACGCCCCAAAGACAGAGATAACTCCCCACCATCCGGCCCTGAGCATGTAGAATGGCCGCCAGATTCAGACCCATTACGGCAGACGCTTGCCCGCAAGAGCACCCTCTGGAATAGAACATGACAGCACAGCACCAAGCCACCGGCGCCAACCTGAGCGCCCATACTCCCATGATGCAGCAGTACCTTGGCCTCAAGGCCGAGAATCCCGAGATCCTGCTGTTCTACCGGATGGGCGACTTCTACGAACTCTTCTATGACGATGCCCGCAAGGCCTCCCAACTGCTCGACATCTCCCTGACCAAACGCGGCCAGTCGGCGGGCAGCCCCATCCCCATGGCGGGGGTGCCCTATCACGCCATCGAGGGTTACCTGGCCAAGCTGGTGCAGCTCGGCGAGTCCGCCGCCATCTGCGAACAGGTGGGGGATCCCGCCACCAGCAAGGGGCCGGTGGAACGCAGGGTCGTCCGCATCATTACCCCGGGCACCGTCTCCGATGAGGCGCTGCTCTCCGAGCGCCAGGACAACCTGATCGCCGCCGTCTACCACGACGGCCGCCGTTTCGGCTACGGCACCATGGACATCGGCTCGGGCCGCTTCTTCATCAACCAGTTCGACAAGGAAGAGACGTTACTGGCGGAGCTGCAACGCACCAATCCGGCCGAGCTGCTCTACCCGGAATCCTTCGAGTTCCTGCGCCACGTCGAGGGCCGCCGCGGCCTGCGCCGTCGTCCCGAGTGGGAGTTCGAGCTCGGCACCGCCCGCAAGCTGCTGTGCCAGCAGTTCGGCACCCAGGATCTGGTGGGCTTCGGGGTCGAGCAGAGCGAGACCGCGCTCTGCGCCGCCGGCTGCCTGATGCAGTACGTGAAAGACACCCAGCGCACCGCCCTGCCCCACATTCGCGGCGTGCGCCTCGAGCAGCCGGATCACGCGGTCATCATGGATGCCGCCACCCGCCGCAACCTGGAGCTGACCCAGAACCTGGCGGGAGGCTATGAGAATACCCTGGCCGAGGTGCTGGATCGCACCGCCACCCCCATGGGCAGCCGCCTGCTCAAGCGCTGGATCCACCAGCCGATCCGCGATCGGGTGATCCTCAAGGGGCGCCAGAGCACCATCCAGAGCCTGATCGAACAGAACCTCTATGACGATCTCGGCAGCCTGCTGCGCCAGGTCGGCGACGTGGAGCGGGTGCTGGCCCGCCTCGCCCTGCGCTCGGCCCGCCCGCGCGACCTCACCCGTCTGCGCCAGGCCTTCCAGCAATTGCCCGAGCTGCAACGCCAGCTGGCCGACAGCCAGCACGAGGCGGTGCAACAGCTGGCCGAGCGGGCCAGCACCTTCCCCGAGCTGCTCGATCTGCTGGAAAGGTCGGTGATGGAGGTGCCGCCGGTGCTGATCCGCGATGGCGGCGTGATCCGCGACGGCTTCAACCAGGAGCTGGACGAGCTGCGGGATCTGGCCAACGGCGCCACCGCCAGCCTGGCCCGCATCGAGGAGCGCGAGCGGCTGCTGACCGGCATCAACACCCTCAAGGTGGGTTACAACAGGGTACACGGCTTCTATATCGAGGTGAGCCGCGCCAACAGCCAGCTGGTACCGGCCCACTACATCCGTCGCCAGACCCTGAAGAACAACGAACGCTACATCATCGACGAGCTGAAAAAATACGAGGACAAGGTGCTCACCGCCCAGGCCCAGGCGCTGGCGCTGGAGAAGCGGCTGTACGAGGAACTGCTCGACAACCTGCTGCCTCACCTCGGCGATCTGCAGGAATCCGCCGCCGCCCTGGCCGAGCTGGATGTGCTCGCCAACCTGGCGGAGCGGGCCGAGACCCTGGACTATCGCTGCCCGCAGCTCATCGACGAGGAGCAGATCCTGATCGAGGCGGGCCGCCATCCGGTGGTGGAGCAGGTGATGAGCGATCCCTTCATCGCCAACCCGATCCGGCTCGATCGGGCACGGCGCATGCTGATCATCACAGGCCCCAACATGGGCGGTAAGTCCACCTATATGCGCCAGACCGCCCTCATAGTGCTGCTGGCCCATATCGGGGCCTTCGTGCCCGCCGACAGCGCCCGCATCGGCCCCATCGATCGCATCTTCACCCGCATAGGGGCGTCGGATGATCTCGCCTCCGGTCGATCCACCTTCATGGTGGAGATGACCGAGACCGCCAACATCCTCAACAACGCCACCGCCCGCAGCCTGGTGCTGATGGACGAGATCGGCCGCGGCACCAGCACCTACGACGGTCTGTCGCTGGCCTGGGCCTGCGCCGAACAGCTGGCGAGCAAGATCGGCGCCTACACCCTGTTTGCCACCCACTACTTCGAGCTGACCCGCCTACCGGAGTTGATGGATGGCCTGGCCAACGTCCATCTGGACGCGGTTGAACACGGCGATACCATCGCCTTCATGCACGCGGTGCAGGAGGGGGCGGCCAGCCGCTCCTACGGCCTGCAGGTGGCGGCGCTGGCTGGGGTGCCCAAATCGGTGATAAGCCAGGCCCGCCACAAGCTGGCGGAGCTGGAGAGCGCGACCCCGGTCCATGCCAGCCAGGCCTCAAGCGGCGCGCGGCCTATGCCCGTGATCACCCAGCCCCATCCGGTGGTGGACGAGCTGGCGGCCGTGCGGCCCGACGAGCTGAGCCCCCGCCAGGCGCTGGATCTGCTCTATCGCCTCAAGCAGCTGCTGTAACCCGTCCGGCCGACGCCACAGACAAAAAAGGGGAACCTCGCGGTTCCCCTTTTTCATTGCACTCCTTGCCCTGGAGCATCAGGCCGGACCTATGCGATCCAGCAGGCTCATGTGGGAGGAGCTGTCGTGGCGCTTGAGGTTCTGCCGGTATTCGAACTGGTGCTGGCTCTCCTGCTTGAGGCCCAGCATCAGCGAATAACACATGGCCAGCATGATCAACGAAAACGGCAGCGCGGCTATGATGCTGGCCGCCTGCAGGGCCGCCAGTCCACCGGACACCAGCAGGATGGCGGCTACCAGCCCCTGACCCAGCCCCCAGATGGCGCGGTGCAGCACGGGAGGCTCCTGATCGCCGATGGAGAGCAGGGTGGTGATGACCAGCGTGCCCGAGTCACTGGAGGTGATGAAGTAGGTGCAGATCAGCAGGGTCAGCACCCCCTTGGCGATCCAGCCGAAGGTGTCCCAGTGCAACAGCTCCACCGTCTGGTAGAGCGCCAGGGTCACGTCCTGGTTGACCGCCGCCACCACGCCGCCGCCACCGAACAGCTCCAGGTTCATGGCGGTACCGCCAAACACGGTGAGCCAGAACATGCCGAGCAGGGAGGGCACCAGCAGCACGCCGAGCACGAACTCACGGATGGTGCGGCCCTTGGAGATGCGGGCGATGAACATGCCGACGAAGGGAGCCCAGGCTATCCACCAGCCCCAGTAGAAGGCGGTCCAGCTCGATTGCCAGGCCGAAGTGCCGTTGGCCTCGGTGTTGGTCCAGAAGCTCAGCTTGACGATGTTCTGCAGGTAGTCACCGATGTTCTGCACATAGGCGTTGAGGATGTAGGTGGTCGGACCCAGCACCAGGAAGAGAGCGAGCACGAACACGCTGAGCCAGATGTTGAGCTCGGAGAGCAGCTTGACCCCGCGCCCCACCCCGGAGACCGCCGACAGGGTGGCGATCAGGCTGATGCCGCCGATGAGCCAGAGCTGGTTGCTCTGCGAGACCCCCATGCCGAACATCTGGTTGAGGCCGGTGTTCATCTGGGAGACGCCGAGGCCGAGGGAGGTCGCCACCCCGAATACGGTGCCGAACACCGCCAGCACGTCGGCGGCATGGCCCCAGAAGCCGTAGATCCGTTCACCCAGGATGGGATAGAGCACCGAACGGATGGCCAGCGGCAGCTTGCGACGATAGCTGAAGAAGGCCAGCGACAGGCCGACGATCACATAGATGGCCCAGGGGTGCAGACCCCAGTGGAAGAAGGTGAGGCGCATCGCGACCTGGGCCGCCTCCGGCGTCATCCCCTCGGTGATGAAGGGATTGCCCTGCAGGTGATTCATGGGCTCGGCGATGCTCCAGAACACCAGACCTATGCCCATGCCGGCGCTGAACAGCATGGAGAACCAGGCGAAGTAGCCGAACTCCGGTACCTGGTCGTCGTCGCCCAGCCGGATGCTGCCGAAACGGCTGAACATCAGATAGACGGCGAAGAACAGAAACAGGGCGACGACCAGAATGTAGTACCACTTGAAGCCGGCGATGATCTGATCCTTGGCACCGACGAACCAGGCGGCGGCCGTCTCGGGAACGAACACGCCAAACAGCAGAAACAGGGTCACGACGGTGAGGGCCGTCATGGCCATGGTGGGGTTGAGGCCTTTCAGTAGCCCTTTGGTTGCTCTCATCGGGCCTCCTTAGTCATTGTTGAAAAAATCTTCGCCCACGTGCTCGCCCGCACCACCGATGGCGCGATAGACCATCTGGCCCGCCGCCCGGGCACGGTGATCCACCAGGGTGACCGAAGGCTGGCCGTTCACCGCGTGGCGTTTGCCGAGGAAGATGGCCATGGGCACGCCCAGATTGGAGATGCCACTGGTGATCCAGAGCCGGTTGAAGTCGTAGGAGCCACCGATGAACTCGAGCTGGGCCAGGCCGGTGTCGAGGCCGGTCAGGTAGAAGTTCATGGCGCTCTCGTCGGGGAACAGGTGCACCAGCACATAGGCATAGCGTATTTCGTTCACCAACTCCTTTAGACTGAAAGCACCTGTGTCGCTGTAGGAGAGCGGCAGCTCGCCATCATAGTGGTGCACTTTCAGGTTGTTGGGGTCTTCATCATAGGCGGGCTGATAACGCACGAAAGCCGAGGTATCCGGCAGTTCATAACGTACTCTGACCACCCGGAGATCGGCAACCAGCGACTTGATATCCAGATCGTTGCTCATCATTTCGTTCCTCAAAATCGGGTTATAATTCGGAAATTACCCGATAACCTAACACAAAAATCATTAGAGCAGAAATCATTAGACCAAAAACCATATTGACCTTGTGACGAATTAGGCGGAGAATTTTGCGCCTCTCAACTGCTCCGCAATGACTCAAACCCCATGGAAAAACATGATGAAGTGCTGGTCGCATTGCGCCAGATCATCCGTGCCATCGACATGCACTCCAAGCGCTTGATCAAGGAAGCCGGGCTGACCTCGCCGCAGCTCCTGCTGCTCAAGGGGATCAACGAGCTGGGGCAGATCTCCATGCGCCAACTGGCCGATCACACCAACATGAGTCAGGCCACCGCGACCACCATCATGGATCGGCTCGAGAGCCGCCAGCTGGTGCAGCGCATTCGCAGCGAAACCGACAAGCGCAAGGTGCATGCGACACTGACTGACGCGGGTCGCGCCCTGCTGGCGCAGGCCCCCACCCCGCTGCAGGAGAGTTTCATCCAGCGCTTCCAGGCGCTGGAAACCTGGGAGCAGAGCCTGCTGCTCTCCTCCCTGCAGCGGATCTCGTCGATGATGAATGCCCACGAGATCGATGCCGCACCTGTGCTAAGCGTCAGACCGCTCACCGAGTAGCAGGCATAAAAAAAGCTCCCGAACGGGAGCTTTTTTGCATGGGGCTTTTTCTACAGCACCCGTGGCGGGGTCACTCTTCCAGGCTGATGCCGATGTTGGAGACGCCGTCCTGAGCCGCGAAGGTGCGGATCGCCAGGATGCGATCGCTGTCGCGCTCATGGGCCACCCGCTTGAGCAGCTCGACCTGAAACTCCAGCTCGGCCTCGATGTACTCGTGCTCGTAGAGTTCCTCATCGGTCAGCTCGCGCTCTTCCAGCATCTCGATGAAACCGGCCACTGTGCCCACCGAGGCATGGCTGGCATCTTCGGCTTCCTCGCCGACCCGGCAGATCACCGAGTTGTAGGCGCAGCCCAGTGCCACACAGGCATCCAGCGCCGGATAGGCGCCATAGGATTCGAACTTGCTGGGTTCCGGGATATAGACTTCAAACGCCTCCAGAATGGCGCCCAGATTGACGCGGGATCCCTTCACGGTGAGATAGTTCCACATCTGATCCAGCGCGTTGCGGAATGCCTTCGCATCACCGAAACCGGCGGCCTGGCTGAACAGCGCATAGTTGGGGTACATGCGCTCTGCCAGCGCCAGGGTGTAGACGGTCTGTTGCCAAGGCTGTAGCTCGGCCAGTCGCTTATAAAACTTGTCACCAAACACTGGAGTCGGATCCTTTGCAAAATGTGGGGCAGATTGTAGCCCACGAGGGGCCCTGCGAAAACGAAAAAGCGGCCTGGTCGGCTATCTTGCCCGATCAACTCGGGTAAGATGAGGACAGTACCTCCTCCGCCGTGCCGTAAACATGATAAGGAACAAGAGTATGAGCCAACGTACCCTGCTTCTGCTCAGCCAGGACAACAACCACTATGAGCGCCTGCTCAAGGCCGCCCGCCTTCCCCATCTGCACATACTGCGGGCCGACAACCAGAGCGATGCCGAGAAGATGATCGGCGAGGCCCACATCCTGATGGCCGAACCGGCGCGGGCCAAGCCGCTGCTGGCCAAGGCCGACAAGCTGAGCTGGATGCAGTCCACCTATGCCGGGGTCGATGTACTGCTGGACACCAGCTGCCGCCGCGACTATCAGCTGACCAATGTGCGCGGCATCTTCGGCCCGCTGATGAGCGAGTACGTGTTCGGCCAGCTGCTCAGCCTGTCGCGCCAGCTGCCGCGCTATCGCGAGCAGCAGCAGCAGCGACTGTGGCAGAGCCATCCCTATCAGGGGCTCAAGGGACGCACCATGCTGATCCTGGGCACCGGCAGCATAGGCCAGCATATCGCCAACACCGCCAAGCACTTCGGCATGAAGGTGCTCGGCATCAGCCACAGTGGCCACGAGCGCGCCGGCTTCGATCAGGTTTATCAGCTGCCAGCCCTCAACAAGATGCTGGCCCAGTCCGACATCATCGTCAGCGTCCTGCCCTCGACCCGCGAGACGCGTCACCTGTTCACCGCGGCCCGCTTCGCGCACTGCAAGCCGGACGCCATCCTGTTCAACGTCGGCCGGGGCAGTGCCATCCACGAAGGCGATCTGCTGGAGGCGCTGCGCGGTGGCAAGCTCGCCATGGCGGTACTGGATGTGTTCGAGCAGGAACCCCTGCCCACCGACAGCCCGCTCTGGCACCAGCCCAATCTGATCATCACCCCGCACAACAGCGCCTACAGCTTCCCGGAGGATGTGGCCCAGATCTTCGTGCGCAACTACATTCGCTTCATCGATGGTCAGCAGCTGGATGGACGGATCGACTTCGACAAGGGCTACTGAGTACGACGCCGGTCCCAACGAAAAGGCCCCGCCAGACTGGCGGGGCCTTTTTCATGGCCGGGATGAAACCGGGCTCAGCCCGCTGCCATCTCCTTGCGATAGCCCTTCACCTTGGCGAGGAACTGGCGCTTGTCCTTGCCGCTGAGGGGTTCTGCCATCGGCAGCTTGACCTTCATGGCATCGACCGGGCGGTTGTTGATCCGCACCTCATAATGCAGGTGAGCACCGGTGGAGCGCCCGGTGTTGCCGGAGAGCGCGATCTTGTCACCCATCTTCACCCGCTGACCGGGTTTCACCAGCAGCTTGCTCAGGTGCAGATAGCGCGTCATCAGGGTGCGACCGTGCTTGATGACCACATAGGTACCAGCCAGCGGGTGGCGGGTCGCCTTGAGCACCACGCCATCCCCGGTAGCCATGACGGGCGTGCCGACCGGCAGGGCGAAGTCGGTGCCCTCATGCGGACGAACCTGGCCGGTGATCGGGTGGCGCCGGTTCGGGTTGAAGCTGGAGCTGACCCGGTAGCGGCTGTGAGTCGGATAACGACGGAAGCCGCGCTCCAGGCTGTTCGCCTGACCGTCATAATAATTGCCATCTTCCGACAGCCAGGCCGATACCGCCTTGCCCTGGCTGAACACTTCCACTCCCAGCAGCTGGGTGTTGCCCGTACTCTTGCCCTCGACAGTCTCCTGACGGACCAGCACCTTGAACTTGTCACCCTTTTGCAGATCCTTGGCGAAATTCAGCCGCCACTGGAACAGGTTGGCAATCTTCTGGATATGGTTCGCCGGGATCCCCGCATTGCGGGCGCTGACATAGAAGCTGCCGTTGATGACGCCGTCATAGCTCTTCTGCTGCCACTGTACCTCTTCATTGAGCATGTTGGCGCTGTAGCTGTCGTCGGTGCGCTCCAGCACCAGGGTCTGCTTGATGTTCAAGCGGATCTTCAGCTGCTGCAGTATGTTGTCCTGATCGATCAGCAACTCTATGGTCTGGCCAGGCTTGAGGCGGGCCAGATTGTTCTTGGCATCCGCATCCAGCACCTTGTAGAGGGTGGTGGTCGAGAGCCCCAGATTGTTGAAGATGGTGGTCAGGTTTTCACCGTTGCGCACCCGGTAATCCTGCCACTGGGGCGTCGCATCGGCCGGAATGTCATCCTCCGGTGTCGCGGCCTCTACCAGCTCGTGATCCGGGATATCGTTGAAGTCGGTGTTGTCTTCGTTGGTTGCGGTGCCAGTAGTGGCGATCGGCAACTCCAGACGCAATGGCCGCTCCAGGATGTCACCCGGGGCTGGCAATACCGCTACCGCTGACAGCGTCATGGCCGTGAGCAATAACATGGCATAAAAATGTTTGCGGGGAACCGGGGGTTCCCAGTTGGCAGCCTGTGCTACCAAGGGACGGAGACGTTTCATCCGCTATCCTGTCATTAGATCTAAGGGTGGTAGTAAGGGGTCTGTTTTTATGTTTTTTTCTTATGAAAACCGAATATCTGGGTTTTAGACCTAATTACTCACAAAAAGTTCATAGCAATACGCATGAACCTCACATTTTATGCATAACTTCCTGTCATGGGCAGAAATCATCGCCGCTTTTAGTCATTTTTTTCTATTTTTAAGACCCGGGCCCGGTTGTTATTGCCCCTAAGCAACAAGATGTTGCGAAAAAATTGCCACGGAGTGGGTATGTCATTAGCAAGATTGTTAAATGTAATCATCCTGATCCTGTTCACCCTGGGTGCCATCCTGCTGCTCATGCTGGAGATCACCACGGTACGGCAATCCATCCTCGATCAGATGTCGGCCAACCTGGAGACGGCCATCACCGCCCTCGGCCTGGTGCTGCAAGGTACCCTGCTCAACGACGACAAGGTGCTGGCGGAAACCATAGTCAATGCCATGTTCGACGGGGGCTTCGTCAGCTCGGTCACGCTGCTGGATCCCGATGGCCAGCTGCTGTTCCAGAAAGTCTTCCACACGGCCCAGCAAAATATTCCCAGCTGGCTGCCGGCCGTCGTCCACATGCCGCCGGTCAAGATCGAGCAGGAGCTCACCGATGGCTGGCGCATCCTCGGCACCCTCACCCTCGAGGGTCACGAAGGCTATGCCTACCAACACCTGTGGAATGCCATCAGCCGCACCGGGCTGGCCTTGCTGTCCGGCCTGGTGGTCCTGATCCTCATAATCCAGTGGGTATGCACCCGCCTGCTGCGCCCCCTCGAACAGGTCAGCCTGCAGCTGATGCAGGTTCGTCAGCGCCGCTTCAGTGGCAACCTGCCCACCCCCTGGCTGCAGGAACTGCAGGAGGTCGTGGTGTCGATCAACCAGCTGGTCTCCGAACGCAAGCGGGATCTGCTCCAGCAGCGGCTCAAGATCACCCAGCTTGGCAAACAGCACGAGCCCCACATCAGCCAGAAACTGATGGCCCTGACAGAGACAGCAAGCGGCATGTATCTGCAACACTTCATCTCCACCCAGGGGGAGATCAGGCTGTATAGCCGGCTGCTCCCCCAGCGGCCACCGACCGTCGACAGCTCACCGGACGAGATCCGGGCCCTGCTCAACCATTGGCTGGCACAGAAGGCGGAGGGGCTGCAGCTCCCCCTCAGCCTGCTCAATCATCCTGACTGGGCACAGTTTTCTTCGTCTCTGGCCAGCGGCAAGGGCAAGACCCTGGACTGGCGTTGGGATCTCGCCCTCTTCCCGCCCCTTGCCGAGGAGCGCCTGACGGCCCTGCAGGCCCAGGGGATCGAGATGGCGTTCAGCAATGTGCCCATGAACAACGACAACCTGACCAGACTCGATCCCATCAATCCGGTGTTCATCAGTTGTCAGCTGACCCAGGCCCCGCTCTACTGGAATCTGCTCTCCCAGTGCCTGCATGCGTCCGGCTATACCCTGTTAGCAGAAGCCAGCGAAATCAATGACATCAATACACTACGCAACTGGGGCATAGATGGTTATGCCAGCCAGGAGGCATCATGAGACCCACTCTGCCGTTACTCGCCCTGCTGTGGCTGCCCTCCTTGCAGGCCACCACCGTGGCCATAGGGACCGGGGGGGAACAAGGCATCTATTACCAGGTCATCAAGGAGTTCTGCCGCCTGGCAGGCAAGAGCGACCCGGATCTGAAATGCAGACTGCAGGCCAGCTCGGGCTCCATCGAGAATCTTCGCCTGTTGCAGGCGGGGGGGATCCCCTACGCCATAGTGCAGTCAGACTGGCTCTATCAGGCCAGCCACGGCACCGGCCCCTTCAGCAAACTCCCCCAGCCTGAACTGAGGGCTCTGTTTGCCACCCATGCAGAGCCTTTCACCCTGGTGGTGCGGGCCGATGGCGACATCAGCAAGCTGGACCAGCTCAAGCTGGCCCCCATCGACATGGGGCTGAAACACTCGGGCACGCGCCAGACGGCGCTGGCGCTATTTTCTGCTCTGGGTGCAAAGGAGCAGGATCTGGATCTGAAGAGCGTGGCCAATCTGGCCGAGGCGCTGTGCAGCAAGCAGATCGATGCCTATGGGCTGGTGATGGGGCACCCGAACCGGATCGTGCTGGAGACGGCCAAGCGTTGCGCCATCCACTTTCTGCCCATCGATGGGCCGGTGCGGGATCAACTGTTGAAGGGGGTGAAGTATTACCAGCGTAGCCAGGTGCCTGCCCGCATCTATCCTGGCAACCTGAAGGCCACCCCCACTTTCGCCATCGCCGCCACCCTGGTCACCAACGCCAGCACCACGGATGCCGACGTGTATCGCCTGACCAGGGCCATGCTGAGCCAGCAGACCAGCTTCAACGAGCAGACCTACGGCTACGCCAACCTGTTCCACAAGGCGCGCAACAAGATAGGCCCGGTGCTGAGCATCGAGCAGCATCCGGGGGCGACAAAGTATTTCGAGGAGTTGAAAACGGCCGGCAAGCTATAGCTGGCGGCGGGGGGTACGCAGGTGCTCGCTGGAGAACCGGCTCTGCATCGAGGTCCACTGAGTCAGGCGATCGGCGCTCCCCGCCAGGGTGCCCTCACGCCGTGACTTCATGACCCAGATGCTTTTGGCATCGAAGCTGTAGACGGGTTGCAGATCGTTGCGCTGGCTACCGGGCAGGATGCGGCCATTGATGTTGTCCAGCACCAGAGGGTCGGACTTGGTGGTCGAGAAGTAGAGCGTCACCATGTGAAACTGGTTGTACCGGACCGCCTTGACATAGGCCAGCCGCAGCTTCTGCTCGTCAACCCCCAGCTCCATCAGGGTATAGTACTTGGAGATGCTGTAATCCTCACAATCCCCACCCCGGGCCCCGATAAACTCCAGCGGGTTGGCCCAGTAATCCTCCTCCCCCCACAGCCTGGGATCATCGCTGAAGGTCAGGTTGTTGAAGTAGTTGTTCACCAGCTCCAGCTTCTGCTGATCCGTCGTGCCGGCCCTGGGGGTGAGCAATCGAGAAAACGCCTCCGCCCGCTGCAACACCTTGCCGCCATAGACCGCCTGCAGCTTGGTCTTGAGATCCGGGCTGGCGACGTAATTGGACAGTTGGGAGGCCTGCACAGGGGCACATGCCAGTGCCAATGTGCAGGCGGGGACGAGCCATTTCATACGAGACGCTCCGTGTCATGCGCTGGAGGTCAGTATAGTCAGGCCTGACTAGGGCATCGACGCGGCAGCCACCTTTAGCGGCACTGGGCGAAGGCGTCGGCCAGCTGCTGCATGAACTGCGGGTAACCATCCGGTCCGAGCGGCACCTGCTCACCGACCTCATCCAGCAGCAACACCTTGGCGCCGGTGTTGCGGGCGACCGATTCGATCACCGCCGGTGAGAATTGCGGCTCGGCATAGATGCAGCTCGCCTGCTTCTCCTCCAGTGCCTTGCGGATCTCCACCAGGGTCTTGGCGCCGGGGCGACGCTCCGGACTCACGGTGAAGTGTCCCTTGGAGCTCATGCCGTAGTGGCGCTCCCAGTAACCATAGGCTTCGTGGAACACGAAATAGCCCTTCTGGTTCACCGCCTTCATCTGCCCGGCGATGACCTTGTCCTTGGCATCGACCTTGGCCTGGAAGGCCAGCAGGTTGGCGCGATAGCGCTCCGCATTGCCCGGATCCCGGGCGCTCAGCGTCTCGCTCATCGCCCTGGCGATCACCAGCGCCTGGGTTGGTCCCAGCCAGATATGGGGATCCACCCCTTCGTGATGGTGCCCCTCGTGCCCGTCATGATCATGGCCTTCATGCTCCTCATCGGCCGGCTCCTCATGCCCGGCCTGCTTGCTGTAGTCGAACAGCGGCATGCCCTCGACCCGGGTCAGGGTCAGCACATGGGGATGCTTGGCCAGCGGCTTGGCCATGAAGCCTTCCAGCTCGGGGCCGACCCACACCACCAGACCGGCCTCGTTGATGCTGCGAATGTCGGAAGGGCGCAGGGCGAAGTCGTGGGGGGAGGCGCCGGTCGGCAATAGCACCTTGGGCTCACTCACGCCGTCGGTGATGGCAGCGGCAATGAAACCGAGCGGTTTGATGGTGGTCAGTACCTCGAGGGCACGAACAGGCAGACTCACCGCCAGCAGGGCGGTGATCAGGGTAAGAATTCGCATAGAGATCTCGTCAGGAAGTGAGTGTGTGATAATATAACAAACCAACGTTATTGTTATATTATAACTCTCACTGGCTGTAAACCCCGGAGCTGTCATGACCCAACTGGTGGAGCTGAAAGAGGTCTGTCTCGCGTTTGACGGACGATCCGTGCTCGACAAGGTCTCCTTTACCCTGAATAAAGGCAAAATCACCACCCTGGTCGGCCCCAATGGCGCGGGCAAGAGCACCCTGAGCAAGCTGGTGCTGGGCCTGCTCAACCCGGATTCCGGCAAGATCATCCGGCGCCGCGATCTGCGGGTCGGCTATGTGCCACAGCGCCTCTACCTGGATCCCACCCTGCCGCTGACGGTGCGCCGCTTCCTGCAGCTTGGCAAGAATGGCCGCCTCTCCATCGACGAGGCACTGAATCGGGTCGGCGCCCAGGATCTGCTGGACAACCGGATGCAGAAACTCTCCGGTGGTGAGATGCAACGGGTGCTGCTGGCCCGCGCCCTGCTGGTCAAGCCCGAGCTGCTGGTGCTGGACGAGCCGGTGCAGGGGGTGGACATCAGCGGCCAGATCGAGCTCTATGCCCTGATCGGTCAACTGGCGGCCGAGCTCAACTGCGCCGTGCTGATGGTCTCCCACGACCTGCATCTGGTAATGGCCAGCACCCATGAGGTGATCTGCCTCAATCGCCACATCTGCTGCCACGGCGAGCCGGAAAGCGTGGCCCGCCACCCCGAATTTGCCCGCCTGTTCGGGCGCCCGGAGCAGGAGGTGCTGGCGGTCTATACCCACCATCACCACTGTGACGGTGAACACCATCATCACGAGCCGCAGGCCCCGGTCATCCGCCTGCCCTCTCGCAATCGTTAAGCACGGCTAAGGACATTCAAGTGGACAGCTTTCTGTTATATGCCCTCGCGGCAGGTCTCGGCATCGCCCTGCTGGCCGGGCCTCTCGGCAGCTTCGTGGTGTGGCGCAAGATGGCCTACTTCGGCGACACCCTCTCCCACGCCTGCCTGTTCGGCATAGCGCTCGGCATACTGCTGCAGGTGGATCTCACCCTGGCGGTGGTGGTCTGCTGCCTCGCCATGGCCATGCTGCTGGTGGTCATGAGCCGCAACCAGCAGGTGGCCACCGACACCCTGCTCGGCATCCTGGCCCACAGCGCCCTGTCCCTTGGCCTGGTGACGCTGAGCTTCATGGATAACGTGCGGGTGGATCTGATGGCCTACCTGTTCGGCGATCTGCTCTCGGTGCAACCCATGGATCTGCTCTGGATCTACGGCGGCGGCGCCCTGGTGCTGCTCACCCTGTGGCGGCTGTGGGATCCCCTGCTCTCCATGACCATCTCGGAGGAGCTGGCGCGGGTGGAAGGGATCCGGGTCGACGTGCTGCGCTGCGTGCTGATGCTGCTGATCGGGCTGGTGATTGCGGTGGCCATGAAGTTTGTCGGCGCGCTGATCATCACCTCCCTGCTGATCATCCCCGCCGCCACCGCCCGCCGCTTCAGTCAGACCCCGGAGCAGATGGCCGGCTTTGCGGCGCTGATCGGCTGTCTGGCGGTGCTGGGGGGGCTCAGCCTCTCCTGGTTCCAGGACACCCCGGCCGGCCCCTCGGTGGTAGTCTGCGCCACCAGCCTGTTTATCCTGAGCCAGTTCAAGAAGGCCTGATCACCGGCGCGTCGGGGCTGCGCCTTGGCCTATAGCGGCATGCTCTGGCGCGTCTCCATCATCAGCCATTGGCGCAACCGGCTGATGGCGGGCTCATGGGCCCGTGAGCGCTTGCAGGTGAAGTAGAACGCATCCCCCGTCACCAGCTGGTGGACCGGCAAGGCCACCAGCTGGGGATCATCCGGCCGCAGCATATAGTCATTCACGAACGCCACCCCCTGATCCCAGGCCGCCGCCTCCATCGCCAGCAGCACATGGCTGAAGTGGTGCATGCGCGCCTGCTCCGGTATGACCAGACCGCCCGCCTGGGCCCAACGCTGCCAATCCTCCCCCCGCGCCTTGTAGATGGACTGCACCGACAACAGCGGCAACTGCCAGATGGCCTGTGGCCACTCACCCTCGACCTGCTGCAGCAGGCGGCGGCTGCAGACCGGGAACAGCCGCTCCTGATAGATGAGATCGTGACAATAGCCGCGACCGTGTGGGGAGACGGTGATGAAGCAGTCCGCCACCCGATCGGAGAGCTCGGGATCTTCCGCCACCATCTCCAGGCTGAGATCCAGCTCGGGATAGAGCTGACGCAGCCCGGCCAAGCGTGGGATCAGCCACTTCACCGCAAAGGAGCTGTAGACCGCGAGCCGCAGCCGCATCTCGCCGCCCCCGCGCAGCTGTTCGCTGCTCTGGGATATCTGGCCGAGCCCGGCCGCTATGCCCTCGAAATAGATCTCTCCCTGGGTGGTCAGTGACAACAGGCGCCCCTGACGCAGCAGCAACCGCTCCCCCAGGAAATCCTCCAGCAGGCGGATCTGGTGGCTGACCGCGCTCTGGCTGACGTTCAGCTCGAGGGCCGCGCGGGAGAAACTGAGCAAGCGGGCGACCGCCTCGAAGTACTGGACGGCGCGCAGGGGGGGCAGCTTCATTATCCAAAATTCTCATAGATGGTGATTTTTTATCATTTTACTGGATAACTAGCCCCAGGCTACCCTCCCCTCATCTAACGTGGGAGGTGGTATGAATGCAGTCGGGATCGGCATCCTTTATCTGGTGCTGGGCAACATGGTGGCGGTCTTTTCCGATGCGCTGGTCAAGGTACTGGATCCGAGCCAGCCGGTGTTCCAGTTCGTGTTCTTTCGCCAACTCTCCGCCGCCCTCTTGCTGGCCCCCTGGCTGCTCTGGTCCTGGCGACGCAACCCGCCGGTGGCGCTCAAGTGGCATCTGTTGCGGGCCCACATCTGGGCGATCGGCGTCTGCCTGATGGTGGTCGCCCTCACCCGCTTGCCGCTCGCCACCGCCAATGCCCTGTTTTATGCGGCGCCGCTGCTGATGGTGCCGCTCGCGGTCTGGCTGGCGGGGGAGGCACTGTCGCGTCAGAAGGTGCTGACGGCCTTGGTGGGCTTCATCGGGGTGCTGATCGTGCTGCGCCCGACCGAGGTGAACTGGGCCGCGCTGGCGGCGCTCGGGGTGGCGCTCTCCATGGCGGTCAACAACCTGCTGATCAAGCGGATCCCGCTCAAGCAGCCCATCGCCCAGACCCTGTTCTTCACCAACGTGCTGAGCATGCCCATCATACTGGCGCTGGCCTGGTGGGAAGGGGGAACCTGGCAGTGGCAGATGTGGTGGCCCGCCTTCGGCTCGTCGGCGCTGATCATGGTCTACGCCGGGCTCTGCGTGGTGGCCTATCGCAAGGCGGAGGCGAGCAAGATCGCCTCGGCGGAGTACACCGGCCTGCTGATGGCGGTGGCCATCGGGGTGTGGCTGTTTGACGAGCAGCCGGGTCTGCCGCTGCTGCTTGGCTGCCTGTGCATCATACTGCCGCTGGTCGCCATGGCCCGCGGCAAGCCAAAACCCCTGGCCGAGCCGGTGGTCTGACGCAGCAGGCTACAGGGTCACCCCAGCAGGGGGGCGACCCTGAGTCGCAGCTGAGGAACCACCTCCTGCTCGAACCAGGGGTTCTTCTTGAGCCAGAAGGTATTGCGCGGTGAGGGATGCGGCAGTGGCAGCCAGGCGGGGCCATAGTCGGCCCAGCTGTGCACAGTCTCGGTGAGCGAGCCCTTGCCCGCCGCACCCAGATAGTAATGCTGGGCGTACTGGCCGATGAGCAGGGTCAGCTCTATATGGGGCAGCAGCATCAACACCTTGTCATGCCAGGTCGGCGCACACTCGGGTCTGGGCGGCAGATCCCCCGACTTGCCCTTGCCGGGATAGCAGAGCCCCATCGGCATGATGGCAATGCGGGACTCATCGTAGAAGGTGGCCTTGTCCACCCCGAGCCAGTGGCGCAGCCGATCGCCGGAGGGATCATCCCAGGGGATGCCGCTGGCATGGACACGGGTGCCCGGCGCCTGACCGATGATAAGCAGGCGGGCACTCTCGGCGCCACGGATCACCGGCCGCGGCCCCAGTGGCAGATGGGCCTCGCACAGCCGGCAGGCCCGGATCTGTTCAAACAGCATGTCGAGTCGGTTCATGGCCCGATGGTAGCAGACTTTCCCCCTCTATCCTGCTTGTGAAACCGCCGGCAGCTACTTATCATGCGGCCACATTTGTTTAATTTAATAAACGGAAAGCGATGAAGAACTGGATGGGCACCGGCAGTGCGGCCCTCTCCTTCCTGCTGTGGGGCATGCTGCCGCTCTATTACCAGTTCATGCCCGAGGTCAACATGTGGGAGCTGCTCTCCCACCGGGTGCTCTGGTCGGCCGTGCTGCTGGGCGGGCTCTTCCTGCTGCTCGGCTATCGGCTGCCCTGGGCACGGCTGCGCAGCGAGCCGCGCCAGCTCGGCCTCATCCTGCTGGCGGGCCCCGTCATGTCCGTCAGCTGGTGCATGTTCACCTGGTGCCTGACCACCGGCCAGGTACTGGCCACCAGCCTCGCCTTCTTCATGACGCCACTGTTCAACATCGTATTTGCCGTCATTTTCCTGAGGGAACGGCTCAGCCCGCAGAAGCACCTGGCGGTCGCCCTGGCCCTGGCGGGGTTGGCCTACATGCTGTTCTCCTACGGCCAGTTGCCCTGGTTCTCCCTCATCATGGGCGCCAACTTCGCCTTCTACGGCCTGCTCAAGAAGAAGGTGCACTATGATGCCGGCGTCAGCCTCTATCTCGAGTCCCTGGTGCAGCTCCCCGTCGCCCTGCTGATCATCGGCTGGCTGGGCCTGCACGGCACCAGCCAGTTTATGGCCGGGGACTGGGCCGACAGGCTGCTGCTGATGGGCAGCGCCCCCGCCACCCTGCTGCCGGTGGGCCTGTTCTGCTACGCCGTGGCGCGCACCCGCATGAGCACAGTGGGGCTGCTGCAATACATAGAGCCGAGCCTCGCCTTCCTGCTCGCCATCTTCTGGTTCGGCGAGACGGCGGATCCGGTGAAGTCGGTGGGCTTCGCCTTCGTCTGGGCCGGCCTGCTGATCAGCCTGCTGCCCCTGCATCTGCTCAAGCGGAGCCGAGTCGAATGGCACAAACCCTGATCGCCCCCACCACTGTCGATCGGCCGACGGCACGCTGGTTTATCTATCTGGTGCGCACCGGCGCGGGCGCGCTCTACACCGGCATCAGCACGGATCCCGAGCGGCGCCTGCGCCAGCACCAGAGCGGCAAGGGCGCGCGCGCCCTGCGTGGCAAGGGACCGCTGGCACTGGTGTGGCAGCAAGAGCTCGCGGACAAGGGGAGCGCGCTGCGCCTCGAATACCGGCTCAAGCAGCAGAGCAAGGCATTCAAGGAGCGGCTGCTGTTCGAGCCTCAACTGTGGAGCGACTGGCATCAATCCTGGCTGGCAAGCACCGCCGCCGATCCCAAGACGACCAACCACCTGGCGCCATAAAAAAGGCCACTGCGAGCAGTGGCCAGGGTCCGACAGCAGGGAGGCTAACGGTAGGTGTTCGACTGCTTGCGCCTGTTGCTGAGCAACCAGCACACCACCAGCAGTAACAGCAGCCAGGGCGCCAGCTTGATGATGAGGGCAAACATGCCAGCCAGGGCGCCAAACAGCACGAAGACCCCGCTCACCAGCAGCATGGCCAGCACGGTAAATCCGGTCAGCGCCATGGTCACCAGCACCAGCATCAAAACGATAAATTCCAGCATGGGTTGCTCCTCACCAAGGGTGTCTTGCCGACTGGGCTGATCCTGGGATCAATCCAGCCAGCGCTTCAATTCACGACGGGGCGGCATGATCAGTACCGCCAGCAGGTAGGCGGCCAGGGCCAGGGGCGGCATCAGGATCAGACTGAGCAACGCCAGGACCCGCACCGTCACCCGCGAGATCCCCAGCCCATTGGCCAGGCCGGCACAGACCCCGGTCAGCTTGCGATGGGCCAGATCCTTGGGCCAGGGGCTCATGCTCACACCCCGACCTGCTGACCCTTCAGCTTCGCCAGCTCACGCTCTATCTCGTCATTGAGCTCCAGCTCGCGGAACTGGGCCTCCAGGGAGGGGTTCTGCCCCAGGGTTGCCGCCTCCAGCTGGGCTTCCAGCTGATCCACCCGACCCTGAAAGCCGTCGAAACGCACCATCAGCTCATGCATGCGCTGGTTGTCGACCTGGGCACGGGCCCGGATCCGGCTGTGCGCCGTCTGCTCGCGCAGGGTCAGCATCTTCTGCTTCTCCCGCGCCTCGGTCAGCTTGCTCGCCAACCGCTCGCTGTCGGCGGTCAGCTGGGCCAGCACCTCGGCCACCCGGGCCTTGTCCTGCTCCAGTTGCTCGCATTTCTTGAGCTCCGCCAGCTTCTCGGTGAGGGCGGCGCGCGCCAAGTCTTCACGGCCCTTCTGGATGGCGAGCTCGGCCTTGGCCGCCCACTCCTGGATCTGGTGGCGCAGCGCCTGCTGATGGCGCTCCAGTTGCTTCTTCTCGGCGATGACGCGGGCGGCCTGGGTTCTCATCTCGACCTGCACCTGCTCCATCTCCTCGATCATCAGCCGCAGCATCTTCTCCGGCTCCTCACTCTTGTCGAGCAGGCTGTGCAGGTTGGCGTTGATCACGTCGGTCAGGCGGCTAAATACGCTCATGGTCTGGCTCCTCGTTCATGGGATGGGTATCTCTATCCATGACATTACAAGAGCCGTGCCAAGATGATTTATTGTTGTTTTACATAGAGATGGAGATTAATCGTCAAAATCCAAGGACCCTGAGTTGGTAAAAATAACCAACATGGTGGTGATTTTTACCAATAAAAAAGGGAGCCAGCGGCTCCCTTCCTATCTCGTCGCGCGACCTCAGACGGCCCGACTATGGCCGAGCCGGCTGTCCAGCTCGACCAGCTTGGCCTCCATCTGGGCCCGGCAGGTATCTGACAGATCGCGGATGCCGGCGGCGCCGTGCTCCTTGCTGCACAGGGGCGGCAGCATCTCCAGCAGGACCTCGCCGTTGTCCCAGCGGTTCAGATCGACCTGACCGAAGTAGCTGGAGCAGACGATGGGCACCACGGGCACCTCGGCCTGCACGGCGGTGTGGAAGGCGCCGGCCTTGAACGGCAGCAGACCGCGGCCCTTGGAGCGGGTCCCCTCCGGGAACATCCAGATGGAGGTGCCGTGATTCTTGATGCGATCCACCACCTGGCCTATGGTGCCGATGGCACGGGAGCGGTTGGATCTGTCGATCAGCACGTTGCCGGAGAGCCAGAAGAGGAGGCCGAAGAACGGCAGCCACAGCAGGCTCTTCTTGCCCACCGCCACCACGCCGGGCATGACGGCACCGGTCACGGTGAAGATGTCGAAGTTGCTCTGGTGGTTGCAGACGTACACTGCCGGGCCGACCGTCTTGACCTCGTCCGGGATGATGACCCTGACCTTGAGCCCGATCAGCGGGCAGACCGCGTGGTACATGCGGGCGAAGACATAGACGTTGTTGGGGTGGCGCGGACGCACCAGGCAGAGCAACAGACCAAACACAAACCAGAAGACGAGCAGCAGGGTTAGCAGCAGCACACGGGCAATTTTGAGCATCGAACACCTCGGATGTTAACTCGGCGCAGTATACTGGTCCCCCTTTTAGCGAACAAGCGTTCGCCAAACAGAACCGACCTCCCCCTGTCCGCGGATGGGCACACGACCAGACCCCCGACTTGCCCCACCCGCCATTGGCCGCTAGGATGTGCCCATCTTGATGGACGGGGCTAGCATGATGTTGCAACAACGCGCGGCGAAACGACTCCTGCTGCTGGTCTGCCTGCTGGTACTCAACTGTGCGGCCCAGCCGCTGGCCCGGCTGGCTCTGCTCGATCAGGCTCTCGGCTGCCAGGCGCTGCCCGAACAGAGCAGTCCCGACGATCAGGATAGCGCCCGCGCCGCCAGCCCGCAGCCGAGCAGCTGCCAGCTCAACGGCAAGTGGCTGAGTGCCGCCAGCCTGCTCTGCGTCGAACAGCTGTTCTTCGCGGTGGCCCTGGTCATCGCCCTGCTGGCTCCGCTCTGGCGCTATACGCCCCCCTTGCCTCCCCCCAGGGTCATCTCGCCGCCCGAGCGGCGTCTTCATCTCACCCTCTGTGTCTGGCGGGAATGAGTTCGGCTGTTCGTTGATTAGCCGTCATTCATTTTTTTGCGAGACAAAACCGATGTCAAACCTTCTCAAGGCAACCCTGTTACTGGGCTGCTTGCTGTGGCAATCCATGGGATTGGCCAGCGACACGGGCTGGCTCACCAGCCCCCAGAACGATCACGCCAAGGTGCGGCTGCAGGCCGACCGCAGCGATCCCCAACAGACCCGCATCCTGCTCGAGGTCGAACTCGAGTCAGGCTGGAAGACCTACTGGCACAGCCCGGGTGAAGGGGGCATAGCGCCCCAGATCCTGTGGCACAAGCCCGTCACCGAGCTCCAATGGCACTGGCCCGTACCCCGGCACTTCGAGGTGGCCGGGCTCAGCACCCAGGGCTATCAGAAAAGCGTCAGCTTTCCCATCAGCCTGCACTACCCCAAAGAGCAGCCACTCGAGGGGATCCTGCGCCTCTCCACCTGCAGCAACGTCTGCATCCTGACCGACTACCCCTTCCGGCTCGACGCGGACGGTGCCGTGCCCGCCGGCTTCGACTTCGCCTACGCCAAAGGGATGAGCACCCTGCCCCAGCCGCTGCCGGTGGACATCAGGGTCAGCCTTGGTTATCAGCACAACCAGCTGCAACTGCTGGCAGAGCGCGCCGAGGGTTGGCAAAACCCGGCACTCTTCATCGACGCCCTGGAGGGGGCCGAGTTTGGCAAGCCGGCGCTGGAGGTGCAGGGCACCCGCCTGATCGCCCGAGTGCCGGTCAGCGATGGCTGGCAGGGGGATGCGCCGGACATTCGCGGCAACCGGCTCGGCCTGCTGCTCACCAGCGACGAACAGGCCTGGCAGACCGAAGTCCCCATAGGTGAGGCGCTCAGCCTGCCAGACCAGCGCCAATCCCTGCTCTGGCTGCTGGGGGCGGCGCTGCTCGGCGGCCTCATCCTCAACCTGATGCCCTGCGTGCTGCCGGTGCTGGCGCTCAAGCTCGGCTCTGTGTTGCAACAGCAACACCGGCAGCAGACCGAGGTGCGCAAGCAGTTCCTCGCCGCCAGCGCCGGCATCCTCGCCTCCTTCTGGCTGCTGGCGGCCATGAGCAGCCTGCTGCGGGCCACCCAGGGGGCGGTCGGCTGGGGCATCCAGTTCCAGAGTGTCGGCTTCATCGGCTTCATGGTGGTGGTGACGGCGCTGTTCTGCGCCAACCTGTTGGGGCTGTTCGAGATCCGCCTGCCGAGTACCCTCAGCACCCGGCTGGCCACCAGCGGCGGCAATGGTCTCGGGGGTCACTTCCTGCAGGGGAGCTTTGCCACCCTGCTGGCCACCCCCTGCTCGGCGCCTTTCCTCGGCACCGCCGTCGCCTTCGCCCTGGCGGCGCCGCTGGCCGAGCTGTGGCTCATCTTCACCGCGCTCGGCATCGGCATGAGCCTGCCCTGGCTGCTGGTGGCGGCCCTGCCGCGCCTCGCGCTCTGGCTGCCGAAACCGGGCCGCTGGATGAGCCGGCTGCGCCTCCTGCTCGGCCTGCTGATGCTGGGCTCCAGCCTCTGGCTGATCAGCCTGCTCGGCAACCATCTGGGCGGCGTCACCAGCGGCTGGCTGATGGCGACGCTGTTGCTGGTGCTGCTGGCCGGCATCATCTGGCGCTACGGCATCCGGGGTTTCACCCTGGCGCTGTCGCTCAGTGCCCTGGTGGGCGGGGCCTGGCTGCTGGGCGGTGCCTTCACCGCCCAGGGCTCGGGCAGCCTCGACAGGGTGGCCTGGCAGCCCCTGTCGGAGCAGGCCATCAGCCAGGCGCTGGCCGACAACAAACGGGTGTTCGTGGATGTCACCGCCGACTGGTGCGTGACCTGCAAGGCCAATAAATACAATGTGTTGCTGCGCGATGAGGTGCAAGATGCCCTCTCGGCCCCCGATGTGGTGGCCCTGCGCGGTGACTGGAGCAGACCCAACGACGCCATCGCCGCCTTCCTGCGCAAGCGCGACGCGGCCGCCGTCCCCTTCAACCAGATCTACGGCCCCGGCCTGCCAGCGGGAGAGACACTCTCCCCGCTGCTGGACAAGGCCGACCTGCTGACCCTGTTGCGCCGCGCCGCCTCATCCCAAGGCGACGGCCAGTCCCCCCATTTCGAAGGAGAGAAAAAATGAAACCGACCCTGCGCACTCTGACCCTGATTGCCTCCCTGTCCGCCGGCCTGCTGGCCCCGGCCCTGCACGCCGCCCCCTTCACCCCGGAGCAGGAGGCCCGTATCAAAGAGCTGATCCGCGAGACCCTGGTGGCCAATCCGAAGATCCTCGACGAGGCGGCCGAATCCTGGGAGAAGCAGAACACCGCGGCCCAGGAGGCCCAGCTCGGTGACTTCATCAAGGGCAACAAGGACATGCTGTTCAACAGTGCCACCAGCCCGCGGCTCGGTGCCAAGAACCCCAAGCTGACCCTGGTGCTGTTCACCGACTACAACTGCCCCTACTGCAAACAGTTCGATCCGCAGATAGCCAAGCTGCTCAAGGCCTATCCGAACGATCTGGGGCTGGTGATCAAGCTGTTGCCGTTCAAGGGGCAGACCTCCGCCAAGGCGGCCCAGTACAGCCTGACCCTGTGGCAACAGGATCCGGCCCGCTTCCTGCCGCTCCACGACAAACTGATGAGCAAGCAGGGCATGCTGACCGAGGCGGACATCAACAAGGCGCTGGCGGCCACCGGCAATGTGGCGCTCAAACCTGAAGGCAAGGCCACCGAGGAGCTGCGCAATAGCCTGCGCATCGGCACCTTGCTGGGGGTGCAAGGCACACCGGCGACCCTGATCGGCAACCAGCTGGTGCCGGGCGCCCTCCCCTATGAACAGCTCGAACAGTTGGTGAAGGCCGAACTGGTCAAGCTGGGCTAAGGAATGGCGACCATCACCCAACCTCGCTGGAAACGCTGGGGCAAGGAGGCGATCTGGCTGCTGCTGGCGGGCCTGGTCATCTCCAGCCTGCTGGACTACTGGCGCGGCCCGACCCTGCCCGCCGGGGCCATGAGCGCCCCCCTCACCCTGCAGGATGGCAGCACCACCAGCCTCGCCGCCCTGAGCCAGGACAAACCGCTGCTGGTCTACTACTGGGCCAGCTGGTGCGGGGTGTGCCGCTTCACCACCCCGGCGGTGGAGCAGCTGTGGCAGGACGGTGGGCAGGTGCTGACGGTGGCGCTGCGCTCCGGCGGCGACGCCCAGTTGCGACAGGGCATGACCAGGAAGGGGCTGAGCTTCCCCACCCATAACGATGAGCAGGGCAGCCTCGCAGCCCAGTGGAAGATCGGGGTCACCCCGACCTTCCTCATCGTCAAGGATGGCGAGCTGGTGAGCAGCACCACCGGCTGGAGCAGCCGCTGGGGACTGCAGCTGCGGCTGCTGTGGGCCGACTGGTCACGCTAGCGAGTCATTCCCGCCCGCCAAGATGACAAGAGCCCGGTATTTCTACCGGGCTCTTTTTTACCTCGAAGGGGCGCAATCCTTAGGGCATCGACTGCTCGGCCCGCTGCTTCAGGCCGGCCCTGATGTCGGCCCGCTCGGCCTCGCTGATCATGCCGTCAGCGTTCTTGTCCAGGTGGGCGAAGATCTTCTCCTGGCGCTGCATGAACTGCGCCTTGGTCGTCTCCTGCCTGGGTTTCATGTTGGCCATCTTCTCCGGCGGGCTCTTGCCGGCCAGCTTCATCGCCTCATGCATCTTCGCCATGGCGGCCTCCTTCTCGGCAATCGAGAGCACGCCGTCACCATTCTGATCCTGCCGGGCGAAGCGCTGCTCGGCTTTCTCCATAAACTGGGCCTTGCTGATATCCCCCTTGATGAGTGGCTCGCCAGGCGGCTCATCGGCGGCGACGCTGAGACCACTAAAAAGCGCGAGGGAGAGAAGGTAGGGTTTGAACATGGCAATGTATTCCTCTTGCTGGCCCCGGCCTCGCCGAGCCCTGATGAAGATCGAGCAAGGTGCCGGATCAGCCGGACACCCCATCCCCGGTTTGGGCAACGCGACGGCAAAAGAGTTCCCGGCGGCCCTCCCCAGTGTAGCCCCGATGCCAATCGCCAACGGCGCCGGGCGCCATCCGCCTGTTCGTCGCCAGTTCGCTTCCTATTCATGGCGGCGGCGGCCTGTTTCCGGTAAAATGACGGGTTTTTGCCGTGCCTGGTTTTGCGAGCCCCAGGCGCCCACGGTGTGACTCCGACGATGCCAGTGATGCAGGATCTGCCATGAACAACTACTTTCGGGTGCTGGGCGTCAAGTCCAACGCCAACGAAAATGAGATCAAGAAAGCCTATCGACGGCTGTCTAACCAGTACCACCCCGACAAGCTGCTCGGGGCGACGGATGAAGAGCGAGAGCAGGCAGCCATCAAGCTGCACCAGGTGAAACAGGCCTACGAGGTGCTCAACGACCCCAAGGCACGGGCCGCCTTCATCAAGGATTTCAACAACGTCATCGTGACCGATCCCGCTTCTGCCATGCAGGAGATGTGGGACCAGTTCTACCCCTGATGCGCTAAGCAAGAAGAGCCACTATGCAAACAAAATGGGACCAGGCGCGGATCAAGGCGCTGATGCAGGATGCAAGCGAGAACATCGAATCCTATCGGGATCTCGACCAGCCCAAGGCACTGGAGCAGTTCACCGGCAAGATGAAGGCCCTGCTGCTGGCCGACACCAGCATGCTGGAATTCATGCCTGAATATCTGCCGCTCGCCCTCTATGGCCGGGTACAGTTTCCGCCCCAGGCCAAACAGGCCTGGGCAAAGTGGCTCGGCGGCAGCGTCCAGCCCTCCTGGGACGAATTCAAGGTGTCGGTGGCGTTCAACAATGCCGACCTGCCGCTGGTCAAGGCGGTGCGCGCCCTGAGCGAAGAAAAGCTCATCGAGGCCTGCGCCGTGCTCTATCTGCTGGACAACCCGCAGCCACGCGGTGGCCGCCATGCCGATGACGACTATGAGCTGCGCGATGAGGAGGAGGATGACGGAGAAGACGCCGACGCCGACTATCACGGCGGAGAAGGCGAGGAAGACGATCAGGACATGTACGACGAAGTGCGTTTCTAACTTGGGGTAAAGCATGAATAGTCTGATTGAAATTACCGCCATCGAGATCAAAGAGCTGGCCGTGATCGAGCCGAAGCAGGCCAGCGAGAAGTTCGAGCTGATCGCCATGACGATGTCCGACGAGCAGTTGGTCGAAGTCATTGAAAATATTGATATCGTTACCCTGACCCAGATCAACGGCCAGCACGACATGTCCTTCCCGTCGATCATCTCCGAGCTGATGACCCCGGAGCGGATCCGCGACATCGTCTGCCAGCAGCCGCTCTACTGGGAAGAGGCGATCAAGCACAACGCCGATGAGCTGCAACAGCACACCTTCGACTTCCTCAACTACCTGATCCGCACCCAGGACAACGAAGCCAAGCAGGCCGAGATCCTGGAGTGCATCGCCGAGGATCCGGCCGGCCTGTTCTACCTCGCCATCCCCTTCATCGAGTTCTATCGCGGTGAGCGCTTTGACGACGAGGAGGGCTATCAGGACCAGCTGCACGCCGAAGAGGAAGACCTGGAGGAGGCGCTCGCCTACAGCGATCGCCAGCTGAGCGAGGATGCCCACGACTATGCGCTGGACGATCCCCGCAGCCTGCTGATGCTGATACGTACCCTGGCGCCCGGGGTGGAGCAAGCCATCAAGGCGCTGCTGCGCAGCGAGAACAGCAGCTGGGATGGCATCATCAACAAGTTTGCCGCCGAGCTGGTGATGCAGGCCAAAGAGAAGAACCAGGTCGAGGACGAATACAAAGACGTCGACGACATGTTCAGCTTCCTGGATTGAGGCCCGCACCATGCAACTAGTGATCCGCGAGAGCAACCAGGGCCCCTTCCTGACCCAGGTACTGCGCTTTGGCCGCGACAACGAACGGCTGAGCGAGCAGCAACTGGCCGCCATCAAGGGCAAGGCGGTGCTGATGAGCCTGAAGTTCGCCGACAAGTACTACAACAAGTACAAGATGCACCTGCTGGAGCAGGCCGCCCACGACGTGATCGGGGTGGTCAGCCTGGGGCTGCAGGAGCTGTCACAGCAAGATCGCGCCAAGGCGCTGGCCCTGCTGCAGGCGCCGGAAGGCCCGGTCAAGCCGTTCCAGAAGGGCTGGTCCATGCTGATCTCGGTCAGCCCCAAGCAGCCCGGCGGCAAGAGCCTCTACGGCGAGGTGGATGCCCGCCTGCTGGACAAGATCTCCAGCCCGCCGGATGTGGAGGAGTGGCAAGGCTGGCAGGAGTACGAGAAGGCGCTGGTGGAGCACAACAAGACCCGCCTGCTGGGCCTGCTGGAGCAACACTTCTTCGCCTATGAGAGCGACCACCCCACCATGGAGGACAAGCTGGCCGAGGCGCTGCTCTACCGCATCCTCTGCGGCCAGGGCAGCGGCGCCGCCCAGCTCAGGGTCAAACAGGATCTCAAGCGCCGCCTGGGGCGGGACCTAGTGCTGCAAGAGGCCTGGTACGACACCGACTATCTGGCCGCCCAGCTCGAGCTGATGCTGGCCGAGCTGCCGGGGGATCTCGTCACCGGTCTGCGCCAGGAGCTGAGCCCCGGCTTCGTGCCCAACCTGCTGCACACCCTGGGCTTCGTGCGCCAGTACCAGCTGCTGCAACAAGCCAATGCCTCGCCGGAGAAGCTCGACAACGTCGAGATGCGCGCCGGTCTCAAGCACCCCCTGCTCGGCTGGCCGCTCTACCACGACTTCTGATGGCAGGCGCTGCCTCCCTTCGTCGTACGGCCCCGCCGGGCGTTGTCATCTCTGGCGAGCGCAGGCCGCGGCGCCTTGCCCTCTTCTCTCCTCGCGAGAGCAGGGTCGGGCAAAGGGCAGGCCAGCCATCCGGCCCCATAAATGCAGGAGGTAAAATGAACCGGAACCGTCGCCGCAACGTATATCACTCCAGCAGGGTCGCCAACACCGAGGGTCTGCAGGGCTCAGTTGATGGGGTTATGTGCCGCCGCAAGCGGTCACTGCGGCAAGCGCCGATGAGCGGCAGTGGCAAAAGAAAGGTCACCCTATAGGCGCTAGCGTACAGACGCGCTGGCGGGAGGTGGGGGAAGATGGTCGCCATAACGACCAAACGCCTGGCAGAGCACCCGACCCATATCAGACATCTTGCCCCATCGCTCCATATGCCCGCCGGATCCGCCGTTGAGCAACCATCATCCGGCTTGCGCGTCGGGCTCAGGCTCGGTAACCGCCTGCTCGGGACACCCTAACGTATTGATCAGTATCAAGAGGTAAACCCCATGAAGAAGATCCATCGTTTAGCTAAAGGCGCCGTGACCATAGTCATGCTGTTTGGCCTGGCTGCTTGTTCCGGCATGTCGCAACAGGGCAAGAGCACCGCCATAGGGGCCGGTATAGGGGCCGTCGGTGGCGCCGTGCTGACCGGCGGCAGTGCGGCCGGCACCGTTGGCGGGGCCGTGGTCGGTGGCGTGATTGGCCATGAGATCAAGAAATAGGCACCGCATCGCGGCGAGTGAGCCAGCTCAGTGCTGGCGCCGCCCGCCCCCATCCATGTGATCCAACGCCCGGCCTGACCGGGCGTTGTGCTATACGCAGCAAGCTGGCCATGGCGGCAACTGCCCCATTATGCAGATGTTTATGCATTTTCAGAGCGTGGTTACATGGATGGCCCCTCCCTTTTCCACCTCGGCCATGGCGGGAATGACGTCACAAAAGTGACAGGGATCTCGCTACCCTGACCAACTTGGTGCCAAACAGCCATCAAGATGCCGAGGATGGCGCCGTTCTCGCCAACCAAGGCGTGACCAAGCCGTCACAGCAAAAGAATAAAAAGTCAGAATAAATTGATAAACAACAATTAATCGTTCGGGATTAAATTTAAGGTCTGGCAATTTGCCCGGGCTGGTCGCTAAATGTCGATCCAGCCTTGAAACCCGCAGGACGCACAACAGGCTAACCGGCAGCAGACCGGTACGCTCTCAGGATGAGTTGTGATTTTCCCTCTCACAGGAGACAAGCCGTGAGCGCTTCGACCCCAGCTTCTCATCACGCCAGCGTCCCCCCGGGCTCGGGTGCCCTGTTCTTCATCCAGACCTTCGCCACCTTGGGCTTTGCCGTGCTCTACTCCACTCTGGTGCTCTACGCCACCAAGCGGCTCGGCTTCAGCGAATCCCAGGCCAACGCCATGATGGGGATCTTCGGCGCCTTCAACTACGGCCTGCACCTGTTTGGTGGCTACCTCGGCGGGCGCTACCTCAGCAACCGCAACCTGTTCGTCATGGGCATGGTGTTGCAGGTGATCGGCTGTTACCTGATCGCCGAGAGGGGGATCAGCGGCCTCTATTGGGGGCTCGCCATGTTCCTCACCGGCAGCGGCCTCAACGTCACCTGCCTCAACATGATGCTGACCCAGCGCTTCGCCCCCGACGATCACCGCCGCGAGAACGCCTTCCTGTGGAACTACGCCGGCATGAACCTGGGCTTCTTCATCGGCTTCTCGGTGGCGGGCTACTTCCAGCTGACCGAGGACTACCGCACCCTGTTCCTGTTCGCCACCCTGGGCAACGTGCTGGCCATCATCGCCACCCTCTGCTTCTGGCCCATTCTGGCGGATATCAACACCCCGCTGCGCCACATCAAGGGGCGCGGCTTCTACCTGCGCATGCTCGGCGGCCTCGCCATCCTGGCCCTGCTGGTGCCGGCCCTGCGCCTGCTGCTGACCCACGCCAGCTTCAGCGGCAGCTTCGTGCTGCTGCTGGGGGCCATGGTACTGGTGCTGCTCTGCGTGATAACGGCGCGCCATCGGGATCCGGCCGAGCGCAGCCGCATGGTGGCCTACCTCATTCTGGCCCTCGGCTCCCTCATCTTCTGGTCCCTCTACCAGCTGGCGCCCATGGGGCTGATGCTGTTCTCCGAGCACAACATCAACCTCAATGTGTTCGGCTGGCAAGTCGCCCCCCAGTGGATCCAGAACATCAACACCCTGGTCATCGTCATCGGCGGCCCCCTGATGGCCCTGCTGTTCAAGCGCCTGCGCGAGCAGGGCTGGCGCATCGACATCCCCTCCCAGTTTGCCGCCTCCCTGTTCTGCATGGGGCTGGGGATGCTGGTGCTGCCGGTGGGCATCCATCTGGCGGGGGCGGACGGTCTGGTCGCCTTCAAGTGGATCGCCATCAGCTATGTGCTGCAGAGCCTGGGGGAGCTGCTCATCTCCCCCATCGGCTACGCCATGATAGGCAAATTGGCCCCCGCCAGCCTGCAGGGGCTGATGATGGGCTGCTGGATGATGGTGACCGGCGTCGCCTCCGTGCTGGCGGGCTATGTCTCCGCCGCCATGCCGCAAAACAGTGGCAGCACCCCGATCGCCACCAATCCGGGCTACGGCTCGGTGTTCAATATGCTGGGCTGGGGTTCCCTCGCAGGTGGCCTGATCCTGTTGCTGCTGGTGCCCCGTCTGCGCCAGCTGATCGCCGCCAGATTTACCCCGTCGGTGACGCCCGTCACCGCCTGATCGCACTTTGGCTCGGTCATTGCAGCCAATCACGCAGAGGGCAATGCGCCCATGCTTGATGACAGCACAGGAGTGGCTGGCCCCCCATGGCGGGTAGCAAATGTGCCCCGGCAGAAGCTGTCACTGCAAGTGCGGCCCATCCCATCCATCCTTATAACGCCCGGCCTGACCGGGCGTTGTCCTATCCGTGGCTTGCTGCCCCATAATCTGGCTTGGGATGGGTGAAGACAGGCTTGGGCCCACAGGCTGTTTCAGGAGGCGTGCAGATGGCGCAGGATGAGCAAAGACCGCCGGTTGGCGTGGCCCATGTGATGTTGCAGACCGACCGGATGAAGGAGTCCGCCCGCTTCATGCGCCAGCTCGGCATGAGGCCCATCTTCGACGGGCCTGAGGTCAGCGTCTACGAGCTGCGCGGCGGCACCCACCTGCTCCTGATGCGACGGGATCGGGTCCTGGCGGGCGAGGCCCCGTTCGATCTGATGGTCGACGATCTGCACGAGACCCACCGCCGCCTGAGCGCCCTGGGGCTTGCGCCCTCGCCGATCGAGGCGCGCCCCGCCATCGGCCACGAGGTCTTTACCCTGCGCGAGCCAGCCGGCCACCTTCTCAGCGTCTTCTCCAGCCACGCCTCGGGCAAGCCCATATGACAGGCCTGGCACCCCACATCGCCGCTAGCAGAGCATCAGGCCGCACGAGGCGCGATCGGCCGCCATTGCCCTACGCCAATTATGTTCGCACAGGATTGATGACCCCGCGCCGATCAGGCGCCCTACCTCGTTAGCATCATTGGCCTACAACTTGTCAGGGATATAATGACTCCCCCATACCAGTAGCAGGGGAGCAAGGCATGAGCAGAAAACCCGACAGGATCACCGCGATGCAGCAGATCATCGATGCCGTGAAGCAGGAATTCCCGCTCTATCAGCCTGATACCTTCAGATGCGGGCCGGACAATACTTGCATCGGCTGCCCCAAGAAGCTGATGGAGCTGGTGGATACAGATCTGTCCTATTGGCAATATCAGATCGATCGCGGCATCCCGCCCACCTTCGACGAGCTCTATAGTTTTGGCAAGATGTGCAAGAACATCCGCCGGGCGCTGGTGCGCAATGGCCGGATCCCCGCCTGATATTGCCAGCTGTCCACGAACGGTCGATCAGGCAGCCCTGCGCCGATACTGATGGCAGGGGAAGAGCCAAGGAGAAGAGCATGACCCAGGAAAGGATCCAGACCCAGTACCGGCTCGCCGGCCCCTTTGCCACTCAGGCCGAGCTGGAGCAGGCGATCGCCCGGGCGATAGAGGCCCACAGGCGGGACTTCTTCCCCCTGCTGGAGCGGCTGGTGGATGAGGGAAATCCCGGGGTCAATCTGAGCCAGGAGCACCCGCCGCACGTGCTGGGCATCGAACTCGACCAGAACGGCACTCAGGGTCTGGCCCAGCTCAGTTACGAATCCAACTTCTTCGAGGGCTGCCTGATCGTCGACGAATACGAGCAGCACCAGCTCAGCGTGCCCTTCAGCCTGCAAGACAATCTGCTGATCTTCGACGTCGAGCTGCCCATCGCCTGGAATTTCAATAACTAAGACTCAACCCCCTCTGCCAAATGGAGAGGGAATAAACCCGCTTTCCACTATCGCAACGCCACGTCGGATCCTGCTCCGCAGGCGCTGTCTTTACGCCCTTCTCCCACTCTTTGCATGGAAAGGGGAGAAGGGCCGAGGATGAGGCCATCGCTGCGGGAACAACCGACACAGAGCAAAAGTTGAATCGTGGGTGACAACCACCCAGTTGTTACTAAATGAACCAGATTGTATTAAGAAAGTGACAGAGAAACATGTCATTACAAATTATAAGGGTGGACATCAATTGAGCATTTAACTCTCTTGGTGATATAAGCATGTTTTCGACGAAGAAAAATAAACACTTTATAGCTAACTGTATGCAGGGAATGCACAGGCTACTGGCTCTCACTTTCTTTGTTGCGACCTTGATTGTTAAAGTTTAAATAAAGGCGCGAGAGTGACCGACTAGCCATATCATCTGATGTGCAGTCGCGCCCTGACAAACGAATTAAATATCGAGCATCACCATGAGCGAATATAAATCTGTGGCCATAACGACATTGAATGACAGTGATTGTTATGGCTTCGAGCGAAAGAGTGCCGGGGACTTCCCTTTTTATCGCCAAGAGCCTCATGCATTATCCACCCGTGGCTGGGTGTTGATCCTGCTTGGCGTGGTGCTGGGCTTCGCAGCGCTGACGGCCCCCATGGCGTTTTATAAGACCACAATGGGCGGCTTTGTACCCGCCATCCTGTTCCCTCTCATCCCCCTGGTCGTGCTCGCCATGGTGGCGGGTCCAGCATGGCGGGCACTGTTTAGAAAGCCTGGGCTGCGGGATCTCGTCTTGATGATGGCAATTGCTGGCGCCAATATCCTGGTGTCCGTTATCGTTGCCTTATTGCTGCAGCATGTTTTCCAGATGAATGGCAATCCTGTGAGCAACATGCTGGCAGAAGCCTCCAATACGGCACGCATCCTCTTTTATTTAAAAACGGCGCCTCAACTCTTCGGCGAGGAGGTGGTCTCCATACTGCCTTTTCTGGCCATCCTCTGGTTCTGTCACATAAAGCTCAACATGACTCGCAAGCGGGCGCTGCTTGCAGCCTGGCTCTGCACTGCACTCATCTTCGGTGCATTGCACCTGCCAACTTATGGCTGGAATTTCCTGCAATGTTTTCTGGTTATCGGGACCGCTCGCATAGTGCTGTTAAGCGGCTACATCATCACCAAAAACATCTGGGTATCGACCGGCGCACACATCATCAATGATTGGCTGCTGTTTACCATCATGGTGGTCTTTCTGGGTGGCCATGCCGGCATATAAAGCAACAGGCTGGGGCATGATCACAAGAAAGGAGCCTTGCCGACTCCTTTCGTCATTACCCAGCGCATATAAAAGGCGAGGCCCTTGCCTCGCCTCTGCCCGCTTCAGGTGAGCATCAGGTGAGCATCAGGTGAGATAGTAACGCCACGACCTGATCGGCTCTGCGTAACCGACCCGGACGCAGAAGGGGGCAAGCTCATGATTGGCCTGCTCCAGGCTGAGGGGCTGGTGAGTATCCTCCCGACACCACTGCACGAACTCGTCGCTGTTGAAGCTGTAGTGATCCCCGTGAAAGACTCCGTGGGCCTCGATAAGCCCTATGGCTTTCTCTGTTTCCATGATTGGCCTCCTGGCACTGTGCTGTTCCCTTCAATGTTAGCGAGTAGGGGCGATTTGCGAGGCCTAATCGGCCATATCCTTGCCCTGCGGCAATTGGCAAAGGGGAGACAAGAGGATTGCCAACAGGACAGCGGCAGCCGATTTTCACGAACGTCTGATTACGCTGCGCTAATCAAACCTACGGCCCTCCATATCCCTGACGCCATCCTACACGCCCCCTTCTCCCCTTGCGGGAGAAGTATCGGGGATGAGGGGAAGTAAGCCATTAACGTAGGGTGCAATAAGCGCAGCGCATTGCACCGGCAGCAAGCGGGATATAAATTGCGGTGCAATTCACGTTGTTCATTGCACCCTACTTACTATTAAAACAACGGTTGCACGTAAATTTAAATATTCTGGAAAAGTATCGCGTAATTTTGCTGGTGAATTGACTGAGCAGCAATGCCAAGCAATTGATCTGTTATTTGATATTAAATAAGAAAGTAGGGTGTCGGTTGGGCTGAGCTCATGAAGCCCAACATCGACCATTAGTGGTTGTTTATTGCTCTTTGCTAAATTTTTCGCGGACGTCTGATTACGCTTCGCTAATCAAACCTACGGCCCTGGCATGCCTCTGGGATGGAGTAATGCTGGTCGAACACCAGAGTCGCCGCCTGCATTTTGAAGTCGGCGGAAAAGGAACGTCGCGTTTTCTTGGTCATGAACACCTCTGTCTGCGGTATGACATTCTACCGCGTTAATGAGTGTCCAAATTCAGTGAACCACTACATTTTGACTGACGGCTTTGTGCCAAAAGCGGACTTCATTATTTACTTAAGAATACATAACCCTCAGGTACAGCCTCCGCACTAAAGTGCAATTTCTCTTGAACGTGCAATCGGTTATATTTCTATGACTACAACCATAGGGAGTAACCCTCAATGAACCCAGATATCGTTCCTGCTTCGCTTGGTTTGAATAAGGATGCGCTCTCCCGACTTGGTGACTCTATTCAGGCCGACATCGACAGCGGGAAGCATTTTGGTGCTTCGATCCTTGTCGCCCGGCATGGTCAGGTGGCTTACCAAGCAAGCTTCGGGACGGTGGCCCCTGGTCGTTCTCCATCTGCTGACGACCGATACTTGCTCATGTCAATGTCGAAGGCCTACACCGCGACACTCGTTCTCAAAGCGATTGATGAAGGTCGTTTCGGCCTCGATACACGCATCGCGGACCTCGTTCCAGGCTTCGGCGCACTGGGCAAGCAGCGGGCGACCGTGCGGCAGTTGCTGGCACACACCGCTGGGCTGCCGTTCGGTCTCGTCCCGCCTCCGCTGGGCTTGGACAAGGTCGGCAACCTCGCGCTTAAGGCTGCTGCGATGTGCGCATTGCCTGCGGCTTACATTCCCGGCACCAAATGCATCTATACATCCGGCATAGGCTACGATCTGCTAGGCCAAATCCTCGTCAATACCGATCCGAAAAAGCGTGGTTTCAATCGAATAGCACAAGAGGATTTGTTCACACCGTTGGGCATGACGAACAGCAGCTTCGCGTGCGCAATCGACGATCCTCGACGGGTTCCAGTGTCATTTACCGAATCGAATACTGGACCCACCACACCGATGCTTCTGCGCCTTTTCAACGAGTTCCTTGACGGGGAAGCGGAGATGCCGAGCGGAAATGCGTTTTGCACGATAAATGATGTCTTCCGTTTCACAGAAGTCTTCCGCGGGCGCGGAACGGCCCACGGCCAGCGAGTTCTTTCGCCAGCACTCTTCGACTACGCACGGCAAGACCATACAACGGGCTTGATTAACGATGCGACCGCATTCGAGGTCGAAGAGCGCGGCCTCGACGATTTCCCGGCGCACTTTACCTTGCTCGGTGGCTATGTCCGGGGGAGTGGCCACATCCTGAACGCGACCGGACACACCGCATCACCACAAAGTATCGCGGCGGTCGGTGGTGCCTCCACGGCATGGATGATTGACCCCGAGCGTGATCTAACAGTCATCTTCCTGTCAGCCGGCTTCATCGAAGGGCTGCGCCATATCGAACGGGTGCAACGCATCAACGACCTCGCCCTCGCGGCAGTCGATCCATAACAAAGTGAGGGGGCGCAAAGAGAACGTACGATGCAAACACACTGGTTCTACATCGTTGATGCAGGGCCGTAGGTTGGGCTGAGCTTACGAAGCCCAACACCTACCACCAGCAATAAATTTAATATTCACTGTTCATATCAAATAAAAAGGGAGCGAATTATTCGCCCCCTTTTCTATATCAACTTTCCGAACTCTCCCCCGCTTCCGGCTCTGCCCCGGCAGCAGCTTCAATCTCTATCCTATCCACCCGCTGCAAACCGCGGGGCAGCTTGGCGCCACGGCGGCCGCGCTCGCCGCGGTAGTAGTCGAGGTCGGATGGCTTGAGGGTCAGCTTGCGCTTGCCGGCGAACAGGGTGACATATTGCCCCTGCGGTATGATGGCGGCCATCACCATAAACTCCTCCCGCGCCTTGACGCGAGCGGAGGGGATGCTGATCAGCTTGTTGCCCTTGCCCTTGCCGAGCACCGGCAGGGTGCTGAGCGGGAACAGCAGCATGCGCCCCTCGTTGGAGATGGCCATGCAGAGATCGGTCTCCGGCGAGCCGATCTTCTGGGGGGCCATCACCAGGCCCCCTTCCGGCACGCTGAGCAGCGCCTTGCCGTTCTTGTTCTTGCCGATGAGATCGTCATAGGTGCAGACGAAGCCATAACCGGCATCGGAACAGATGAGGTAGGGTTCCCCCTCGTTGCCCATCACCAGATGACGCACCTCCTCGCCGGCTCCCAGCGCGAAGCGGCCGGTGAGCGGCTCGCCCTGACTGCGGGCGGAGGGCAGGGTGTGGGCCTCCAGCGCATAGGTTCTCCCCAGGGTGGAGAGGAACACCGCTTGCTGGTTGCTGCGGCCACAGGCGTGGGCCAGATAGCCATCCCCCGCCTTGTAGGAGAGGCCTTCCACGTCCACGTCGTGACCCTTGGCGGCCCGCACCCAGCCCGCGCCTGACAGGATGACGGTGACCGGCTCACTCGGCACCAGCTCCTTCTCGGTCAGCGCCACCGCGGTGGCACGCTCCACCAGCGGGGTGCGGCGATCGTCGCCGTACTTCTCGGCGTCCGCCAGCAGCTCCTTCTTGAGCAGGGTGTTGAGGCGGCGCTCTGAACCCAGCAGCAGCTCCAGCTTGTCGCGTTCGATGGCCAGCTCATCTTGCTCGGCGCGCAGCTTGAACTCTTCCAGCTTGGCCAGGTGGCGCAGTTTCAGCTCGAGGATCGCCTCGGCCTGGGTCTCGCTGATGTTGAAGCGCTCAATCATCACCTTGCCCGGCTCATCCTCGGTACGGATGATCTCGATCACCTCGTCGATGTTGAGGTAGGCGACCAGCAAGCCTTCGAGGATGTGCAGGCGGGACAGCACCTTGTCGAGGCGATACTGCAGGCGACGGCGCACCGTCTCGCGGCGGAAGACGATCCACTCGGACAGGATCATCTTGAGGGTCTTCACCTGGGGTCTGTTGTCCAGCCCCAGTATGTTGAGGTTGACCCGGTAGTTCTTCTCCAGATCCGTGGTGGCGAACAGGTGGGCCATCAGCCCCTCCATGTCCACCCGGTTGGAGCGGGGGATGATCACCAGCCGGGTCGGGTTCTCGTGATCCGACTCGTCCCGCAGGTCGCTGACCATGGGCAGCTTCTTGGCCACCATCTGGGCGGCGATCTGCTCCATGATCTTGGCGCCAGAGGCCTGATGGGGTAGCGCCGTGATGACGATGTCGCCATCCTCCTCGCTCCACACCGCCCGCTGCTTGATGGAGCCCTTGCCGGTCTCGTAGATTTTACGGATGTCATCGCGCGGGGTGATGATCTCGGCGCTGGTCGGGTAGTCCGGCCCCTGGATGTGTTGCATCAGCACATCCAGCCCGGCATCGGGGTTGTCCAGCAGTTCGGCACAGGCCAGGGCCACTTCCCGCGCGTTGTGGGGCGGGATGTCGGTCGCCATGCCCACGGCGATGCCGGTGATGCCGTTGAGCAGTATGTGGGGCAGGCGGGCGGGCAGCACCACCGGCTCCTTCATGGTGCCGTCGAAGTTCGGGGTCCACTCCACGGTGCCCTGGCCGAGCTCGGAGAGCAGCAGCTCGGAGAAGCGCGACAGCCGCGCCTCGGTGTAACGCATGGCGGCGAAGGACTTGGGATCGTCCGGCGCCCCCCAGTTGCCCTGACCGTCCACCAGCGGGTAGCGGTAGGAGAAGGGCTGGGCCATCAGCACCATGGCCTCGTAACAGGCGCTGTCGCCGTGGGGGTGGTACTTACCCAGCACATCACCCACGGTACGGGCGGACTTCTTGTGCTTGGAGAGGGCCGACAGACCCAGCTCGCTCATGGCGTAGATGATGCGCCGCTGCACGGGTTTGAGGCCATCGCCGATGTGGGGCAGGGCCCTGTCCATGATGACGTACATGGAGTAGTTCAAGTAAGCCTGTTCGGTAAAGGTGCGCATGGGCTGGCGCTCTACCCCATCCAGACTGAGCTCGATAGCATCACTCATGTGATTTTCTCTTTCGGTTCGGGAGCCGCCACAGGGCGACTCCGGCTAAATGCTTGCTGGCCCGTACAGGACCAGCCGACGGCTTAGATGATGGCGAGGTTGCCCTTCTCTTCCAGCCACTCCCGGCGATCCGGGGCGCGCTTCTTGGCCAGCAGCATGTCCATCAGCTGCAGGGTATCTTCCCCCTGCTCGTCCATGGTGAGCTGCACCAGCCGGCGGGTGTTGGGATCCATGGTGGTTTCCCGCAGCTGTTTCGGGTTCATCTCACCCAGCCCCTTGAATCGGGTCACCATCACCTTGCCCTTCTTCTTCTCGGCCTCGACCCGCTGCAGCACGCCGTTCTTCTCGTCCTCGTCGAGGGCATAGAACACCTCCTTGCCGATGTCGATCCGGTAGAGCGGCGGCATGGCCACATAGACGTGGCCCTTGTTGACCAGGGTGCGGAAGTGCTTCACAAACAGGGCGCACAGCAGGGTGGCGATGTGCAGACCGTCGGAGTCCGCATCCGCCAGTATGCACACCTTGCCATAGCGCAGGCCGGAGAGATCCTCGGAGTCCGGATCCAGACCGATGGCCACCGAGATGTCGTGCACTTCCTGTGAGGCGAGCACCTGACCGGCCTCCACCTCCCAGGTGTTCAGGATCTTGCCGCGCAGCGGCATGATGGCCTGGAACTCGCGATCCCGCGCCTGCTTGGCGCTGCCGCCCGCGGAGTCACCCTCCACCAGGAACAGCTCCCCCTGCATGGGGTCGGCGCAGTTGCAGTCGGTGAGTTTGCCGGGCAAGGCCGGACCCTGGGTAATCTTCTTGCGCACCACCGTCTTGGCGGCGCGCAGCCGGCGCTGGGCGCTGCTGATGCAGATCTCGGCGATCTGCTCCGCCAGCTCGGTGTTGCTGTTCAGGTAGAGGCTGAAGGCATCCTTCACCACCCCGGACACGAAGGCCGAGCTCTGGCGCGACGACAGCCGCTCCTTGGTCTGACCGGCGAACTGGGGATCCTGCATCTTGACCGAGAGGATGTAGGCGCAGCGATCCCAGATGTCTTCCGGGGTCAGCTTGACCCCGCGCGGCAGCAGATTGCGGAACTCGCAGAACTCGCGCATGGCGTCGAGCAAGCCCTGGCGCAGGCCGTTGACATGGGTGCCGCCCAGCGCGGTGGGGATCAGGTTCACATAGGATTCGGCCAGGCACTCGCCCCCCTCCGGCAGCCAGCACAGCGCCCAGTCCACCGCGGACTGCTCGGTGCTGAAGGCGCCGATGAAGGGCTGCTCCGGCAGGCAGGTGAACTGCTTGACCGCATCGATCAGGTAATCCTTGAGGCCATCTTCGTAGCACCACTCCAGCTTGATGCCGGTGTTCTTGTCGAGGAACTTGATGGTGAGGCCGGGACAGAGCACGGCCTTGGCCTTGAGCAGGTGCTCCAGCTTGCTGACAGAGAAACGGGGCGAGTCGAAGTAGCTCGCCTGGGGCCAGAAGCGCACCCGGGTGCCGGTGTTGCGGCGGCCGCAGGTGCCGCTGATGGTCAGCTCCTGCACCTTGTCGCCGCGCTCGAAGGCGATGTCATAGACCTGGCCGTCGCGACGCACCGTCACCTCGACCCGGTCGGAGAGCGCGTTCACCACAGAGATGCCCACCCCGTGCAGACCGCCGGAGAACTGGTAGTTCTTGTTGGAGAACTTGCCACCCGCGTGCAGCTTGCAGAGGATGAGTTCCACCCCCGAGACCCCCTCCTCCGGGTGAATGTCGACCGGCATGCCACGGCCGTCATCGATCACCTCGAGGGACTGGTCTTCAAACAGCGTCACCTCCAGGGTGCGGGCATGGCCCGCCAGCGCCTCGTCGACGCTGTTGTCGATGACCTCCTGGCCGAGGTGATTGGGCCTGGTGGTGTCGGTGTACATGCCGGGGCGACGACGCACCGGTTCGAGGCCATTGAGGACCTCAATGGCATCCGCATTGTATTGAGTGGACATGGAGGGCCTTGCGAATTGACGTTTGGGGAGGATCTTACTCGTTGGGACGGCGTTGGACAAACCCGGCGGTGGCAAAGGGTGATCCAGGCCGGCCGTGGCGGCCGTACTGGCCGGGATCAGGTGGCATCTGACGCCAGGGGCAGTGCCTGCAACAGCTGGGACAGGGAACAATGGAGCCGCCACACCAGGCCCGCCAGCTCCTGGGCCGCCGGCTCCCGGTGTCCCGCCAGCCCCCGGCTGATGCGATCCAGCTCGGCCAGAGTCAGGCCGAGGGAGTCATGCTGCACCCCACCCTCGGTGAGGATCCCTCGCAGGCAGCGCACGCAGCCGTCCCGCACCAGATAGAGTGCCGGCTCCTTGCCGCGCCACTGCCTGAGTTGCCAGACGATGTGACTGCAGTTGAGCAGCACCACGCCCCAGCGCAGCACCCAGAGCCGGGCGCCCTGATCCCGGCCCTGGCTGAGCTGGCCGACCGCGTGGTAGACCCTGGACTCGAACTCGCTCTCGCTCTGCTGCGGCGTCGGGGCCAGTTGATCCATGAAATCCCGGCGCAGGCGGCGGATCAGCCGTCGGCTCTTGCGCCGATCCGAGCTGGGCCGCAGGATCTGGAAGGCCAGCCCGGCCACCATCACCCCCAGCACCTTGCCGATGCTGTCGTTGACGAACTCTTGATAGTCGTAGCTCGGCGGGTTGGTGATGGCGAGGAAGGAGCCGAGCAGCACTATGAGCTGTCCCCAGAGCGCCGCCGATGACGGGCGCTGCAACTTGAGCAGCTGCATGGTGATCAGGGCCGGGAACAGCAGGGCGCAGAACAGCCAGAAGTCGTCGATGCGGATCATCAACCCGAACTTGACCCCGAAGCAGACCAGGCTCAGCACCAGGATCGCCTGCAGCATGGTGGTCACCCCCTTCACCGGGGTGGCGCCCCCCGAGTAGAGCACGCAGCAGATGGAGAGCAGGGTCAGCGCCGAGGCCCCCGACTCCCACTGGGTGTTGATCCAGAAGGCGCAGCCCAGCACTACGCAGAGGAAGGTACGGCCGCCGTTGTAGGCCGCCTCTAGGCTGTCGGTGTGCTGGGTGAGCGAGCTGTGGCGCGGCGGCGCCGGCCACTCCTGGCCGTCATAGGGTGTCAGCCGGCTCAGCCAGCGCTGGCACTCCAGATAACTCCAGCAGAAATGGCGCAGCCGCAGCCAGAAGGTGCGCCGGCGAAAATCGCCCTCCGCCCCGGCCACGAAGGGCGCCAGCAGACGGGCGATGCGGAGCTTGTCGCAGTCCGGCTCGGCCAGCGCGCTCAGCAGGGACCCCAACAGCGGCTGCAACGTCTGGGGTTGCTCAGGCCAGTGTTGCAGCATGCGGCGCAGCCCCGAGATGAGGCTGATCATCCGCAGCTGGCGGTGCAGCAGGAAGTTGAGCAGCCTGTTGTGGCGCCGCAGCCGGTGGTGGCTCCACACCGCCTGGATGCGCAGCACATTCATGGTGAGGATCTGGCCTATCATCCCCTCGTGGGCGCTGCGCACATCGGCGCCGGCCTCCCCCAGCCACAGCAACTGGGCATGCTCCAGCAACCGGTGCTGGCTCTTGCACAGCGACGCCAGCAGGGTCTCCCCGTCCGAGGTGCTCGGCAGTATCATCATCAGCAGGCCGCCGCAGAGGATGCCGACGATCACCTCGCTCACCCTGGACTGGGCGATGTCGAAGATGTGCTGGGGATCGTCCACATCGACGCAGGAGAAGGCGATGATGGCCGCGGTGTAACCCGCCAGGGCGAAGGCGTAGGAGACGTTGTTCTGGTAGTGGTTGGAGACGTAGGTGCAGAGCCCGAGCCAGAGCGCGATGAGGAAGCTGAACAGCCAGGGATCGGCGATGCCGAGGCCGTTGATCACCACCGCCGCCATGGCGCCGATGAGGCTGCCCAGCACCCGCCCCAGGCTCTTGCTGATGACACCGCCGACGGTGGGGAAGCTCACCACCGCGGCCGAGGTCATGGCCCAGTAGGGGGCATCCAGCTGCAACACGAACGCCAGCCAGAGCGACAGACACATGGCCAGGCTGTTGCGCAGGGCATAGCGCCACTGGCTCTCATTGGCCTGGGTCCAGGGCGTCCGTTGCCAGAGCGATCCCCCGCTTGCCACCCTAGTCGCCTATGGTGATGGTGCAGGTGGTGCCCGCGATCAGCGCCAGCTCGGGCGGCACCTCCAGCAGGCGGATCCGCACCGGCACCCGCTGCGCCAGCCGCACCCAGGGCACGTTCGGCTTGACGTCAAGCAGCAGGCCGTCACTCCCCTCCACGCTCTGATCGTGGATGGCGCGCCCTATGCTCTCCACCTCCCCCTTGAGTGCTTGCTCCCCGCTGTAGAGCACCATCTGCGCCGGTTGGCCCGGCCGGATGTGCCTGAGCTTGGTCTCCTCGAAATAGCCCTGCACGTAGAAGGAGTGGATGTCCACCAGGGCCACCAGCGGTACCCCGGCGCTGGCATAGTTGCCGACCCGGGTCTGCAGGTTGGTGATGTAGCCGTCGCTGGAGGCGTGCAGCTCGGTCTTGGCGAGCGACCACCTGGCCTGCTCCAGATCGGCCTGGGCCACCTGATAGGCGGCCCGCATCGCCTGGGCGTTGAGGCTGGACTCGTCGACCGCCTCGGCGGAGATGACGGTGCGGGCCAGGCTCTGCCGGCGATGGGCCTCGTGCTCGGCCTTGTCGAGATCCGACTTGGCCTTGGCCAGGGCCGCATTGGCGTTGTCGAGCGCGATCCGGTAGGGCTCGGGATCCAGGCTGAACAGAACGTCACCCATCTTGACCAGCTGGTTGTCCTGCACCCAGATCCGGGTGATCTTGCCCGACACCTCAGGCGTGATGCTGACCAGCTCGGCCCGCACCTTGCCATCCCGGGTCCAGGGGCCCTGCATGTAGTAGTTCCACAGCCACCAGCCCGCCGCCAGCGCCAGGGCGCACACCAGCAGGGTGGAGAAGTATTTGAGGGTCGCGAGCGGTGATTTAGCCATGTAGCAATATCCATAAGGCGCCACTGACGGCGAGGACGAACAGGGAGAGATCCATCAACAGGGGGTGCCAGACATCCCCGCTGTAGAGCCAGTCGCGCAGCAGATGATGGGCAGGCAGCCAGCCCAGCAGGCCGAGCAGCACCGCCTTGAACAGGGGCGGAAAGTAGAGCGAGGCCCCCAGGATCAGATCCGGCAGCGCTGAAGCGGTCGTCACAGGCGTGCTCCCTATTGGCGAGAGGAGGACAGAGGAAATCGGCGATGGCCCGCTCGAGGGCAGGCAGGCCAAGGTTAACACAGCCATTTCGGCGGCTACAGAAGCAGATGACGCCCCAAGGTCACCGATCGGCCGGATGGTTGATGCCATCCCGCAGCGGCACCTCACCGATCTCGAACGGATTGACCCCCTCGAGGCAGGCGAGGTTGTAACCATACTCGGCCGGATTGGAGCGGCGCTGATGGTGGGTGTAGATGCCACAGAGGCCGCAGAAGTAATGGCGGGCGGTACGAGTGTTGAACTGGTAGCAGCGCAGCGCCGCCTCCCCTTGCAGGATGCGGATGCCCGCCAGCGGCACAGAGGCGACGATGGCACCGCGCCGCCGGCAGAGGGAGCAGTCGCAGCGGCGCGGATCCACCACCCCATCCGGCAGGCTGAGCTCCAGCACCACGGCCCCGCAATGACAGCTGGCCCTGTGTTGCGCCTGAATGGGGGTATTGCCGATGCGCTTGATCATATGGCCTCCTTGCCGCCGGGCCTTGGCCCGCTTGTCTCAATCGAACAGGGTATCTTGTCGCCCTTGCCGCACATGGGCATGCAGGGTGCGCAGCTGGGATGCCACCACCCGGTGGCGGGAGAGCGGGGGCAGCTGGTCGATGGGGAAGTAGGCCGCGCCCTGGGTCTCGTCGGTCTCGGTGAGCAGTTGCCCTCCCGTCACCTCGCACAGGAAGAACGCCTTGTGGGCATGGGGCAGCTGTGGCGGATGGGGGTGCCTGAGCTTGTCGAACAGCGCCAGCAGCCGAACGGCCCGGCACTCGAGTCCGGTCTCCTCGACCACTTCCCGCACCACGGCCCCCGCCGGCGAGTCGCCGATGTCGCACCAGCCCCCCGGCAGGGTCCAGCAGCCATCGCTGCGCTCCTGCACCAGCAGCAACCGCCCCTGCTCATCGAGGATCAGCGCCCGCACATCCAGCTTGGGGGTGGGGTAACCGCTGTCGAGGGCGATCCAGTCGGCGATGGCCGCCGGATCCAGCTCGCTCTGGCTGACCATCAGGGCGACCGTGGCCGCTCTCAATGCCTCGAAACGGCCGATATCGAAGGGATCTTTGGAGTAGGTGAGGCCCGCTTGCGCCGTGGCCAGCACCTGTTCCAGAAAGGCGGCCAACGGCGGTTGCATGGCTAGAGCCCGAGGAAGCGGACTATCTGGGCCGGGTAGCGCTCGAACCCCATGAAGGCGTGATTGCCACCGCACTCCAGCGACAGGCGGGCGAAGCGATACTCGGCCAGCGTCTTGCGGTAGTCGAGCACCTCGTCCTCCTGCTGTTGCAGGACCCAGAGCCGCCCGGGGGCCGTCACCGGCACCGCCAGTCCCTGCAGCTCATCCATGTGCCGCGGCAGCAGCTCATAGCGCTCATCGGTATAGGGATTGGTCTGGGGACCGAGGTAGTCGCAGAGCAGCTCGTGGGGGCGCACCGCCGGGTTGATCAGGGCGGCGCGGCAGCCATACAACTCACTGACTCTGGTCGCCATAAAGCCGCCGAGGGAGCTGCCCACGGCGCCGAGTCGCAGCCTCTGGCCATGACGGGCGGTGGCCTCCTCTATGGTCTGCTCTATGGCCGCCCAGGCCGCCGCCGGGGTGTTGGGCTGGGCCGGGATCAGCAGCTCGATATCGGGCCTGTGCCGGGCGACCCAGGCCGCCATCTGCTGCGCCTTGGCCGAACCGGGCGATGAATTGAAACCGTGCAGATACAAGAGGACGGGCTTCATGCAGGCCTCCTCAATAACCGGTGGCATGGGGATCGGGCACGAACTGCCCCACCGGCAGGCGCCACACCTGGCTGGCGATCCGGCCATCCGGATGCAGGGTGAGATAGCGCCAGCCAGGGCCGGACTCGTCCAGCGCGAAGCCATCGGACAGCGGCTTGAACTGGATGCAGGTGGAGGGGCTGGCGATGAGCCTAACCCCCTGATGCACCTCGTCAAACTCCTGATGCACATGGCCAAACAAGATGGTCTTCTGCTGCGGATGACGGGCCAGCACCGCGAACAGGTCATCGGCATTCTTGAGATTGTGCTGATCCAGCCAGGCGCAACCGACCGGCACGGCCTGATGGTGCAGGGCGATGAGGGCGTGACGATCCGGGTGCTGACGCAGGGCCTGATCCAGCGTCGCCAGCTGGTGATCGCCGAGCACGCCGTGGGGTTTGCCGCGCACCTGGGTATCCAGCAGGATCACCTGCCAGTGATCCCCCACCAGCTGCTTGGCCTCGCTGATCCCGGCCGCATGCAGGTACTCGGTCATCAGGGGGCCGTCATCATGGTTGCCGGGCAGCCAGTAGATGGGGCGCGCCAGCGGGGCCATCATGGTGGCGAAGCGCAGATAGGATTCCGGGCTGTGATCCTGAGACAGATCGCCGGTGGCCAGGATCAGATCGAACGGATGGGCGTTGTCCTGCACCCGCGCCAGCACGGCAGCCAGGCTCTCAGCGGTACGCACGGCCAGCAGTCGTCCCTCGGCGCTGGCGAAGAGATGGGTGTCGGTAATCTGTAACAGACGCACGCTTCCGTCCGGCGCCTGGGGTAGCTCTGTTTCCAAAATCACGCTTCTTTATATGAGTTCAACTAGAGGATGTTTATCAGGCTGGTGCCATGCTTGAGACAAAATTTTAGCCAGTCGGCCAGGAACAGATTTACCTGCTCTTTTTCATCCCTGTGGTGCATTTTTTTATTGGGATAATCATAACGTGGTTGCAACATCGAAATCTGTTGCGCGGCACACACTTCCGCCATCCGCACATCATGATACAAACGAATCTCTATACGAGCCTGCAAGTAGCTCGCCAATTCGGGATTGTGCTGGGCCAGGATCACCTGGCTGGTGAAGCGGCTCTCCCCGCTGACGGTGAGCTGGAACTGCAAGCCGTTGCCGACCTGATAGCGGCGCTCGGCTCCCATACCGCCAGGAGGCAGCAGCTTCATCAAGGCCATGTAATTGACCTCGCAGGTGCGCTGCAGGGACATCAGATCCGGCACATAGCGCCGGCTCTGTTGCAGGGTCAGCGCCACCTCAGCGCCCCGCCAGCCAGCGGGCCCGCAGATCCGCGTGATTGAGCGCCAGCCACTGCAAGGCGATGACGGAGGCGGCGTTGTCGATGCGACCCTCTTTCAGCCAGGCATAGGCCTGCTCGCGGCTCACCACGTGCACCCGGATGTCCTCACCCTCTTCCGCCAGACCGTGGATCCCCCCGGCCTTGCTGGCATCAACCTCGCCGACAAAGACTTCGATCCGCTCGGTGCTGCCGCCCGGGCTCACCATATAGCTGATGGCATGTTCGCAGCGCCCCACCTCGAGCCCCGCCTCTTCCACCGCCTCCCGGCGCACCACGACCTCGGCGGTCTCCCCTTCATCTATGATGCCGGCCACCAGCTCCAGCAACCAGGGGGTGGGGCTGGTCTCCATGGCGCCGATCCTGAACTGCTCCACCAGCACTATCTGGTCCAGCACGGGGTCATAAGGCAGCAGCGCGGCCGCATGACCGCGCTCGAACAGCTCGCGCACTATGGGCTCATTCCAGCCGCCCTCAAATAACCTGTGCTGCAGACGGTAGACGTTTACTTTGAAGAAACCATTGTATCCAGATGATTTTTCGATGATTTTCACATCGCTACCGGAGTAGTGACTGGTTTGTGGCAAGGCTTGCTGTGACATACGACACTCCTGCCAGCTTGACTTGGCTAGGTTTGACCATAATATTCGGGAACATGAATGAACGTTCATTCACTCGTTCTCGCTGACGATGAGGGATGGATTTTAGCAGCCACAGGCTATTTGGCTAGGCGCGTAGCCGAGAAAAACTCGCCCTGACTCTTGACGTTCCTGTCGCTGGAAAAGAGACAGTTCGCATTAAATTCTGCTTATAGTAGAGTGGTTAAGCTGAAATCAAGCTTGCTCGATGACAATCCCCCCTCTCCATCCAGCGGACAGCTTTGGGTTGATATATAAGGTTAAAACTATCATATGAAAAGAACACTCTTGTCAGTCATGGTGATGCTGGGCGTGAGCACCGCTGCTCATGCCGAAAACCTGCTCCAGATCTACCAACAGGCTCAGATCAAAGATACCCAACTGCTGGAGTCCAAGGCGAGACGGGATCAAGCCTTCGAGAAGATCAACGAATCACGCGCCGCCTTGCTGCCGCAGATCAACCTGGGCGCCGGTCTGAACTATCTGCAGAACAAAGACGATACCATGACCAACAGTAACGCCTCAGGTACTGTGACCCTGGATCAGTCCGTCTATCGCCGCAGCAACTGGGTCAATCTGGACCTGACCGAGAAGAGCGCCACCCAATCCGACGTGGGCTACAACCTCGAGATCCAGAACCTGATGCTGCGTACCGCCCAGGCCTATTTCGACGTGCTCAAGGCGATGGATACCCTGGAATTCGTGCGTGCCAACAAGGTCGCGGTCGAGCGTCAGCTGGAACAGACCCAGCAGCGATTCGAAGTGGGCCTGACCGCCATCACCGACGTGCACGAAGCCGAGGCCGAACGTGACCAGGCGCTGGCAGACGAGATCAATGCCGAGAACACCCTGGACAACAGCTACGAGAGCCTGCGTGAGCTGACCGGCATCGATCACCGCCAGCTGGACGTGCTCAACACCGCCCGCTTCACCCCGCAGAAGACCCCGTTCAACTCCGACAAGTGGCTGGAGCTGGCACTGGACAAGAACCTGGAGCTGCACAGCGCCCGCATCGGCAAGGACATCGCCAAGGAACAGATCGACTTGGCCAAGACGGGTCATGAGCCGACCCTGGATCTCGGTGCCGGCCTCACCGCCGGTTACAACGACTACAAGGACGAGATCCGCAACCCCGAGAGCAGCAGCAACGAGGCCAACGTCGGCCTGAACTTCAAGCTGCCGCTCTACACCGGTGGAGCCACCACCTCCCTGGTCAAGCAGGCGCAGTTCAACTACGTGGCCGCCAGCGAGCAGCTGGAGCGCAGCTTCCGCTCGGTGCAGAGCACGGTCCGTTCTTCTTACAACAACGTGAACGCCAGCATCGGCTCGGTGCGCGCCTACAGCCAGTCCGTCATCTCCGCCGACAGCGCCCTGAAGGCGACCGAGGCCGGTTATGAAGTGGGGACCCGTACCATAGTCGACGTGCTGGACTCCACCCGCAAGCTGTACCAGGCCAAGCAGAAACTGTCCGAGGCCCGCTACAACTACATCCTCAGCATCCTCTCTCTCAAGCAGGCCGCCGGCACGCTGGAGCAGAAGGATCTGGAAGACGTGAACCAGGGGCTGATGCCAGCCGCCCAGGTGACGACCAAGTCCTGAGCCTGACTCCAGGCATGCAAAAGGCGACCCTAGGGTCGCCTTTTTGTTATCCGATGATGCGCGGCGATAACCGCCGTGAACAACCCGGCCGAGGCCGGGCGCCGACTCAACCGCGCTCGCGGATGGTCTTGATGATGTCGCTGGTGGAGCAGCCATCCTCGAAGTTCAGCACTCGCACCTCGCCGCCGTTGGCGGTGACCTCGGCGTAACCGGCGATCTCTTCGGGCTTGTAGTCGCCACCCTTGACCAGCAGATCTGGCAGGATCTCGGCGATCAGCCGTTGCGGCGTGTCTTCGGCGAACGGCACCACCCAATCCACGGCGCCCAGCGCCGCCAGCACCGTCATGCGGCGCTCGGTCGGGTTGACCGGGCGGCCCGGCCCCTTCAGACGGCGCACCGAGTCGTCGGTGTTGACCGCGACGATCAGCCGATCCCCCAGCTTGCCGGCGTTGGCGAGGTAGGAGACGTGACCGGCGTGCAGTATGTCGAAGCAGCCATTGGTCATCACCACCTTCTCGCCCCGCAGGCGGGCGGCCTGGACGGCAATCTTGAGCTGCGCCTCGGACATGACGCCAAAGCCGGTCTCCTGCTCGGTGTAGAGCGCATTGGCGAGCTCCACCGGGCTGACGGTAGAGGTACCCAGCTTGCCCACTACGATGCCGGCGGCGGTGTTGGCCAGGGCGCAGGCCTCGTCCAGACTCATGCCGGCGGCCAGGGAGGTGGCCAGGGTGGAGATGACGGTATCGCCGGCACCTGTCACGTCATAGACCTCGTGGGCCTGAGCGGGCAGGTGCAGCTCGGGCTGCCCCTCGCGGATCAGGGTCATGCCATTCTCGGAACGGGTCACCAGCAGGGCGTCCAGTTCGAAGCGCTTGACCAGCTCCAGCCCCTTGGCGACCAGCTCGTCCTCGCTCTTCACCTTGCCTACCACGGCCTCGAACTCGGACATGTTGGGGGTCAACAGGGTGGCGCCACGGTACTTCTCGAACTCGGTCCCCTTGGGGTCCACCAGCACCGGGATGCCGGCGGCGCGGGCGCGCTTGATCATGCCCGGCACATCGTTCAGGGCACCCTTGCCGTAGTCGGAGAGGATCATCACATCGGCCCGGGGCAGCGCCTCTTCCACCTTGCTCATCAGCAGGCTGGCGTCGACGTCGTGGAAGGCCTCTTCGAAGTCGAGACGCAGCAGTTGCTGGTTGCGAGACAGCACCCGCAGCTTGGTGATGGTCGGATAGTCGGCCAGTCGAACGAAATCACAGGCGACCTTGACCCCCGCCATCTGGCCGGCCAGGGCATCGGCGGCCTCATCCTGTCCGGTCAGACCCAGCAGGACGGCATGGGCACCGAGCGCGGCCGAGTTCAGGGCCACGTTGGCGGCACCACCCGGACGCTCCTCGATGTGTTCGACCTTGACCACGGGCACGGGGGCCTCGGGGGAGATACGGCCGGTGGGGCCATGCCAGTAGCGGTCCAACATGACATCGCCAACGACCAGAACGCGGGCTTTCTCAAACTCGGGCAGGGTGATCTTCATCTGTATCGACTCTCAAAACCTGAAAAATTCAGCCCCAGATTTTATCACACTCTTTTCTCCCGAGTGAAAAAAGCGCGGCCCCACCGACAATTGCCCGCCTGTCACTCCGCCCCTCTCCCCTCTGACCAGACGATGGCCATTCGCACCCGCCCCCCCTTTTCGGATAGAATCCTCGGATTGTGAGTCAAGTCAGCCGACCAGGATAGGCGCCTGCATCGAGCGCCGCCCCTGTGCGACTGGGCTCCCCGGATTATTTGCGATTGAGAACAAGAGACTCTTCATGGCCCAAGAACGCGCTCCCCGCCTCGAACCCCATCTGTTCCATCCCCGCTACTGGGGTAGCTGGGCAGGCCTTGGCCTGCTCTGGCTGCTGGTGCTGCTGCCCTGGCGTAGCCAGATGTGGCTGGGGCGCCAGCTCGGCACCCTGGCCCGCAAGCTGCTGAAGTCCCGCGTCAAGATAGCCCGCCGCAATCTGGAGCTGGCCATGCCCGAGCTCAGCCGCGATCAGCGCGAAGCCTTGCTGGTGCAGAACTTCGAGAGCGTGGGCTGCGCCATCTTCGAGGTCGGCATGGCCTGGTTCTGGCCGGATTGGCGGATGCGCCGGCTGATGAAGGTGGAAGGGGAAGAGCACGTCACCCGGGCCGTGGAGCAGGGTCAGGGCATGCTGCTGCTCTCCTGCCACTTCCTGACGCTGGAGCTCAACGCCCGCTGCTTCGGCCTGGTGCGGCCCGGGGTCGGCGTCTATCGCCCCAACACCAATCCGGTGCTGGAGTACGCCCAGTACCACGGTCGCTGCGCCTCCAACAAGTACCTGGTGGATCGCATGGACGTGAAGGGGATGATCAAGGCGCTGCGCAACGGCGATGCGCTCTGGTACGCGCCGGATCACGACTACGGCGCCCATGCCAGCGTGTTCGTGCCCTACTTCGCGGTGGAGCAGGCGGCCACCATCACCGGCACGGCGACCCTGGCCAGGGTCAAGAACACGGTCACCCTGCCCTGCTACAACATTCGCACCGCCACCGGTTATACCCTGCACATAGGGGCGCCGCTGGCCGACTACCCGAGCGGCGACGATCTGGCCGACGCCAGCCGCGCCAACCGGGAGATTGAAACCGCCGTGCGCCGTGCGCCCGAGCAGTACATGTGGCTGCACCGCCGCTTCAAGACCCGCCCCAACCCCAATGACGCGGGTTACTACTGAGACGAGCCTTTCGGCCCCGAATGAAAAAGCCCTCGCATGCGAGGGCTTTTTTACGGGTCTGCGACAGCGCCTGGGTTATTGGCGGATCAGACGATAGATGGCGTAGCCAGGGTGCTTCTCATCGCTCGTTGGCAGGGTGGACTTGTACTCAAGATCCGCGCCGGCCAGCTGCTTGGCCTCCTCGCTCGGCGAGGAGTAGAGCCGCACGTCGACACCGGCGGGCAGCGCCTTCATGTGCCAGTTGTTGTTGGCCGCCGGGCTGAAGCCTGCCGGATTGTCGGCGGACTGGGTCTTCAGGTACTGGGCGATGATCTCCCGCGTTTCGAAGGGATCTTCGTGCACTATATTGGTGCCGTCGATGCCCGGGAAGTGGCCGCCACCGCTGGCGCGGTAGTTGTTGGTCACCACGTAGAACTTCTGGGCCGGATCTATCGGCTGACCGTTGAAGGTCAGGCCGCTGATGCGCTGACCCTCGCTCACCTTGGCGCCTTCCTTGCTGTAGCGGGCCGGCTGGGTGATATCCACCTCGTAGTTCACCCCGTCGATCACATCGAAGTTGTAGGTGGGGAACTTCTCGTTCACCAGCCACTGCATCTCGGTCTTGCCGGCGTCGATCTGGTTGAACTGGCCGGCACTCATCTCCAGCCACTCCTTGACGGTGGCCCCGTTCACCTCGACCACCTGCAGGGTGTTCGGGTAGATGTAGAGATCGGAGACGTTGCGCAGGGAGATGTCCCCCTTGGCCACATAGGTGAAGTCATTGATGCCGTTGCGACCGCCGCGGAAGGGGGCCGCCACCGACAGGATCGGATAGGGCTGCTTGAGCAGGCCATCCTTTTGCAGCTGCTCGGCGTGCTTGCGCTGGGCGTCGCTCACCAGCTGCACCGAGGGATCGTCCTGCACCAGCGCGAAGAAGCTGTGGATGGAAGAGGTGATCTTGCCGAGCGGTTCGTCCAGCCACTGGTTGGTGGCATCGTGATCGGCCTGCACCAGGTCCACCACCCGCTGATCCACGGCGCTGTTCTCGCTGGAGTCGATCTTGCGCAGGCTGGCCTGGCTCTGTTTCACCCGCCACTTGCCGTCCACCTGCTCCAGTTTGAGATCGATGATGCCGAGGTGGTTGCCCCAGTAGCCGGGCATCACGGTCGGGATGCCGCTCAGGGTGCCGGCCTGGTTGTCCACCTCCGGCAGATCCGGGAAGTCGCCGGGGAAGTTCTTGTGGGCATGGCCCAGCATCAGGGCATCGACCCCCTTCACCTTGGCCAGATGCCAGGCGGAGTTCTCCATCATGGCCTCATAGCTGTTGGCGTTGATGCCGGTGTGGGCGACCACCACCACTATGTCGGCCCCCTTGGCGCGCAGTTCCGGCACATAGTGGTTGGCGGTCTCGACCATGTCGGCCACCACCACCTTGCCTTCCAGGTGGCGCTTGTCCCACTGCAGCACCTGCGGCGGCGTCAGCCCCAGGATACCGACTCTGACGGTCTGTGACTGGCCCTTGTCATCCGTCACCTGGCGCTCCAGCAGCAGATAGGGGGTGAACTTGTTGCCACTCCAGTCGATCTGTCCCTTCGCATCGCGCTTGAAGGCGCCCGTCTCGAACACGTTGGCGTTCACATAGGGGAACTTGGCGCCCGCCAGCACCTTGCCGAGGTACTCCAGCCCGTAGTTGAACTCGTGGTTGCCCAGGTTGCCGGCGTCATAACCGAGCTCGTTCATGGCCTTGAACACCGGGTGGGCCTGCTTGTCGAGGTAACCAGCGCCGGACTGCTCGAAGATGTAATCCGCCAGCGGCGTACCCTGGATCAGATCACCGTTGTCGAGCAGCAGGTTGTTGGGGTTTTCGGCGCGGGCCGCGCGGATCAACAGGGCGGTGCGGGAGAGGCCAAACTTGCGGTCTTCCTTGTTCTGGTAGTAGTCATACCCCAGCACATTGGAATGGATATCGGAGGTCTGGATCAGGCGCAGAGAGACGGCTCCCGGCTGCGCCTTGCTGTCATTTTCATTGCTGCAGGCAGTCAACAGCACTATGGCTGCAATGGCACCCAGCTTCATGGTTTTATTCACTGTCTTTTCCCTTTTATTATGAGTAACGCTTTACCAGCGACGGGAATTTAACAGACGAATATGTCAGCGCATGGAACCGAGATTAATTTTTATGAAGCCCGACACAAAAATAGCCTTATGAGGCCAGCAAGGCCCCGCTGGCCAGCTGAACCGCCAACCCCAGCATGATAATACCAACAACAAGATCAATGGCTTGCTGCACCCTGCCCCGGGCAAGCCAGGGGGAAAGGGCCGCCGCCCCGAATGCCAGACCGTAGAACCAGACCAGGGATGCCAGCATGGCGCCCGCGGCGAAGGCCGGTCGCAGCTCCTCGGCGAACTGGCTGCCGAAGGAGCCGAGCAGCATCAGGGTATCCAGGTAGACATGGGGGTTGAGCAGGGTGACGCCCAGCGTCATGGCCAGCACGCTCTTGACCCCCATCAGCTGGGGTGAATCCGCCAATGCCGCCCCCTGCCCGCGCCAGGCGCTGCGCAGGGAACGAATGCCGAACCAGCCGAGGAACAGCACGCCGCCCCAGGTCAGCAGCGCCAGGCTGATGGGGCTGCTCGCCAGCAGGTTGGCGCCGCCAAACACCCCTATGCCGATCAGGATGAGATCGCAGAAGCAGCAGAGCGTGGCCGTCAACAGATGGTGGTTGCGGTGGATGCCCCGGCTCAGCACGAAGGCATTCTGGGCACCTATGGGGATGATCATGGCGAGGCCGAGGGTGAAGCCTTGCAGTGTGGTTGCGAGCATGGATGAAGCGTCCGTATGGGTAACTGGACGGCACTATAAGGGGAGCGGGGAAATCAGAGAAATTCATTAATCTGCTGATACATTCAATTCACTAATAACTCGGGCGCCAACGCCCTTCTCAGCGGGCTGTCAATTGCAGGATCTGACAATTGTGAGCCCGCCGCCCCGCACCGAGAATCAACAGGGTCGACGCATCGGCTGGGGCAGGGGACGAGGATCACGGGTGACTGACCAGCTATGTCGCCCGCCCGGCCCTGGCACGAGGGGTGGGGCGGGAGGCGCTTATCTCACTGCAGAATCTTGGGGTAATTGGTGACCACGACCTGCTCCAGATTTGGGATCAGGATGCCGCTGCTCACCCCTTTGGCGATGGCCTGATAACGGTTCATGGAGCCGGTCTTGCGGGTCACCTGATTGAGGTGGTAGTTCACCGTGCGTTCGGTGATCCCCAGGATGCAGGCGATCTCGTTCGACGTCTTCCCTTCGCTGGCCCAGAACAGGCATTCGGTCTCCCGGTCAGTCAGGGCCTCCTGCGGATCGCCTTCCCGCAGGCCCTTGCGCACGATCCGGATCGCGGCCTCGAAGATGTAGTTGGACATCCAGGAGAGGATGGGCGAGGACTCCAGCAGCAGATCGCTCGAGGCGCGCTCGGCGGTGATGAACGACAGTATGCCGTTCTCCCCTGCCGCCCCGTGCAACGGGAAGGAGATGCCGTTGCGCAGCCCGAACTCCGCCGCCAGCCCCATCACGTCCATGCTGCCCTCCTGCAGAAAGCGCGCCTTCTCATCCAACCGGTTCCAGTAGATGGGCAGGGTCTGCCTGCGGGCGAGCTGGATGATGGGGTCACAGGCCAGCATGTTGTTGACCGTGTAGGCCTGTACCCAGGAGTCGGGGCACTGGTTGAACAGCACCACCTTGGGCCTCTGCATCGACATGGGCAGGATGAGCGCAAACCGATAGTAGTCGTAGCCCATTCCCAGCGTGAAGCGGCCGATCAGTTCCGCCAGCCGGTTGCCATCCGTCACCACCGTGAAATGTTCGAGATACTCAAGCAGTTGGTCGTGTGTCATAGGCTAGCCCCCCTGGCCAAGGCCTTGGATTATAGCGCCTAACCATGAAATGGAGAGACATGAATGCTTGTTTTCAAAGGAAAATTGAAACAACACCCCAGATGGGAGGTCGAAAACGAACTTTATCGCTTTCGCAAGCGCGTCTTCTCCGATCGGCTCGGCTGGGATGTGGAATCCCACCGGGGTCTGGAGCGGGACAGCTTCGACAAGCCGGATACCCACTGGGTACTGATTGAGGACGAGCAGGGCCTGTGCGGCTGCATTCGCTTGCTCAGCTGTGCCCAGGACTACATGTTGCCCAGCATCTTCCCCGCGGCCCTCGCCGGCGAGCTGGCCCCGCGCTGCGCCGATGTCTGGGAGCTGACCCGGCTCGCCATCGATGCCGGCCGGGCGCCGCAACTGGACAACGGCGTGAACGAGCTGACCTGCGTCATCTTCCGCGAGGTCTATGCCTTCGCCAGGGCACAGGGGATCCGGGAACTGGTGGCCGTGGTCAGCCTGCCGGTCGAGCGCATCTTCCGCCGCCTCGGCCTGCCCATAGAGCGACTCGGCCACCGCCAGGCGGTGGAGCTGGGCGCCGTGCGCGGAGTGGGCATCCGCTTCCAGCTGGACGAGCGCTTCGCCCGGGCCGTCAATCGCCGCCTGCGGGGCCAGTACCAGCCGTCTGAGGAGCTGGTCGGCACCTCCTGAGCGCCACCCACCCGGCGGCCTGATCGCCATAAAAAAGTCCCGGGTTGATACCCGGGACTAAAACTCTCGCTATGGCCCGTTTCCACCCCATGCAAAAACGGACAGAGTGAGTATCTTATGAATCTCACTTTGTCTCTACTGTCACTTATCACAGTGGCCGCGCCCGCCGATCCGATCGAAAGAAAGAGTGCGGCGACGGTTCCTCTTGTCGCCGGCGCCCCCCTTCAGTAGCCTGTTTTCCTGATTCTCAGCGGGATAAGGAAGGCTGATGAAAGCCCTGGATTACAAGCTGCTGTTGGCACTGGATGCCGTGATGCAGGAGCAGAACTTCGAGCGGGCCGCCCAGCGCCTGCACATCACCCAGTCCGCCATCTCCCAGCGCATCAAGCAGCTGGAGCAGCAGTTTGCCGAGCCGCTGATCATTCGCAGCCAGCCGCTGCAGGCCACCGCACTCGGCCAGAAGCTGCTGGCCCACTACCGGCAGGTACGCCAGCTTGAACTCGAGCTGGCCGGGGAGCTCTCCCCCGCCGCGCCACAGGCGCCGATCCGGGTCAGCATCGCCATCAATGCCGACAGCCTGGCCACCTGGCTGCTGCCCGCCCTGGCCCCGCTGCTGGAGCAGCATCCCATAGAGCTGAACCTGCTGGTGGATGACGAGAGCCGCACCCTCGACAAGGTGCGCGAGGGGCAGGCCTTCGGCGCCGTCAGCCTGCAGCCCCAGCCCCTCGCCGGTTGCTGCGTCGACGAGCTCGGCGAGATGCGCTACCTGCTCACCGCCAGCCCCGCCTTCGTCGCCCGCCATTTTCCCAAGGGGCTCACCCCGGAAGCGCTGGCCAAGGCGCCGGCGGTGGCCTTCGATCAGCGCGACGACATGCACGTGAGCTTCATGGCCCGCCACTTCGGGCTTGAGCCCGGCGGCTACCCCTGCCACACGGTGCGCTCGTCGGAGGCCTTCGTCGCCATGGCCGAGCAGGGGCTCGCCTATTGCCTCATCCCCGAGTTGCAGATCCGCCAGCAGCTGGCGGCGGGGAGCCTGCTCGATCTCAGCCCTGAGCATCACCTCATCGAGCGCCTCTACTGGCACCGCTGGGTGCTGGAGCGGGGGCTGCACAAACAGATCTCCCTGCGCCTGATCGAACAGGGTCGCCGGGCACTGCTGCCCCGCTGACGGGGCCATTCACCTTGGCTTTGGGGGGGTAAAAACGTATAGTGCTGGGCGATTCTTCATCAGGTCTCCACTCAGGTTCCTCACTTATGTTCCAAGACAATCCGCTGCTGGCCCAGCTCAAGCAACAAATCCGCGAAAACATCCCCAAGAAAGAGGGTGTGATCCGCGCCTCCGATCGGGGCTTCGGCTTCCTGGAGGTCGATGAGAAGACCAGCTATTTCGTGCCGCCTCCCTACATGAAGAAGGTGATGCACGGTGACCGGGTGAGCGCCCTGATCCGTACCGAGAAAGAGAAGGAAGTGGCCGAGCCGGATGCCCTGCTGGAGCAGGCGGTGACCCGCTTCGTCGGTCGCGTCAAGATGTTCCGCGACCGCCTCAACGTGGTGCCTGACCATCCCCTCATCAAGGACGCCATCAAGGCCCGCGCCAAGAAGGGGCTGGATGAGAAGTCCTTCAAGGAAGGGGACTGGGTGGTGGCGACCCTCAAGCGTCACGCCCTGGTGGATGGTAACTTCTCCGCCGAGATCACCCAGCTCATCGCCGACAAGGACGATCACAACGTGCCCTGGTGGGTGGTGCTGGCACGCCACAACCTGGCCCAGATCGAGCCGGCGGACCTGCCCGAGTGGAAGGTGATCGAAGAGGAAGAGCTGCCGCGCACCGACCTGACCGCCATCCCCTTCTTCACCATCGACGGTGCCAAGACCAAGGACATGGATGACGCCCTGTCCATCCGCAAGCTGGACAACGGCTGGGAGCTGCTGGTCGCCATCGCCGATCCGACCGCCTATGTGGCCGAAGGCAGCGAGCTGGACCAGGAAGCCGCCAAGCGCGCCTTCACCGTCTACATGCCGGGCCGCAACGTGCCCATGATCCCGCGCACCCTCTCCGACGAGCTCTGCTCCCTGAAAGAGGGCGAGGAGCGCAACACCCTGTGCGCCCGCCTGCTGATCGCCGAAGATGGCCTGCTGCTGGAGGAGACCGAGTTCTTCGCCGCCCGCATCATCTCCCACGCCCGTCTCAACTATGACGAGGTCTCCGACTGGGCCGAGCACGGCAAGGCACTGGACATCGACGCAGGCGTCATGGCCCAGCTGCCGCTGATGAAGGCCATGACAGAGGCGCGCATCAAGTGGCGCACCGAGCACGCCCTGGTGTTCCCGGATCGTCCCGACTACGACTTCGAGCTGGGTGAAAACGGCGCCGTGCTGGCCATTCACGTGGAGCCGCGCCGCATCGCCAACCGGATGATCGAAGAGTCGATGATCGCCGCCAACATCTGCGCCGGTCGGGTGCTGGGCAAGAGCGTCGGCTACGGCATCTTCAACGTCCACACCGGCTTCGACGAGGAGTCCCTCGACGGTGCCATCGAGCTGCTCAAGAGCGCCGAGGCCCCGTTCGAGAAGGAAGAGATCGCCAGCCTGACCGGTTTCTGCGCCCTGCGCCGCTGGATCGACAGTCTGGACACCCGCTGGCTGGACGGCAAGATCCGCCGTTTCCAGAGCTATGCGCTGATGTCCGCCGAGCCGGGTGCCCACTACGGCCTGGGGCTGGATGCCTACGCCACCTGGACCTCCCCGATCCGCAAGTACGGCGACATGGTCAACCATCGCCTGCTCAAGGCCGTCATCGCCGGCAAGACCCCGGGTGAGCGCCCGAGCCAGGAGCTGACCGAGCACCTGACGGAATGCCGCCGCCTGCACCGCAGGGTCGAGCGCGACATCGGTGACTGGCTCTATGTCCGTTACCTCCAGGCTGCCGCCGGCACCGATCAGCTGTTCAACGCCGAGATCATCGACGTGATGCGCGCCGGCCTCAAGCTGCGCCTGCAGGAGAACGGCGCCGTGGTGTTCATGCCCGCCCGCCACATCCTGGACAACAAGGACAGGCTGGAGTGCAACTGGGACAACGGCCGCGTCTACCTGGACAAGACCGAGGTGGTCTATGAGCTGGGCCAGATCATCGAGGTCAGGCTGAGCGAGGCGGTGGAAGAGACCCGCTCCCTCATCGCCAAGCCGGCGGTCGCGCTGGTGCCGGGCCCGGCACCGGAAGCCCCGATCGCCGAGGGTACCGAGGCACCGGCTGAGACACCGGCTGAGGCTGAAGCTGCTCCCAAGGCGGAGTAAGTCGCAGCCACCCGCTCGATTCAAAAAGCCCGCCACTCGGCGGGCTTTTTTACGCCCGGCTCACGACACCGACGGCACCCTATCGGTGAATAGCACCCGCTTGGCGAGCGGGATCTGGGCGTGGCGGACGGCAGGTATCGGGGTTGTCATGGCCGTGATGCGGGGGTTGAAAACTGAAAGTGGGTTACAAAACCTAATCATTCATTAGTCAACAGAGGCAAACCAGGATCGATCCATCGTCATCTCCCCCGGGATCGACCACCGATGAATTGCCTCGTTTGAGTACAAATTACCAACTTGTGACTAGCATCACATTGACATCCTGTTTGCGCAAACAGCAAGGAGTGACACTCGTCACATTAATGAGGCCAATTCGACGACGATGAACGAGATGTAACCAGAATACAGCCCATGACTGTGATCTTGATCACTGGGAAGGGAGGGAGGAGGTCGGGGTAATTGAGAGGCAGATCACAAGATGCCCCGTTTTCAGCCTAATTCGATCGCGAGCTGGTAGATTGAAGTTGCTTAGACGACTGGGATGGGGGTTCGGCAAAACCCGTCATCCCGACTACCACTCTTAATCAAACAGGCTTAAAACGGGGTCCCGACATGTTATCACCGGATACCAAAGTCAAGATACAGAATTTTGGACGCTTCCTGTCCAATATGGTCATGCCCAACATAGGCGCCTTCATCGCCTGGGGCTTCATTACCGCCCTCTTCATCCCCACCGGCTGGCTGCCAAGCGAAACCTTGGCCAAGCTGGTCGGCCCCATGATCACCTACCTGCTGCCGCTGCTGATTGGCTACACCGGCGGCAAGCTGATCGGGGGTGAACGGGGCGGCGTGGTCGGTGCCATCACCACCATGGGGGTCATAGTCGGTACCGACATCCCGATGTTCATGGGCGCCATGATGGTCGGTCCGCTCGGCGGCTGGGCCATCAAGCGCTTCGACAAGGCGATGGAAGGCCGGGTCAAGAGCGGCTTCGAGATGCTGGTCAACAACTTCTCCGCCGGCCTCATCGGCATGCTGCTGGCGATCCTCGCCTTCTTCGTGATCGGCCCCTTCGTCAAGGTTCTGTCCGGCGTGCTGGCCGGTGGCGTTGGCTTCCTGGTGGATAACCACATGCTGCCGCTCACCTCGATCTTCGTCGAGCCAGCCAAGATCCTGTTCCTCAACAACGCCATCAACCACGGCATCTTCTCGCCGCTGGGCATCCAGCAGGCGACCGAGCAGGGCCGCTCCATCTTCTTCCTGATCGAAGCGAACCCGGGCCCGGGCATGGGCGTGCTGCTGGCCTACATGGTGTTCGGCCGTGGCGCCGCCAAGCAGTCCGCCGCCGGTGCCTCCATCATTCACTTCTTCGGTGGCATCCACGAGATCTACTTCCCCTACGTGCTGATGAACCCGCGCCTCATCCTGGCGGTGATCGCCGGTGGCATGACCGGGGTCTTCACCCTGACCCTGTTCAACGCGGGTCTGGTCTCCCCCGCCTCACCGGGCTCCATCTTCGCCGTGCTGCTGATGACGCCCAAGGCCTCCCTGATCGGGGTCATGCTCTCCATCATCAGCTCTACCCTGGTCTCCTTCCTGGTCTCCGCCGTGTTCGTCCGTGCCCAGCAGCCGGAAGCGGACGAAGCCGACGCCCTGGGTGAAGCCACCCGCAAGATGAAGGCCATGAAGGGTGCCAAACCCGAAACCGCGGCGGCCAAGAAGCCGAGCGGCGAACTGATGGCGGTGCGCAACATAGTGGTCGCCTGCGATGCGGGCATGGGCTCCAGCGCCATGGGGGCCGGCATGCTGCGCAAGCGGGTGCAGGCCGCCGGGCTCGACATCAGCGTGACCAACCGCGCCATCGATCAGCTCGACGATCAGGTGGACTGGGTCATCACCCACAGAGACTTGACCGAGCGGGCTCGTCGTCATGCGCCGCACGCCCACCACATCTCCCTGACCAACTTCCTCGACAACGCCCTCTATCAGGAGCTGGTGCAGAACCTGAGCCTGGCCAGCGCCGCCAACGACGATCTGGCCAACCCGCAGCTGCTGGTGGCGGCCAACGATGACAGCTACGAGCCGCAGGCCGCCGAGGTGTTCAGCCTCAGCCTGCAGGACGTGCATCTGGGGCTCAAGGCCGACAACAAGGAGGCCGCCATCCTGGCCGCCGGCGCGCTGCTGGCCGAGAGGGGCTACGTGGCGCCCGACTACGTCAACGCCATGCTGGAACGCGAGCAGCTGGTCTCCACCTACCTCGGCGAATCCATCGCCGTGCCCCACGGCACCATAGCCGCCAAGCAACACGTGAAGCGTACCGGCATCGTCATCTGCCAGTACCCGGCCGGGGTCGCCTTTGGCGAAGCCGCCGACGAGGTGGCGCGGCTGGTGATCGGCATCGCCGCCCGCAACGACGAACACATGCAGGTAATAACCCGACTGACCAATGCACTGGATGAACCCGGTCTCATCGACCGGTTGGCCAGCACCACGGATCCCCAGGAGTTCCTGAATCTGCTGGGTGCCGAACAGGCCGCGTAACTCTTCATCATCTTTGGTTATAGAGGTTAATATCATGAAAACATTGCATTTTGGTGCCGGTAATATCGGACGTGGCTTCATCGGTAAACTGCTGGCGGACGCCAGCCACCAGGTCACCTTCGCCGACGTCAACGAGACCCTGATCGATCAGCTCAACCATCGCCAGGAGTACAAGGTGCACGTGGTGGGGACGGATCAGAAGCTGGACGTGGTGCGCAACGTGGCGGCGGTCAGCTCCGCCGGCCACGAGGTGATCGCCCGTATCATTACCGCCGATCTGGTGACCACGGCGGTGGGTCCCAACATACTGGACAAGATTGCCAGCACCCTGGCCAAGGGGCTGCAGGCCCGCTTCGATGCCGGCAACCTGAGCCCGCTCAACGTCATCGCCTGCGAGAACATGGTGCGCGGCACCAGCCACCTCAAGCAGGAGGTACTCAAGTACCTGCCGGTCGCGTATCATGTCACGCTCGAATCCTGCGTCGGCTTCGTCGACTCCGCGGTGGATCGCATAGTGCCGCCCGCCGCGGCCAACGACGATCCGCTGGAGGTGACGGTGGAGAGCTTCAGCGAGTGGATCGTCGACCAGACCCAGTTCAAGGGGGAGCTGCCCCGGGTGGCGGGCATGGAGACCACCGACAACCTGATGGCCTTCGTCGAGCGCAAGCTGTTCACCCTCAACACCGGCCACATAGTGACCGCCTACCTCGGCAAGCTGCGCGGCTATCGCACGGTGCGCGAGGCGATCGAGGATCCGCTGATCCGCAGCAAGGTGCGCCGGGCCATGGAGGAGAGCGGTGCCGTGCTGGTGCAGCGCTACGGCTTCGATCCACGGCTGCATGCCGCCTACATCGAGAAGATCCTGGCCCGTTTCGCCAACCCCTATCTGGTGGACGAGATAGACCGGGTCGGCCGTCAGCCGCTGCGCAAGCTGGAAGCCGGGGACAGGTTGGTGAAACCCCTGCTCGGCACCCTGGAGTACGGCTTGCCCAGCGACCATCTGCAGGAAGGCATAGCGGCGGCGCTGCACTACCACAATGCCGACGATCCCCAGGCGGTGGAGCTGCAGGCCCTGCTGGCCGAACTGGGCCCGGCCGCCACGCTGGCCCGGGTGACCGGCCTCGTGGCAGACAGTGACATCGTTGCCGCCATCGTCGCCCGCTACCAGACTCTGTAATGACCTGCAGGTGGCACATTGACCCGCAAGGCCGGTGTGCCCCTTAGTTAAAAACCGGGAGAGAGCCTGGCTCTCTCCCTGTCAGCCGGACCCAAAACACCTATGACCACACACCAGGAAGATGAAGTACTGGAACGACTGAACGAGCAAGATGGCCCCCGTGGCTTCTTCCTCGAGGTCGTGACCATCCTGGAAGAGGCGGTCGACTCCCTGATGCGGCGAGCCTTTCGCCAGGAGGAGTATGCCGTCAAATACGCCATCGAGCCCCTGCTCAACCAGAGCGGTCCCCTCGGCCAGCTGGAGGTGCGCCTCAAGCTCATCTTCGCCCTCGGCCTCATCTCCCTCGAGCGTTATCAGGATCTGGAAGCCTACCTGAAGATCCGCGATTTTCTGGTGCGCGACCCCAAGGATTACCGCTTCAGCGACAAGCCGATCCGCGATCTGCTGGCTCGCCTGCACGGCCTCAACCAGGGCGGCATGATGCCGCAGGATCCGCCCGCCAACGAGGAGGACTGGCCCTTCTACCAGATGCAGCTCAACCGGCTCGATCAGGTGGTGCGCTCGGCGCTGGTGCTGGCGGTGGCCGACTGCGTCGCCGAGCTTCACAAAGAAAGCCCCATCTAGGCGAGCTCACCCGGCAAGGCCCCTCCGGTACAGCAGGGAGGCGCCGCCCCTCCGCCGCGAGCGGGTGTCAATTTGCCCTCCTTCCCCACTACACTACTCCCAACCCCCTCACCTGCCCGAGGTTGGCATGATCGCACTCTCCCTGGCGGGGATCGCCCTGATCTCCCTGTTGGCGCAATGGCTGGCCTGGTTCCTGCGGGTGCCCGCCATTTTGTTTCTGCTGCTGAGCGGCCTGCTGCTCGGCCCGATGACGGGTCTGCTCGATCCGGATCAGTTGCTGGGGGAGTTGTTGTTCCCGCTGGTGTCCCTGTCGGTGGCCATCATCTTGTTCGAAGGGGCACTGACCCTGCATCTGGCCGAGCTCAAGGGGATCGGCAAGGTGGTGCGCAACCTCTGCTCCATCGGCATGCTGACCAGCTTCGCGATCATAGGCGCCGCCAGCTACTGGCTGCTGGGGCTGGACTGGCGCGTCGCCATGGTGCTCGGCGCCGTGCTGGTGGTAACCGGGCCGACCGTGGTTGCCCCCATGCTCAACGTGATCCGGCCGGTGCGGGAGGTGGACAAGATCCTGCGCTGGGAGGGGATCGTCATCGATCCCATCGGCGCCCTGTTTGCGGTGCTGGTGTTCGAGGCGGTGCGGCTCGGCAGCCATGGGGATCTGATCGACCATACCCTGCTGGCGCTGGCCAAGACGGTGGGGGTCGGCACCCTGATCGGTGTCGCGGCGGGCTGGCTCACCACCCTGCTGATCCGCAAGGACTGGCTGCCGGTCAGCCTGCACAAGTTCGGGGTACTGGCGCTGGTGCTGGTCAGCTTCACCCTGTCGGACTGGCTCAGCCACGAGTCCGGCCTGTTGGCGGTGACCGTATTCGGCATCTGGCTCGCCAATCAGGAGGGGCTGGATCTGGAGGAGGTGCTGGAGTTCAAGGAGGATCTCGCCGTCATTCTCATCTCCTCCCTGTTCATCCTGCTAGCGGCGCGCCTCGATCTGGCCCAGCTCTGGCAGCTCGGCCCCATGGTGCTGGTGCTGCTGGGGGTGGTGCAATTCGTGGCGCGTCCGCTCTGCATCCTGGTCTCGACCCTGGGGTCGGATCTCCCCTGGCGGGCCCGCGCCCTGCTCAGCTGGATAGCGCCGCGAGGCATAGTCGCGGCGGCGGTGAGCGCCTCCTTTGCCATCAGCCTGCACCAGGCAGGCATCCCGGATGCCGACAAGCTGGTGCCCCTGGTGTTTGCCGTCATCATCTCCACCGTGGTGCTGCAGAGTCTGACCTCGGTCCCGCTGGCCCGCCTGCTCGGCATGCGCCAGCCCAGTCCCAATACCTGGCTGCTGATCGGCGCCAACTCGGTGGCTCGCGCCATAGGCAAGGCGCTGTCGGATCAGGGCGTTCCCGTCTATCTGTCCGACCCGGCCTGGGAACACTGCAAGCTGGCGCGCATGAGCAACCTGCCCTGCTACTTCGGCAACCCGCAGTCGGAACACGCCGAGCGTCATCTGCCCCTCACCAGCATCAGCACAGTGCTGGCCCTCTCCCCCAACCGGCACAACAACGCCCTCGGCGTGCTGCACTTCGCCCACCTCTATGGGGAGGAGAGGGTCCACTCCCTGCGCTCCAGCGAACAGCACGGCAAGGCGAACCGGGAGAGCGCCACCTTCCGCGCCCGCCAGAACCTGTTCGGGCCCGAGATGAACTTCGCCCGTCTGAGCGGCCTGCTGAGCCGGGGCGGCCAGATCAAGGCGACCCGGCTGAGCGACGCCTTTGACTGGGCCCAGTACCAGGAGGCCAATCCGGGTGCCATCCCCTTGTTCGTGCTGGATGCCAGGGCGAAACCCCATGTCGTCACCGGCCCTATCCAGCCGCAGGCAGGCGAGCTGCTGATCGCCCTGCAGCCACCCAGGGAGCCACCGGCCCCCTGATGTGCCTGCCGGCACCTGAACGGCGAGAGGCTCGGCACTCAGCCCTCCGGGTGGCATGCCGCCCTGGCTGGCGGCGACTAGACTTGAGGGTGGTGCCATGAGTCATAGGAGGATGTCATGACGGTCAGCGAATTGCGCACACTGAATCAGCAACGCCGCTTCAAGGAGGCGGAGATCCTGCACGACATCGCCTTTCCGGGCTGGCTCGTGGAGTTTCGTGGCCAGGATGGCCGCCTGTACGAGATGACGGACACCCTGGGTTGCCCGGTGAGATTCGCCTCGGAGGAGGATGCGCGCGAACACATCCATCGGGTGGCGGACTGCCCGATCCAGGTCGAGCATCTCTACCGCTTCTACGAGCGCTGAGAAGTTATCACGATAGCAAAAAGGCTCCGGGAGGAGCCTTTTGTTATTCCGGCTGCAACGGCTCGGCTTCCTTGCTCTCCAGTCGTCTGACCGGCTTTTGCAGGATCAGGTTGGCCGGGTAGGTCACCAGATCGCCGTTGTCATCCCGCACCCGTACATAGAACAGGCCGATCTCGGTGATGACGCCGGTGACGGAGTCATCCTTGTCGAGGATCCGGATCCTGTCGCCAATCTTGTAGGGAAAGGCGAAGAAGATGGTAATGCTGGCGGTGATGTTGGAGAGGATCGACCACTGCGCCACCATGGCGACGCCGAGCACGGCAAAGAAGGAGGAGGCCAGTACCACCAGCCGGGAGAAGTCTAGCCCCCACACCCCCGCCAGGATCAGCAGGGTGGCGCTGCCGAGCAGGAAGTGAAACACATGCTCCACATAGAGCACCCGGTTCTCGCTCACCTGCCGGCTCTGTGCCAGTGCCAGCAGGCTCTTGTGAATGAGGCTGCGGATCAGGGTGTGGCCCAGCAACAGCAGCAGGGTCACACCAAAAGATTGCCACATGGTCATATTCGCTCCTTACCACCAGCGTCGGTGTTTGAGCCAGACTGCCAGCCCAGTCGCCAGCGTCAGCAGCGAGCAACTGAAGACCCAGAACGCGGTCGGGCTCTCCGCCCCCGGGATGCCCCCCAGGTTGATGCCAAACAGGCCGGTCAGAAAGGTGGCGGGCAGAAACAAGAGCGCCATCACCGACATCTGGTAGGCGCGGCGATTGGTCGCCTCCGCCATCAGGTTGTTGATCTCGTCCGCCAACACCGCGGTGCGGGCCACGCCGGCATCCAGATCGTCCAGCCAGCGCCGCAGCCGGTCGGCGATGTCGAGCAGGCGGCGGCGGTCATCCTCGTCAAGCCAGCTGATCTTCTCGTTGGCGAGCCGCGCCACCAGATCCCGCTGGGGGGAGAGATAGCGGCGGATCATGATGAGCTGCTTGCGGATCAGCGCCAACCGGCCATTGGCGGGCAAGTCGCGGGTCAGCACCCTCTCCTCCAGTTCCAGGATCTGATCGTGCAGCTCCTCAACGAACTCCCCCGCCCGCTCGGTCAGGGCATCACAGATCTCCACCAGCCAGTCGGCGGGAGAGTCCGCGCCCCCTCCCAGTTTCAACTGCTCGAAGACGTCCTTTTCCGACAACAGAGGACGGCGGCGACTGCTGATGATGAGGTCCGGCGCGATGTAGATGCGCAGCGCCACCATCTCCTCGGGGCGGTGCTCCTGGTTGTGGTTGATACCACGCAGGATCAACAGCACCGCCTCTCCCATCCGCACCAGCTTGGGCCTGTTGCTATGGCCGAGCAGGGATTCACGCACGGCGTCATTGAACAGAGGTGTGTGCAGCAACCAGCGGGCCGACTCCGGATTGCCATAATCCAGGTGCAGCCAGCTGGGTTGCGGCCCCGGGATCTCGCTGCCTGGCTCCAGCGGTTGCATGCCCCCCTTGCCATCCAGAGTCAGGCCATAAATCACGTCACTGGGCACCCGATCCATCTGCACGTCCTTCTCGTTCATGTTCATCGGACCAGCTTACACGAAAGCCGGGACCGACTCAGCCCCGGGGCAGCCGCCCTGCGTCAGCCGTGCTAAGATGCGGCCCTCGCTTCAGACACAGGAAACCATGCCATGCCCATCTGGGTTGATGCCGATGCCTGCCCCCTCCCGGTCAAGGAGATCCTCTACCGCGCCGCCCACCGTGCCCAGGTTGTCACCACCCTGGTGGCCAATCAGGGACTGCGGGTACCGCCCTCTCCCTTCATCAAGACCCAGCAGGTGGAAAAGGGGTTCGATGTGGCGGATCACGTGATCGCCCAGCAAGTCATGCCCGGCGATCTGGTCATTACCGGCGATATCCCGCTGGCCTCCTGGGTGATCGATGCCGGCGGCGAGGCGCTCAATCCCCGGGGCGAGATCTACACCCGCGAGACCATACAGGCGCGGCTCGGCATGCGTAACTTCATGGAGGAGCTGCGCTCGGCCGGGGTCCAGACCGGCGGCCCGGCCCCCTTTAACGCGGCCGACAAGCAACGCTTCGCCAATGCGCTGGACAAGTGGTTGCTCAGAGGCAAGCTGACATAACCAGATAAACAGGGGCTGTATTCAAGCCCTATGGGCTGACTGCTGGCACTGAGCCGCCTGGCCGACATAGCTTCCGGCAAGCCGTCGCATCTCGACTTGCCTTCCAGGCTCACCGCTGTGGGCCGCTCAGGCTCACACAGTAATGCCCCCGTCCTCACAGCTGGCACAAGATACGCCTCACTCGGTTCCCTCTCCTTGATCCCATCGTCACAGATGAGACCGATGCTCGATATAACTTTTTATACCAATTCGGCCTATTCCTCATAATTTTAATTATATCAATGGTGGTTGAAATACCGAGCCACCTAACCTAGACATATTAACAAACCACAAATTAATAATCTTGTTAGTAGCATTTTGCGCAAACCAAAAATATGTCCACAACAACACAATGGAAATAATTCAAATATATTCCTGCCGAATAAAATAAGGGACTTAACGTCATAATTTCAACAAGTTACTGCACTTTAGTGCTTAGCGAGAACAGAGAACACCATCTCTGCAAGATTCGTCGCCCCTAAAAACAAGGGGAATCTCGTCTCAGATTAAGCACAGAGATCAAAGGGGAATATCCATGAGCAAACCAATGAATGTATTTCTCTCACTGTTTCTTACCCTCTTCTTATTCAGTTGTGGTGGTGGAGGAGGGGGAGGAGGAAGTGAGTCCCCCGCTCCAGGCGCCAAGACGCTGACCAAGATCGATATCTCTGCCGACACCGCAGGCACCAAGGCCAGGGCCGAAGCCAATCCCAGCACCCCGCTCGGCATCAGCACCCAATATTCGGCTATTGCAACCTATAGCGATAACACCACGGAAGACATCACGGCTCTGGCCACCTGGAGCAGTGCCGACACCAGCATTGCCACCATCGATGAGAAAGGCATGGCCAAACCACTCAAAATCAGCAAGACCGAGATAACGGCCAGCTATCAGGGGGTCACCAGCAATGCGTCCACGCTGACCATCACCGATGCCATTGCCACCAAGATCAGCGTCATCCCCCCCACTACCAAGGTGGCCAAGGGGTTGTCGCTGCAGTTGCAAGCCATCGCCACCCTATCCGATGACAGCACCAAAGATGTGTCGACCCAAGCAAGCTGGCAGAGCAACAAACCGGCGGTATTGAAAGTCGATGCCAAGGGAAAAATTACTGCCGTCGCCCTCGGTGACGCCATTATCAGTGCCACCCTGCAAGGTGTCACCGGTCAGACCCGCGTCTCGGCGGTGAATCTGACGATCAGCAAGATCCAGATCACCCCGGCCGACCTCCAACTGGCCATCGGTACCAAGACCAAATTGACCGCCATCGCCACCTTGAACGACAAGAGTGTGCAGGATGTCTCTTCTCAGGTCGCATGGCTAAGCAGCAATAAGGCCGTTGCGACCGTAGACGGCAACGGATTGGTCGCCGGAATCGCGGCAGGCTCGACCACTCTTTCTGCCAGCCTGCTTGGCGTCACTGGCAGCGCCAGTATCAAAATCACCAATACCAGCCTCAAAACGCTGCAAGTCATTCCCGCGACAAGTTCGATTGCCCTCGGCACCAAAACCCAGCTACAGGCTGTCGCTACTTTCACAGACAACTCCAGCCAGAATATCTCGAGCCTGGTGCAATGGAGCAGCAGCAATGCCGCTGTCGCGAGCGTCAATAGTCAAGGGCTGGTAACTGGCGCAGGCGTTGGCCAAGTAACTATCAGCGCCACTTTTGGCTCCATCAGCCGCAGTGCAACACTGACCGTCACCAATGCCATTACCACGTCTATCCAGATTACCCCCGCAGCCAAATCACTGCCCAAAGGAACCAAGCAGCAATACCAGGCCATGGCGACCTTCAGCGACAACTCATCGCAGGATCTCACCAGTCAGGTCGACTGGGATAGTTCGGACAGCAACGTAGCCACCATAGACCTGGTCGGTGAAGCGACCGCCTTCAATGAAGGGAATACCATCATTTCGGCCAAGTTTCAGAGCGTGACCAGCAACGCCGCCACGCTGGAGGTGACCGATGCCACCCTCACCGTCGGTGGACTCACCATCACTGTACCTCCCCTGACGCTGGCAGCAGGCCAGAGCAGCCAGCTTGCAGCCAGTGGAGCCTATGGCGATGGCACGACCAAAGATGTCACCCATGATGTTCACTGGAGCAGCAGTGACCCGGCCATCGCGACCGTCAGCCTGAACGGTCTGGTCACCGCCGTAGCACCCGGTACCGCCACCATCACCGGCACCCTGGATGGCCAGAGCGCAACGCTCTCCGTCACCGTCACCAACGCCACCCTCAATGCTGGCGGGCTCACCATCACGGTGCCGCCAGTGACGCTGGCCGTAGGCCTGAGTCGTCAGCTTACCGCAAGCGGTGCCTACAGCGATGGCACGAGCGCAGATGTCACCGCCAATGTCCAATGGAGCAGCAGTGATCCTGCCATCGCAACCGTCAGCCTGACCGGTCTGGTCACCGCGGTAGCACCCGGTACCGCCACCATCACCGGCACCCTGGACGGCCAGAGCGCAACGCTCTCAGTCACCGTCACCAACGCCACCCTCAATGCCGGTGGGCTCACCATCACGGTACCGCCCATGACGCTGGCAGCCGGCCTGACCGGTCAGCTTGCCGCCAATGGCAGCTACAGCGATGGCAGCAGTGTGAATGTAACCCCCTCCGTCAGCTGGACCAGCAATGACCCGGCTGTCGCAACCGTCGATGCATCCGGTCTGGTCACTGGCGTCGCCACCGGCACCGCCACCATCACCGGCACCCTGGATGGGCAGAGCGCAACGCTCTCAGTCACCGTCACCAACGCCACCCTCAATGCAGGTGGGCTCACCATCACGGTACCGCCTATGACGCTGGCAGCCGGCCTGACCGGGCAGCTTGCCGCCAACGGCAGCTACAGCGATGGCAGCAGTGTGAATGTAACCCCCTCCGTCAGCTGGACCAGCAGTGACCCCGCTGTCGCCACCGTCGATGCATCCGGTCTGGTTACTGGCGTCACCCCCGGCACCGCCACCATCACCGGCACCCTGGACGGCCAGAGCGCAACGCTCTCCGTCACCATCACCAACGCCACCCTCAATGTCGGTGGACTTACCATCACGGTACCGCCCATGACGCTGGCCGTTGGCCTGACGGGTCAGCTTGCCGCCAGCGGAACCTACAGCGATGGCACGAGCGCGGATGTCACCGCCAATGTCCAGTGGAGCAGTGATCCTGCCATCGCAACCGTCAGCCTGACCGGTCTGGTCACCGCTGTCGCCCCCGGCACAGTCACCATCACCGGCACCCTGGATGGCCAGAGTGCAACGCTCTCCGTCACCGTCACCAACGCCACTATCAATGCAGGTGGGCTCACCATCACGGTGCCGCCCATGACGCTGGCAGCCGGTCAGACCGGTCAGCTTGCCGCCAACGGCAGCTACAGCGATGGCAGCAGTGTGGATGTGACCGCCTCCGTCAGCTGGGTCAGCAGTGATCCGGCTGTCGCCACCGTCGATGCATCCGGTCTGGTCACTGGCGTCGCCCCCGGCACCGCCACCATCACTGGTACCCTGGGCGGCCAGAGTGCGACCCTGTCAGTCACCGTCAGCAATGCGGTGCTCAATGCAGGTGGACTGACCATAGCCACACCGCCTCTGACCCTGGCCGCAGGCCTGACAGGTCAACTGGTTGCCAATGGTAGTTATAGCGATGGCAGCAACGTGAATGTGACCACCTCCGTCAGCTGGAGCAGCAGCAACCCTGCCGTTGCGTCCGTTGGCCTCCACACCGGTCTGGTCACTGCTGCCGCGCCGGGAATCGCCACCATCACGGGCACCCTGAATGGAGAAACTGCAACCCTGCTGGTGACTGTCACCAACGCAGCCATCAATCCCGGTGGGCTCACCATCACAGTGCCACCTTTGACCCTGGCTGCCGGCCTGACCGGCCAGCTCGTCGCCAATGGTAGCTACAGCGATGGCAGCAACCTGGATGTCACAGCCAATGTCAGTTGGACCAGCAGCGCCCCTGCCGTTGCTACCGTTGGCCTCAACACCGGCCTGGTCACTGCGGTTACGCCGGGTGTTGCAGTGATCACCGGTACTCTGAACGGGCAAAATGCGACCCTGTTGATCACCGTGACCAGTGCCGCCCTCAATCCGGGTGGACTCAACATCACGGTACCGCCCTTAACGTTGGCTGCAGGGCTGACGGGTCAACTGACCGCCCAGGGTAGCTACAGCGATGGCAGCACCGTAGATGTCACCGCCAATGTCAGCTGGACCAGCAGTGCCCCAGCCATTGCGAGTGTTGGCCTCAATTCCGGCCTGGTCACTGCGCTGCAACCGGGAACTGCCACCATCACAGGGACTCTGAATGGAGAGAGCGCCACGTTGGGAGTGACGGTGTCCAATGCAGTGGTCGTCAGCGTGGCTATCGCGCCCATTAGCCCGCTGGCGGCGGGCACATCGACACAGCTCAAGGTCACGGCGACGCTGAGCGACACAACCACTCAGGATGTCTCCGCTCAGGCCAATTGGCTGAGCAGCAACCCCGGCGTATTCAGCGTCACGTCGACGGGCCTGGCGACTGGGGTCACCGTCGGCAGTGCAAACGTCAGTGTCAACGTACAGGGTGTCACAGCCTCGCTACCGGTCACCGTCAGCAATGCGGTGCTGAGCAGCTTGGTAATCAGCTCCACCAGCAGTATTAACTTGCTGAACACGGTAAGGACTATCACCTTCACGGCGATAGGCCACTACTCGGACGGCAGCACACAGAATGTGACCAGCAGTGCGACTTGGCGCATGAATGGCGGTCTGTTGGCCTTGGGGCTGGGCAATACTTATGTGTTGGTTATTCCCCTCGGCAGTACCAACTTCCAAGCCGAGCTCAATGGGGTATCCAGCAACATATTGACTTTCCCTGGCCTGATACCTTAACCATCAACCACAACAAAAAGGGTCCCTCGGGACCCTTTTTTACGCATATCGTCCTGCATTCATGCAGAGGCAAAGGCCCTGACCGCTCTCATTAGCCCTCAAGATAGCTAACCAGCATGGTTCAACGATCTCGCACAATAAGATGAGCTCATGACAGATCACTGCACCGTCTGCACCTCGGCCGGACCGGGCGCGTTGAGTTCATCATCGGTCCAGTACTTGTAACCCTGCAGGGTCGCCTGCAACACCAGACCGCTTTGGGTCAGCTGATAGACGGTCACCTTCTTGGTCCCCGTGCTGGCGGTTTTATTGAGCAATTCGCTGCCCTTGTCACCGGAGCGTGCCGCCGCATCGGCCTGCGCCCCCGCCTCCCAGCCCACCTCGATGAAGTGCTTCAGCGCCTCCGCATCGTTGAACAGGATCAGCGCCCTGAAGTCCTTGATGCCAAGACCCAGCCCCACCCCGGCATTGGCCATGCTCATGTAGACATCCTGACCGGTCCCATTGTCCCGCACCACACCAAAACCGCTGCCTGCGCTGACAAAGACCAGGCTGTTGTTGACGCTGGAGAATACCGCATAACCCTTGGCCTGTTGCACCTCATCACGGATGCTCGCCTTCTCCTGATAAAGCTCGCTCAGCACCTGCTCGCGCATCTCCTGCACATAGCCCCGCTTCTGCTCCGGTGTGTCCCCCTTGGCGGCGCAGCCAGCCAGCAGCATTGCCATTCCCCATATCAACCATCTCATCCTGTTCTCCCGGTCCTGGTTCATTTTCATTCAATCAGTTCAGAGCAGGATAAAATAGAAAAGTTCCGGGCCAGGAAAAAATAAACCCCTGACTGGGCAGGGGTTTATCAGCATAAATGGGGTGAAGGTTAGATCATCACACCGGCGATCACCGCGGAGAGCAGGCTCACCAGGGTAGAGCCGTACACCAGCTTCAGACCGAAGCGGGAGACCATGTTGCCCTTCTCCTCGTTCAGCGCCTTCACCGCACCGGCGATGATGCCGATGGAGCTGAAGTTGGCGAACGACACCATGAAGATGGAGAGGATGCCGATGGTACGCGGGGACAGATCGGCGGCGATCTTGCCCAGATCCATCATGGCCACGAACTCGTTGGTTACCAGCTTGGTCGCCATGATGGAGCCGGCTTGCAGCGCCTCACCACTGGGGATACCCAGGATCCAGGCGATCGGATAGAAGATGTAGCCCATGACGTACTGGAAGTTGACGCCAAATGCCATCTCGAACAGGTAGTTGACCAGCGCGATCAGGGCGATGAAACCGACCAGCATGGCGGCCACGATCACGGCCACGGAGAAACCGGCCATGATGTACTCGCCCAGCATCTCGAAGAAGTTCTCTTTCTTCGGGGTATGGTGCTCGTCACCCTCGGCGATAGCCTTCAGATCGGTGACCGAGTTGTCCGGCTCGTACGGGTTGATCAGCGACAGCACGATGAAGGTGCTGAACATGTTGAGCACCAGCGCGGCCACCACGTAACGCGGCTCGATCAGCTGCATGTAGGCACCGACGATGGACATGGAGACGGTGGACATAGCCGTCGCCGCCAGGGTGTACATCTGCTTCTCGTTCAGGTGCGGCAGGGTGTTCTTGAGCGCGATGAAGTTCTCGGACTGGCCGACGATCATGGAGCTGATGGCGTTGAAGGATTCCAGCTTGCCCATGCCGTTGATCTTGGCCAGCACTGTGCCGATGCCACGGATGACGATGGGCAGCAGACGGATGTACTGCAAGATACCGATCAGCACCGAGATGAAGACGATGGGCATCAACACCATCAGGAAGAAGGAGAAGGCTCCCTCGTTGACCAGGCCACCGAACACGAAGTCGGTACCCTGCTTGGCAAACTCCATCAGCTTGGTGAAGCCGGCGGCGAAGCCACCCACCACGGCCAGGCCCACTTCGGAGTTCAGCATGAACCAGGCCAGCGCCAGTTCCACCACCAACAGCTGGCCGATATAGCGCAGCTTGATCTGTTTCCAGTTGTGGCGGTTAGCCAGCAACGCGAGCACGAGGACCATCACCAGTCCGAGCACAAAGTGAACGTATTCCATACCAGTAGCACCTGAGTGAATTGTAATTTTTGACCGGCGCCATCATAGAGATTTGCATATTTAAAAATCAGATAGCCATCACAATCTGCGGTAAAAATATGCACCCAGGATAATACAAACGTTTTTAAATTAATTAATCATTAAATAAGAGTCTCATCACCTCTTATGATAAAAATATCAAATAAAAAACAATGAGTTATATTTCAACTTCTTCGCATGGCGTTCTATTTCCTCATTATTTCCCCCAGACCCGTCTGGCTGTCAGCCCATTAAAAACCGGCTCGGCATCGAAATATTTAATCAAATCAGATGGAAAACGTTTATCTCGTTTACGCATAATTAGTCAATAGCCATCGAGATCGTTACGCTGGGGCGGATCGACTCCCAACCTCCCTGTCACGGGATCCCCGCCTGGCCGACGCCTTCGGCTCCGGCGTTCAAAAATCCGCCACAATCCATCCCACGCGGCGGCACTCTCTGGTACAATGCGCGCCCTTGCGCCACGCGCAGCCCGTTTTCCCGATATAGAGTCCTCTTGTGAACAACAGCGAATTTAGCAGCCTCAACCTCTCCCCCGCCCTGCTGGAGAACCTCGCCAGCCTGGGTTATCTGCAGATGACCCCGATCCAGGCTCAGAGCCTGCCCCTGGTGCTCGACGGTAAAGACCTGATCGCCAAGGCAAAAACCGGCAGTGGCAAGACCGCCGCCTTCGCCCTCGGCCTGCTCTCCCGACTCAACGTCAACCGTGTCGACGTGCAGGCCCTGGTGCTCTGCCCGACCCGCGAGCTGGCGGATCAGGTCGCCCAGGAGATCCGTCGTCTGGCCCGCGCCCTGCCGAACGTCAAGCTGGTGACCCTGTGTGGCGGCACCCCGACCGCGCCTCAGTCCGCCACCCTGGGCTTCGGTGCCCACATCGCCGTCGGCACCCCTGGCCGCATCCTCAAGCATCTGGAGCAGGGCACCCTGGAGCTCTCCAGCCTGGAGACCCTGGTGCTGGACGAAGCGGATCGCATGCTGGACATGGGCTTTGGCGAAGACATCAATAAAGTCATCAGCTATGCGCCCGAGCGCCGCCAGACCCTGCTGTTCTCCGCCACCTACCCGGAGGGGATCGCCCAGATGAGCCGCGGCGTGCAGCGCAATCCGGTCGAGGTGAGCGTGGAGTCCCTGCACGAGGGCAGCGCCATCGAGCAGAAGCTGTATGAAGTGCCCGCCGGTCAGCGCCTCGACGCCCTGACCTGGCTGCTGAGCCACCATCAGCCGAGCTCCTGCGTGGTGTTCTGCAACACCAAGCGCGCCTGCAACGACGTGGCCGAGCATCTGGCCGCCAAGGGCTTCTCGGCGCTGGCGCTGAACGGCGATCTCGAGCAGCGCGAGCGGGACCAGGTGCTGGTACGCTTCGCCAACGGCAGCGCCACCATACTGGTCGCCACCGACGTGGCCGCCCGTGGGCTGGACATCAAGGAGCTGGGCGCGGTCATCAACTACGAGCTGACCTACGATCCCGAGGTGCACGTGCACCGCATCGGCCGTACTGGTCGTGCCGGCCAGCAGGGCCTGGCCCTGAGCCTCTATCAGCCGAACGAGGCCCAGCGCGTCAACCTGATCGAGGAGTACCAGCAGGCTCCCATCCCGCAAGGGGATCTGGCCGGGATCGGCCGCGAGATCAAGCCGATCGCGCCGCAGATGGTGACCCTCTCCATCGATGCGGGCCGCAAGACCAAGGTGCGGGCCGGTGACATCCTCGGCGCCCTGACCGGCGAAGGCGGCATCGCCGGTGCCGACGTCGGCAAGATCCAGATCTCGGAGCAGCACTCCTACGTGGCGGTCAAACGCCAGGTGGCGAGCGCCGCCCTCAAGCGGCTGCAGGAAGGCAAGATCAAGGGCCGCACCTATCGCGCCCGCAAGCTGGGCTAAGGTTTGACCTGAGCCCGGTGTACAGGCGCCTTTATCGGCGCCTGTTTCCCCTGCCAACCCAGTCACACACCATGAGATGAGCCATGTCCCAAGCCAACCCGCCCGAAGTCAGCTGCCAGAATTGCGAAGCCTGCTGTTGCCGCCTAGAGGTGATGCTGTTCACCGATACCGGCGTACCGGATCGCTATGTGGACGAGATAGAAGGACAGGTGCCCGTGATGCACCGGCTGGAAGATGGCTGGTGTGCGGCGCTGGATCGCAACACCATGATGTGCCGCATCTATGAAGTCCGCCCCCTCATCTGCCGGGAGTTCGAGATGGGTGAGCCCGACTGCATCGACGAACGGGACAAGTGGTTTATCAACCTTTCCTGACCACCGCACGGCAGCGCTGGATCGCCCTATCTATGATGTGCCGCCTCTATGAAGTGCGCCCCTCATCTGCCGGGAGTTCGAGATGGGTGAGCCCGACTGCGTCGACGAGCGGGACAAGTGGTTTATCAACCTGAGCTAAGAGCTGGATCGCCCTCTCTATGATGTGCCACACCCATGACGTTCCCTCCCCTCTTTACCGCCGCAGTCATCCCCGTTTTACCCGTCAGAACCAGCATCCCCATCGGCGCTGATCCACAATGCTCATCTGCTCCACCGGGTGACTATCGTCTTCTTTCCGGCCTGTTTACCCTCTGTCAGGCCTCCTGCTCGCAGGCATTCTCCGTCTATGATCGAGCCACCTTTGTTTTATTGCAGTTAACAAAACGTTGCTGCTATCATCCGCGCCACCCAAAGGTTCCACCAGCCGTAACGTTTGCCACCGCCGCAAGGATCAGAGATGAAAAACCACGACGCGAATCATTACCAGCGGATCTGGCGCTGGCACTTCTATGCCGGCCTGTTCGTCGCCCCCTTTCTGATCCTGCTCTCCCTCACCGGCATGGTGTATCTGTTCAAGCCCCAGCTCGACAACCTGCTCTATCCCGAGCTGATGAAGGTGCAGCCCGCCGCTCACGCCCAGAGTGCCGACCCACTGCAGGCCAAGGCCCTAAGCGCGGATGTGTTGTGGACCAAGGCACTGACCGCCATGCCGGACGCCAGCCTGAGCAAGTACTTGCCCCCTGCTGCCCCGGATCTGAGCGCCCAGTTTGTCGTCAAGCGCCAGGGTAGCGAACTGACCCTGTTTATGGATCCCGCCAGTGGCGCCCTGCTCGGCACCATGGACAACCAGTGGAATCTGCAGGCGGTGGCCCGCGCCCTGCATGCGGAACTGCTGCTTGGCACCACCGGGGATCGGCTGATCGAGCTGGCGGCCGGCTGGGGCATAGTGCTGCTCGTCAGCGGCCTCTACCTGTGGTGGCCGCGCAAGGGGCCCGGCGTCGGCGGCATTCTCTGGCCCAGAATGAATCAGCGTGGGCGGCTCTGGTGGCGCGACCTGCACGCCGTGATCGGCTTCTGGGGCGCCGGCTTCCTGCTGCTGTTGTTGCTGAGCGGCATGACCTGGACCGGCTTCTGGGGGGATCAATTCGCCAACGTCTGGAATCGCTTCCCGGCCGCCATGTGGAACGAGGTGCCCAAGTCGGCCCCCCTCGCCCGCAGCCTCAACCAGCCCCATGACCAGACGGTGCCCTGGGCGATGGAGAGCACCCCCATGCCGAGCTCGGTCGCGCCCGACCAGATGGCTGCCATGGCGATGCCAGAGACGGCCTCACCCGCTGCGCAACCGGCGTCTGAGGGCCACGATCACAGTGCCATGAACCAGGGCGGCGAGCATGACGGTATGGTCATGGCGCAGGATCGCATCGGCCTGCAACAGGTGGTCGAGATCGCCAGAGAGCGCAAGGTTACCCCGGGTTACAGCATCACGCCGCCGGCCGGCAAGAGCGGCGTCTACACCATAGCCCTGTTCGCCGACGATCCGCGCAACGACGCCACCCTGCATATCGATCAGTACAGCGGCAAGGTGCTGGCCGACGTGCGCTGGCAGGATTACGGCCCGGTCGCCAAGGTGGTGGAGACAGGCGTCATGCTGCACACCGGCAAGCTCTATGGCTGGCCCCATCAACTCGTCATGCTGATCATCTGCCTGATGGTGTTGCTGAGTGCGGTGAGCGGGCTCTGGATATGGTGGAGCCGCCGCCCGCAAGGCCGGCTCGCCGCACCGCCCCTGCCGGCCGTGCTGCCGCCCATGCGCGGCGCGCTGGCCGTGCTGGTGCTGCTCGGGATCTGCTTCCCGCTGGTGGGGGCCTCCATGGTCGCCATCTGGCTGCTGGACAGCCTGATCTTCTCCCGCCGCACGGCCGGACTGGCGCAAGCCAACTAAAGCCACTCGCTGGCTATGGCCACAAACAACAAGGGCTCCTCATCAGGAGCCCTTGTTGTCTCATCCCCGTCCCTATTTCATCCCCTCGACCAGCGCGATGATCTTCCGGGCCTTCTCGAAGTGATCGAGCCTGTGGGTCTGGATCCACCAGCTGGCGGCCTCCATCAGCAAGGCGGGATCATCGTTCTTGTTGGCAAAAAATGCATAGAAGGAGACGCCGACCGCCTCTCCCTTCTGCGCGATTTTCTGGTGGCAGACCTGGATGATCTTCTCTCTCAGTGATTCACGCATCTGTCGTATTTCCTCCGGCCTGCGTCCGGGCAAAGCCCTCCCGCAGCGCCTCGACGGGCAGGTAGCGACCAATGATCACCAGCCGCGACCGCGGTGGCTCCTCTCCCCAGGGGGAGCCGTAATCGAAGCCCACCACCCTGTGAACCCCTTGCACTATCAGCCGGCGCGCCTCGCCGGCGATGGCCAGCACCCCCTTGTAGCGCAGCATGTCGTTGCCATGTTGCTCGACGCACTGCTCCATAAAGGCGCCGATCCGCTTCAGATCCAGCTCGGCCCCCTCGAACAGCTGAGCCGAAATGGCGTCGTGCCAGGAGCGGGGCTGGGCCGAGAGCGGGCGAAACGCCTCGAAACCCTGCCGACCGGCACGCACTATGTTGAGGCCGGGGCTGAGGCTCAGCTCGTCGCTGAGGGCGAAGGCATCCAGATCCAGCCAGAGCTCGGCCGGGCACTCCCCCTGCACTATGTCGATGATCTGCGCCTTGGGGTTGATCCCGTGGACTCGCGCGATGGCAGCTTCCCGCGTCGCCCCGTCCACCCGGTCGGTCTTGGTGAGCAGGATGCGATCGGCAAAGCCGAGCTGGGCCGCCGCCACCGGATGTTCGTCCAGCTGGCGGGCGATGTGCTCACAATCGGCGAGGGTGATGACCGCATCCAGGCGCAGCGCATCCCTCAATGCCTCTTCCACGAAGAAGGTCTGGATGATGGGGGCCGGATCGGCGAGCCCCGTGGTCTCGACGATCAGCCGCTCGAACCGCAACTCCCCCGCCGCCCGCCGGGCCAGCAGGCCGGTCAGCGCCGCCCGGAATTCGCCGCGCACGCTGCAGCAGACGCAGCCGTTGCTGAGCTCGATCACCTGCACCGACTCCCCCCGCTGCAACAGGGCGCCGTCTATGTTGGCGGCGCCAAACTCGTTCTCGAGAATGGCCACGGAGGCGTCGGCATGGTGGCGCAGGAAATGGTTGAGCAAGGTGGTCTTGCCGGCGCCGAGAAAACCGGTCAGCAGGGTGACCGCTACAGCCTGGGTCATGATGAAAGTCCTGTGGTGAGGGGATATATCTGGCCAGAGCCGAGAAAACCATTCAAGAAAGGGTGACCACTACCGCTTGCGTCATGATGGGCTCCGGTGATGAATGTATGAGGGGCCGTTGAGCTTTCAGCGCGACCGCGCCGCAACCTCAACGGCTCCTAGCAGCAGCGCCCGCCATTCTTGCCGCCGTAGCGGGCATCCTGCCGTTCGCGAAAGAACTCCTCGTGGCTCATGGGGGTCTGCTCGGGGTGAGTCAGCCGCATGTGCTGCACATAGTTGTCGTAGTCGGGCACGCCAACCATCAGCCTGGCGGTCTGTCCCAGATACTTGCCCGCCTTGGCCAGGGTATCGAACATGCTACCTCCTTGATGCGTAGATGAGGGTCCGGCGCCCGCAGGCGCCGGACTCAGGCCTTAGTTATTGGGGCTGGCCGGGGCCAGATCGGCATCGTCATCCGGCTGGGGCCGGGCTGCACCCTGATGCTTCGGCATCGGCTGATAGGGGGTCTCCCTGGCGGTCGGCTGATCGCTCTGCAACGACTGCAGCGCCGTCTTGAGGGAGAAGCCGGCGAGCACCACCACCACCCCCATGAAGAAGATGGTAAGCCCCGCATCGAGGCGGTTGTTGAACACCAGCTGGGCCAGCTGTGACTCGGTGTACTGGGCCGGGATGGTGCCGCTGTCGATCATCGCCTGGAACTTGTTGGCAATGGCCAGGAAGCCCAGTTTTGGATTGTCGCTGAAGGTCTTCTCCCAGCCGGCGGCCAGGGTGCAGATCAGCAGCCAACTGGTCGGCAGCAGGGCGACCCAGGCATAGGCCTGGCGCTTCATCTTGAACAGCACCACGGCACAGAGCATCAGCGCCATGCCCGCCAGCATCTGGTTGGCGATGCCAAACAGCGGCCACAGGGTGTTGATGCCACCGAGGGGATCCACCACCCCCTGATGCAGGAAGTAACCCCAGGCCAGCACGCACAGGGCGGTGGCGAGCAGGTTGGCCGGCAGGGAGTCGGTCCGCTTCAGGGACGGCGAGATCACCCCCATCAGATCCTGCAGCATGAAGCGCGCCGCGCGGGTGCCGGCATCCACTGCGGTGAGGATGAACAGCGCCTCGAACAGGATGGCGAAGTGGTACCAGAAGGCGACGTTCATCAGGCCGCCGAGGGCGCCGTGCAGTATGTAGGCCATGCCGACCGCCAGGGTCGGGGCACCGCCGGCACGGGCGATGATGCTCTGCTCACCCACCTCGCTGGCGATGCGGGTCAGGGTATCAGGGGTGATCTGGAAGCCCCAGCCGCTCACCACGGCGGCGGCGGAGGTGACCACATCGGCGGTACCCGCCGGGGCCAGCACCGCCAGTGGGCTGTTCATGGCGAAGTAGACGCCCGGATCGATGACGCAGGCGGAGACCAGCGCCATGATGGCGACGAAGGACTCCATCAACATGCCACCGTAGCCGATGAAGCAGGCCTGGTTCTCGTTGGCCAGCATCTTGGGGGTGGTGCCGGAGGCGATCAGCGCGTGGAAGCCGGACACGGCGCCACAGGCGATGGTGATGAACAGGAAGGGGAACATGCTCCCCGCCCACACCGGGCCCGTGCCGTCGATGAACTGGGTCAGGGCCGGCATCTGCAGGGTCGGCCGCATGATCAGGATGCCGATGGCCAGGCCGATGATGGTGCCGATCTTGAGGAAGGTGGAGAGGTAGTCACGGGGCGCCAGCAGCAGCCAGACCGGCAACACCGAGGCGACGAAGCCGTAGCCCACCAGCATCCAGGTCAGTTGCACGCCGTCGAAATCGAAATAGGGTGCCCAGGTCGCGCTCTCGGCCACCCAGCCACCGGAGACGATGGCGAAGATCAGGCACACCAGCCCGATGAGCGACACCTCACCGATGCGGCCAGGGCGCAGATAGCGGGTGTAGATCCCCATGAAGAGCGCCAGCGGTATGGTGAAGGCGACCGTGTAGGTGCCCCAGGGGCTGTGGGTGAGCGCCTTGACCACTATCATCGCCAGCACCGCCAGGATGATCACCATGATCATGAAGGTGGCGACCAGGGCGATGACCCCGGCGACCGGACCCATCTCTGACTTGATCAGCTCGCCGAGGGAGCGACCGTCCCGGCGGGTGGAGACGAACAGCACCATGAAGTCCTGCACCGCCCCCGCCAGCACCACCCCGGCCAGCAGCCAGAGCATGCCGGGCAGGTAGCCCATCTGGGCCGCCAGCACGGGGCCGACCAGGGGGCCGGCACCGGCGATGGCGGCGAAGTGGTGGCCGAACAACACCTTCTTGTCGGTCGGCACATAGTCCAGACCGTCGTTGTGGCGCACCGCCGGGGTCATGCGACTGCCATCGACCCCCAGCACCCGTTTGGCGATGAAGAGGCCGTAGTAGCGATAGGCGATCAGATAGACGCACACCGCCGCGACCACGATCCAGAGTGCGTTGATCTGCTCGCCCCGGTTGAGGGCGATATAACCGAGTGAACTGGCGCCAACCAGCGCCATCAGCACCCATCCCAGGTGTTTCCCTAACTTGTCCATAAGTGTGTTCCCGTCATTGGTTTTTACATATACAACCCTGTACGGTTACATCTCTATAGCAATCACCCCGGTGCCACAATCGGGGCTCGTCACAACTCGGCACCCGGTCGCGAGAATTTATCAATATTGCCGGCCGGATCACGGCCATCTGCCCGCTCATCCACGGAACGAGTCTGAATTGATTGAAAAAATCCGCAGGACAGGTCAATAAAAAGGGCCCCGAAGGGCCCTCTCTGGCGTGGAGCTCTGCAGGAGAGCGCCTGCCCTATGGGTACAGAGCAGCAGGCTGAACAGCACTCAGGAGAGCGCCAATCCCTATTCAGGAGAGCGCCAGCCCGATGGAAAGCAGCAGGCTGAACAGGAAGGCGCTGATGGCGGTCTTCTTGAGGGCCCCTGTCAGCACCTCGCCGTCGAAGCTCTCGCGCAGGGTGCGGGCGGCATCGGTGAGCGGCTTCATGGCGGGTAGGAAGATCCAGGCCCAGAGGCTGGTCTGCTGGGTCAGCAGGAAGGCGATGGTGGTCAACAGGGCCGCCCCCAGCAACAGCCAGTGATAGGCGATGGCGCGATTGCGACCGAGCCGCACCGCCAGGGTGACCTTGCCGCTGGCGGCGTCGGTCTCGATGTCCCGCACGTTGTTGATGTTGAGCACGGCGGTCGCCAGCAGGCCGCAGGCGGTGGCGGGCAGCAGCAGATCCCACTGCAGGGTATGGGTGAACAGGTAGTAGGAGCCGAGCACCCCCAGCAGACCGAAGAACAGGAACACCGAGATATCGCCGAAACCCCGATAGCCGTAAGGAGTCTTGCCCACCGTGTAGGTGATGGCCGCGACGATGGCCGCCCCACCCAACCCCACGAAGGCGAGGATCTGCACCCACTCCTCCCCGAAGGCACAGACCAGCAGGGCCAGCCCGCTCACCACGGCCGCCAGCGCGGTCAACCCCATGGCCACACACATCTGTCGCCGGGTGATGAGACCCGATACCACGGCCCGCTGGGGGCCTATCCGTTCGCCGTTGTCGGCACCCGACACCGCATCGCCATAGTCGTTGGCCAGGTTCGAGAGGATCTGCAACAGGATGGCGGTCAGCAGGGAGAGGCCCATGATGGCGCCATCGAAGGCACCCCGGCTGGCCGCCAGGCCGGAGCCCAGCAAGATGGAGGAGCACGCGAGCGGTAACGTTCGCAAACGCGCCGCCAGCAACCAAACAGAGAAGGTATTTGTCATATTGTGATGGCCAAACAATCAGATATTGATCGTGTTAAGGGTTATCGAACCGGATTTCGGTATACTTGGCTCCGTGGGGGCGCTGCTCCCTCGGGCAATTTACATGGAAGAATGGGCGGATAATATATAGGAAATCATCGCCCTTTGGCATCAACCTGCGCCATCCTCCCCCCAGAGCGATTGCGATTATCCGGCTCAGACAAGACATCCATGTTGGCTCAGACCCATATCAAGCAACAACTGGACGCCCTGCGTCACAGTCATGTCAGCGGCTTCGTCCGGCTGCGCGTGGCGGTCGAAGTACAATCCTTCCTGGGCTGGCTGACGGCGCAGACCCTCTATCCCCGCATCTACTGGCAGGCCCGTGGCCCCAAGAGCCCCGAGTATGTCGCCCTCGGCCGCATCCATGAGCTGAGCCGGCCGGAGGATATTCGGCGGGTCTGTGACAACACCGGCACCGACAGCGAAGACAGCCCGCGCTATTACGGCGGCCTGGCGTTCGACCCGACCCAGCCCGGCTGGCCGGGCTTTGGCCCCTGCCGCTTCGTGCTGCCGCGCATCGAGCTGGTGCGCCGCGGCGAGTGTATCAGCCTCTGCCTGAACCTCTGGTTGCCGGCCCCGGAGCGGGCGAGCGAGTTCGACGCCGAGCTGCGGGCCGCCGAGGCCGCCCTCGATGCCCTGCAGCCGGAGGCCCCCCTGCCGCCGCTGCACAGGCAGGCCTGGCAGCGGGAAGATTGTCCCTCCCCCGCCCTCTGGCAAGCGCTGGTAGAACAAGTCACAGCCCCGGCGGCCCAGGCCCACACCCCCAAGGTGGTGCTGTCACGGGAGAGCCGCCTCACGCCGCGGGATGAGTCTGATGACCGGACCGCCCTCTCCCCCTGGTCCCTGCTGGCGCAATGGGCGCAGCACGCCCAGGAGTGCTTCCACTTCGGTTTCCAGTTCTCCCCCGAGCAGAGTTTCATCTCCTGCTCCCCCGAGCGACTCTATCGGCGGGAGGGGCGCCACCTGTTCACCGAGGCGCTGGCGGGCACCATCCGCCGCTCCGGTGACGAGGCGACCGATGCCGCGCTGGCGGCCGAGCTGCTGAGCGACAGCAAGAACCGGCTGGAGAACCGGCTGGTCCATGCCGACATCCTCAACCGGCTGGCACCGCTCACCAGCCGCGCCAGCCTGACCGAGCCACGGATCCTCAAGCTGCGGCTGCTGCAGCACCTCAAGTGCGACATCGAGGCCGATCTCAGCCCCGGCGTGGGCGACTGGCAGCTGCTGGATGCCCTGCACCCGACCCCCGCCGTGGGCGGCGCCCCGCGCGAGTCGGCGCTGGCCTTCATCCGCGCGTTCGAGCCCTATGATCGCGGCTGGTATGCGGGGGCCTGCGGCATGCTGAGCCGGGAGACCTCGGAGTTTTCCGTCGCCATCCGCAGCGCCCTGGTCAGGGAACAGACCATCACCCTGTTCGCCGGGGCGGGCATAGTGGCGGGCTCGGAGCCTGCCGCCGAGTGGGCCGAGCTCGACAACAAGATCGCCAACGTGCTCTCCCTGCTGGGATAGCCTCTTCTCATCGACCCCTAGCGAGCCTTCCCATGTTTGCGAGCCCCGTGTTTACCAGTAGACATGCCACCTTCAACCACGTCTGGTCTTCCCTCCTGCTGGAGGAGCTCTATCGCCTCGGCGTACGGGATCTGGCGCTGGCCTCCGGCTCCCGCTCGGCGCCGCTCACCATGGCCGCCGCCGCCCACTCCGGCTTTCGTCGCCACCTCCACTTCGACGAGCGGGGCCTTGGGTTCATGGCGCTGGGACTGGCCAAGGGCAGCAACCGGCCGGTGGCGGTGATCATGACCTCGGGTACCGCGGTGGCGAACCTCTGGCCCGCGGTGGCCGAGGCGCAGCTGACCGGAGTGCCGCTCATCATCCTCTCGGCCGATCGGCCGCCCGAACTCATCGACAACGGTGCCAACCAGGCCATCCAGCAGCAGGGGATCTTCGGCCACTACCCCGTCTATCAGCTCAACCTGCCGAGCCCCACCCCCAGCATCCCGGCCGCCTTCGTGCTGAGCTCGGTAGATCAGGCGCTGGCGCAGCAGGTGCGCACCCCGGGGCCTGTCCACTTCAACTGCATGTACCCCGAGCCGCTCTACCCCGGTGACGAGTATCAGGAGTTTGCCGACTACCTGGCGCCGCTCGGCGACTGGCTGCACTCAGACAAGCCCTGGAGCCCCTGGCAGCAGGCCGAGCAAGCCTGCCCCCGCCAGCCCGACTGGGCGGCGTTGCAGGGCAAGCGTGGCGTCATCGTCGCGGGCCGCATCCAGGATCCCGCCGAGGCGCTGGCGGTGGCCGGGCTGGCCGAACGACTCGGCTGGCCGCTGCTGGCGGATCTGCAGAGCCAGATCCGGTTCGATAGCCGCAACCTCATCCACATGGATTTGGCCCTCAACGACCACGACTTCACCGCCGAGCTGGCCCGCGCCGAGGTGCTGCTGCAGTTCGGTGCCCGCCTCATCTCCAAGCGACTCGGCCAGTTCATCAAGCAGCACCCCTGGCAGGATTACTGGCTGGTGGACTCGCAACCGGCGCGCCTCGACCCGGATTACCGGCTGCGCCGCCGCCTGGTCTGCGAGCCCAGCGCCTTCGCCGCCGCCCATCCGGTCAACGATCAGCAGCCCTGGCACCGCCTGGCGGAGCGCCAGCAGAGCGCGACCCAGCAGATCCGGGCGGCCTGCGATCGCTTCTCCGAGCTCGGGGTCTGCCATCGCCTCGGCAGCCTGATCCGGGGTCAGCTGTTCGTCGGCAACAGCATGCCGGCCCGGCTGATGGACATGCTCGGCGAGACCGGCAAGGGCCCGAGCCGGGTGATGACCAACCGCGGCGCCTCCGGCATCGACGGCCTGATCGCCAGCGCCTATGGCTTCGCACAATCGATCGAGCAGGGCAGCGACGAGCCCACCACCTTGCTGCTCGGCGATCTCAGCGCCCTGCACGATCTCAACAGCCTGGCCCTGCTCGGCAAGTCGAGCCGGCCGCTGGTGGTGATCCTGCTCAACAACGACGGCGGCAGCATCTTCCGCATGCTGCCGGTGCCCACCGGCGATCGGCTGCTGGAAACCTACTACTGCCTGCCCCACGGCTTGAGTTTCGCGCACGCCGCCGCCATGTTCGGCCTCCAGTATCGGGCGCCGACCACGCTGAGTGAGTTTGAACAGGCCTACACTACGGCCTTGGAAAAGGGGGTAACCCTGATTGAAATCAAGGTGCCGAGCGCCGAGGTGGCCGAGGATCTCAAGGCATTGGGAGCCGCCATCCGTGGTAGCTAAACCAGAGACAGCAACAGTGCGGATTGAAATCAAGGTGCTGAGTGACACCGAGGTGGCCGAGGATCTCAAGGCACTAGGGGCCGCCATCCGTGGTAGCTAAACCAGAGGCAGCAACAGTGCGGATTGAAATCAAGGTGCTGAGTGACACCGAGGTGGCCGAGGATCTCAAGGCATGGGGAGCCGCCATCCGTGACCATTGAAGCCAGAGAACCAGTGCCGCTAGTGCTGCTGCACGGCCTGCTCGGCGACGGCCGCGACTGGCAAGCGGTGATCGAGGCCCTGCCGGGGATCCCCTGCCATGCACTGGATCTGCCGGGCCACGGCAGCAACAGCGCGCTGCGGGTGACCGGCTTCGAGCAGACCCATCAGTGGCTCTGTGGCGAGCTGAAGGCGCGCGGCATAGCGCGCTATCGGCTGGCGGGCTATTCGCTGGGCGGACGGCTCGCGCTCTATCACGCCAGTCAATCCCCCGCCGGTTTGCAGGCTCTGCTGCTGGAGAACTGCCACCCTGGCCTGCCCGCGGCCGAGCGGGCCGCCCGCATCAAACACGACGATGGCTGGGCCGGCCGCTTCGAGCGCGAGCCCCTGACCGCCGTGCTGGCCGACTGGTATCGGCAGGGGGTGTTCGCCGATCTCAACGACGCCGCCCGTGCCCGTCAGGCCGCCCGCCGTCTCGGCAACGATGGCCAGGCCGTCGCCGCCATGCTGCAGGCGACGTCGCTCGGCAGGCAGCCGGATCTCGCCCCCTGGTTGACCGACACCCGGTTGCCGGTGACCTGGCTTTCCGGCAGCCGGGATCAAAAATTCCATCGGCTGGCTTGCCAGCTGGTGAAGCTGGGCTGCAATATCAATCACTTGACGCTGGATGGCGGCCATAATCTGCACGCCGACCAGCCCGAAATTTTTGCCCGACTCCTTTGGGAGTGGGTTAACCAACCAGAAGAGAAGCTCCATGATTGAAGCAATGACAGAAGCGGAACTCTATGCCGCCGTAGAGTGGCAGGATTGCTCCACCGGTTACGAGGACATCCTCTATCACAAGTCCCAAGATGGCATTGCCAAGATCACCATCAACCGTCCCCAGGTGCGCAACGCCTTCCGTCCCCGCACCGTCAAGGAGATGCTGCAGGCGCTGGCCGATGCCCGTTACGACGATCATATCGGCACCATCATCCTCACCGGCTTCGGCGAGAAGGCGTTCTGCGCCGGCGGCGACCAGAAGATCCGCGGCGACTACGGTGGCTATCGCGATGACGAGGGCACTCATCACCTCAACGTGCTCGACTTCCAGCGCGACATCCGCACCTGCCCGAAACCCGTGGTCGCCATGGTGGCCGGTTACGCGGTCGGCGGTGGTCACGTGCTGCACATGATGTGCGATCTGACCATAGCCGCGGACAACGCCCAGTTCGGTCAGACCGGCCCCAAGGTCGGCTCCTTCGATGGCGGCTGGGGCGCCTCCTACATGGCCCGCATCGTCGGCCAGAAGAAGGCCCGCGAGATCTGGTTCCTGTGCCGCATGTACGACGCCCAGCAGGCCCTCGACATGGGACTGGTCAACACCGTAGTGCCGCTGGCCGAGCTGGAGCGCGAGACGGTGCGCTGGTGCCGCGAGATGCTGCAGAACAGCCCGATGGCGCTGCGCTGCCTCAAGGCCGCGCTGAACGCCGACTGCGACGGCCAGGCCGGCTTGCAGGAGCTGGCGGGCAATGCCACCATGCTGTTCTACATGACCGAAGAGGGTCAGGAAGGGCGTAACGCGTTCAACGAGAAACGCCGTCCCGACTTCTCCAAATACAAGCGGAACCCCTGATGACACTCGCCCTCTATCGCTACCATCTGCCCTTTACCCAGCCCCTGACCTTTCACGGCAAGGTGGAGGTGGCGCGAGAGGGCCTGTTGCTGCGCATCGACGACGGCTGGGGGGAGATAGCCCCCCTGCCCGGTTTCTCCAAAGAGACCCTGGCCGAGGCCCAGACCGAGGCACTCGGCTGCCTGACACAACTGGCAAGGGGGCAAGCCATAGCCCCCCTGCTGCCCTCGGTGCAATTTGGCTTCGACTGCGCCCGCCGCCACTGGCCGGCGCAGACGACGCCCCTGCCCGACCCCTATCCGCTCATTCAGGGCTCCCCCCAGGAGCTGCTCAAGAACTGGAAGATCTGGCTGCACGAGACGCCCCTCAAGGCCAAGCTGAAGGTGGCCCGCTACCCCATGCGGGACGAGCTGGCGCTGATCCGCCTGCTGCTCGATCGGCGCCCCAACCTGAAGCTGGTGCTGGATGCCAACCAGGGCTGGACCCGTGAGGAGGCCTGGGCCTTCTGCGGTCACCTGGATCCGAACCGGATCGAATATCTGGAAGACCTGTGCGCCAGCTTCGACGACATCGCCTTCGTGGCGGCGCGCACCGGCATGCCGGTGGCGCTGGACGAGCTGCTGACCAGAGGCGAGCCCTGGCAGCCCATACCCCAGCTCAAGGCGCTGGTGCTCAAGCCCACGCTGCTCGGCGCCCTGGCCAACAGCGAGGCGCTGGTGGCCCGCGCCCGTGAGCTGAAACTCAAGGTGATCGTCTCCTCCTGCTTCGAGTCCGGCGTCGGTCTCGGTCAGCTCGCCCGCCTCGCCGGTGAGTGGGCCCCGGATCAGGCCCCTGGCCTGGATACCCGCCGCTGGCTGGCGGGGGATCTGCTGGACAAGCAGGGTCAACCCGATCTGAAGCTGCTCAAGCCCCTGTTCCACCGTGATTGAGGGGGCCCCCATGCCGCCCGCCTCAGGGCCAGACGCCCCAGCCGAAGCCTGCCCGGTGCGCCACTGGGCCAGCCAGGCGCCGGCGCGGATCGCCATCCACGGCGACCATCCCCTCAACTATCGGCAGCTCGACGAGCGGCTCAACGGCCTCTGCCAACAGCTGGAACGGGCGGGGCTGATCGCCGGCGACCGGCTGGCCGCCGTGGTGCGCGGCGCCCTGGCCGATGCCCTGCTGGCCTGGGCCTGCGTGCGCAGCGGCATCGTCTTCTGCCCGCTCAATCCCGCCTTTCCACTGGCCAGACAGGCCGAGCTGGCGCATCAGCTGGCGGTGGCCGCCTTCTGGTCGGCGGACGAGATGCCGGCCGGGCCCTGGCGCCCGCTGCGGCTGGATTTCGGCGCAGAGCTGAGCGCCGATGCCGGTCCCTTGCCGCTGGATCCCGCGCGGCTGTGCAACATGATCCTCACCTCGGGCTCCAGCGGCACCCCCAAGGCCGTGGTACACCGCCTCGCCAACCACCTGGCCTCGGCCCGGGGCTCCGCCGCCCTGCTCCCCCTCGATGGCGACTGCGGCTGGCTGCTCTCCCTGCCGCTGTTCCACGTCGGCGGCTACGCCATCCTGTTCCGGGTCTTTCTGGCGGGGGCCTGCCTGGTGCTGGACGATCGCAGCCGGTCCCTCAAGGAGCGGCTGGAGCGCCAGCCCATCACCCACCTCTCGCTGGTGCCGACCCAGCTCTGGCGCCTGCTGGCGCAGGGCTTCGATCCCGCCCGCACCCGTTTGCGCGAGCTGCTGCTCGGCGGTGCCGCCATCCCGCAGCCGCTGGTGAGCCGCCTCGGCGAGCTTGGCTTCACCCCCAAGTCGAGTTATGGCCTGTCGGAGATGGGCAGCCAGGTCTGCACCGGCCTGCCGGCCGCCCCCGGGGTGGTCGGGCGGCCGTTGCCGGGGCGGGAGCTCTGCATCCGGCAGGGGGAGATCTGCGTGCGGGGCGCCACCCTGTTCGCCGGTTACTTCAAGGCCGGCGTCCTGGAGCGACCGCTGGACAAGGAGGGCTGGTTCCACACCCGCGACAAGGGCCATTTCACCCCGGCCGGGGAGCTGGTGGTGGAGGGGCGGCTCGACAACCTGTTTATCTCGGGCGGCGAGAACATCCAGCCCGAGACCATAGAGCAGCGGCTGGTGGATCACGGCGCCGTGGCCCAGGCGCTGGTGGTGCCCATCCCCAGTGAGGAGTGGGGGCAGCGTCCGGCCGCCTTTATCGACTGGCACGGCGAGCCGGTGCCCCATGACGAGCTGGCCGCCTGGATCCGCGCCGCCCTGCCCGGCTTTATGGTGCCGGATCTGTGGCTACCTTGGCCGGATCTCGGCGGCAGCCTGAAGCCCTCCCGCAGCAAGCTGGCCGCCAGCCTGCAACAGAGTGTCTAGCGACATGATAGGCGACAGCGAGGCCTACCAGAGCTGGCTGAGCAACGACCTGCTGCCCTGGTGGGAGAGCAACCGGGACTCTGACGACTGCAAGGCCAACGACTCCTCCCACTGAGGAGCGGGCGAACAGACAGGGGCAGCCAGGGCTGCCCCTTCTCTTGGGTCCAGGCTGTGCAAAGATCGCCCGGCCACGACAGTCTCTGCCCGAGTGACGCCATCGGCGGCTATCAGGCCTGACGCCGGACACCAAGTTGTAATAGAATGGCTCCCTGTTCCCCCTTATTTCAGACCCGAACCGCACCGCGCATGAAGAAGTTTGCCAAGATCCTGCTCGCCGGCCTCTGCCTGCTGCTGGCCTCTGCCATTGCGCTGCTGGGCTACAGCGAGTGGACCGTCTCGGACGCCCGTCACTACACCTATGACGACGTCGATGCCGTGCCCTACAACCGGGTCGCCCTGGTGCTCGGCACCTCCAAGTACCTGATCGGGGGCAGCCCGAACCACTACTTCAAATACCGGATCAAGGCCGCCGCCGAGCTCTACAACAACGGCAAGGTGGACTACATCCTGGTCTCCGGCGACAACGCCACCGTGCAGTACAACGAGCCGCGCCAGATGCGGCGGGCCCTGATCCAAGCCGGCATCCCGGCCAGCGCCATCTACAGCGACTACGCGGGCTTCCGCACCCTGGACTCCATAGTGCGCGCCAAGGAGGTGTTCGGTCAGGCCCACTTCACCGTGGTGTCGCAGGCCTTCCACAACGAGCGCGCCATCTTCATCGCCCGCCACTTCGGCATCGAGGCCGTCGGCTTCAACGCCCTGGATCCCAGCGCCTATCAGGGCATCAAGACCCGGGTACGCGAGGTATTCGCCCGGCTGATGGGGCTGCTCGATCTCTATGTGCTGGACAAGGGACCCAAGTTCCTCGGCGAGCCCATCGTCATCGGCGGCCCCATCCCCTGCCAGGCCCTGAGCACCATAGGCGCCAGCCAGCCCTGCCTGCCGATCCCCCCGGTGACGCCGGTGCAGAAGCCGCTCGACAAGGCAGCCAGTGCGGCGACGGCAACCAGCGCGGCAACGGCAACCAGTGCGGCAACGGCAACCAGTGCGGCAACGGCAACCAGTGCGGCATCGGCAACCAGTGCGGCATCGGCAACCAGCGCGGCGACGGCAACCAGTGCGGCAACGGCAACCAGTGCGGCGACGGCAACCAGTGCGGCGACGGCAACCAGTGCGGCGACGGCAACCGGCACAGCCCCCTGAGCAGACAGAAACAAGAGACCCGCCATCAGGCGGGTCTCTTGTTTTATGAGGGCAGAAAAGGAGAAGGCTCAGGCCAGCGCCAACCGGTAGCGACGCGCCACCTCAGGCCAGTCGACCACCTTGTAGAAGGCGGCGATGTAGTCGGGGCGCTTGTTCTGGTACTTGAGGTAGTAGGCGTGCTCCCACACGTCCAGCCCCAGGATGGGCACCTGGCCCTGCATCAGGGGGCTGTCCTGGTTGGCGCTGCTCTCCACCCGCAGCTTGCCCGCCTTGTCCACCACCAGCCAGGCCCAGCCGCTGCCGAAGCGGCTCAGCGCCGCCTGGGTGAAGGCCTGCTTGAAGGCATCCAGCCCCCCCAGATCCCGCACTATCGCCTCGGCCAGCTCGCCACCGGGCTCGCCGCCCCCCTGCGGGCTCATCACCTGCCAGAACAGGCTGTGGTTGGCGTGGCCGCCACCATGGTTGCGCACCGCCCCCTGCACCTTGGCTGGCAGGCTGTCGAAGCTCAGCAGCAGCTCGTCCACCGGCAGGGCCGCGAATGCGGGCGCCCCTTCCAGCGCGAGGTTGAGGTTGGTGATGTAGGTCTGATGGTGACGGCTGTGATGGATCTCCATGGTCAGCGCATCGATATGAGGCTCAAGTGCATCGTAGGCATAGGGGAGGGTGGGCAGGGTATGGCTCATGTTCGTCTCTCTCTTCTTGGGATCAATGCAGTCGGGAGGCTGGCTCGGCCTGGCACAGGCATTGGCCGAGGCAGCGTTGAATGCCGTCGTGGCTGCCGTGCCGACGCACGAAGGCGAGCAGCTCGGTATGGGTGTTGCGGCTGTGACGCAGGGCGGAGGCCCGCAGCGGCGCCGGACAGGCGGGGGACTGGCTAGTGGCCAGCAGGCAATCGTGGATGTGGCACAGCAGATCGGCGGCCCGGTCCGGCAGCGTCATGGCCACCAGCAGATCCGCCAGGTTGTGGTGCGCCACCACCAGGGCAGCCACGGCTTCGTCCGCGTCGTGCCAGCCGGCGAACTGCTGACGGGCCAGCCACAGCGCCTGCTGGTAATGGTCGAGCGCCCTGGCATGCTCACCGGCATCGAAATGGCGATTGCCGCGGAGGGTCTGCTGCTTCCAGTGCGCCATGCTGTCGTCCCCGTCGGTGGCACCGACCCATCCTTTCACCCAACTTAGCGTCATGGCTTCAACACTCAAATGATAATAATTATTATTTAACTTATTTGACTGACGAACACAAGCGCCGGTTCGCGTGCCCGCCTCTGCCCATATGGGTAGGGTTTTTCCGCAATACCCGGTTTAGTGATCCCTTCCACAGATAGATTCGAGTGTGGCTACCATGCTCATAGGACTGGCATGAGGCCGGTGGCTGTCGGATAGGCAGCCCGTTTTCACAAGGATGATGAAGATGAAGAGATGGCTATTGGTGCTGCTGTGCGCCCTGCCCATGCTGGGCCAGGCGGCAGGTTATACCCAGACCCGTTACCCCATAGTGCTGGTGCACGGGCTGTTTGGCTTCGACAAGTTGCTCGGGGTCGATTACTTCTACGGGATCCCCCAGGCGCTGACCCGGGACGGTGCCCGCGTCTACGTGGCGCAGGTCTCCGCCACCCAGAGCTCGGAGCTGCGCGGCGAACAGCTGCTCAAACAGGTGCAGCAGGTGCTCGCCATCACCGGGGCCGACAAGGTGAACCTCATAGGTCACTCCCACGGCGGCCCCACCATCCGCTACGTCGCCTCGGTCGCCCCCGAGCTGGTCGCCTCCGCCACCAGCGTGGGGGGCGTCAACCATGGCTCCGCGATTGCGGATCTGGTCCGTGCCAAGGTTCAGTCGGGCTCGGTAGCCGAGCAGCTGGCGCTGGCCGCCGCCTCGGCGCTGTCCGGCGTCATCTCGCTGCTCTCCGGTGGCAGCGATCTGCCGCAGGATCCCCTCGCCGCCCTCGATGCCCTGACCAGCGCCGGCGCCGAGCGCTTCAACCAGCGCTACCCGGAGGGACTGCCGAGCCAGCATTGTGGCGAGGGGCCGCTGCGCGCCGCCAACGGCGTCTATTACTTCTCCTGGAGCGGGCGCGGCAACATGACCAACATCCTGGATCCGGTGGATCCGGCGCTGGCGCTGACCGGCACCTTCTTCGGCGAGCCCAACGACGGCCTGGTCGGGGTCTGCAGCAGCCACCTCGGCAAGGTGATAGGCACCGGCTACCGGATGAACCACCTGGACGAGGTGAACCAGTCGTTCGGCATCCACCACCTGTTTGAGACAGATCCGCTCACCCTCTATCGCCAGCACGCCAACCGCCTGCAGAGGCTGGGGCTATGAAGCGGGGGGGCCTGTTGCTGGCACTGCTCTGCCCGGCCCTGCTGCTGGGGATACTGGCGCTCTGCCCGAGTGTAGAGCCGCCTCTCGAGGCGGCCCCCGAGCGGGGGGCGCTGCGCCACCAGCTGACCCAGCGCCTGGAGCAGGGCGAGGCGGACGAGCAGGATCCGCTGCTGGTCCGCTATCGGGCCTTCCTGGCGGCGGAGGGCAGCCTGAGGGTGCCGACGGATCCTGGCCTCGCCAGCCTGCAGCTGCTGTTCGACCAGCGCGAGCAGTTGCGCCAACAGCGCTTCATCCCGGCCGAGCAGGAGCAGCTGTTCGCCGAGGATCGGCTGATGGAGCAGTGGACCCTGCGCCGCAAGGCGCTGGCGGAGGCGAACGAGGCAGACAGACAGGGGCTGGCCACCGAGCTGGAGCTCTGGCTGGCGGAGCAGCCCCAGTGGTTTCGGGAGGCCGAGACCAACGGCCGGCTGCTCGGCGAGCTGCAGAGCCTGGATCGGCTGGCGCCCGCCGAGCGCGACGCCGCGCTGCTGGAGCAGCTGGGGCCGGAGGCGGTGGATCGCCTGCACCAGCTGGCGCAGAACCAGCAAGGATTCGAGCAGCAGCTGACGGGCTATCTGGCCGAGCTAGAGCCCCTGCCCCCCTTCGAGCGGGCCGAGCAGCAGCAGGCGCTCCTGGCACGCTGGTTTCAGCCTGAGCAGTGGCGACGAGTCGAGGCGCTGACCCGGCTGCGGCTCGGGGAGCAGCCATAAATGACGAGGGGGCCTGCTGGCCCCCTCGCCTATCCTCGATGCCGTTATAGCGGCTTGTTGGCCCCCGGCATGGGCTGCCAGGTGAGGCGGGTCACCTGCGTGCCCTGCACCTCGCACTTGAGGCAGAGATCCTGCCAGCCCTTGTCCTGGCGCAGGGAGACCTCCCCCTCCATGCCACGCTCGCTCAGCTTGATCTTCTCCGGCTCGGCGATCACCTTGTCACCCTTGGCCAGCACCATCAGCTTGCCGTTGCAGAGCCACTGGCTCAGCTCCTTGCCCTTCAGCTTGGTGCCCTTGGCGGCCTGCTGCTCCGCCGGACTGGCGGCAAACAGCTGGCTCAGCTCGGCGGCCCGCTTGGTGAGCCAGGCCTCGCGCTGCTGCATGCTCATCTTGCTGACGAACTCGGCCGGTTGGCCCTTGTCGTCCAGCCACTGGGTGAGGTTGCCCTGGTTGTCGAAGGCGAACTGGGCGGCCGGCTCCTTCACCCCGAACAGCTTGCCCCCCTTGAAGTAGTAGCGGCTCTCGCCCTCCAGCTTGCCCTGCTCGTTCATGATGGGCACGGCGATGATGACGGGGACACCGTCGATCCAGGCCTTGATATCCACCCCGTCATGACTGAACAGGCGAGTGTCGAGGGCACTCTGTGCCCCCTGCTCCATCAGGGTAAACTGCTCGGCCAGGGTGGCGGCCAGCGAAGGTAGGGAACAGAGTCCCAGGGTCAGAGCGATCAGGGTATTGCGCATAAGTGTCCTGTGATGGGCCCGCGGGCCAGGATTAACTCTCTACCAACCAGGCCCGCAGCCCCTCCCGGTGCGTCTCACTCAGGGGACGGGATTGGCGGGTCCGGTAGTCAAAATGGATCAGGGTCGTCTCGGCGGTGACGGCCAGCTCGCCGCCCTGCCAGGCCTCCTGCCAGGCCGTGAAGGAGCTGGTGCCGATGCGGCGCACTCCGGTCTTGATCGATACCTGCTGACCGTAAAACAGCTCCCGTTTGAACTGCACCGCATAGCCCGCGATGATCAGATGCCAGTCATGCACATCCAGTTCGGGGGAGAAGAGACGGAACAGGGGATCCCTGGCCGACTCGAACCAGACCGCCGGCACCGTGTTGTTGATATGGCCGAGGGCATCGGTTTCTTGAAAACGGGGTTGGATCTGCATTTCCAGCATGGATATCGACTCCTTGTCGTTGGACCGTGCACAGGCTAGCGCGGTCGCCCTCACGACTCAAGCGTCCCTGCACCCGGGTGGGAGCCGGCTCAGGTTTCCTCCTGCTCTCCCCCCTGTACGGGTTTTAGCCAGGCACTGCGAAAATCGAACCAGCCGAGCGCCGTCATGCGCACCCCGTGCACCCCGACCCGGCTCTCCAGCTCCAGCCAGTGGTGGAACAGGGGCACGAACCAGCCCTGGCGCTGCACTTGTGCCAGCAGGGCGCGCGGCCCCGGCTCGGCGCCGCCGGCACGCCACTGCGTCAATCCCTGCCACAACCCCGGCTGGCGACCCCATACCCGCTGCAGCAGCGGCGTGCCCAGCAACCAGGCATAGGGGGCGAACGCCTGCTCGTGTTCCAGGTTGAGGGTGCCGAGCCAGAGATCCACGTCCTCATCCTCCCCGCTCACCCAGCGGTCGTAATCCAGGGAGCGCACCTCCAGCCGGATGCCCTGCTCTGCCAGCAGGCTGGCCATTGCGCCGGCGCACTCGTTGAACTCCAGATGCTGGTTGAAGCAGGCCAGCACCAGCCGCTCCGGCAACAGCGCGGGGCTAGGCAGCGGCGCCGGCAGGGCCTCACGCCAGTGCGGCAGCAGGCCGAGGGCGCTGGTCCAGCCCCGTTGCAGCTCGGGGGCGACCCGCGCCATCAGGGCGATGGGGTTGAGCAGGTTGGTCAGCCACTGGCGCAGGGCCGGATCCTGCAAGGGCCGGGATCTGTCGTCCTGCAGCAGGAAGTAGCAGCCGGACTCCAGCTCCGATTCGCCGCGCATGGTGCCGAGCTCAGGGCTGTCGTGGCCGAGTTGCAGGTGGCTCTCCAGCCGCTCCGCCAGCTCCGGCAGCATCCAGATGTCGATCTCGTCGAGCAGGGCGCGCAGACCGAAGTAGTCGTCGAAGGCGCACAGGCACAGCTGCAGGGGATCGTTGGCGGTGACCCGGTAGGGGCCGGTGCCCACCGGCTGCAGGGCGAAACCCGGCTCCCCCTTGAGCTCCCGCGGCAGTATGGCCGCCACCGGCTCGGCCAGCAGGTGGGGCAGCCAGGGATCCGGGCTGTCCAGGTGCAGATCCAGGGTGCGCGGCCAGGGGCTCTCCAGCCGGAGCAGGTGGGCGAACAACGGCCGCTCGCGCAACGCCAGCAGGCTCTCCATCACATCCTCCACCCCCAGCTCGCGACCGTGGTGGAAGCGCACCGCCGGCCGCAGGTAGAAGCGCCAGTGGCAGGGGCTTAGCAGTTCCCAGTGGTGGGCCAGATCCCCCTCGATTTCCCCATTTTCCTCATTTCGTCGGGTGAGGCCGTTGAAGATCTGCCGGCTCAGGTGGATTTCGGATCGGCGCAGCGGATCCGTGGGCAGCAGCATGGGCAGCGGACGGTAGTAGGGCACCCGCAGGATCTGGCGCCCCTCCCGGGTGGCCTGGCCGAGCTGCTCGATCAGCAGCGGGGTGAGCAGATCCAGCCGATCCTCCGCCAGCCGCACCGCCTGGGCGAGCTGGCCCTGGCTCAGCAGCGCCCGCAGGCGGCGTCGGATCAGGCTCTCCTGGCTGTCGAGCAGCAGCAGCCGGGAGCGGCGTCCCCGCCCCGCCTCGGCCGACCAGCTGAGCCAGCCCTGATCCTGCATGCGCCGCAGCAGCAGGCGGGCGTTGCGCGGGGTGCAGCACAGCAGCTCGGCGACCTCGGCGAGGCTGATCTCCCGCTCCTCGTTGCCGATCTGCTGGGCGAGTCGTTGAAATTGCTGATGGAGGCGACTGGTGGGCATAAAAGAGGAAATCCTTGATAGAGAAGTCGTCAGTTTTTACTTCCGCATTTTAGCTCAATACTGTTGCCGAACATGAGAGCCACAGCACAGGAGCACCATCATGAGCCAACAAACCGCCCCCACCCCGATCCGGATCCAGCAAAGCCTGCGCCGCTACTTCCGGCGGATCCTGCCCCGCCCGCTGCCGCTGGTGGAGGATCCCATGGCCCAGCTCAACCGCTTGATGCAGTGGGACATGAACCAGATCGACGACAAGGAGTATCGCCGCCGCCTCTGAGGCGGACCCGGCGCGGGCGAGCAGGAGGCCGGCAAGGCCACCGCAATTGCTTTGCCGGATCTGGCGGTTTACATCGCATCAGGGCCTGTTAGATTGGACATCTATCCATCCGAGACCGCGACGAGCGACATCCAACAAGGAGTGTGTGATGAAAGATGCGACCCTGGCCCTGCACCACGGCTTTTCCCACGATCCCACCACCAAGGCGGTGGCCGTGCCCATCTACCAGACCGTGGCCTACGAGTTCGACAGCGCCCAGCACGGGGCGGATCTGTTCAACCTGGCGGTGCCCGGCAACATCTACACCCGCATCATGAACCCCACCAACGACGTGCTGGAGCAGCGGATGGCCGCGCTGGAGGGGGGCATAGCCGGGCTGGTGGTCTCGGCGGGCTCCGCCGCCATCACCTACGCCATCCAGGCGCTGACCGCCGCCGGTGACAACATAGTCTCCACCCCCCAGCTCTATGGCGGCACCTACACCCTGTTCGCCCACATGCTGCCGAGCTTCGGGGTCGAGGTGCGCTTCGCCGCGGATGACAGCGCCGAAGCCATCGCCGCCCTCATCGACGACAGGACCAAGGCGGTCTACTGCGAGAGCATAGGCAACCCGGCGGGCAACATCGTCGATCTCGCCGCCTTCGCCAAGGTGGCCCATGCCCGCGGGGTGCCGCTCATCGTCGACAACACGGTCGCCACCCCTGTGCTGTGCAAGCCCATAGAGCACGGCGCCGACATAGTGGTGCACAGCCTCACCAAGTACGTGGGCGGCCACGGCAACTCCCTCGGCGGGGTGATCGTCGACTCGGGCAAGTTCCCCTGGGCGGATCACGCCGCGCGCTTCCCCCAGCTCACCCAGCCCGAGCCCTCTTATCATGGGGTGGTCTATACGGAAGCCTTCGGCCCGGCGGCCTTTATCGGCCGGGTGCGCACAGTGCCGCTGCGCAACACGGGCGCGGCGCTGGCCCCCATGAGCGCCTTCCTGCTGCTGCAGGGGCTGGAGACCCTGAGCCTGCGCATGGAGCGCCACGTGGACAACGCCCTGCGGGTCGCCCACCACCTCAAGCATCACCCCAAGGTGGCCTGGGTCAGCTACGCCGGTCTGCCGGGTCATCCTCACTACCCGCTGGCGGAGAAGTACATGGGCGGCCGCCCCTCGGCCATCCTCTCGTTCGGCCTGAAGGAGGGTTACGAGGCCGGCATCCGCTTCTACGATGCGCTGAAGATCTTCAAGCGGCTGGTCAACATCGGCGACGCCAAGTCCCTGGCCTGTCACCCGGCCTCCACCACCCATCGCCAGCTGAACGAGGAAGAGCAGGCCAAGGCGGGGGTCAAACCGGAGATGATCCGGCTGTCGGTGGGGATAGAGGCCATAGAGGACATACTGGCGGACCTGGATCAGGCGCTGGCGGCCTGAGTCGACCGAGCCCGGAGGGCGAGCCTGGCGCCCGCCCTCCGTTTTTTTGCCTTTTTGCACGGCGGAGTGAACCGACCGGCTCGCCGGCGCGTATGACTGCCTCCTGCCATCGAATCGAGGTTCTCATGATTGTCCTGCACCACCTGAACAAGTCCCGCTCCCAACGCATCATCTGGCTGCTCGAGGAGCTGGGGCTGCCTTACGAGATCAAGGCCTACCAACGCGATGCCACCACCTTCCTGGCGCCGCCCGAGCTCAGGGCCATCCACCCCCTCGGCAAGTCGCCGGTCATCGAGCTGGAGGGGCGGGTGCTGGCCGAATCCGGTGCCATCACCGAATACCTGATCGCCCGCCACGGCGCCGGGCAACTGGCCCCGTCTCAGGAGAGCCCCGAGTACGCCGAGTACCTGCAGTGGCTGCACTTTGCCGAGAGCTCCGGCATATTGCCGCTGCTGCTCGACATGTTCGTGCGCAAGGACGGCAGCCCGATGCGCTTCCTGCCGGGCTATGCCAAGGCGGAGTGCGCCAAGGTGCTGGGTTATCTCAATGAGGTGCTGGCGAGCCGCCACTATCTGGTGGGGGATCGCCTCTCCGGCGCCGACATCATGAACTCCTTCCTGGTGGATCTGCTGGCCCAGAGCAGGCAGCTGGCCCAGTTCCCGCACCTGCAGGCCTACTGGCAGCGGCTCAACGACCACCCGGCCCGACAGAAGGCGGCGGCGCTGGAGCGCGAGCTGGATCGGGGCGCCTGAGCCACGGCCCAGGGCCCCTCACCACAGGATGCAAAACGCCCCGATCAACGGGGCGTTTTTTTGGCTCTGGCTCGGGCTCGATCCGAGGATCCACAGGTCTGAGGGAGGATCCTGGCCAGCCGGCCCGGATCCTCCTCAGGCCGCCATGAACTCAGCGGGCGTGGGAGAGGATCCGCGCCACCTTGTCCGGATCTATGTCCTGCTGCTCCCCGAGCGCAGTCAGGCCGAAGCGCTTCAGGTTGGAGCAGATGGCCGGGATGCAGCGCTCGTCCAGGCCATAGTCGGCGAGGCGGGTGCCCACCCCCATCTGCTGGAAGAACTGCTCGGTGCGGATGATCGCCTCCTCGATGCGCAGCGCCTTGTCCTCCCGGCTGGAGTGCCAGACCCGCTCGGCAAACTGGGCCAGCTTCTCCTGCTTCTGGGCGGCCTGCGCGCGCAGCAGGGAGGGCAGCACCACCGCCAGACTCTGGGCATGATCCAGCCCGTGCAGGGCGGTGAGCTGATGGCCGATGGCATGGGTGGCCCAGTCCTGGGGCACGCCGCGGCCGATGAGACCGTTGAGCGCCAGGCTGGCGGCCCACATCAGGTTGGCCCGCACCTGATAGTCGGTGGGATCGCTCAGCGCCTTGGGGCCGTTATCCACCAGCACCTGCAACAACCCCTCCGCCAGCCGATCCTGCACCTCGCCCCCCACCGGGAAGGTGAGGTACTGCTCTATGATGTGGACGAAGGCATCCACCACCCCGTTGCCGACCTGACGGACCGGCAGGCTGTAGGTGGTGGTGGGATCCAGCACCGCAAACTGCGGCAGCACCAGCGTATTGTAGAAGGAGAGCTTGGCCTCCCCCCGGCTCACCACGGCGGCGGGGTTGCTCTCCGAGCCGGTGGCGGGCAGGGTCAGCACGCAGCCGAGCGGCAGCGCCGCCTTGATCGGTGCCTTGTGCTGCAGTATGTCCCAGGGATCCTCCCCCTCGAAGCAGGCGGCGGCGGCCACGAACTTGGTGCCATCCACCACTGAGCCACCCCCGACCGCCAGCAGGAAATCGATGCGCTCGCGTTTCACCAGCGCCACCGCCTCCATCAGCTGATCGTATCTGGGGTTGGCACCTATGCCGGGAAACTCCAGCCACTCCCGCCCCGCCAGCGCCTCGGTCAGCTGCTCATAGACCCCATTCTGCTTGATGCTGCCACCGCCATAGAGCACCAGCAGGCGGCTGCCGCTCGGTATCAGCTCGGACAGGCTGGCGATCTGGCCCGCGCCGAAGCAGATGCGGGTGGGGTTGGCATATTGGAAGTTGTACACGGCAGAGCCCTCGGTTGAATGCATGCAGGGGAATTGTGCGCCCGCGCTCCCGCGAGGTCAAAAACGGGAGCTTGTTACCAAAATGGGGTGGCGGTTGTTGCCGGCATAGGTACTCAGCTGTGACTCTGCTATGGTGGTCACCGGGCAGGGCCATAACCCCTCCCATCGTCAATCGTCATGGCGCCACCGCCGTTTCGCCATCGGGCGCCTCTCACGGGGTTCCGTTTTCTAGCCATAGGGTCTCAATCATGAAACTGAAACACGCATGGATCGCTGGTTTGTTTGCACTCGCATCCGCTACACAGGCCGCCGAGGTCATCACCAACGTGGCGATCACCCCAGGCCAGGCACAGCTGGCGGAAGAGGTGACAGCCAAGGCCACGGTGACCGCCATCGACATGGCGACCCGCAAGGTCAGCCTGAAGAATACCGAGGGTGAGAGCTTCGATCTGGTCGCCGGTGACGAGGTGACCAATCTCAAGAACGTCAAGGTGGGTGACGAGGTCGCGCTCAGATACCTGCAACTGCTGGATCTGGAGCTGCTCAAGGGCACCGCCGGGGTGAGAAAACGCGTGGTGGAGACCGAGGGAGGCAAGGCCGCCGCGGGGCAGAAACCGGCCGCCGGCGCTGGCATGCAGGTCACCATCTATGCCGACGTTATCGATCTCGACAAGCAGCAGCAGACCATCAAGGTCAAGGGCGTGGACAAGACCCTCACCCTCAGGGTGAATGATCCGGCGCAGTTCGCCCTGATCGCCAAGGGTGACCAGATCAAGGCAGTCCAGACCACGGCCGTGGGTATCGGGATCGAGCCGCAGACGAAATAAGCGCTCACATCCCCTTCACTCATGCACAGGGAGGGCCCAGGCCCTCCCTTCTTCATGCAGGGCGATCGGCTTCCATACCCTGATCGCCGCCGGGCAAGCGCTTTCCCCCCCTGTCACCAAAGATTTCCGTTTGAGCCAGGTTCCTCGGCTTATGCGCTCTGCTTCTCGCCCGTCTGCTTGCCGCTGAGGCGATCCATGGCCGCCTTGAGCATGGCGTCGCGCTGCTCGGTCAGCGCCTTGGTCTGCTGTTCGCGCTGCTCGCTCGACAGCTGCTGGTTGTCGGCCACCCCCTTGAGCTGGCTCTCGAGATCGTCAAATTTCTTGCGATCGAAGCCGAGCGCCTTGTCCACCAACTGCTGCATCCCCAGGTTGTTGACGCCCCCCGTCGGGGAGGAGCCCTTGCCGCTCTTGGCCAAGTGCTCGTAGGTCAGCACCTGCTGCGCCTTGCCGGTCAGCCGCTGACTGGAGAGGCTGACCTGCTGCTCCCAGCCGCCCTGCGGGCTGTCGTCGGCGCCTAGGGTGGCCAGGGCGCGGTTGTGGGACGCACTCTGGGCGAGTTGCTGACCATAAGGTTTGATATCCATGAGGGCTCCAAGCTGTCTGCCGGCCGATCCGGCGTGCGGGGAGGGATCCCCGTCATGACCGACAAGGTGAGCAAGTTACAGGCCAACTTGCCCTCCCCACCCGGATAGCAGTATCCCCATCACCGATCTGCTGCCGCAGTCAGCCAGCACCCTGCCGGACAAGTACCTGCCGCTGCTGCGCGGCGTCTGGGGCAAGCAGAGCGATAAACTCGGCAAGGAGGTAGTGGTGCTAGACCAGGCACAGCGAGCAGAAGCACTCAGAAGAGGGATTCAAGAAGATCATGAGCCTCTGACCGGCTCGTCAAAACAGAAGAGGCACCCTGGGGTGTCTCTTCTCATTTCGTCAAACGGGGCAATCAGCGGCGGCTGATCTGGAGCGGACCGAAGGTCTGGGCCACCGGCATGATCTCGATGCTGTTGATGTTGACGTGGGCGGGCTGCTGGCTGACCCAGAGCACCGTGCTCGCGATGTCTTCCGGCTGGATCGCCTGCACCCCCTGATAGACGGTGGCCGCCTTGGCATCGTCACCGTGGAAGCGCACGTTGGAGAACTCGGTGCCGCCGCACAGGCCCGGCTCCACGTTGGTGACGCGGATGGCGGTGCCCGCCAGATCGGCGCGCAGATTCAGGCTGAACTGCTTCACGAACGCCTTGGTGGCGCCGTAGACGTTGCCGCCCGGGTAGGGGTAGGTGCCGGCGATGGAGCCGATGTTGACCACGTGGCCGCGATTGCGCGCCACCATGCCCGGCAGCAGCAAGCGGGTGAGCAGGGTCAGGCCACTGATGTTGGTGGCGATCATCTGCTCCCAGTCTTCGAGGTCCGCCTTGTGGGCGGGCTCCAGCCCGAGCGCCAGACCGGCGTTGTTGACCAGCAGATCCACCTCCTGCCAGGCGACCGGCAGGCCGTCGATGGCGGCCTGGGTCCCGGCCTTGTCCTGCACGTCGAACACCAGCGGCAGGAAGTCATCCCCCAGCTCACCGGCCAGGGCGGCCAGCCGCTCGGCACGGCGACCGGTGCCGATCACCCTGTAGCCCGCATTCACCAGCAGGCGACTGATCGCCTCCCCGAAACCGGACGAGGCGCCCGTTACCATTGCTATCATCTGAACCTCCATTGTTATCTATCTTGTTGAAACAAAAATGAATTCATTCATCCAGCCCGCGACCGCCCCGGCGCCAGAGGAAGGCCAGCAGGTGCAGCAGCAACAGGCCGCTGCCCCCCAGGGCGAACAGCAGGCCGGTGAGGGCATTGACCGAGGCATCGGCGCCGAACCACCACCAGGCCAGCCAACCCGCCAGCCCGATGACCAGGGTCTGGAGGGCGCAGGCCCGGCAGCGCCCGAGCTTGGCCCTGATGGCGGTAGCGAGGCAGTCGTCACAGCTCATGCCGGCTCCTCGATGTCGAGGCAGCGCGGCTCATGCTGACCCCGAAGGCGGTGGCGAGGCAGTCGTCACAGTTCATGCCGGCCCCTGCTCACCGGATCCCAGCGGCAGCACCAGCCGGTGCGCGTGCAGGCCTGGCCCGTAGTAATCCGGCAGCCGGAGCCGGGGGCGGAACCCCAGCCTCTGGTAGAGGGTCTGGGCCTCGGGGTTGGCATCGGCGACCTCGAGCCGGATGGCGCCCCAGCCCGCCTGCCGGCCCTCCTGGATCACCTGCTCCAGCATGCGGCGAGCCCAGCCCTGGCGGCGCACCGTCCAGCGGATGGCGAGGGTCTGGATCACCAGCCGATCCCAGCCCCTGTGCTCCAGCACGCTGAGATAGCCCATCAGCTGGGCCTTGTCGTCCAGCAGCAAGAGGGTGCGCCCCTTGGCCTGGGTAAGCAGATAGTGCCAGCGGCTGCGGCCGAAGGCGACCTCGGGGGGAAAACAGTAGCGTTCCAGCTTAACGATGGCGCCCAAATCATCGGTTCGGGCGGCGCGCAGGGTCAACACGGGGAGTCCTTGTTCGGTTATTTATCCTCAGCACCAGAAATGCGACTTGTATCACAAGTTACCAAGGCAGAATATTAGGCACTGTAACCTCTTGTTTCCCCTCGCGCCATTGTCGTGCTTGTCGGTGCATCGAAGCCCACTGGGGATCCTGCCGTCCAGGCAGTCTGATCTGTGGAGCCGAAAATATGAGTACCTATGTCATCGTCGAGGAGCTGGGCGACTGGCCCTGCCATGCCGATTATCTGCTGACCGCCCGCACCTACCTGCAACACGGCCTGCCCACCACCGGTGGCCGCCCCCGCATCATCAACCTCTGCCGCAGCCTGGAGCACCTGAGCGCCGGCTATTACTGCTCCCTGCTGGCCCAGGCCCGCAGCCACCACTGCCTGCCCGGCCTGCAGGCCATCAGCGTGCTGCAACCCCAGCAGCCGCCGGCCAAGCTGTGGCGCAAGCTGCAGGGCTGGCTGACCCGGCAGAGCGAGGACAGGATCCGGGTGCGCGCCATCTTCGGCCAGTGCGAGCAGAGCGAGCTGGCGGGGCTGGCCCGCTACTACTACGGCCTGAGCCAGCTGCCGCTGCAGGAGCTGACCCTGAAACGCGGCCGCCACGGCTGGTCGGTGCACCAGCAGCAGAGCCTGTCGCCGCTGGCACTGAGCCAGAGCGAGAAGGCGCTGATGCTGCAACACGCCCAGGCGCTGGTCGGCACCGGGGATGAGGAGCAGGCGGCGCCGCGCTACCAGCTCGCCATCCTGATGGATCAGAGCGATGGCCGCGCCAGCAGCGATGCCCTGGCGCTCGAGCGCTTCATCCGGGCCGCCGCCGCTCAGGGGATCCAGGCCGAGCTGCTGCCCCCCTCCGCCATCGAGCGGCTGCCGGAGTTCGACACCCTCTGGCTGCGCGCCGAGACCGCGGTCGGCCACTACACCTTCGAGTTCGCCCGCCGCGCCGAGCAGCTCAAGATGCCGGTGATCGACAGCTCCCGCGCCATCCTCGCCTGCAGCAACAAGCTCTACCTCTACGAACTGATGGTGCGCAGCGGCGTGCCCATGCCGCCGACCATGGTGGTGACCCGCCGCGGCCGCCACCAGGTGGACGAGCTGGTGCAGCGCCTCGGCCTGCCGCTGATGGTGAAGGTCCCCGATGGCGCCCAGGGCCGGGATCTGGCCATGGCCAGCGACGAGACCCAGCTCGCCCGCCTGCTGGACGAGGGGCTGGGCCGCTCCGCCCTGCTGCTGGTGCAGAGCCGGATCCCCGCCGAGTTCGACTGGCGCATCGGCTTTCTCGACGGCTCGCCGCTGTTCGCCTGCCGCCGCTTCCGGCCGGAGCCGGGCAACCGCATCCGCCGCCGCAAGCACCCCCTCGACCTGAGCCGGATCGAGGCGCTGCCGCTGACCGAGGTGCCGGAGCGGGTGCTGCAGACCGCCCGTCGCGCCGTGCATCAGCTCGGCAATGGCCTGTTCGGGGTCGACCTGCGCCAGCAGGGTCGCGACTGCGTGCTGCTGGAAATCATCGACAATCCCTGGATACGTGGCGATATTGAAGACAGAGAGGCCAAAGATCTCTACGAGCGCCTGGCCAGGGCCTTCCGGCAACGGCTGGAGAACCGGGGGCAGAGCGCGGCAGGATAACGAGCAGGGTGGCAGAGGTGGATATGATGACAACGCAGTGGTGGGACATAGCGCCCCTTGGCTGGGATAACATCCTGGCCTGTCTGGTGTGTGGCGGTCTGGTCGGGCTGGAGCGGCAGCTGCACGGCAAGCCGGTCGGCATTCGCACCTCCTCCCTCATCGTGGTCGGCACCTACTGCTTCCTCGCCATCGGCGCCGCCGTCAGCCCGCTGCCCGCGGATCAGGCGCGGGTGCTTGGCCAGCTCATCACCGGCATCGGCTTCCTCGGCGCCGGGGTCATGATGACCCGGGATGGTCAGGTGCTGGGGGTGACCTCGGCGGCCACCATCTGGATGCTGGCCGCCCTCGGCGCCCTGATCGGCATGGGGATGCTGCGCCAGGCGCTGCTGCTCACCGGTGTGACCCTTGGGATCCTGGTGGGGGTCCACTATCTGGAGACCAGCTTCAAGAGCCTGCGCCGCGGCGTGCACAACCGGCTCGAACACTGGCGCAACGGCAGCGAGCACGGCGCCCCGGCCAGCACCCGTCAGGAGGAGCTGGGCAGCGGCATCGAGAAGTGACGCCCCTGCGCCCGGCAACAAAAAGGGCTCCGCGATGGAGCCCTTTTTTGTGCTTGTCCCGTCACTACTGCAGTTGCAGGAAGCGGCCGCTCAAGGGGGGCAGCGCCACCGTCAGGCTGCTGCCACCGATGGGGAGGCGCTCGCCGCTCTGCAGATCCACCAGGGCGCTGCCGCCGCGCAGCCTGGCCACCGGCAGGCTGTAGCTCTGGGGGGTGCTGGAGACGTTGAGCAGGTAGACAATCTGCTCCGCCGCCGTCTGCTTGATGTCGCCGTAGACGCTGCCCTCGGCCACCAGCTTGACCCGCTCCCCCTGATAGAGGGCGGGATGCGCGGCGCGCAGGGCCAGCAGCTCGGCGAGCCACTGCTTGAGCTCGGCCTGCTCGCCGTCCGGCACGAAGCCGGTGACACCCGGCACCTTGCCGTCGCTGCGGGCCACGTGATCGTCGCACAACCCCTGGGCCGCACAGTCGCCGCTCACCTGCTTGGCAAAGCCCGGCACCTCGTCGCCAAACTCCTCGCCGTAATAGAGGGTGATGGGACCTGAGCGGGCCGCCAGGAAGCTGAAGGCCGCCTTGTGACGCAGCCAGTAGTCCGCCGGATCGAAGTTGCCGCGCTCCAGCAGATCGCCGAAGCGCACCAGATCGTGGTTGCCCAGCATCAGGTTAGGCATGGCGTGATCCGGGTAGTTCTCCACCTTGTTCCAGCTGGCGTCGAGCACGCTGGCCCCCTGCCCGCCCTTGCCGGACTCCTCCACCGCCAGCGCCTGCATCAGGCCGTAGCGCAGCGGGAAGTCGAACGCCGAGGGCAGCGCCGGGTTGTCGCTCGGGCCATAGGCCTGGGTGCGGATCTCGTCCGCCCCCTTCCACACCTCGCCCACCAGGTAGCCGAGGGTGCCCCACTGCTGGCCGGCCGCCTTGCGCGCCGCACTGGCCTGCTCGACCTCGGCGCGAATGGCGCGCCACTCGTCCAGCCCGAGCTGGTAGGCCTGATCCAGCCGCCAGCCGTCGATGCCGTACTGCTCGACCCAGTGACGCGCCACCTCCTCGAAGTAGGCGAGGCTCTCGGGCTTGCCGTAGTCCACCAGCTGGCCCGGATAACCGACGCCGCCGCTCTTGAGGGCCGGCAGGCGCCCCTCGGGCGAGGGCTTGCTCACCCCCACCTTGTTGACGTGACCGAACACCCCGTCGAGGAAGACATAGAGGCCGCGCTGGTGCGCCGCCTCCACCAGCTGCTTGAGCTGGGCGTTGCTGCCAAAATTTGGATCCACGTTGAAGAAGTCGCAGGCGAAGTAGCCGGTGGCATCCAGCCTGTCGTCGCCGCCCTGACCGGCGCAGGAGTCGAACACCGGGGTCAGCCAGATGGCGTTGACGTTGAGGCTCTTGATGTGATCCAGGCTCGCGATGATGCCCTGCAGATCGCCATTGTGCCGGGAGGGGCCGTAGCCAACGCCGTAGTTGGCGGCGCCATCGCCGTCGACGAATGACTCCACCATCACCTGGTAGATCCTCAGGTTGCAGGCGGGCTGATCATCCCCATAGCAGGCGCGGCTGCTGGCCGCAGGAGGGGGATTGACGATCGGCGGCTGGGTCTCGGCGCCGGAGCCGCCCCCGCTGCCGCATGCCGACAATAACAAGGCGGCCCCGAGCAGACCGCCATAACGCAACTTTCCCTGTTTCATTGTCATCTTCCCGCTGTGGTGGCATGGACGCAGATGCGCCGCATCTGGGACCATGATAACGGCCGGAACGCATGGGGTATGTGACTGAAAACGTTATCTGGCTCAACAAGTTAGCATGTCAGCTCAGTGCAGGTTGCGCTCGTCGACGGGCTGGATCAGGTGATAAACCTCCTGGGCGGCCAGCACGCAACCCCCCGGCCACTCCAGCTGATGGCGGCGATTGATGAAGACCCGGGCGCAGTGGCGCGCCGAGGGGATACTGGCAAACAGCGGTTGCTCGCGCCAGGGAGTCAGGTCCAGCACCCCAGTGGTGCCGTCCGAGAGCACCACGAACAGGCACCACTCCCGCAGATACTCGACATCGAGAAAGACCGGCATGAATTCGGCTCCGATTGAGAGAGTTCGGCGCCATTATAGAAAAGCCCCCCTCCCCGCTTTGTAGCGGGGATCACACTAATCCCAGTCGTTTATGCTGTCTTTTGAACCGACCGGGATTGCTCATTAAAAAATTAATATTATCAATAGCTTGCTTTTCATCACCCCACCGCAACCTTTCCCCGCCCCCACTGTCATAACCCTGCAATATAAGAAAAAGTGCCCTCGGATGGGCATCAAGAAACCGGCTTTATCAGGAATAACAATGACAAAAATAAGACATTGGCTGGGTCCATTTTGGCCCATCGCCATTTTTTCGGCGATCGCGCTTATCGCCCTCTCCGCCAGCCGGATAGCCCTCGGACTCTGGCAACAGGAGCGGGTCGATGCCGTCGCCGGCTGGTCACAGCTGCTGCTGCAAGGGCTGCGAGTCGACTTTGCCACCCTCTGCTGGCTGTGGGGCGTCCCCGCCGTCTTCACCCTGCTGCTGGCCGGCCCCCATGCCCTGGGCCGCGCCTGGCTGCAACTTATCCGGGTCTGGCTGACGCTGGGACTCTGGCTGATGCTGTTCCTGGAGATCTCCACCCCCTCCTTCGTCACCGAGTACGGGGTGCGCCCCAACCGCCTCTATATCGAATACCTCATCTACCCGAAGGAGGTGCTCGCCATGCTGTGGGCGGGCCGCAAGGGTGAGCTGCTGCTGGCCCTGGTGTTCAGCCTGCTGACCCTGGGGGGAGGCTGGTGGCTGAGCGGGCGCCTGATACGGCACCTTAGCTTCCCGCGCTGGTACCTGCGCCCGGCCTTCGCCCTGCTGATCCTGGCCATCGGCTTCCTCGGCGCCCGCTCCAGCCTGGGCCACCGGGCCCTGAACCCCGCCATGGTGGCGTTTGCCAGCGATCCCCTGATCAACGCCCTGACCGTCAACTCCTCCTACTCCCTGTTCTTCGCCATCAAGCAGATGGGCAACGAGGAGAGTGCTGGCGAATTCTATGGGGAGCTGCCCCGGGAGCGGATCCTGGAGCTGGTGCGCCGGGAGAGCGGTCGCCCCGACCAGGATTACAGCTCCGAGACCCTGCCCAGCCAGACCGCCAACGAGGCCAGCTATGCCGGCAAGCCGAAGAACCTGGTGATCCTGCTGCAGGAGAGCCTCGGCGCCCAGTTCGTCGGCTCCCTCGGCGGCCTGCCGCTCACCCCCAACCTAGATGCGCTGTCACAACAGGGCTGGGCCTTCGAGCAGCTCTATGCCACCGGCACCCGTTCGGTGCGCGGCATCGAGGCCGTGCTCACCGGCTTCACGCCGACCCCGGCCCAGGCCGTGGTCAAGCTCGGCAAGAGCCAGACCAACTTCTTCACCATCGCGGATCTGCTCAAGCAACGGGGCTACAGCACCAGCTTCATCTACGGCGGCGAGAGCCACTTCGACAACATGCGCAGCTTCTTCCTCGGCAATGGCTTCACCACCATCATCGAGCAGAAGGACTTCGAGAATCCGGTATTCAAAGGCTCATGGGGCGCCTCGGACGAGGATCTGATGGCCAAGGCCGACGAGACGTTCCGAGCCCTGAGCAAGCAGGGCAAGCCCTTCTTCAGCCTGGTGTTCAGCTCGAGCAACCACGATCCGTTCGAGTTTCCTGACGATCGCATCGCGCTCTTTGAGCAACCCAAGCAGACCCGCAACAACGCCGCCAAGTACGCGGACCATGCCGTCGGCGAGTTCTTCAAGCAGGCCCGCCAATCGGACTACTGGCAAGACACCCTGTTCCTGGTCATCGCCGATCACGACAGCCGGGTCAGCGGCGCCGATCTGGTGCCCATCCCCCGCTTCCACATTCCCGGGGTCATCGTCGGCGAGGGGATAAAGCCTCGCCAGGACTCGCGGGTCGTGAGCCAGATAGACATGGCGCCGACCCTGCTCTCCCTGATGGGGATAAGCGCCGACTATCCCATGCTGGGCAAGGATCTGACCCGCATGCCGGACGACTGGCCGGGGCGAGCCATCATGCAGTACGACAAGAACTTCGCCCTGATGCGGGGCAAGGACGTGGTGATACTGCAGCCGGAGCGGCCGGCCGAGGGCTATCTGTATGATGCCGCCAGTCAGCGCCTGCAACCGGCCCCCCAGCCCGATGAGCTCAAGGAGGCGGCGCTGGGCCTGGTGCTCTGGGGCAACCTGGCCTATCAGCAGGGGCTCTACCAGACGGCGCCGGACAGCCGCCTGGTGCTCAACTGAGGGTCAGCCACCGCCAGAAAAAAACCGCCAGCAGGCGGTTTTTTTCTTCCCTCTGTGCGCCGCGCGGGCGCTCAGGGATGGGTGAAGCAGGGCAGTGAGCGGCTGAATCTGTGCTCGAACACCAGGGAGGTCTCGAGGTGCACCACCTCCTCCCGCGAGGTGAAGTGATCGAACACGAAGTTGCGCAGGTGCTCGGTGTCCGCGACGCAGAGATGCACCAGGAAATCGTCCTTGCCACCCATGTGAAACAGGCTGATCACCTCGGGCAACGCCAGGATGGCATCGCGGAACGCATCGATGATCTGACGGCTGTGGCGCGCCAGCTGCAGGGAGACCATGGCCTGGATGTGGCCACCCAGCGCCTGATAATCCACCTCGCAGTGGGCTCCCTTGAGCACCCCATCCTGCTGCAGCTTGCGCACCCGCTCCAGGCAGGTGGACGGCGCCACCCCGACCAGGGCCGCCAGGTCCTTGTTGGTCATGCCCGCATCGCGAAACAGATGGGCCAGGATGTCCAAATCCAGTTGATCCAGGTTTCTCATCTTTACTCCTTGCATCGCTCAATTTTTTTAGACTCTGCCCGTAAACCGGGCCGAACACAACGCAGATTGACATCGTGGCGCCGCCCCCTATGCTTTGCCGCACTTCGCCACGACGCAAAAAACTCGTTTGACACCATGTCAGACTCGACAAGGAAATCCATGCATCCCTCCCACCCCTTCTGGAGCCTGGAGGTGCCGCGCCTCGATGGCCAGCTCCTGCTGACCCCCTGCCCCGGCACCCAGCAGGTCCCCCCGGAGCAGGTCCTGGACCAGTTGCAACTGGCCGGGGCCCATGGGGTCATCAGCCTGATGACGGAGGCCGAGCTGGCCAGCGTCGGGCTGGAGCGGCTCGGCCCGCAGCTCGACGCCAGGGGCATGAGCTGGTTCCACCTGCCCATCGAGGACGACGAGGCCCCCGATGCCGCCTTCGAGCAAGCCTGGCAGCAGGCGCTGCCCCGGCTGATCGCCCTGCTGCGCGACGGCAAGCAGCTGGCCATCCACTGCAAGGGGGGCAGCGGGCGCACCGGGCTGGTGGCCGCCGCCCTGCTGATGACGCTGGGTCAGTCGCAGCAGGAGGCCATGGCCGCCATCCGGGCCAAGCGGCCCCGCGCCTTCACCCTGGCCTGCCATCGCCACTGGCTCGACGCCCTGGCGCACCGGCTGGCCGGCTGAGCCAGCGCCCTATGACTTGGGCTGCTGGTAGGTGAACACCTTGCCGATGTCCTCCAGCCGGTAGCTGGTGAGCTGGTAGACGTAGTAGTTGAGCCAGTTGGAGAACAGCAGGTGGCCGTGGCTGCGCCAGCTGGCGCGCGGGGTCTGGCCGGGATCGTTGTCCGGGTAGTAGTTGACCGGGATGACGGGGGTGAGCCCGGCCGCCAGATCCCGCTGATATTCGCCATCCAGGGTCAGGGCATCGTATTCGGGATGGCCGGTGACGAACACCTGGCGGCAATCCTTGGTCGCCGCCAGATAGACCCCCGCCTCCTCTGACTCCGCGAAGATCTGCAGATCAGTGTGGGCACGGATGAGATCCCCGTCGAAGGCGGCATAGCGGGAGTGCGGCGCGACGAACTCGTCATCGAAGCCGCGCAGCAGCGGCTCGTGCTCGTCGAGGCGGTGGTGGCGATAGACCCCGGACAGCTTCTCGCCGTGGGTCTGTTTCTCCATGCCGTACAGCGCCTTGAGCGCCGCCTGCACCGCCCAGCACAGGAACAGGGTCGAGGTCACATGCTGATGAGACCACTCGATGATCTCGACGATGCGCGGCCAGTAGACCACCTCCTCGAACTCCACCAGCCCGAGTGGCGCCCCCGTGATGATCATGCCGTCGTAGTTGTTGCCACGCACCTGCTCGAAGTCGTGATAGAAGTTCTCGAGGTGCGCCTGGGGCGTGTTCTTCGACTCCCGATCGTCGATGCGCAGCAGATCCACATCCACCTGCAACGGCGAATTGGAGAGCATCCGCATCAGCTGGATCTCGGTCTCTATCTTCTTGGGCATCAGGTTGAGGATGAGCACCCGCAGCGGACGGATGTTCTGGGTTACGGCCCGGGATTCCGTCATCACGAAGATGTTCTCCTGCCCCAGCACTTCGGCGGCGGGCAACTGGTCCGGGATCTTGATCGGCATGCTTACTCCCTGTACTGCATCGGTAAATATGTCTGGACATCTAGAAGCCTATAATAAAGCGCCCAGCCTGTCATCCGTTACCTGTGCATTCGTCCTCCCTCGACGGCACTGACAACAAGGGCGCCTGTTGGCGCCCTTGTATCACTTGTTCTTGGCCTTGTTGTGGCCCTTGCCGGGGTTATTGTCCCCGTGCACGCTGCTGTTTTCCTTGTTCTTGCCCTTGCCGTCACAGCCCTCGCTGCTCACCTTGACGTCGCCAACCGCGATGCTCGAGCAGTCATCACTGTGCTTCTCTTTCCACTCGTCGGCTTCATCGCCGTCCACATTGATGCGCACGTCGTTGGAGTTGATCTGCAAGCCGGCCCAGGCGGGGGTGCCTACCAGCAGGGCCAGCAACAAGGCTGCGTGTTTCATGGTTATGACCTTTTTTTGAACAATTGAACAATTGGTGAGCATTTTACCCCACCTCTGTCATGAAACGTGACTGTTGCCACAGGAAAACATGCCCACGCTTAAGCCAGGGTTCACCCTTGTTACGGGCTGGTTAACAAAGAGGTGTCTGATCCTCATTCCGCTCCCGTCACGACGCCTGGATATCGCCAGCGGCAGGGGGATCTGGGTACAATTGCACTCTATCCAGCCTGCCCCATGGCGCCTTCCAGCCAGCCTGTTCAACCCGAGGAAACCAGCATGCGTATCGAGATCATCAGCACGGGAGACGAGATAGTCACGGGCCTGGTGTTGGACACCAATGCCGCCTGGCTCAGCGCCCTGTTGCTGGAGCAGGGCTGGCAGGTGCGCCGCCGCGCCACCGTGGGGGACAACCTCGCGGATCTGAAAGCCGTGCTGCAGGAGAGCGCCGGGCGCGCCGAGGTGGTGCTGGTGTGCGGCGGCCTGGGCCCCACCGCGGACGATCTCACCGCCCAGGCGGCGGCCGAGGGCTTTGGCCAGCCGCTGACCCTGTTCCCCGACTGGCTCGCCACCATCACCGCGCGCTACGCCAGCCGGGGCCGCCCCATGCCGGTGAGCAACGCCAAGCAGGCCTGGCTGCCCCGGGAGTGCGAGATCCTCGACAACCCGGTCGGCACCGCCTGCGGCTTCCTGGTCCATCATTCGGCCGGGCACGGCCAGAGCCGGATCTTCTTCACCCCGGGCGTACCGTTCGAGTTCAAGCAGATGGTGCGCGAGCAGATCCTGCCGCGGTTGAAGGTACTGGCCGGGGCGCAGGCCGACACCGAGCTGCGCCGCTTCTACAGCTTTGGCATCTCGGAATCGGCGCTCAGCGACAAGCTGGACGCCACCCCCTGGCCGAGCGGCATCGAGCTCGGCTATCGCTCCTCTATGCCGCTCATCGAGCTGAAACTCATCGGTCATGGCGCCTCGGCGGCGGACATGGCGGCCGCCGAGGCGCGCCTGCTCGGCGAGACTCAGCCCTGGCTGGTGGGGCGCGGCGACGAGGACCCGGCCAGCCAGATCCTGGCCCTGCTGGGGGACAGGCCGCTGACCCTGTTCGAGGGGGAGAGCCGGGGTGCCCTGCTCGCCCTCTGCCATAAGCATCCACAGCTTAAGGCCCATTTCAGCAGCGAGCTCGCCGACGAACTCGGCCAGTTGACGGGGGTCGAGCGGGGGCTGAGCCTGACCATAGGCATGGCGGGCGCGGATGGCGTGCCACTGCTGCTGTGCGCCGACGGGCAGCAGATCGGCCAGACGCTGCGGCTCAGCCACCCGGATCCACAGAGCGGCCGCCGGATCCTCGCCTTCGCCGCCCTCGACATGCTGCGCCGCCACCTGCTGGGGGGGCCGGTGCTCGCCGACTACCTCACCCTGCCGAGAACGGCGCAGCGGGCCGACTAAGGCGGCTATTTGGGATGCCGGGGTGCGTCAGGGCCCCAGGCCAGCGCCCCTGATACACGAGGCAGATGAGCCCCAAGCCACGCTAGAAGGCGTTGAGCGCCATGCCGCCCTGGGTCCAGAACCCGGCGAGCGCCAGGGTCAGGACGCAGAAGGCCGTCTCCACCCCGCCCCCGCACCTGAGCGACAGGTAGGGCAGCCTAAAGCGCTGGCGCATCGGCCAGAACAGGGGGATGCCGGCCGGGGTGAGCCAGTCCCCGAGCAGGTGGCTCAGGTAGCCGATGATCAGCGCATCCTTCACCCCCACCGGCAGCAGGCCGGGCGCCTGAAACTGCGCCAGCCCCCAGACAGCCATGCCGACCGCCAGCAGGCTGTGGGTAAAGCCACGATGGCCGAACAGGCGGGAGAGCGGCCCCGAGATCCAGGGCAGGCGCCGGCCGAGCAGGGAGTTGGGGTGATCCAGATCGGGCAGCAGGGCGCTGGCCAGCGCCGCGGGCACTATCTGCCAGAGGCTGGCCTCGGCCAGGGCCGGGGTGAGCGGTAACTTGTGGGCGAGCAGGGCGCAGGTAACGGAAAACAGCAGATGGCCTTGGGCGGTCATGATGGCTCTATGGGGCAAGGGGATAAAGGGCGGTGCTAAGCCCAACGGCGTTGGGCGGCAGATTAGAGTCCCTCGGGGCGCAATGAGCAAGGTGAATCGCGCCTCTGCCCCGATATTTTCAGCCATTTATCCCGAAATCGATGCCATAGCCGGCACCGGCCAACATGAATGACTCATACAGCACCCAATCAAGCCACCCCATAACCCCAAGCCGGGATCGCCGGAATAAGGGTCAATCCAGGCTTTTCTTGAAGCGGCGGGCGGCCAGGGTCAGCATCAGCAGGGTGAAGCCGAGCAGCCAGAACACATCCGGCAGCAGATCGGACAGCTCGCCCCCCCGCAACACCACCCCCCGGATCAGCCGCATGAAGTGGGTGGCGGGCAGCAGCTCGGCGAGCCACTGGGCCGGCACCGGCATCCCCTCGTAGGGGAACATGAAGCCCGACAGCAGGATGGAGGGCAGCAGGATGAACACCGTCATCTGCATCGCCTGCAGCTGGGTCTGAGCCAGGGTGGAGATGAGCAGCCCCAGGGTCAGGCTGGCGGCGATAAACAGCAGGGTCGCCAGCAGCACCTGGCTCAGGGCGCCGTTGATGGGCACCGCGAAGATGAAGTGACCCAGGCCGAGAATGATGACCACCTGGATCAGGCCCACCCCTATGTAGGGCAGGATCTTGCCGATCATCAGCTCCATCGAACTGACCGGGGTGGTGATGAGCAGCTCCAGGTTGCCGCGCTCCCGCTCCCGCACTATGGCCGCCGAGGTGAACATGATCATGGTCATGGTCAGGATCACCCCGAGCAGGCCGGGCACTATGTTGACCGCCGAGCGGCGGGACGGGTTGAAGTAGAGCACGGTCTCGAAGGTGGGCGGCAGGGGCAGCAGATCCGGCTTGAGATCGGAGAGCGGCATGGTGCGCAGACCGAGCAGGGCCCCCGCGATCATGGTGTCAGAGCCGTCCACCAGCCACTGGCCCGCGCTCTCGCCGGCGCTGAGCCGGCGGCTCAAGTCGGGAGGCAGCACCAACACGGCCCGCACCTCGCCCCGGGTCAGCGCCGCCTCGGCCTCCTGCAGCCCCACGTAGCGCTGCTCGATGCTCACCACCTGGCTGGCCTTCACCGCCTCCACCAACAGCCGACCCGGCACGCTCTGACTCATGTCCACCAGCCCGGCCGGGATGTGGCGCACGTCCGTGTTGATGGCGTAGCCGAACAGCAGCAGTTGGAGCAGCGGTATCATCACCACCATGCCGAACGTCAGCCGGTCCCGCGCCAGCTGCCTCAGCTCCTTCTGGGTAATTGCCCAGAGCCGTCGCAGGCCGTTCATGCCCTTGGCTCCTGACCGGTGCAGCTGACGAACACATCCTCGAGGCTAGGCCTGACCAGCGCCATGGCGGCGCCGGCCAGGGCCGGGCAGGCCTGCTGCAGCCAGGACACGGGATCCACCAGTTGCTTGTCCACCAGCACCCGCAGCCGCTGGCCGAGCTGGGCGGCGGAGCGCACCGGCTGCAGTTGCAACAGCTGCTGCTTGAGCAGCCGCAGATCCGGGGCCAGCACCTCCACCACCTGGGTGTTCATCCCCTCCATCAGCGCCTGAGGTGAGCCCTGGGCCCGCACCTTGCCCGCCTCCATGATGGCCAGCGCGTGACAGCGCTCCGCCTCGTCCATGTAGTGGGTGGTGACCAAAATGGTGGTGCCCGCCTCGCTGAGATCGAACAGCTTCTCCCAGAAGTCACGCCGATTCTGCGGATCCACCGCCGAGGTGGGCTCGTCGAGCAGCAGCAGATCCGGGCGGTGGATCACCGCCGCCGCCAGCGCCAGCCGCTGCTTCTGGCCGCCGCTCATGGCCCCGGCCCGGCGCCTGGCCAGCTCGCTCAGCTCGTAGGTCACCAGCAGCTCGTGCAGCCGGATGTTGAGAGGCGCGCCGCCCATGCCGTGGATCCGGCCCATGAACTCCAGGTTCTCCCAGCCGGTCAGCTCGTCGTAGAGGGAGAACTTCTGGGTCATATAGCCGATGCGCCGGCGCAGCGCCTCCGCCTGTTTCGGGATGGCGAGGCCCAGCACCTCGATGTCGCCGGCGGAGGGGGTGAGCAGGCCGGTCAGCATCCGCAAGGTGGTGGACTTGCCGCAGCCATTGGGGCCGAGAAAGCCCTGGATCTGCCCCTTCGGCACCCTGAGATCCAGCCCGTCCACGGCGAGAAAGTCGCCGAAGCGGCGGCTCACGCCCAGTGCCCGGATAGCCAGTTCACTCATGGGAAGACTCCGCTGACGTCGGCACTCGATCGAGCGACGGCTCACTCATGGGAAGGCTCTGCCTGCACCGGCAGGCCGCTGGGCAAGTCCTGTGCCCCGGGCAGGTCTATCTCCGCCAGGTAGACCAGCCGGGCCCTGTCCTGCTCGTTGAGGGCGTAGTAGGGGGTGAAGGCGGGCTCCTTCGAGATCCAGCGCAGCCGGCCGGTGAGGGGCGCAGGCACACCGTCCACCCGCACCGCGATGGACTCGCCAATCCGGTAGCGGGCCAGCGCGGGCTCGGGCACATAGACCCGGGCGTAGGGCGCCTGATCCGCCTGCAAGGCGGCCAGCACGGCGCCCACCGGGACCCGCTCCCCCAGGTTGTAGGGCAGGCTGTCGAGGCGACCGCTGCGGGTCGCTATGATGGTGAGATCCGCCAACTCCCGCTCGGCCAGCACCACATCCGCCCGGGCCGCCGCCAGCTTGGCGGTGGCCTCGTCGATGTCCTCGGTCCGCACGCCCCGGGTCAACTTGTCGAACTGTTGGCGGGCGCCATCCTGCTCGGCCAGGGCGCCGTCGCGCTGGGCGCGGGCCTTGTCCAGCTCGGAGGGACTCAACAACTTCTGCGCCACCATACGATCGATGCGCCTGAAGTTGCGCTCGCTCTCGATCACCGCCGCCTGCGCCTTGTCGAGGCTGGCGTGGGCCGCGGCTATGTCCTCCGGCCGCTCGCCATTGGTCATGCGGGCCAGCGCCGCTGTGGCGCTGGCCTCCTCGGCCCTGGCCCGGGCCAACACCGCCTGCTGGCGGCTGTCATCGAGCCGCACCAGCAGGGTCCCCTCGGCCACCTGGCTGCCCTCGGCCACCGGCAGGGCCCGGACTATCTCGTTGGCGGTGGCGGTCAGCAGCACCCGGTCCCGCTCCAGGGTGCCGAGGGCCGTGCCCTGGGTCGTGGGCTGGCAGGCGCTGAGCAGGCCAAGCAGGGTGGCCGACAGCAGGCAATGACGTCGCATCTGGGCTCCTTTCGCAAGCCGTCTTCCCATCCCGAGGTGGCGGTACAGGGGGATGAGGCGCAATTGATACACTCGTCGCCAGCATACCCCTTGTCACCCTGGATTTCCTCCACCCAGCTCACCCATTTGCATTCAGCTCGTTGACCCGGAAAGAGAAATGCCCGAATACTGCGACTCTGAGCCGCCAAGACGGTCGCGGCTTGCGTCAAGGATCCCGCCCTGGCCACCAGGGGAACCAGCCGGATCGGGACCAGGGAGAGCTGCCCCAGTGTTGAACAAAGAGTGGTTACTGTTATCGGCCGACATGACGCTGGTCTGCCTGCGCATCGCCCCCGGCCTCGCCCATCCCATCACCGAGGCCCAGATCCTGTCCCTGCTGCTGGCGTCCAACTGTCGGCGCTATCAGCCGCTGAGCGAGGGGATCCGGCAGGCCATCGGCCTGCTCAACGCCCTGCTGGCCAACCCGGACGCCCGCCCCCATCCCCCCGTGCCCATAGCCCAGCGCCACGACGCCTGCGTGCTGGTGGTGATCGAGCAGGACGCCATGAGCGCCACCGCCCAGCTCACCGCGGACTGGGGCGGCAAATGGCTGACCCAGGCCCAGTTGCAGGACGCCGTGGTGGCGAGCGGCATCAAGCAGGGGCTGAGTGACAGCCTGCTCGCCGCCGCCATCCTGGCCAGCAAGGAGGCCGCGCCCGGCACCCAGCTCAGGCATGTCATCGCCCTCGGCCGGCCGGTCGAGCACGGCCTGGATACCCGGCTGGAACGCCTGGTCGAGACGCCGGCCGAGCGGATCCTCAAGCCCCAGGAGCTGGATCATGGCAGGGTCGACATGCGCGATCTGGGCGCCCTGATCACCGTCAAGGCGGGCGCCCCGCTGATGCGGCGCCATCCCGCCACCCGGGGCATCGACGGCTTCACCGTGACCGGCCAGGCGCTGCCGGCCAGAGCGGGCAAGGAGAGCCACATGACTGTGGGGGAAGGCAGCTGCGTCTCGGCGGAGGATCCCGACCTGCTGCTGGCGAGCCGCAACGGCCTGCCCTGCCATGAGAAGAGCGGCATGCGGGTCGACGAGGTGCTGAGTGTCAAACAGGTGGATGCCCGCCACGGTCACGTCATCTTCGAGGGATCGCTGCTGGTCACCGGCGACGTCATGCCCGGCATGCGGGTCCAGGCCAGCGGCGACGTGGTGATCGGCGGCTTCGTCGAAAATGGCACCGTGGTGTCGGGTGGCAGCATCACGGTGCGCAACGGCATCATAGGCCGCAAGCAGGAGGACAACGACGAATACCCCTGCCAGCTCAGCGCCGGCGGCGAGATCCACGCCAGCTATGCCCAGTACGCCAGGCTGGAGGCCGATGGCGACATCCATATCCAGAGCCAGCTCAGCCACTGCTACTGCCGCAGTGGCCAGGATCTCAGGGTCGGCGACAGCGCCATGCGCAAGGGCCACCTGATCGGCGGGATCAGCATCGCCAACCGGCTGGTCATGGCCCCGGTGATCGGAGCCTCGGCGGCGAACCGGACCCGGCTGCAGATCCTCGGCGGCTACTTCAGCCACAAGGAGCAGGAGCAGACCCTGCGCCAGCGCAAGCAGGCCTGTGGGGAGCAATTGCTCAAGCTGCAGGATCTCATCCTCAAGCTGCTGCAGTTGCCGAGGGAGAAGCGCAATCCCGAGACGGTGCAGAAGATCAAGACGCTGCGCATCCGCCAGCTCGACGAGGCCAAGTCGCTGAACGAGCAGCTGGTAGCGACCCAGGCACAGCTGCAACTGCTGATGGCCGGCATGAACATAGTCGCGACCCAGCGCCTGTTTCCCGGGGTCGAGGTGGAGATGGCCCACCATCACAACAGGGTCGACATAGAGCACGGCCCCATCAGCTTCGTCATCCGCGACGAGCAGCTGCAACTGACCCCCTATCAGGGCCACAAGTGAGGGGCGCCCCGCCACCGGCCCGATCCATGGGACGCATGGCGTGATCCCGGCGGTGAATTTCGCTACACTCGGCCTCCCCTTGGCCCCATCGGGTGGGCCGGCCAGACTCAGGTAGTGAGAAGATGTACAAGCTGATCGCATTGGATATGGATGGCACCCTGTTGAACCCTCAGGGTCAGATCACCCCGCGCACCCACGCCGCCATCGCGGCGGCCCGCGCCAGGGGCGTTACTGTGGTGCTGACCTCGGGACGGCCGCTGGAAGGCATGAGTGCCTATCTGATCGAGCTCGGCCTCACCGGCCCGGATGACTATGTCATCTGCTACAACGGCGCCCTGGTGCAACAGGTCGCGGATCACCGCATCCTGCGCAGCCAGCTGCTGACCGGCGCCGATGCCCGCGCCATCGCCCACCTGGCCGATGAGCTGGGGGTGAACATCCACGGCTTCTCCGTCCGTCAGGGGCTGATCAGCCCCAGGGTCAGCACCTATACCGAGCACGAGTCCCGCCTGGTCGACATGCCGATCAACCTGGTGGACTTCGCCACCCTGCCCCTGGACGAGCAGATCATGAAGGTGATGATGATCGACGAGGAGCCCCTGCTCTCCCGCGCCATCAGCCAGCTGCCCGCCGAGCTCTACCAGCGCTACACAGTGGTGCGCAGCTCCCCCTACTTCCTCGAGTTCATGAACAAGCAGAGCAACAAGGGTACCGGCGTCGCCGCCCTGGCCGAGCACCTTGGCCTCAGCGCCGCCCAGGTGATCGCGGTCGGCGATGCGGGCAATGACCGCCACATGATCGAATACGCCGGACTCGGGGTCGCCATGGGCAACGCCACCGACGAGATCAAGGGGCTGGCGCAGCACACCACGGCCCGCAACGATGACGAGGGCGTGGCCAAGGTGATCGAACAGTTCATCCTGAACGCCTGATCCCTAAGGGGCATCCCTGGATGCCCCTTCGTTTTTCCCCCTCCCGCCGAATGTTTAATATATCCACCACGCCTTGCCCATACTCCCCCGCCCATTGCCGCTCAGGCCCCTGATACAGGGACTCAAGACGGCTTAGTCATTATCATGATTAACATTTTTGCATCATTTCGTTTGACATATTGAACGGCCTTGGCAGACTGGGATCAGGATCCAGGCTGTCACTGCCCAGGCTGACCGACGATTCTGGCACCGCGGCAAGACCCGGATCCCATGACCATGCCTTGAGGCATGCCCTTGCTGCTCAGCCGCGGCAAGGGCCTTCCCAAGGCGCAGGATGAGACACCAGACAAGGATAGCCAAGGTGACCTATGCCCAACCCCAGTACCCATACCAAACCCGTCGTGTTGATGACCATGGGGGCCCAGCCCCGTAACGGCCACCCCTACCAGGTGATGACCCACAAATACATCACCCCCCTGGTGGAGATCAGCGGCTGCATTCCCCTGCTGGTGCCGACCTGCTGCGGCACCGACGATCTGGAGCAGTACCTCAACCTGGCCGATGGCGTCTACCTGAGCGGCGCCGGCTCCAACATAGATCCCGCCCTCTACGGCCAGGAGAACCTGACCCCGGAGAAGCCCCAGGACAGAGACAGGGATCTGTTCGACATTCCCCTGGTGCGCGCCGCCATCGATCGCGGGCTGCCGCTGCTCGGCATCTGCCGCGGCATGCAGGAGATCAACGTGGCGCTCGGCGGGGACATTCATCAGAAGGTCTATTGCGAGCCGGGGTATGACGATCATCGGGAAGATGCGGATGATCCGGTGGAGGATCAGTATGGTCACAGCCACCAGGTGAGTCTGGTGGCCGGCAGCTGGTTTGCCGAGCTGATGGGGGAGGAGGCGATCCCGGTCAACTCATTGCACGGCCAGGGGATCAAGACGCTGGCCAAGGGACTGGCCCCGCTGGCCTATGCCGAGGATGGGCTGATCGAGGCCCTTCACGCCCCCGAGCTGCCCCAGTTCACCCTGGCGGTGCAATGGCATCCGGAGTGGAAGGCGACCGAAAACCCCCACTCCATCAAGCTGTTCGAGGCCTTCGGTGCCGCCTGTCGCCGGCACAGGATGCAGGCCGGCTAGTCGCCGAGGCCCTTGCCCTTCAACCTGGGCAGCGCCCCGCGATCGGGGCGCAGGGTACGGCAGAGATCCAGCCCCTTGAGGCCGCGCTGGACGTGATCCGGGGCCTGACCGAGCACCATGCCATTGCTGCGGTACAGATTGGCGTCGTCCAGCTCGAACAGCTCACCGCCGATCAGAAGTTGTTGCCGCGCATCGACCCGCTTGCCCCGCTTCAGGGGCAGCGTCATGTCGGTCAGCACCTCGCCGCTGGCGCAGCCTTCCCGCCAGCGGGCCTCGTCGGAGAAGGGGGAGATGGCGATCTCGCGCCAGGATCCATCCCTGAACTCCATCCGGTACTTGTCCGTCAGCAGATCGCAGCCCGCCAGCGGCAAGAGCATCGCCAACCAGAAGATGTTCTTCAAACGCAACCCTTGTACTCCCTGGTAGACCCGCACCAGACCACCATCCATCGCCGTCCCTCCATCTCGACTGTCCGACAGACGGTGAGGCCTCTTCTGCCACGCCGTCACAGCAGCAATTCTGCCAGTTCGCCGAGGGCGCAGAGCTCCACATCCGGCAGCAGTTGCAGCTGTCGCCAGGGCTGCTGGCGATCGTTGAGCCAGGCGGCCTTGAAGCCGTGCAGCAGTGCCCCCAGCACGTCCGTCTCTGGGTGATCCCCCACGTGCAGGATCCGGTCGGCCGGCAGGCCGAGCGCGGCCTGTGCCTGGGCAAACATGTCCGGCGCCGGTTTCATCCTGGCGCCCACCCCGGCCTTGCAGACCAGGGTGAAATAGTCGCTCAGCCCGGCCTGGGCCAGATCCAGGTTGCCGTTGGTGATCACCACCAGCGGGTAGCGGCCGGCGAGGCGTGCCAGCAAGTCATGGGTGGCCGCGCTCACCTCTATCTTCGAGCGCTCGACGAGGAAGCCGGCAAACACCCGCTCGGCCTCATGACTGGCCATCCCGGCCGCCATGCCCCCCTGCACCATGGCCTCACGGATACAGTGCCGGCGCGCCAGGCTGACATCCTGACGCAGCTCGGGGTGGGCCAGCAGCAGGCTGCGCTTGAGCGCCAGCCAGCGCGGCTTGTCCAGCATGGCGGTGGCCAGATATTCGCTGCGCAGATGGGCCAGCATCCACTGCTCGGCCCGCACTATGGCGGGGCCGTTGTCATAGAGGGTGTCGTCGAGATCGAACGAGATGGCGGCCACCGGCTGCCAGCGGCGATAAAACTGCATGTGCTCTCCTCTGCTAGATGGCCGGGCCAGCCCGTTACTCACAGTCCCGGGGAGTCAGGATCCTTGGCCCTGGCGGCTTGGACATTGTCATAGACGGCCGTCCGTGGCGACAGGAGTCACTCATCCTCCGGGGTGGCGGGATCCCGTTTGGCCCTGGCGGCTTGGACATTGTCATAGACGGCCGCCCGTGGCGACAGGCGTCACTCATCCTCCGGGGTGGCGGGGTCCCGTTTGGCCCTGGGGTGGGCATTGTCATACACCTTGGCCAGATGCTGGAAGTCGAGGTGGGTGTAGATCTGGGTGGTGGAGAGATCGGCGTGGCCCAGCAGCTCCTGCACCGCCCGCAGATCGCCGGACGACTCCAGCATATGGGTGGCGAAGCTGTGGCGCAGCTTGTGAGGATGGACGTGGGCGTTGAGCGCCTGCTTGTTGCCCCAGCCATCGAGCCGCTCCTGTACCGAGCGGGCCGACAGCCGCTGTTTGCGCTTGGAGACGAACAAGGCCTCGGCCTCGTCCCCCGCAAGCAATGGCCGCACCCTGAGCCACTTGTGCAGCCACTCCACCGCCATCCGCCCCATGGGCAGCACCCGCTCCCGCGAGCCCTTGCCGGTCACCTTGAGCTGGCGCTCGTCGAGCTTGATGTCCGCCAGGTTGAGCCCCACCAGCTCGGCGAGGCGCAGGCCGGAGGAGTACATCAGCTCCATGATGGCGCGATCCCGCACCGCCAGCGGATCCTGCTCGTCGGTGATGTTGAGCAGCTGGTACATCTCGTCCACATCCAGGTTCTTGGGCAGCGGCCGCCCCTGCTTGGGGGTCACTATGCCCCTTGCCGGGTTGGCCACCAGCCGCCCCTGGCGCACCTGCCAGTCGCAGAAGCTGCGCAGGGCCGAGACCTTGGTGGCGAGGGAGCGGGGGGCGAGGCCGGCCTTGTGCATCCGGGTCACCAGGCTGCGCACCTGGCTCGCCTCGAGCCGGGCCCAGTCATCGAGACCGAGGCGCACCAGCTCGGCGGTCATGGCCTGCAGGTGCGCCTCGTAGTTGCTGCGGGTGTGGGGGCTGAGCTGACGCTCGACCCTCAGGTATTCGATAAAGGCAGTGAGTTCCCCCGCCAAGGCGGGAGGCAGGGGCTCGGCGGCGGGTTGCGGCGCCTTAGCCACGGACCAGCTCGGGCAGACGCAGTTGCAGCAAGCGGCCCAGCTGACCCAGCAACAGGGTGTCGTTGTGGGGGGCGAAGTGGCTGGGATCCGAGCTGGCGAAGGCCAGCACGCCGAGATCGCCGAGCCGCATCAGGGCCACCGAGTTGACCAGCACGTCGCTGCCAAACAGCGCCTGTTTCTCGCTCTGGTTGAGTCGGCCGAAGTAGTAATCCGATCCGGGCAGGCGCTGACCCAGCAGTTGCTCGAGTTGCTTGCCCTGTGCCAGGAAGCGCTGCTCCGGGCCGCTCAGCTGGAACTTCTTCGGATTGAGCCAGAGCCGCAGCTCGGTCAGCCGCAGCCGCTGCACGAAGGCCTTGCCCATGGCCACGCTCATCTCGAACAGGGTCTGACAGCCGTAGAGCTCGCCATAGAGATCCGCATAGACCCGGAAGATCCGCTCATTCTCGCTGGCGACCCCCATCAGCTCGGTGATCTCCTGCTCCAGCTGATCGATGCGCTCGCGCTGTCGATCCAGCTGGCGCTCCACCAGGGAGACGGTGCCCTTGCGCTCATGGGGAATGCGGATCCGGTCCAGCATGGCCGCGTGGCGCTGGAAAAACTCGGGATAACGGGCCAGGTACTCCAGCACGCTGGCTTCGTCCACCAGTGTCTCCTGCCGTTTGAGTTCGCTCATAAATTGGTTGGTCCATCATAGAAAAAGGGCACAGGGCCCTGACATTACCGCTTGGCAGGGCGGGGTTGCCCCCGCTCGATGCCTATAACTCTATCTGGCCATCGAACACGTGCTCGGCCGGCCCGGTCATGTAGACCGGCTGGCCCGGCCCCTTCCAGGCGATGGTCAGCTTGCCGCCCGGCAGGCTGACGGTGACCCGCTCCCTGAGCTTGCCCTGGCTGATGCCGATCACCACGGCCGCGCAGGCGCCGGTGCCGCAGGCCAGGGTCTCCCCCACCCCGCGCTCGAACACCCGCAGGCGGATCTCGGTGGCGTTGACCATCTCCATGAAGCCGACGTTGACCCGCTCGGGGAAACGCTCGTGCCGCTCCATGATGGCACCCAGGGTCTGCACGGGCGCGTCGTCCACCGAGGGGACCTCGATGACGCAGTGCGGGTTGCCCATGGAGACGACCCCGCACATCACCGTATGCTCCTGCGCCCGCAGCAGATAGGTCTTCTCCGCCTTCTGGGCACGGAATGGCACCTTGCCCGGCTCAAACTGGGGCACCCCCATGTTGACCGTGACCTGGTTCTCCCCCTCCAACTGCAGGGTGATGCGGCCACGGGCCGTGCTGACCGCGATGCGATCCCGGTTGATCAGCCCCTTCAGCCGCACGAAGCGGGCAAAACAGCGCGCGCCGTTGCCACACTGCTCCACCTCGCTGCCATCGGCATTGAAGATGCGGTAGTGAAAGTCGAGCTCAGGATCATAGGGCGGCTCCACCAGCAGCAGCTGGTCGAAGCCGATGCCGAAGTGGCGATCCGCCAGCTTCTTGATGACGTCATTGCTGAAGAACACCTTCTGGGTGACACCGTCCACCACCATGAAGTCGTTGCCCAGGCCATGCATCTTGGAAAAATCTATCAACATCCTGCGTTCCTGTACCGTTAATCACGCTCTCACATGGAGGAACGCTTGGAATCCCGACCGGCAAACATCATCACCGTCTCGCGTGCCTGTGCCTTGCTCAGGGCAGCAAGTGCTCGCCCTGCCAGAGCGATTCCAGCGGCTCGCGCTCCCGGATGAGGAACGCCTTGTCACCGTCCACCAGCACCTCGGCCGCACGGGGACGGGTGTTGTAGTTGGAGGACATGGTGAAGCCATAGGCACCGGCGGAGCGGACCGCCAGCAGGGAGCCCTCGCCTATGGCCAGGGTGCGCTCCTTGCCGAGGAAGTCGCCGGTTTCGCACACGGGTCCCACCACATCGTAGACCGCCTTCTCATGGGTCGTGCGGCTATCCACCTCAATGATGTTCATCCAGGCGCCATAGAGGGAGGGGCGCAGCAGATCGTTCATGCCGGCGTCGATCAGCGCGAAGTTGCGGGTCTCCCCCGGCTTGAGGTATTCGACCCGGGTCAGCAGCACGCCGGCGTTGGCGACGATTGCACGGCCCGGTTCGAACAGCAGGGTCAGCTCCCGGCCCGCCAGCTTCTGCTTGAGCGCCTGCGCATATTCGGTGGGATGGGGTGGCTGCTCGGCGCCGTAGTTGACCCCGAGGCCACCGCCCACGTCCAGGTGATGGATCTGGATGCCTTCGGCGGCCAGCTCATCGATCAGCCGCAGCAGCTTGTCCGCCGCCTCCATGAAGGGAGTCAGTTCGGTGAGCTGGGAGCCGATGTGGCAATCCACTCCCTTGATCTCGATGTGGGCCATGGCCGCCGCCTTGCGGTAGATGGCGGGGGCCTGCTCGATGGGGATGCCGAATTTGTTCTGCTTGAGACCGGTGGAGATGTAGGGATGGGTGCCGGCATCGATATCCGGGTTGACCCGCACCGAGACCCGCGCGGTCTTGCCCATGCTGCCGGCCACCCGGTTCAGGCGCTCCAGCTCGGCTTCCGACTCCAGGTTGAAGCAGAGGATCTCTTTTTCCAGCGCCAGCCGCATCTCGGCCTCGCTCTTGGCCACGCCGGAGAAGACCACCTTGGCGGGATCGCCCCCCGCCGCCAGCACCCTGGACAGCTCACCGCCGGAGACGATGTCAAAACCGGAGCCCAGGCGGGCCAGCAGGTTGAGCAGCGCCAGGTTGGAGTTGGCCTTGACCGCGTAGCAGATCAGGTGGGGAATGTCGCCGGCCGCCTGATCGAAGGCGTGCCAGTGACGCTCCAGGGTGGCGCGGGAGTAGACATAGAGCGGGGTGCCATGCTGCTCGGCGAGTCGCTGCAGCGGCAGCTGTTCGGCCTGAAGCTGGCCGTCGGCGTCGTAGTTAAAGTGATCCAAGGGGCGGTTCCTTCCTAGATTATTGCGGCGCGGCCTCGGGGGCAGCTTCTGCGGTCGCCGGCGAGGCGGCTTGCGGTGTACTCTCTGTCTTGGGCTGTGCCGGTGTCTTGGGTTGCTCGGTAGACACGGGTTGCTCGGCTGGCGGCATATAGAGTGGCCCCGTCAGGCCGCAGGCGGCCAACCCGAGCGACAAGGACGCGGCAAACAGGCACTTGGTAAACTGGCTAATCATAATGGTTCGCTGCGAAAAAATTTTTGGCCCTCTATAATCGCACTCACATTGTTAAAAGCAACAGGATAAACCGATGAAGGATCACGAGTATCACGCCCTGACCGACGCCTTTTTCCAGTATGTGGAAGACGTTATCGACGAGGGTTATCCGGATATCGACTGCGAACGCGCCGGCGGGGTCTTGACCCTGAGCTTCGAGAACAAGACCAAGGTCATCATCAACAAGCAGGAGCCCCTGCACCAGATCTGGGTCGCCACCCGCGAGAACGGATTCCACTTCGAACTGCACGGCGACAACTGGATCGACAACCGCTTCGGCGACGAGCTCAAAGCCCTGCTGACCCGGGCCTGCACCACCCAGGCGGGCGAGCCCGTACAGTTCCAATGATGGACCCGCATCCCATGATCGATCTGCATCCGCAGGGCGCCCGGCACGCAGTGATCTGGCTGCACGGGCTGGGGGATTCGGGGGCCGGGCTCGCGCCCCTGGTCGATGCCCTTGATCTGCCCGCCACCCTGCCGGTCCGCCATCTGCTGCCCGATGCGCCGGAGCGGCCCATCACCATCAACATGGGCTACAAGATGCGCGGCTGGTACGACATCAAGAGCTTCGACAACCCGGCGGATCGCGCCGTGGAGTCCCATGTGCGCGAATCGGCCACCCGCATCCAGGGGTTGCTGAACGACCTGATCGCCGAGGGCTTCGCCCCCGAGCGCATCATCCTGGCCGGCTTCTCCCAGGGGGGGGTCATCGCCTCCTTCACCGCCCTGCGCTCCCCGACGCCGCTGGCGGGCCTGCTCTGCATGTCCACCTATCTGGCGGCGCCCGATGTCCTGCTCGGCGAGCTGAGCGAGGCCGCCCGCAGCCTGCCCATCTGCTACATGCACGGCATCTATGACGACGTGGTGGCGCTCTCCATGGGCTGGGACGCGAAAAATCGGCTGGAAGCGGCAGGGCTCAGCCTCGAGTGGCACGAGTACCCCATGCGCCACGAGATCTGCCGCCCTCAGCTCGGCGACATTCGCAGCTGGCTGCTGGCCCGCCTCGACGCCTGAAACCGCTCGACCACGAATAAGACAACGGCCTGCATCTGCAGGCCGTTTGCGTCTCGGCGGAGTGGATTGGGCGAGTGGGTACTCAGCCCACCTCGCGGGCCGGGCCCGGATGGTCCCGCTGCGGGCTCTGGCTGCGGTAGGGGATCACCTCCAGCGCGTCTCCCATCAGCACGATCTCATAGTACTGGGGCAGGTTGAAGTTGCTGAACTGGCCCGCATTGCTGAAGCGCTCGTGACCCGAGGTATAGAAACGGTTCACCCCCTGCACCAGCTCATCCTTGTTGCCGGCGAAGTGCTGGTAGATCTCCACCCGGTTCGCCTCGTCCAGGATATAGATGTTGGTGCCCGCGTCTCTGGTGTCGAAGAAGAACTGCACCAGCCCCTCGCTGGCATAGGCATCGACGATGCCGGGCAGGTGCTGGCTGTGGGTCTTGTCGAGCCGCAGCGGCAGGTGATCCAGCTTGTTGTGGGAGATGTGGCGGTAGAAGTCGATGGCGTTTTCCAGCTTCTTGACCGAGACCCCGCGCCGTTCGAAGAAGATGCCGTACTTCTCTTTGCCGAGCGCCAGGGTCTTGACCAGTTGCTGCTTGTCGCGGGCGAGCCGCAGCTCGATGCACTCGGCCAGCAGCAGCTGGAAGCGGGAACGCACCAGGGAGCGGAAGTGCTGGCTGTAGCAGAACACCTCGATCATCTCAGGGGCGGCGGCATCCTGGTGCATCTTGCCGAGTATGGTGGTGAGGGCGTCCACCACCGCCTCCTCCCCCTGGAAGTGCAAGGTACGGATCTCGCTCCAGGAGTTGCGATAGACCAGATCCACCGAGCCCACCAGGCACTCCTGATTGCGGCCGAACGAGAACACATCGGCGGCGTTGGCGTCGAACTCGATCACCTGCCCCACCCAGTGGCTGGTGGGATCCGTCTCCAGGTTGAGGAAGATGGAGAGCTGATGGATCTCGCAGGGGCGGCTCAGGGCCAGGTTGGTGGCGCGCGGATACTTGACCGGGAAGGTGCCGGACAGATCGCGACAGAACTGGTGCAGGTTGTCGATGTGCAGATCCGAGCCCTGATTGAACAGGTGCACCCGGGACTCGGGCGTCAGCAGGCCGTTGAAGTAGGCCCAGGCCATCAGCTTGCTGATGTAACCGTTATATTCGAGCGGCGCCCGGCCTATGATGTCCGCCGGCTCGAGAGAGTGCTTGTAGAGATACCAACCGGCGCGGTTGAGGCGGCCGTGGGGCACCTGCACCAGGCTGAGATCCGGCTCGCTCAGATCCGGCGCTATCTTGAGGTTGATGCGCTGCACCTTGCCCGGCAGGCTCTCGAACGCGGCATAGAGCTTGCGAGACAGTATGCCGATGTCTTCCGGGTTGATGGACTCGCTGATGTTGTTGCGGCGGGCGAACTGGATCAGGTTGCGATAGCTCTGCATCAGGGCTTCCAGCAACTCGGCGTAGGCCACCTTGACGTCCTCGACCTTCCACTCCTGGCGGTGATCCAGATGGTGCAGCCGCTCCGGGCTCCAGCCCCAGTAGGCCACCAGCTGGGCCATCTGCTCGCGGCGCCAGCTCGGGGAGTGCTCCTCCTTCGGGTGACTGAGACCGTCACACACCTTGAGATAGAAGCAGCGGCGCACCAGGTCCAGGCGCTGCATGTCGCCGATGGACTTGAGGTAGTTGGTCACCTTGTCCAGCATCAGGCAGTAGTTGTCGAGCCGGTAGTGCATGCCCTCGTTGTGCTGGAACCAGTCGCGACTGGTCACCGACAGCAAACGGGTATCGGGATACTCGTGGGAGTAAGCCTCCATCAGCACCGACTTGAGCACCGCCTTGTAGGGGGAGTCGATGCCCTTGTAGAGCTGCCACAGGGCAGAGCCGAAGTACTCCTCGGCCGGAATGCGATCGAAACCACCGAGATCGAGCCAGTCATCCTGGCTCAGCTTGCCGTGGGCAAACAGGCCATTCACATACTCGTCGTAGTGATCGTCATACTCGGCGGGCACCAGATACCAGAGCAGGCGCTTGCCGGCGATGTGCATGGCGCTGCGGTAGAACTCGTCCAGCAGCAGCAGGTGCTGGGCGCTGCCACAGCTCTCCCCCTGCATCTGGGCATCGTTGCGCTGACGGAACTTGTCTTCCGGGATCAGGAAGAAGTTGAGATCGACCCCGCGCTGCTCGGCCCACTTGGAGAGTTGCTGGCACTTGAGATCCAGCAGGGCGAGCCGCTCCTGCGACAGCCCCGCCACATGGCAGACCCAGATGTCGAGATCCGAGTGGCAGCACTGGCCGATGGACGAGGTGCTGCCCATGGAGTAGAGGCCCTGGATCGACTTGTCATGAGTGCTGAGGCCGCCCTGACAGTTGGCGTTCTGGCACAGATCCTGGATGAAGGCCTGCTGGGCCTCGTTGGCGACAAAACTCCAGATACCATGAGGCACATCCCCTGCCACATAGCCGGGCAAGAGAGGATGATTGAAGTGCAGCATGACCGGCAGCAATTGGAAGACCTGCTGCCCATAGCGACTCATGAGATCCAACGCCCGTTGCGTCTTGAGACGATTGAGTTCGTCGTAGCGCACCACCAGCGTGTCGAGTTTTACCAGCAATGCCCTACCTATGATGGGGGAGACAAATGACGCACCAAAACGGGGAGACGTCAAAAAAGTGTGATCATGTTAACAATGCAAACTGCCGTGGTAAACAAGCCCGCACGGAATCACCGGATTATTTCTGGCGGGCTCCATAACGGTATCAACGGAAAGCAATAAAAGTTAATAATTTCATGCAGTTAACATGTCACCCTGACTTAATGAAAATCATTTCCAGCCACCTTTTTTGAGCCTGGCCCCGCTTTTGCCGGCTGCGCCATGAAAGCCCCTGCAAAGGGTGGTAAGATCGTTTTCCTTCTAAAGATGAAACAACTGATTGATATGGCAGCCCGAACCCTGAGAATTGCCACTCGCAAGAGCCCACTGGCCCTGTGGCAGGCCAACTTTGTGAAAGATCGGCTGGAAGCCCTCTATCCCGATCTGCAGGTCGAACTGGTGCCCATGAGCACCCAGGGTGACAAGATCCTGGATACCCCCCTCGCCAAGGTCGGCGGCAAGGGGCTGTTCGTCAAGGAGCTGGAGACTGCCATGCTGGAGGGGCGTGCCGACATCGCGGTCCACTCCATGAAAGACGTGCCGGTGGAGTTCCCGGAAGGGCTCGGCCTGCACACCATCTGCGAGCGGGAAGATCCGCGCGATGCCTTCGTCTCCAACCGCTTCAAGCAGCTCGACGCGCTGCCGCAGGGCGCCGTGGTCGGCACCTCCAGCCTGCGCCGTCAGTGCCAGCTGCGGGCCGCCCGCCCGGACTTAGTGATCCGCGACCTGCGCGGCAACGTCAACACCCGCCTCGCCAAGCTGGATGCCGGTGAATACGACGCCATCATCCTCGCCGCCGCCGGCCTGATACGGCTGGAGATGGCAGACCGCATCACCGCCTTCATCGAGCCGGAGCAGAGCCTGCCCGCCAACGGTCAGGGTGCGGTCGGCATCGAGTGCCGCCAGGACGATCACGAGCTGCACGCCCTGCTGGCCCCGCTGGAGCATGCCGAGACCCGGATCCGGGTGCTGACCGAGCGCGCCATGAACCGTGCCCTGCAAGGGGGCTGTCAGGTCCCCATCGGTGCCTATGCCCTGGTGCAGGGCGATGAAGTCTGGTTGCGCGGCCTGGTGGGCAGCCCGGATGGCCGTCAGGTGATCCGGGACGAGATCCGCGGCCCCCTTGCCGACGGCGAGGCGCTCGGCGACGCCCTGGCCCAGCGCCTGCTGGCCGCCGGTGCCGACGCCATCCTGGCCGAGGTCTACCGCCCATGAGCGCGGGCCGGGTCAGGCCACAACCGTTGAGCGCGACCTGATGATCCCGCTGGTGGTGCGCCCTGCCAGGCAGGCCGACGAGCTGGTGCAGTTGCTGCGCCGGCACGGCCACAGCCCGCTCTGTTGCCCGCTGCTGGAGACCCGGCCGGGCGACGAGCTGTCCCGCCTGCCCGCCTTGCTGCCGACGGCGGACATCATCATCGCCGTCAGCGCCCATGCAATTCATTTTGCTCATCATTTTCTGTTGCAAACTGGTCTGACCTGGCCACATATTGAGTACTTTGCGGTCGGTCAGGCCAGCGCCGACGCCTTCGCCGAGGTGGGGGTCAAGGCGCAGAGTCCGCAGGATCCTCGCAGTGAGGGACTGCTGCTGCTGCCGGCCCTGCAAGCGATGACCGGCAAACGGGTGCTGATCCTGCGCGGCAACGGTGGCCGGGATCTCATCGCCCGGGAGCTGGCCTCACGCGGCGCACTGGTGCACTATTGTGCCACCTACGAGCGCCACTACCCCGAGCTCGACGGAAACGAATTGACTCGCCACTGGCAGGCGGCCGGGCTCGACAGCCTGCTCATCACCAGTGGTGAACTGCTGCAACGGCTGCTGGAACTGGTGCCAAGCCAGCAGCAGCCCTGGCTTCATGACCGCCTGTTGGTGGTGCCCAGCCCCCGCGTAGCCGAACAGGCCGAGGCGGCTGGTTTTACCCGTATCGTGATTGCCCAAGGTGCATCCAACCAGGCCCTGACGGCCGCCCTGGAACTGAGGAAGATGGAATGACTGAACAGCAAGAAGTCCAGCCGAATGCCGCGGCCCCTGCCGCACCGGCGCTCGAGCCCAAGAACGGCAAGCACCGCTCCGGTGCACTCCTCGGCGGCGTCGCCATCCTGCTGGCCCTCGGGCTGGCCGGTGGCCTCTATCTGCACGGGCACCAAAATGCCGTCGCCCAGCAGGCCGAGCTGAGTGCGCTCAAGCAGCAGCTGGCCGAGGTCATGGGCAAGCTGGATCAGAGCAACAGCAAGGATGCGCAGCAGCTGGCCGTGCTCGGCAAGAGCCAGCAACAGCTGCAGGAGGCGCTGGACGGGCTGCAGCATAGGGTGCTGGATCTCAACGACAAGCGGCCCAACGACTGGATGCTGGCCGAATCCGAATACCTGGTACGCATGGCGGGCCGCAAGCTGTGGCTCGAGCATGACCTCATCTCCGCCATCACCCTGCTCGGCAACGCCGACGAGCGGATCAAGGCGCTCAACGATCCCAGCCTGATGCCGATCCGCAAGGCGCTGGCGGAAGACATCGCCCAACTCAAGGGCATGCCGCGGGTCGACCGCGAGGGGCTGACCCTGAAACTGGCCGCCCTCTCGGATCAGATCGAGCTGCTGCCCCTCTCCACCGTCAGCATGCCGGAAGCCAAGGCCGAGCCGGATCAGGCGGTCAGCACCAGCCCGGACGAATGGCAGAGCAACCTGAAGAAGAACTGGGTCAAGTTCACCGAGAACTTCATCACCATCCGTCGCCGCGATGGTGCCGTGGAGGCGCTGCTCTCCCCGCAGCAGGAGATCTTCCTGCGCGAGAACCTCAAGACCAAGCTGCTGCAAGCCCAGCTGGCGGTCTACCGCGAGCAGCAGGCGCTGTATGAAGACAGCCTGGACAAGGCCCAGCGCTGGCTGACCCAGTACTTCGACGTCGACAACAGCGCCACCCAATACATGCAGTCCGAGCTCGACAAGCTCAAAGGCGAGCAGATCCAGTTCGACTATCCGGATCAGTTCAAGACCCAGGCCATGCTGGAGCAGGTGCTGAACGAGCGCCTGCAACGCATCCTGGCCGGCAACTGAGGAGACGCCCATGATTCGTCTGATCCTAGTGGTGGCCGTGATGGTGGCGGGCCTGATGTTCGGCCCCGAAGCCTCCGGCAACAAGGGCTACGTGCTCATCTCCCTCGGCAACTACACGGTGGAGTCCTCGGTCACCAGTGCCGTGATCCTGGCGGTGCTGTTCTACGGCGCCCTGCTCGTGCTGGAGTGGCTGCTGAGTCGGGTGTTCGGCCTGCGCCGCAAGACGCAAGGCTGGTTTGGTTCCCGTCGCCGCCGCAAGGCCAACCTGCAGACAGTGAATGCGACCCTGGCCATGGCCGAGGGTCACTACCACCAGGCCGAGAAGCTGCTGATCAAGGGGGCCGACAACAGCGACACCCCGCTGCTCAACTACCTGAGTGCCGCCAGGGTGGCCCAGGCCCGGGGCGATGACGTGCGCCGGGATCACTACCTGCAGAAGGCGCAGGAGGAGAACCCCAAGGCCGAGCTGGCACTGACCCTGATCCAGACCCAGCTGCAGATAGAGCAGGGCCAATACGACAGCGCCCTCGGTCGGCTCGAGTCCGTCTACGCCCTCAATCCGCGCCACCCCATGGTGCTGGATCAGCTGCGCCAGGTGTATCTGGCCCGCCAGGACTGGGCGGCCCTGATCGATCTCGCCCCGGCCCTGCGCAAGGTGGGCAAGCTGACCCCCCAGCAGGAAGAAGATCTGCTGCATCAGGCTTGGACCGGTCGGCTCGAGGCCGCCGGCGAGGCGCTCGAGACCCTGCGCCCGGTCTGGCAGGAGCTGCCGCGCAAGCTGCGCCAGGATCCCGTGCTGCTGGCCAGCTACGGCGATCGCCTGCGCCAGCTCGGGGCCGACGGCGAGGCGGCCGAACTCTGGCTGGAGGCGCTGCGCAAGCAGCCGGCCCCCGAGCTGTTCGCCCGCCTGCCCAGACTCAAGCTGGATGACTATCAACCCATGCTGACTCTGCTGCAGAAGCTGCAGGATCAGCCGGGCGCCGAAGCGGCGCTGGCCCAGGTCTATCTGCTGGCCGGCCAGCTGGATGAGGCCCAGCGTCTGCTGGAGCAGGAGGTCAAACGCGCCCCCAACGCCGCCGTCTGCCACGCCCTCGGCCAGCTGATGGACAAGCGCCGCCTCACCAACAAGGCCAACGAATACTATCGTCAGGCGCTGGCGCTGGCCGGGATCTGATCCCCTGCCCCCAGCACCAACGAAAAGAGGCCGCATATTGCGGCCTCTTTCTTTGCTGACAAACCAGTACCAAACCAGCACTCAGGACGTCAGTCGCTCCAGCTCACCGATGAGCCAGACGGCCTCTTCCCGGTGCGAGCCGCACACGTCCTGCATGGGCCTGAAACCGCTGCACACCGCCGGGCGCTCGGGCTGGCCGAAGATCTTGCAGCCCAGCCTTGCATCGAGCTGGATACAGGCGACCCCGGCCGGTTTGCCCGTCGGCATGCCGGGGATGGCACTGCTGATGCTGGGGGCGATGCAGCAGGCGCCACAACCTTGACGACATTCCATGTGATGCTTTCCTGTGCATGGCGAAGCAGTCTATCAAAGGGCCGGGATTCCCCTTAGCCTTATCCCTTCGCCCCCCTGAAATAGTGGCCGGCCCGCCGAGCGGGCAACAAAAAGCCCGACGGCAGAAGCGGTCGGGCTTTTCAATGACAGAGGCTCAGCGCACCCTCATCACAGGATGATGTCGCGCACCACGCTGTCTTTGCGATCCAGGAAGTGGATCGACTTGATGCGGCGGATGGTGCGTGATTTGCCGCGGATCAGCAGGGTCTCGGTGGTCGCCATGACGCCGTTGCTGGTGATGCCTTCCAGCAGATCACCCTTGGTGATGCCGGTCGCCGAGAAGATGACGTTGTCATTCTTGGCGAGATCTTCCAGCTTGAGTACCTTGTTCACGTCGATACCGAGCGCCTCGCAGCGAGCAATCTCCTGCTCGCCCAGGGCACGCACCTCGGGGCTGTCGCCCTTGACCTTGTGACGGGGCACCAGGCGCGCCTGCATGTCACCATCCAGCGCGCGGATCACCGCCGCCGAGATGACCCCTTCCGGGGCGCCGCCGATGCCATACAGCATGTCGACTTCGCTGTCCGGCAGACAGGTGAGGATGGACGCGGCCACGTCGCCGTCGGGGATGGCGAACACCCGCACACCCAGTCCCTGCATCTCCTTGATCGCCTTGTCGTGGCGCGGCTTGGCCAGGGTGATCACGGTCAGGCGGGAGAGCGGCTTGCCGAGCGCCCTGGCCACGGCCTTGAGGTTCAGCTCGAGAGCCTGATCCAGGTCGATGGCGCCCTTGGCACCCGGACCCACGATCAGCTTCTCCATGTACATGTCGGGCGCCTTGAGGAAGGAACCCTTGTCGCCGACGGCCAGCACGGCCAGGGCATTGGACTGCCCCATGGCAGTCATGCGGGTACCCTCGATCGGATCGACCGCGATATCCACGGCATCCCCCAGACCAGTCCCGACCTTCTCGCCGATGTAGAGCATGGGGGCTTCGTCGATCTCGCCCTCGCCGATCACAATCTCACCATCGATCTGGATCTGATTGAGGATATGGCGCATGGCCGCAACGGCCGCACCATCGGCGATATTCTTGTCACCACGTCCGAGCCACTTGTAGCCAGCCAGTGCAGCCGCTTCCGTCACTCGGGAAAACTCGATTGCCAGTTCACGTCTCATCGCATATCCAACCTTAGGAGCTCGAAAACGGGCGGCATTCTACCACAAGGGCAAACCTTTGCGCGCAAAAGTGGCGGATCGCCACATAAATCCCGGCGTTCACCGGACTGACACCAAACCGCCATCGGTTGTTCATGTTACGGTCACCCCGCTGTCATTTCCCCTGTCTAGCATGGCCCCGTCTTTGAAAACAGAAGCTTACAAACAAGGGATGATGATGAAAAAGCTGACAGTAGTAGCATTGGCACTCACCGCGGCCTTCCAGGCTCAAGCCGTCGAAGTCTATAAGAATGACTCCACCCTGCTCGATCTCTATGGCCGCATCTACGCCGGCCAGTTCTTCGGCGAGAAGAAAGAGCTGGATGCCAATGGCGACATCAAGAACGAATACAGCGACAAGCAGGGCGCCAACCAGTTCGTCCGCCTCGGTGCCAAGGTCGAGAGCGAGATCAACCCGGGTCTCAAGGCGCTGGCCCAGTATGAGCTGCAGATCTACATCAATGACAGCGAGAAGACGGTCAGCGAGAACTCCGACAACCTGCGCACCCGCCTGGCCTTCGCCGGGGTCGGCGCCGACTGGGGCAACGTCACCTTCGGCCGCCAGAAGGGCGCCCCCGGCCTGCTGGCCGACTGGACCGACGTCTCCCTCTCCGACGGCTACGGCAACGACGCCCTCGGTGCCAAGACCGACACCTTCGCCACCAACCGCGCCGGCTCTGTGCTGAAATACTCCGGCCTGTTCAACGGCTTCCAGGTGGATACCAGCTACAAGTTCGATGGCGGTGACACCGAGGAGACCAGCAGCAAGGACAGCGACGCCGCCTACGGCGCCGCCGTGGCCTACACCTTCCCGTTCAACCTGGCGCTGGGTACCGCCTACAACGTCGGTATCCGTGACAAGAGCGGCGAAGAGGATGCCAAGCTGTGGCTGCTCTCAGCCAAGTACGACAACAAGGCCGTCTACGCCGCCCTGAGCTACGCCGACGGCAGCGACTTCCTGGCGACCGACAAGGATCACACCGGTTGGGAAGCGGCGCTCGGCTACAACTTCGAGAACGGCATCGGCCTGATGGCGCTGTGGAACAAGCAGAAGGTGGAAGAGGCAGGTCGGGACGACTACGACTCCATCGACTACTACACCCTGGGCGCCCAGTACAAGTTCAACAAGAACCTGCGGGTCATCGGCGAGTACCGGATCAACAACCTGGACAGCGATGACAGCGGCAAGCTGAACACCAAGGATGACTTCCAGCTGGCAGCCCGTTACGACTTCTAAGCGATACCTCAATAAAAACGGCGCGCAGACTCCTGCGCGCCGTTTTTATTTGGCCCATGACTGCCGGGCGCGATTGCCTCAGCCGAGCGGCTTTTGCACCGACACCAGCAGCAGCATGGGGCGCTCGGCCTCCTCCGCCAGGGCCGGGTTGGCGGCGATCTGGGCGGCGCTCGGTCCCCACTCCTCGACATGAGCAATCTGGAAGCCCGCGCCGATCAGGGCGTTGAGATAGCTGCCCAGAGTGCGGTGATACTTGATCACCCCGTCCGCCAGCCAGTTGCTGATCCGCTTGCCCTCGGCCTGGTAGCCGTTGACGGGCCAGGAGCGACGCCCCTCGCCATCCACCAGCCAGCCCTGCGGCTGCGGGCAGGTAAAGATGGGATGCTCCACCGAGAACACCAGCCGGCCCCCCGCCACCAGCGCGCGATGGATCTCGGCAAATAGCGGCGCCACCTCGGGCAGGTAGTGCAGCGCCAGGGAGCTGTAGATCAGATCGAAGGGTTCGCCAGACAGCTCGAGTCCGTTCAGATCCCCCTGCCGGTAGCAGATGGCCTCATCCCGGGTCAGCTCGGCGGCGCGGGCCAGCATCCTGGCGGAGAGATCGATCCCGAGCACCCCGGCGGCCCCCTGCTCCCGGGCCACCCGGCAGAACCAACCATAGCCGCAGCCCAGATCCAGCACCCGTTTGCCCGCCAGCGGCGGCAACATGGCCTGCAGCGCCGGCCACTCTGGCGCTCCCGCCAGCCCCTGCCGGGAGCGTGGCAACTGGGCGTAACCCTCGAAAAACCCTTGATCGTCATAGATATTTTGTGACATTTCACACTTCCTCATTCGAATCGTATCAGCCTGCTAGCGGAGCGGATGTCCATGAGCATATCCTCGCCCCCGCCAGCACAGGCCAAAAAAAAGCAGAGCACCCGGGCGGGCCTCTGCTCTGTTGCGAGCCCGCGCCATGGGGCGGGGCCAACAAAAAAGGCCATAGACATTGTCTATGGCCTGCTGTTTCGCTCGTGCCAGCCAGGCTCGGGTCCTGACTCAATCAGGATCCGATGCGGCTGGCACGATGAATGGGTGGGAGGCTCAGGCCTCCCCAGGCTCCGGACAATGCCTCATCGTGCGCATCTGTTCGGAGTTCACTCGGGTCACACGTTGATCCGAGGCATAAAGCGTCATCTTGATCACCCGGCCAGGTCGGCCCATTGAAAAAGGATCGAAAAATCAGGCGTTACTCTAAGACTTGCCCGCCCCGATGACAAGCACGGCGGCCGAGGTCGGCCAGCGCCGACACCCTAGAGCGTCTTCTGCCAGAACAGGGCCCGCCCCACTTGCGGGCTGAGCTCGTAACCGGCGAAACCGCTGGCCCGGTAGGCGGCCTGCGCCACCTGGTTGCCCTCCAGCACCTCCAGGGTCAGCTTGCAGCAGCCGAGCTCGCGGGCGAGCCGCTCCACCTCGGCCAGCAGTCGCTTGCCGAGGCCGCGCCCACGATGGTCCGGGTGCACCGCCAGATCGTGCAGATTGAGCAGCGGCCGGCAGGCGAAGGTCGAGAAGCCCTCGAAACAGGTCGCCACCCCGGCCGGTTGGCCATCCACCCAGGCCAGCAGCACATGGGCATTGTCCCTGGCGGCCAGCGCCTGGGCCAGCCCGGCCTGCACCTCGGCAGAGAGCGCACGGCCACCGCCCATCTCGTCCCTGGCATATTCGTTGAGCAGCCAGACCAGGGCCTGGCCATGCTGCCGGTTGCCGAGGTCTGCCCTGATGATCTCTTCCATGTCTCGATTCCCTGTTCCCGCTGGATGCTGCGCCCAAGGCGCCGAACCCCGATGGTAAACCAGCCCTTTGCCGACACCAAGAGTCGCCCTCTCCACGGGATAGGCCAGAGCGGGTGCCGTCTGGCTGTGCCGGCGGCGATAGATAGGGATTATTTATATCTTTCCCTTGCCAGGGAAATGAAAATCAATATCATTAGCGCCCTCTCGGCATGAGAGAACATAATAATTACAAATAAATCAATAAGTTCAGGCCGTCAGGCCGATTAGAAGAGTCACACGCAGATGCTTAACCCCACTCCCCCGCGCGCCCTGCTGGGCGTCGCCTTGCTGGCCCTCAGTGCCGGCACCCGCGCCGAAGATGAGACCATGACGGTCGTCGGCAAACGCAGCCAACACGCGGAAGTCGCCACCGCGACCCGCACCGCCACCCCCGCCAAGCTGGTGCCCCAGACCATAGACAGCGTCTCCGCCAGCGAGTTGACCGCCTACGGTCAACCCAGCCTGAGCGAGGCCCTGACCAGCATCCCCGGCGTCAACGCCAGCGGCGACACCCGCTTCGACAGCGTCAACATCCGTGGCTTCAACGCCAGCAACGACTTCTATCTCGACGGTCTGCGCGATGACATGCAGTACACCCGGGATCTCGGCAACATAGAGCGGGTCGAGGTGCTCAAGGGGCCGGCCGCCGTGCTCTACGGCCGTGGCAGCACGGGCGGCATCATCAACAGGGTCAGCAAGACGCCGCAGAGAGGGCAGGCGTCCAGCGTCACCGCCAGGGTCGGCAGCTTCGACAGCCAGCGGCTGGCCGCCGATCTCAACGCCGAGGCCGGTGAGCGGGTGCAACTGCGCCTCAACCTGGCCCAGGAGGACGCCGACAGCTTTCGCGACGGCGTGACCAGCCAGCGCACCCTGTTGGCCCCGGCCCTCAACTGGGAGATCAACGACAGCCTGAACTGGCTGCTGCAGTACGAGCGCAACGGCAGCGATCGCACCCCGGATCGCGGCATTCCCGGGGTCAATGGCCGTCCGGCCGAGGTGCCCATCGAGAGCGTCTACAGCGACACCAGCCGGGACTTCATCGACGATCTGGCCCAGTCCACCCGCTCCCGCCTGACCTGGGATCTCAACGAACAGTGGCAACTGCGCCAGCAGCTTGGCTACACCAGCCTCGACAGCCGGTTCGACAACACCTATGTCACCGGCGTGAAGGGGGATCAGGTGACCCGCGCCCGCTGGCAGCAGGATCTCAAGGCCAACAGCCTGACCAGCAACACCGAGGCCGAGGGCCAGCTGCAGACCGGCCCCGTCGAGCATCGCCTGCTGCTCGGGCTGGAGCAGAACTGGCAGGAGCGCACTCCCAAGCTGTATCAGAACGCCAGCCCTATCCCGCCGGGCAACCTGTACGATCCGGGTTCCCTGCCAAGCTACGATGGCACCATGAAGCTCGCCAGCGACGCCAGCCACAAGGTGCGCGGGGTCGGCCTCTATCTGCAGGATCAGCTCAGCCTGGGTGACTGGCACCTGCTCGGCGGCCTGCGCCGGGACGCATTCACCGTCACCAGCCGCCGTAACGACCTCGACAAGGAGGAGACCCTCTCGGTCACCAGCCTGAGCCCGCGCCTCGGCCTGGTGTGGAACCCCATCGAGGAGCACGCCTTCTACACCTCCTACAGCAAGACCTTCACCCCGGTGGGCGGGGAGCTGATCGGCATCACCCCGGGGGACAAGAACAACCAGCTGGATCCCCAGCACTCCCGGCTGTACGAGGGGGGCGTGAAGAGCGACTGGCTGGGCGGCCGGCTGGCCACCACCCTCTCTATCTACCGGCTGGAGATGTACAACAAGCGCAGCAAGGATCCGCTGGATCCTACCAAAGTGATCCTCACCGGCCTGCAGCGCACCGAGGGCATAGAGCTGAGCGCCCGCGCCCAGCTGACCGACGAACTCTACCTGCACGGCGGCGTCGCCCTCCAGGACGCCGAACAGGTCAAGGCGGACGCGGATCTGCAGGGCAAGCGGCCGAGCAACGTCTCCCGCCAGAATGGCCAGCTGTTCGCCGGTTACCAGAGCGGCCAGCAGGGCTGGTTTGGCGAGACCGGGGTGACGGCGGTGGGGGATCGCTTCGCCGACAACGCCAACACCACTGTGCTGCCCGGCTACGCTCGCTTCGATGCCAGGGCCGGCTACCGCTGGCAACAGTGGGATGCCCAGCTCAGCGTGGAGAACCTGACCGACCACCAGTACTACCTCAGCGCCACCAGCGCGGCCCAGATCATGCCGGGCAGCCCCCGTGAGCTGCATCTGACCGCCGCCTACCGCTTCTGAATCCCTCCGTCATCACAGATGACCCTGGCCAGCCCGCGCTGGCCAGATTTTTATGACGCGCAAAACATGAAACAGAGAAGACTCCCCCTGCATAACAACAAGTGGGTACGCCGCATCCACGCCTGGGCCGGCTTTGCCACCCTGGCCCTGATGCTGCTCTACGGCCTCACCGGCCTCTGGCTGCAACACAGGGCCGTGCTGCCCCTGCCCGGGCCCCATACCGACAAGACCAGCGAAGAGCTTGTGCTGACGGCGCCGCTGGCGAATCCCGAGGCGCTGACGGCGCTGCTGCGCCTTCGCTATCCAGACGCCGTCGAGGAGGCCAGGGTCGCCCTCACCCCGCCCCAGACTCTGCCCACCCCGAACGGTCCCCTCACCCTGCCGGCGCGCTGGGAGCTCAAAGGCGTGACCCTGAGCCAGAGCCTGACCGCCGGCTACGTGGAAGGCACCCTGCTGGTGCGCATCGAGCGGCAGCAGGCCAACGCCGCCGCCAGCCTCAACCGGCTGCATCGCGGCATGGGCACGGGTCTGCCCTGGCAACTGCTGGGGGATCTCGCCGCCCTGGCGCTGCTGCTGCTCGCCCTCACCAGCCTGCTGATGTGGAACAAGCTGCACGGCCCGCCCGGGCGCGGCATGGCGCTGCTGGTGAGCGGGGCCATCGTCACCCTGCTGATCGCCCTGCTCTGAGGCTCGGCCTTAGGCCAGGCAGGATCCGGGTCGGCGCCGGGGTAACGGCGCCGTGATCTAGGTAACAAAGGGTAACCGGCCAGCGACGGGGTCACAGTTGTCACCCCCTTGGCTGGCGGGGGTCAACCGTGGCTGTTAGGGTGCGGCCAGAATCCCAGACGCCAAGAGGTATCATGCGCATCTCCAGCATCGAGTGCGGGCGGGTCCTGGCCATAGTGGCCGTGATGACCATTCACATCTCCCCCTTCAGCAATCCGTTCGATCCCAGCCTGTGGGGCGATCCCTTCTCTCTCTGGCTGGGGGGCAGCATCAATCAGCTGTGCCGCTTCGCGGTGCCGCTGTTCTTCCTCTGCTCCGGCTATTTCCTGCAACCCAGGCTGGCCGCGGGCGATCCCATGGCGGTGGCGCTGCGCTACTGTCGCCCCCTGCTGGGACTCTGGCTGGGCTGGAGCCTCATCTACCTGCTGGTGCCCTTCAACCCGATCGCCGCCGTGCAGCAGGGCTATCTGGCCAGCATGGCGGGCCAGTGGCAGATGCAGATTGGGGATCCGCTCAATGCCTGGTGGGTCGGCGGCATGATCCACCTCTGGTTCCTGCCCGCCCTGATGCTGGCGGTGCTGATCCTGGCGCTCTGTCAGCGCGTCGGCTTGCCCCAGCTGGCGCTGGTGGCGGGCGTGCTGCTCTATCTGCTGGCGCTGCTCGGCGGCTCCTACGGCAAGCCGCTGCTGGGCGGCGAGTGGCCGCTGCTGACCCGCAACGGGCCCTTCTTCTCGCTGCTGTTCGTGACGCTCGGCGCCTACCTGAGGGCCAGTCGCTGGCGACCGACGGCCCGCCTGAGTGGCTGGCTACTGGGGGCGGGGCTCGCACTCTACGGGCTGGAGGTCTGGGGGCTGTGGCTGGCAGGGGTGGCGCTCAACCGCCATGACTTCCTGCTGGGATCCGTGCCCTGGGCCCTCGGCCTGTTCGGGCTGCTGCTGGCGCGCCCCGACTGGGGCAAGGGCAGCTGGCTGGAGCGCCAGGCCCCCAAGGTGCTCGGGCTCTACTGCCTGCACATGATGCTGGTGGTGTGGCTGATGGTGTTTGGCCCGCAAGGCAAGCTGGTGTGGTGGGAGCTGATGAAGGTGCCGGCGCTGATCGCCCTCTCCCTGCTCGCCTATCGGCTGCTGGCGGCGACACCGGCCAGCCGCTGGCTACTGCGGGCCCGCTGACCACAGGCTCATCGGTCGGGTCAGGGCGTCATCATAGGCGCCTCGACCCGCTTCGCGTCCCCCGTCAACTGCTCGGCATGGCTCAGGGCGAAGTCGTGCATCTGTTGCAACAAGGGGAGCAGGGCGGTGCCGAGCGGACTCAGGGCGTATTCCACCCTGGGCGGCACCTCGGGGTGCAGGGTGCGAGCGATGACCCCATCCGCCTCCAGCTCCTTGAGCTGGGCGGTGAGCACCTTCTGGCTGACCGCCGGCAGGCAACGGCGCAGATCGCCAAAACGCAGGGTCTGCTCACGCAGATGAAACAGGATGGCCGGCTTCCATTTACCGGTCAGCAGTCGCAGTACCTCGTAAGCGGGGCAAGGGGGTGGGTGCACGGGGTGCCTCGTGAGTGGTTACTTTGGGGTAACTATGCCACCAAAATGTGCCTTCTTGCAGCCAGGATGCCGGCTTCTTATGATGCGGCCAGTCCCTTGTCTACCCGAAGAGAGAGCCCGCCATGCCCAGTTTGCTGCAAATCCATTTCAACTTCCCCGCCGCCATGATGGGGCCGGCCCTCACCGAGGCGGCGGTGCCGCTGGCGGAGTCCATCACCCGGGAGCCCGGCTTCATCTCCAAGATCTGGACCGAAAATCCACGCACCGGCGAGGCCGGCGGCATCTATCTGTTCGAGGATGAGGGCAGTGCCTTGGACTACGTGAAGATGCACGAGCAGCGGCTGCTCGCCATGGGGGCGAGCGAGGTGCAATACCGGCTGTTCGACGTCAACGAGCCCTTGAGTCGCCTCACTCGCGGCATCCCCTGATCCCTTCATCCAGCCTCAGTTGGTAATAGGTATCTCGCTGCCAGACGAAGCCCAGCCGCCGGAACAACTCCTGGCTGGGCAGATTCTCCGGCTCGATATCGGCCAGCAGAGTCGCGATACCCAGCTCCCGCGCGAACCCCATCAAGGCGCCCAGCGCCTCGCCCATCAGGCCCTGACCCCAATGGCTGCGGGCCAGCATGCAGCCCAGCTCGGCCTGACGGAGCGCAGGCTCGAAGCCGTGCAGGCCGCAGGTGCCGATGAGACGGCCACCCCGCTCGACCAGCCCCCACTCCAGGGATTCCCCCCTGGCCAGCAGACGCTCGACGCTCGCCAACATCTGCGCCACCGTCGCGAGTGCAGGGAAGGGCTCCTCCCCGACGAAGCGCATCACGGCGGGATCCCCGTAGATGGCGAACAGATCCTCACTGTCTTGCACCCCGAACGGGCGCAGTTGCAGCCGTGGGGTCAGCAGGACGGGCAGCTCGCGGGGCAGTGGTCGCAACGGATTCAAGGCTCCTGATCCTGCGGAGAGAGTCTCACCATGATGGGACTCAGAACCTCAGGGTCAAGCCGACATTGGCCTGCCACTGGGTGATCAGCTCCCCCCGCACCCGGAAGGCACAGATCTCGGGGTTGCAGAGGAACTGGCTGTCTTCGTTGACCAGGGAGCCGTAGCCGCGCACCTCGGCCCGCAGCGCCAGCCTGTCGGTCAGGCGCGGTTGCACCCCCAGGGCCAGCGACATGGAGGGCGCCACCTCGCTGTCGTAGGCATCGAAGCGCGTCAACCCGATCCCGGCGCCGATATAGGGGGCCATGACGTTGTCGGAGAGGGTCAGGGCACCGGCGAAGTGCAGGGTATCCACCGTCAGCCGATCCGGCTGGTCGGGGGAGATGGGGGTCGACTGGTGGCTGTAGAGCAGCTCTATCATGCCGGGGTCGTTGACCTCCTTGCTGATGAACAGGCCCCAGTTGCCCGAACTCTCCCCCTGCAGGGAGTCGATGTCGCTCGAGTGCGGCGTGGGCTCGGGTTCATCCATCGCCTCGAAGTCGAGGGAGGAGCTGTAACCGAGGAAAGGCGTCACCTGCCAGCCCAGATCGGCGGCCGGTTCGGCCCCCCAGCTCTGACCCAGCGGCAGCAACAGTCCCATCACCATCATTCCTGCTCTTTTTCTCACGGCCTTCCCCTGATTGGCATTGATCGTGCCAGAAGCATATCAGAGCCCCTCGAGGCCGCGCCTAAATAGGGGCTGTACCAGACAATTTCGACCCATCTGGCGGATCCGGCCCTCGCCTGCCCCCCAAGATGTACGCCGGCCAGGCCCATTCATCTGGGATTAACCCTTGCCACGTAAGCTAGCGGCGGCCACAGGGGTGGCCTTCAACAGGACGAGGATCTCAGGAATGGTTGCCGCGCAACTCAACGACCCACAACATCGACTCTCCGACACGCTGCGGGCGACCGCCCACGCCATCGAGGAGAGCCATATCAGCCTGCGGGACATGCTCGCCCTGGTCGGCGAGCAGGGCATGCTGCTGTTCTGCGTGCTGCTCACAGTGCCCTTCCTGTTGCCGGTCTCCATCCCCGGCGTCAGCACCCCGTTCGGCCTGCTGATCCTGTTCATCGGCATCGGCATCACCCTCAACCGGGTGCCCTGGCTGCCCGCCATCCTGATGGAGCGCCGCTTCGCCGCCGAGCAGCTCAAGCCGACCCTGCACAAGGGGGCGGATCTGCTGGCCCGCATCGATCGCTTCATCCGGCCACGCCTGCTGCTGCTGACCGGCAGCACCGCCGTCAACCGCTGCAACGGCCTGCTGATCATGCTGGCCGCCCTGCTGCTGATGCTGCCGCTCGGCGCCATCCCGTTCACCAACGCCATGCCCGCCTGGGCCATACTGCTGCTGGCCATCGGCATGTTGCAGCGCGACGGCCTGTTCGTCGCCGGCGGCTACGCGCTGGTGAGCGCGACCCTGGTCTGGTTCGGAGTACTGGCCATAGGGTTGCTGATGGCGGGCCAGAACGTCTCGACCCTGTTGGGTTAGAGCGCCTTGGCCAAGGCCGCATAAACGAACAAGGGCGACCAGCTGGTCGCCCTTGTGCTTTGAGGCTCAGAGGAGCCAAAGTCAGGAGTCCGGATCATGGGCCACCCGGTTGCGCCCGCTCCGCTTGGCCCGATAGAGCCACTCGTCGGCGCGGGCCAGCACGGCGTTGACCTCCTCTCCCGGCTGGATCAGGGTGCTGCCCAGACTCACGGTGATGGGCACAGGATCCGGCGCCATGGCCGCCACCGCGGCGCGGATCCGCTCCGCCACCTTCGGCAGTATGGCCTCGTCTATCTGCGGCAACAGGATCAGAAACTCCTCGCCACCGCTGCGCACGAACAGATCCTCCACCCGCAGCTGGGCGGCCACGCACTCGCAGAAGCGACACAGCACCCTGTCCCCGGTCTGATGGCCGAAGTTGTCGTTGATCTGCTTGAAGTGATCGATATCCAGCATGATGAGGCCGGTACGCCCCTGGCCCTGCAGCTTGTGTCTGTAGTGCTCGAAGAAGAAATGGCGGTTGTAGAGGCCGGTCAGCTGATCCGTCTCGCCGAGCCGCTTGAGCCGCTGCTGCAGCTCGTGCTGGCGGGTGATGTTGCGGGTCACCCAGGCCACCGCCCGCTTGCCCTCATAGCGCGAGGGCAGCGGCGCTATCTTGCCCTCGAAGCGTTGCGTCCCCTGCGGCCCGGCGGCGGCATCTATCCCCTCCACCTCGGTGGCGGCCAGCTCATACTCCACCACCTGCACCTGCCCGCTGCTCAAGGCCAGCGCGACCTGCGCCATCACCCACTGCGCCATCGCGGCGGGCAAGACGTCGGCCAGCTGCTTGCCCGCCAGCGGATTGCCGTCCTGATAGGAGAGCTGCTCGATGCCACCTATGTATTCGACGTAGTAACCATCCTCGCTCAGGATAAACACGGGATCCGGCAACTGGGTCATGACTTCATAGAGTTGCGTGACCGAGAGCGTCATAGGTACCTCGTCTGCTGCGCCGTCAGAATGGGCATTTCACCTATGCCCTACCTGCGATTATCGTACAGGAAGAGACCTTAATACGGCCTTGTCAGGACCGCCATGACCCGCCAGGCCCCTCTCCCGTCGGGCATCGCGCCCGCTCGGACAACCTGAGCCAAGGCAGGCATGCTGGCCATTCTGGCCAGGCCATCACCTCCATAGTGTGGGATCGGCAGCCGACAGATGCCATCCGGCTTGACCACCGGCAGGCCGCCGGGTTAATGGTAGAGGCTCTTCATACGGAGCTGGTTATGCAACTGACCGCCCCCCAATCCCCCCAGTCAACCGACTTCGACGCCTTGCGGACGGGGCTGAACCAGTTCAATGAGAGCGTCACCGGCCCCCTGCCCCGGGAGCGGATCGCCAGCTTTGTGAAGGATGAGGAGGGGAGAGTGCGAGGTGGCATCCTCGGCGAGATCAAGTGGGGCTGGCTGCATATCGAGGGGCTCTGGGTCGACGAGCCCATCCGCCAGGATGGCTGGGGCGCCCGCCTGCTGGCCACCCTGGAGCAAGCAGCCCAAGCCCGCGGCATCACCCGCATCCACCTCGAGACCACCAGCTTCCAGGCGCTGCCCTTCTATCGGAAGCAGGGCTATGCCGTCTTCGGTGAGCTGCCCGATATGCCCCCAGGGCATACCAGTTACTTTTTGAAAAAGCAGGGGTGAGGCGAGGATGACCTCACCCCTCGCCAGGGCTCAGCGGCTGGCGCTACGGCTACCGTTCCAGAGCAGCTCGCCGCTTTTCAGATCCATCAGGCTCATGGCGAGCCGGTAACGGCTCCCCTCGGAGACGAGATCCCCGTACAGCATGTAGCCGGCCCCGGTCTGACGACCCAGCCGCACCAGGGAGGCCGGGTTCATGCCCCCCTGCTGATACTCGAGCTGGCCGGTGATGGCCGCGACCTGGCCCGGATCGGCGAAGCGAAAACCGCTGTTGGCCTGGATCCGCTTGCTCATGGCGATGGCCATGGGTTGAGTGTTGAACTCTTCCCCTGTGCCGTTCTGGGGCGGCATCAGCAGCAGCACAGGGCTGCCGCCCTGGGTCAACGCCTGCACCTCGGGGGCCTTGAGGAAGGCATCCGCCATGGCCAGCGCCAGGCCGGTCGGGGCAACGGGTTTGGGGGCGGGCACCGGCTCGGCCGCGTCGGGCCCGGTCACGGCCTTGCCCGGCTGGCTCACCGGCTGGTCCGGCTCGGTCACGGGCGCCGGCGTGCCGCCGTAGGGATTGATGGTACAGCCGCCCAGCAACAGGGCGCTCAGCATGAGCAGGTGACGCGTCTTCATCTTGTTCTCTCCGCCAGAATAACCGTGGTGGCGGAGCCCCTGCCCCGCTATCGGTCCATGCTAGAGAAAAACCCGCCCCGGGTCGATGCCCCACCCGCCGTCAGACGACAAGGGTTGGCCCAGGGAACCCGCACCGGTATCCGGGAGAAGGAGAATAGCCTGGCAGGTAAACGGCCAATCCCTTGCGCATCAATATCAAGCACGCCGCCAACGTGTTGGCTACCGGGCCATGGCCACATCCCTCACAAGCCATCTTCCCCTATGGCCATGATGTCACCTATTGAATCGTCCTCTCAATGTCTGCCAGACATTAACAACATCACGGCTAGCATGATAAATACTGCACCAAATATTAAATTCAAACGCTTTAAATGAGATGGCTCAGAGAGATATCGCAATAATACATGAGAGAAAGATGCATATGACAACATTGCGATACAGTCCACCAAAACAATGAAAAAACCAAGTTTAATATATTGATAACCACTATCTGAACCGTCGACAAACTGCGGAAGAAACGCGACCAAAAACACAATGGATTTTGGATTTGTTATATTGACAACAAAACCATTAACCAAGCTCTTTAACTTACCGCCTTGCGTCTCAGTATTACGCAACACGGTATTCCCTGAGTTTTTTATTTTCATCACACCCAAATAGATGAGGTAGCCTCCACCTATATATTTTATGAAGTCAAACGCAACGTCTGATGATGCCACAAAGGATCCCAGTCCGACACTTACAATGGTGAGGTGAACCAGCAATGCCAGTTGTAAACCAATAATATTGTACCTGGCTTGAACTATGCCGCCTTCTATCGATCTTGACATAGTCGCAATTGCCCCCGCCCCTGGAGAAAAACTAAAGGCGACACAGCTAAAAACAAATGCCAGCATGATGCTAGATGTCATAATACTTCCTTTTAAGGGCTATTTATCGACTGCCACTCCGACAAATAGCACATCGATTTAACCCATTAAGGCTAGTTTAGATGGTCAGCATATCTGCGGAGCCGAATCCAAACCGTCGATTAACAGATAATGCTATTACATTGCGGTAAGAACATAGCATGTGGTAGCATGTTTCTCATATTTAGCATTTTGTTAATTCTCACTTAATGGCGATGTTAATGCTGGCTATAAATGATATAAAATTTTTTATTACCATTGCTGCCTGCAAAAACTTCTCCACCGCAGCAAAACAACTCAATGTTTCGGCACCTTATGTTACTCAGAAGCTCAGGTCCCTCGAGGAAAAGCTTGGACTTACTCTGATTGAACGACAGGGTCGCCAGCTAAAAGTCACCGAGCATGGCCAGATATTGATCGACATGGGGTCAGGAATTATCAGACAAATGGCCTCAATTGAAGAATCGCTAAGAGCGGCCAAGGATGACCTGTGCGGCCATATCAATATAATTGCACCTATTGGTTTCGGTGAGAAAAAACTGTCTCCCATTATTGGCCAATTCAAGCAGCAATACCCGGCAGTATCCATCGATCTTACCCTGTCTGATCGCCCTTCTTGGTCAGACTCCCCTCTCCAACCTGACATCATGTTTTATATTGGTGAATTAACCCAGGCACATCTCTATAGAATGGTCATCTCGCCCACTCGTCGTGTCCTCTGTGCATCACCAGACTATATTTCCACCATGCCAGACCTGACAACACCAGAACAACTGATGACTAATCAGCATGATTGCATCGTATTGAGGGAAAATAATGAAGATGTTTCCCTCTGGCGTTTCCAGCATATCGAATCAGGCAGAGAATGTCGTCTCAGGGTGACGCCTTCACTTACCAGCAATATTGCCGACGTGGTGAAGCAGTGGGCTCTAGATGGATTGGGTATAATCAATCGTTCGGAATGGGATCTTATTACTGAGCTCAACACTGGCACTTTGGTAGAGCTCCTCCCAGAATATGCTTTACCACAAGTTGACATTGTCGCACTTATGGCCACAGGTGAGAGTGCCCGCTCCCATAAAATCAGTAGATTTCTGGAATTCGCCAAAGACAGACTCAAAGAGACACTTTAATCACAAACTCTAAAATGAGTGGCAGCACCAACTATTTTAAAACCCCTAGCAGACAAAAAAATAACAGGATGCAATGAACACAGTTAAATGCATCCTGTTATAGCCAGCCAGAAACCTATATACGCTGTGGTCCAGCTAACTGGCTTTATTACCTCCCCAAAAACGGTTCCCAATCCTTGAACACCGGCTGCAATCCGGCCTGCCGCACGGCATTGGCCACATCCCCCACAGAACGATCATCGTGGATGGCGAACTGCTCCAGCTCCTCCTCATCCCCTTCCGCGTAGCCGCCCGGCTGGGTGCGCGACTCCGCCGACATCTGGGTGATGCCGAGGCGCAGGGCACCGTTGCGGAAGGCCGGCGACTCCCGGGTGGAGAGAGACAAGTCCAGGGTCGGCGAGAGCAGCCGCCAGGCGCAGATGAGCTGCACCAGCTGGCGATCCGTCATGGTCACCTCGGGCTGCAAACCGCCGGTGCAGGGCCGCAGCCGCGGGAACGACAAGGAATAGCGGCTCTGCCAGTGGTGGCGCTCCAGCCAGCTCAGGTGCTCGGCCACGAAATAGCTGTCGGCGCGCCAGTCCGGCGACAGGCCGATCAGGGCGCCGAGGCCAATCTTGTCGATGCCGGCGCGGCCCAGCCTGTCCGGGGTGGCGAGGCGCCACTCGATATCCTGCTTGTTGCCGCGCAGGTGGTGGCGGGCGTAGGCCGGGGCATGGTAGGTCTCCTGATAGACCATGACCGCATCGAGGCCCAAGGTCTTGAGCTCGGCATACTCGGCCTGCGACAGCGGCTGCACCTCCATCGCCAGGGTGCTGAAGTGGCGGCGGATCTGTGGCAGGTGCTGGCGAAAATAGGCCATGCCCACCTTGGTCTCGTGCTCGCCGGTCACCAGCAGCACGCTGTCGAAGCCGCGCGCCTTGAGGGCCAGGCATTCACGCTCGATTTCCTCGGCATTCAGGGTCTTGCGCTTGAGGCGGTTGCTCATGGAGAAGCCACAGTAGGAGCAGTCGTTGGCGCAGAGGTTCGACAGATAGAGCGGCACGTAGAAGCCGACCGTGTTGCCGAAACGCTGGCGGGTGAGGCGCTCCGCCAGCTCCGCCATCTGCGGCAGGAAGGGCTCGGCGGCCGGGGAGATCAGCGCCATGAAGTCATCCAGGCCGCGCCGTGGGTTGGCCAGCGCCAGCTCCACGTCCCGCGCCGTCTTGGCGCGGATGCTCATGCCCACATGATCCCAGTCCAGCTCGCGCCAGCGGTCGGCAAAATCCAACCCCCTCCCGGCCTCCCCCTTGGGAGGGGGAGGAGCGCAGGGCTCGACCAATTCAAGTGCCGCTTCAGCCGGTTCCCTCACCCCCGGCCCCTCTCCCAATGGGAGAGGGGAGCATGCAGACACCACATCTTGCCCCATGCTCTGGCTCATAGCGCCTCCAGAAAATCGGTGAGCGGGCTGGAGGCTTGGGCCTGGCTACCGCGCGTCCCCAATCCGGCCAGATAGGCGCCGCGACCCGCCTCGCAGGCCAGCGCGAAGGCGCGACCCATGGCGACCGGATCCCGGCTCACCGCGATGGCGGTGTTGACCAGCACGGCGTCGGCGCCGAGCTCGAAGGCCGCCGCCGCGTGGCTGGGGGCCCCTATGCCCGCATCCACCACCACCGGCACCCGGGCCTGCTCGACGATGATCGACAGAAACTCCCGGGTCACCAGCCCCTGATTGGAGCCGATGGGGGCGCCGAGCGGCATGACGGCGGCGCAGCCCACCTCCTCGAGCCGCTTGCACAGCACGGGATCGGCACCGCAATAGGGCAGCACCACGAAGCCTTCTTTCACCAGCTGCTCCGCAGCCTTGAGCGTCTCTATGGGATCGGGCAGCAGGTACTTGGGGTCGGGGTGGATCTCGAGCTTGAGCCAATTAGTGCCGAGCGCCTCGCGGGCGAGCCGGGCGGCAAATACCGCCTCGGCGGCGGTCTTGGCGCCCGAGGTGTTGGGCAGCAGCTTGACCCCGAGCCTGAGCAAGGGGCTCAGGATATCGTCGTGGCGCTTGCCCGGCTCGAGGCGCTTGATGGCCATGGTCACCAGTTGGGAGCCGCTCGCCTCGATGGCGGCGGCCATCAGCTCCGGACGGGCGAACTTGCCGGTGCCGGTGAAGAGGCGCGATGAAAAACTGTGGTTCGCAATGGTCAGCATGTCAGCCTCCCGCAATGGCGGTAAAGAGGTGGATCTCGTCCCCGTCACCGAGTCGGGTCTCGGGCCAGCGGCCGCGGGGCAACACGGCGCCGTTGAGGGCCACCGCCACCCCCTGAGGGGCAATCTCCTGCATCGCCAGCAGTTCAGTCAGGCTCTGGCCGGTGGGCAGAGTCAGCTCGATATCGTTCAATCGGATCTTCATGGTTAATCCTTCAGGGCCGGGTTGGCGCTGCCGCAGATCGGGCAGGCAGGATCGGCGGGCAGCTGCAGGCACTGCCACTCGTGGCGCAAGGCATCGAAGCGGCGCAGGGTGCCCGCCACCGGGCTGGGCCGCCCGAGTAGCAGCCTGAGTGCCTCTAGGGCCTGCAAGGAGCCCATCACGCCGACCAGGGGGCCTGTGACGCCGCTGCGCTGGCAACTCTCTTTAATCTCGGTGTCCGCCGGGTAGAGGCAGGCGTAGCAGGCGTGCTCCGACGCGCTTCGCACCATCAGCTGGCCCTGCCAGCCGACGGCGGCGGCGGAGATCCAGGGTTTGCCCTGGGCTACGCAGGCGGCGTTGATGGCGTGGCGGGTCGCCAGGTTGTCACAGCAGTCGATCACCAGATCCACCTCGGCCACAAAGGCCGGCAGGCTCTGTTCATCGAGGCGCTGGTTGATGGCGATCAGCTCCACCAGCGGGTTGTGGGCCGCCAGTCGCTCCCGGGCCAGCTCGGCCTTGGAGCGGCGCAGGCCCTCGCCATCGAACAGGATCTGGCGCGGCAGATTGCTGGAATCCAGGATGTCGCCATCGGCGAGCCAGAGGGTGCCGACTCCGGCCCCGGCGAGATAGAGCGCCAGCGGCGAGCCGAGGCCACCGAGACCGACGATCAGTACCGACTTGCCCTTGAGCCGCGCCTGCCCCTCCTCCCCGATCTCGGCGAGCATCAGCTGGCGGCCATAGCGCAGATACTCTTCGTCACTTAGAGATGCCTCGTCAGAGAGCATGGCTGGCCTCCTTTTCCTGGTTCGGCAGGGCCGACAGTGGCTCGTCCCCGGCTCCGACGGCGGCCAGCAGACGGGCGGTGGCCCCCTGCCAGTCATCGCTGGCGGTGATGGCCGAGACCAGCGCAATACTGCCGATCCCGCTCGCCTTGACCGCCGCCACCCGCTCTTCACTGATGCCACCTATGGCGACGGTGGGCCAATCACGCATCAGGGCGCGATAGTGGTGCAGCCGCACCAGCCCCTGGGGACGGGACGGCATCTGCTTGGTGTTGGTGGGGAAGATATGGCCGAGGGCGATGTAAGAAGGTGCCAGTTCCCGGGCCCGCATCAGCTCGAAGTAGCCGTGAGTGGAGATGCCGAGGCGCAGGCCGGCGGCCTGGATGGCGGCGAGATCCGCCGTCTCCATGTCCTCCTGGCCCAGGTGCACACCGTAGGCGCCAGCCTCGATGGCTTGCTGCCAGTAATCGTTGATAAAGAGCCGGGCCCCGAAGCGGCGGCCCAGCGCCACCGCCTCGGCGATGGCGGGCATCACGGCGTCGGCGGGCAAGTCCTTGATGCGCAGTTGCAGTGTCTTGACCCCGGCTTTCAACAGCCGCTCGAGCCACGGCACCGAATCCACCACCGGATAGAGGCCGAGATCGTGTTCGGTCGGGGCAAAGGGTCCCTCCGGTAGACGGGCCTCGCTGGCGGGATAGAGGCCGAAGCGGTGATCCAGCGCAGAGCCCGCCAGCAGGGCGCGGGGGAAGTGAGCGAGATCCCCGGGCCAGCCGAGGTGGGCGATGGGGCCGGGGCCGGCCCCTACCCCCTGCGCGGCCGCCAACCCTTGCTGCAGGTAGGCGCGCGCCAGGGTGATGGCGTCTTCCACCGGGTAATCCAGCGCCTGGACCGCGGCGATGGCGCTGGCGTAACAGCAGCCGGTGCCGTGGCCGTGGCGGGTATCGAGCCGTGGCGCCGCCAACCAGAACTCCCTGTGCTCATCCTGGTAGTAGTCGAGGCAGAGCTCGCCACTCCACGCCAGATGCCCCCCCTTGACCAGCACGGCGCGGGCGCCGAGTTCGCGCAGCCGGGCGGCCCCCGCCCGCACCAGCGCAGGGCTGGTCGCCGGGATGCCGGTCAGTGCCTCCAGCTCGGGGCCGTTGGGGGTGATGAGAGACAGCCTTGGCAGCAGGTGCTCGCGCACCGCCGCCAGCATGTTCGGCTCGGCCATGGGGGTGCCGCTGCTGGCGATGGCCACCGGGTCATAGACCACGAAGGGGGCGGCGATCACCTCCAACCGGCGTGCCAGCACCTCCACATGGAGCCGGGTCGGCAGCAGGCCTATCTTGATGGCGGCCGGCGGCAGATCGACGCCGAGGGCGTCGATCTGGGCGCAGAAGCTCTGCATCAGCACGGGATCCACCATCTTCACCGCCACCGAGTTCTGGGCGGTGATGGCGGAGATGACGGAGCAGCCGTGCACGCCGAGGCTGTGCATGCTGTGCAGATCGGCCTGAATGCCGGCGCCGCCCCCCGAGTCGGAACCGGCTATGGTCCAGACGATGGGTTTGGGCGCCTGCGGCGAAACCATTGGAGTCATGATTCTTCCCGCTCCTGCTTGAGGGCCGCCGCCTGATGGTAGAGCTCGCCCCCCTTCTCCTTGAAAGTTTCCGCCATCTTGGCCATGCCGCTCTCCACCTCGGCCTGCACCCGCTGTTGCTGGCCATCCATGCCCACCAGCTTCACCTCTATGGTCTCCAGCTTGGCGGCATCGAGCTTGGCGGCGTAGTCACGTACGTCCTGGGTGATCTTCATGGAGCAGAACTTGGGGCCGCACATGGAGCAGAAGTGGGCCACCTTGCCGGACTCCTGGGGCAGGGTCTCGTCGTGGTAGGCACGGGCTGTCTCGGGATCCAGCGCCAGGTTGAACTGATCCTCCCAGCGGAACTCGAAGCGCGCCTTGGACATGGCGTTGTCGCGGATCTGGGCGCCGGGGTGACCCTTGGCGAGATCGGCGGCGTGGGCGGCGATCTTGTAGGTGATGAGCCCCTGCTTGACGTCTTCCTTGTTCGGCAGCCCCAGGTGCTCCTTGGGGGTGACGTAGCAGAGCATGGCGCAGCCGTACCAGCCGATCATGGCGGCACCTATGCCGGAGGTGAAGTGATCGTAGCCGGGGGCTATGTCGGTGGTGAGCGGGCCCAGGGTGTAGAAGGGCGCCTCGTGGCAATGCTCCAGCTGCTCCGTCATGTTGCGCTCAATCATGTGCATGGGCACATGACCCGGCCCCTCGATCATCACCTGGACGTCGTACTCCCAGGCGATCTTGGTGAGCTCGCCCAGGGTGTGCAGCTCGGCGAACTGGGCCTCGTCGTTGGCGTCATAGACGGAGCCGGGACGCAGGCCATCCCCCAGAGAGAGCGCCACGTCATAGGCGGCGCAGATCTCGCAGATCTCGCGAAAATGCTGGTAGAGGAAATTCTCCTGGTGGTGGGAGAGGCACCATTTGGCCATGATGCTGCCGCCACGGGAGACGATGCCGGTGAGGCGCTTGGCTGTCATGGGCACGTAGCGCAGCAGGACGCCGGCGTGGATGGTGAAGTAGTCCACCCCCTGCTCGGCCTGCTCCAGCAGGGTGTCGCGGAACAGCTCCCAGGTCAGATCCTCGGCGATGCCGTTGGTCTTCTCCAGCGCCTGATAGATGGGCACGGTGCCGATGGGCACAGGGCTGTTGCGCAGGATCCACTCACGGGTCTCGTGGATGTAGCGGCCGGTGGAGAGATCCATGACGGTGTCGGCGCCCCAGCGGGTGGACCAGACCAGCTTCTCGACCTCCTCCTCGATGCTGGAGGTCACCGCCGAGTTGCCGATGTTGGCGTTGATCTTCACCAGGAAGTTGCGGCCGATGATCATCGGCTCGGCTTCCGGGTGGTTGATGTTGCTGGGGATGATGGCACGGCCGGCGGCCACCTCATCGCGCACGAATTCGGGGGTGATGTTGCCCGGCAGGCGGGCGCCGAAGCCCTGACCCGGATGTTGGCGCAGCAGCAGTTCGGAGCGCACCCGCTCGCGGCCCATGTTCTCGCGAATGGCGATGAACTCCATCTCGGGGGTGACGATACCCTGGCGGGCATAGTGCAGCTGGGTCACCCGGCGACCCGGCTTGGCACGCAGCGGCTTGGGCAAGTTATCGAAGCGCAGGTGATCCAGCCCCTCGTCGGCGAGACGCTCCTGGGTGAAGGCGGAGCTCAGGCCATCGAGGGACTCGGTGTCGCCCCGCTCCAGCACCCAGGCTTCCCGCAGGCGCGGCAGGCCGCGGCGCACGTCGATCTCGGCCTGCTCGTCGCCGTAGGCGCCCGAGGTGTCGTAGACCGGCACCGACTCATTGGCCTCGAACTTGGGGTGCTCCTCGCTGCCACCGACGAAGGTGTCGGCCAGGGAGATCTCCCGCAGCCCGACCCGGATGTCGGGGCGCGAGCCCTGGATGAAGATGCGTCTGGAGTTGGGATGGGCCATGCCCTTGAGGTTATCGATAAAGCGCTGGGCGCTGGCACGCTGCTGGCGACGGCTGGCGACGGCTGGCTTGATCTGTTCAGATACGGCGTTTTCTGAAACGGACTGTGCTTCTGGAGCGGACTGTACTGGGGTAGACATAGCAAAACTCACATTAACTGGTTGAAGTTATGGGTGTTTGCTTGTCTGGAGTTCGAGGAGAAGTGATGAACCTGTGGGTGAGATGTGCTTCAAGAGGGAGCGAGCCCAGGATCTGTGCTTCCCTGCTCTGCTGTCTGGATCCCCCCTGTTCGGGCGGGCCGTGCGGCGCCTCTATGGACAGACCGGACGGGACAGACTCCCTCTCGTGCGCCCTGACTCATCGCGGGATTGACCCCTTCGATGAGCGGGAGAGGCTTGTCCCTCTCCCCGCGCGGCAACCCACTGGTTACCCTTGTTTCCCTTCGCAGGTTCTAGCCTGATCAGGTTCCACGGATCCCGAATTAACGGTCTCAGCTTCGCGTCGTTCGACGGTCGGCACTCCGACAAGATGGCGCCAGTATAAATGGGGTTTTACAAAGTACAAGGCATTAACACCGCAGACCAGTGGGGATTGGGCAAGCTGCTGTGGCTCGGAACCCGAGTGCGGATCATGGGGACGATCGTCAGTCAGCATAGGGCGCCCTCTATGGCGGGCACTGAGGGTCAACCCGCTCACCCTCGCCTAGTCAGCGACCCTTGCGCAGGACAGACGGCATGCCAGCACAAGGCACTAAAAATATGAATGCCAGCAAATAAAAACCGGGACAAAGCCCGGTTTCACATCATGGTTTCACTGCCACAGAGTTACTTGTCGGTAGCGGGTTCCAGCGTGATCTGGACGTTGTCAAAGCCCAGTCCGGAGAGTTCGCTGGCATCGAGCGGGATCTCCAGGCGCAGGCCCGTCGCCGGGCCGTCGACGCTGCGAGCACGACGCGCCTTGCTGTCGCCGCCGATGGGCACGGGCGCACCTATCTCGATGTTGCCGGCGAACTGGCTCTCGGCGTGGAAGTCCCCCGTGATGCTGGCGCGCACCGGGCGCAACACCCTGGCCAGGGCGTTCTTCATGGTGTCGGCACCGTTCTGTTGTATGGTCCAGTTCCAGTCCCACCACTTCACCTCACCCGGGATGTAACGCTTGTCCCACTGGTAACGGATGCTGCTCGCCTTGTCCTTGAACGGGCCTATGGTGAAACTGTGGTTCCAGGTCGGCCGGTTGTCCGGATGGGTGTGCCAGGCGTTGCCGCCCCAGCGCAGGAAACCGTTCAGGGCGAGATCGTAGCTGACGTCCGCCTTGAACTCGTAGGGGTAGGAGATGTTTGCCTTGTAGAGCTCGATCTTCACCGGGATCTTCGAGTGGGCGGGCACGGTCGGGCGCGCCGACTGGGAGAGCGAGGTGGTAGTCGCCCCACCGTTCTGCTGAGCCCAGGACTGGCTCGCGGCGATCTCGATGGAGAGTTCGGTCTCACCCACCAGCGGCCACTTGAACTTGTTCTTGGTGGAGACCTTCTCGCTCAGGCCATAGGTGTTGGTCTTGGACCAGTTGGTGGCCGTGTCGTAGCGCAGGGTCACGTCATAGCCGGACTGGGGCGTGTCGCTGTCGTTGACGGCCCAGCCCACCACCGTCTTGATCAGGACGCGATCGGACTGGGTCACCTCACCGTGACTGAAGCTCTCGGGATCCAGGGTGTAGGCGAAGTTGCTGACCCGGATGCTGCTCTTCTCGCCGCAGCGATAGCCGTCGCAGCCGCCGCCGTTGTTGCCACGGATCAGCCAGCCTCCGCCGTCCTGAGTCACGTCCATGTCCTCACCCACGTAGGGGCTGTGGTCGCCACCGACCCAGGCATAGCCGAGATAATGGGCAAGGTAGCTGGCCGGCTTGATGAAATTGGCACTGTCATGCACCAGCCGCCATTGCACGTCCACTTCATCCCCATCTGGAATATTCAGCGCAGGCAATACGGGTATTTCACTGGTGACCGGATTGGTCGGATAACACCAGGTATCCGAGGCCGATCCGGGTTTTATTTCACCGTTGTAACCCGATCCCATGATCACCCAGTTATTGGCCAAACCACTTATTTGCCACTGGCCCATCATGCCCACAATATTATTGCGGACACTCTGCGCTTCTTCCCGATTGATCGGACGATAGTTGGTACCACAGACCTCTTTCCCGAGCGAGAAGAGACGCAGTTGGTCAGGATAGACGGGCTCGGCCCCATGGGCCTGGCTCATCAACAGCGTCGAAATGGTCAACGCCAAACCCGTTATTTTTAGTTTATCCATAGCTCCCCCAATATTGTAGGCATAGACATGCAAATGCTATTTATCTTGCTGCATGCCAGGGGGACAATATCAGCCACACAAGCCTACGAATGCGATCGGATCCACACTTTAATTATTCATGAATGGTGTAAACACAATTAACAGGCAGGTTATTAATTAATGATAAAACAAATATCAGAGTCATTGCTTTATTATTAAATTTATAACTTTTGTGGTGTTAAAGTTTTTAATTATTGAATGTAAACGTCAGCGATACTCGGCCAGATTACATATCCGCCAAGTGACTGAGCCATATTCTGGCTATTTATTCGGGATCCTCTTCCGGATTGGGGATCAGCACCTCGGTCAAGCGTCCATCCTCATCGCGGCTCAGCACCAGCCTGAGGCCCGGTTGCAGGTCGGCGGGGCTGCCGTTGAGCCAGCGGGTGCCGGCATCGAACACCAGCACTCCCAGCTCCTGCAACAGCAAGGTCTCCCCTGCGGTGGCGACCAGACTGTCCTCTGCCCGCAGCCACTGGCTGCTCTGCGCCAGATCCGGCGCCGTGGCGAGTACCCGGATCTGCTGGGCAACGCCGTACCGGCTCAGGATGGCGAGCCGCATGCCGGGCCTGAGATCGTCGGGTTGGCTCACCCCGGTCAACGCGGCACTGCCCAGCTCCAGTTCGGCACCCTGAAACTGCAGATGGATGCCGTCGTTGTGCTCCAGCTCCACCAGCCAGAGTTCGGCCTCGGTGGCCAGGGTGCAAAACGGTAACACCCACAGCAGCAATGCGGTTCTGGTCATAGCAAACAGGCCCATGGTCAACCGGCGATGAGGTTTAACTATGGGCCTGGATGGGCACTTTTTCCGGTCGGCGCTGCTGTGGGCGCCTCAATCATCTTCACGGCAGCGGCTCAGACGCATGCCATCGAATCGGCACTCCAGCTCCAGCCAGCGCCCTTCGAACGGCGCCAGGCTGTCGTCCGAGGTGACATAGCCCCAGATCCGCCCCTGGGCCACAGGTCCTTCCAGCTCCATCTGGTCTTTTTCTTCCAGCGTCTCCACCTCGCGGATCAGCCGCTGCTCCCCCTGCACCACCCCTTCCAGATCGACCCAGCTGCCCCCGAGATCGTCTTCACTCAGCCCATCCTTGAAGCGGGTCTGGCCGTCGATCGCGAAGGGGATGCCGTTGACCATCAGCTGGCCCAGTTGCCAGCTGGTGCGGCCGGTCAGCTTGAACTCGGCCGACTGCACAGTGCCAAATGGCAGCAAGATGAGCAGCAGGAGAGCACAGAGAGGCTTCTTCATCGGGGATCCTCGGGGTTACACTGGCACACAGGATGGCGTATCCGCTGTGAAATAACCGTGAAATATCGGTCGAGACCAGGAGATCAGAACATGAAAATACTGGTGGTGGAAGACAATCCCCAGGTCGCGGAAACCATCATGGATTATCTGGAGCTGGCAGGGCACCGACTGGACTGCGCCTATCACGGCCAGGCCGCCCTGCAGTTGCTGGCGGAGCAGCGCTTCGACGTCATCATCATGGATGTGATGATGCCGCGCCTCGATGGCCTGCGCACCGTCGAGCGGCTGCGGGCCGATGGCATTGCGACCCCCGTGCTGTTTCTCACCGCCCGCGACGGGCTGGACGACAAGCTGGCCGGCTTTCGCGCCGGCGGCGATGACTATCTGGTCAAGCCGTTCGCCATGGAGGAGCTGGAGGTCAGGCTGCAGGCGCTGGCCCTGCGCGGCCCCCGCACCGATCTGGGGGCGCTTCGCTTCGGCGAGCTGGAGGTGGATCCCGCCAGTGGCCGCGCCAGCCGCTCCGGCGTCGAGTTGAAACTCGGCAAGATCCCGTTCCGGATCCTGACCCTGCTCACCCGCCGGGCCCCGGCCCTGGTCAGCCGCCAGGAGGTGCTGGACACCGTCTGGGGGGATGAGGAGCCCGACTCCGATGCCCTGCGCAGTCACATCTATGCCCTGCGCAACACGCTGGACAAGCCCTTCCCCACCCCCATGCTGGAGACCCTGCACGGTCAGGGTTACCGACTGGTGAAGCCTGGGAGCGAGCATGCCAATGACAGCTGACGCGCAGGTGGCGCCATGAGCCTGCCCAGTCTGCGTCGCCGCCTGATCCTGGCGCTGGGCGGGGCCGGGCTGCTGCTGCTGGTGATCCTCAGCCTGCTGATGGTGGTGGCCGAGGACAAGATGGAGGAGCTGAGCCTGCGCCACTGGCTGGAGGCGGAGGTGACCCGCTACAACGACGACTGGCTGCGGCTCGGCACCGCGGCCCCGGCACCCAGCCCGCGTCAATTCTCCAGCTACTGGACCGAGCACGGCCGCCTGCCCGCCTGGCTCAAGGCCTACCAGAGCCCGGGCTTCTTCGAGCACCAGCTCGGCAAGGAGGACAAGCACTTCCTGGTGCGGCCCCACCCCTCGGGCCAGGGCCTGCTCTATCTGGTGTTCAACGATGACGCCGACGACTATCTGGACCCTTACGAAGACAAGCTGCATCTGGTCACCCGCTTGATCGGCCTGGCCCTGCTGCTGGGCTGCATCGCGTTCGGCATCTGGCTGGTGCGCCACATCACCCGGCCACTGGAGCGGCTGCGCCAACGGGTCGCCCACCTCACCCCGGATCAGGCGGACTTCGTGCCGGATGCCCCCTGGCAGGAGCTGCGGGAGATCGAGCTGGCGCTGCTGGCAGGCAAGCAGGAGGTGGCTGCGGTGTTCGCCCGCGAGCAGGAGTTCAGCCGCTTCGCCAGCCACGAGCTGCGAACCCCCAACATGGTGATCCAGGGTTCCGCCGCCCTGCTCGGCAAGGTGACGGACTTGCCCGCCCCCGCCGCTCGGGCGGCCAGCCGCATCCGCGCCGCCAGCGACGAGATGGCGCTGCTCACCGAGACCTTCCTGCTGCTGGGGCGCAAGGAGGCGGTCGAGCGTCCCCCGCAACGGGTGGCGCCGCTGATCCGGCGGGAGCTGGCGCGGCTCGCCCCCCTGTTGCAGCGCGAGAACCTGGACATCCACCTCAGCCTCGACGAGCAGAGCGAGGTGCAGGCCCCGCTCTCCCTGCTGGCCATCGCCCTCGGCAACCTGCTCAAGAATGCCCTCAGCTACGCCGACGGCCACATCGAGATAGTGCTGGCAGGGCAGATCATCACCATCAGCAATCCCACCGCGGCGGCGCCGGATCAGATCCTCGGCTACGGCTGCGGCCTGACCATCATCCAGCGCATCTGCGAGAAGCTGGGCTGGCGGATCGCCACCCGGCTGGAGGGGGGCCTCTTCAGCGCCAGGCTGGAGATGCTGGCCACCCCATCCCCGCTCCCCAACCCCTCCTCCCCGGGCGGCTAAGGCTAGAAACGACAAGGCGCCCGAAGGCGCCTTGTCTGTTCCAATCATCCCTGGTCACCGTCGTCACTCGGCCGGCTTGTGCTTGCGACTCGCCTTGAGCTCCAGGAAGTCGATGATCTTGCCCGCCACGTCCTTGCCGGAGGCCGCCTCCACCCCCTGCAGGCCCGGCGAGGAGTTCACCTCCAGCACCAGCGGGCCGCGGGCGCTGCGCAGAATGTCCACCCCGGCCACATCCAGTCCCATGATCTTGGCGGCCTGCACCGCAGTCGCCCGCTCTTCGGGGCTTATCTTGATCGCCTCGGCGGTGCCGCCACGGTGCAGGTTGGAGCGAAACTCCCCCGGCTGGGCCTGACGACGCATGGCCGCGACCACCTTGCCGTTAACCACCAGGCAGCGGATGTCGGCACCGTTCGCCTCGCGGATATACTCCTGCACCAGGATGTTGTTGTTGGTCTGGATGAAGGCCTCGATCACGCTCTCGGCGGCCTTCTGGGTCTCGCACAGTACCACCCCTATTCCCTGGGTCCCCTCCAGCAGCTTCACCACCAGCGGCGCCCCGCCCACCATGGTGATGAGATCCGGCACATCGTGGGTGCTGTGGGCATAGCCGGTGATGGGCAGGCCTATGCCGTGGCGGGAGAGCAGTTGCATGGCGCGCAGCTTGTCGCGGGAGCGGGAGATGGCCACCGAGCTGTTGAGGGCCATGGTGTTCATCATCTCGAACTGACGCAGCACGGCGGTGCCGTAGAAGGTGATGCTGGCGCCGATGCGCGGGATCACGGCGTCATAGCTCTCCAGCTCCCGTCCTTCGTAATGAATGGAGGGGCTATGGGAGGCGATATTCATGTAGCAGCGCAGGGTGTCGAGCACCTCGACCTGATGACCACGGGCCCGTGCCACCTCGACCAGGCGGCGGGTGGAGTAGTTGTTGGGCTCGCGGGATAAAATGGCAATATTCATGGAAATGGCAGACCTGATAATCGGACTGGAGAGTATAAGGTGCCATGAACGTCTGGCAACGCCAATCCTTTCCCCTCACCATGTGTCTTTCTGCAAGATCGCCCTAAAACAGATTCAATGCGGACCGCGCAGCAGCTGTTGCAGCTCGAGCAGCAAGCCCACCTCCTGCAGGCGGCGGGCCGTGGTCCCCTGCCATCCATTGGCAGGAAGAGGCGCCAGCAGGGTCTCGGCGATGCAGTCGCGATAGAGCGGCCCCAAGTGCTGCCAGCGATGCACCATGCCCTGGTCGTGATGGTGCAGCCACTCCTGGTTACCGCTGCGAAACAGTTCGATGCGGCAGCCATCCTTGAGATGCAGGCAGAGCCCCTTGCGCTCTATGCCGGGGCCGGCGTACTTGTCGAGCCAGAGCGTCAGCGGCACCCCCGCCGCCTCCCCCCGCAGACAGGCGCGCCCTTCGGCGCTGTGCAGATCCCCCCGCAGGATGGGCTGACCCAGCCGATCGCAGACCTCGGAGGCGACCAGTTGCAGGCTGTCGTCCCCGCCGAGGGCCACCAGCAGCTCGCGGATCATGGCCAGCACATGGGTGCCTATGTCGAGGATGACCCCGTCCGGATGGCGAAACTCCCGCTGATCCGGCTCCCCCGTCGCGAAGTTGAGGGCGAAGGGCCGCCCCTGCGCATCGATCCCGCAGGGTTCCAGCAGAAAGCCTTCCACCGCGCTGACATCATCTATGGTCGCCGGGGTGATTCTGGCCTCGTCCCCCGTCAGCAACTGCCAATCGGCCCCCAGCGTGCCGCTCAGCAGCCGTTGCACCGCGGCGCGGGCCATCCAGTGATCCAGCGCCAGCACCCGGCTCGCCTGCGCGGGATCGGCCAGCCGCGCCTGCAGGCTGTCGTGCTGGCTCAGGCTGGCCACCACGGGCTTCTCCACCAGGATGATCGGCACTTCACTAGTCAGCGCCAGCTCCAGCACGGGTAGATGCAGCAGGGAGGGGGTGGCGATGACCAGTCGATCGAGCGGCAGCGCCAGCAGCGCCTCCAGGCTAGGTACCGGGGTCACCCCGGGCAGGGAGCGTGCGGGATCGAATCCCCACAAGGCGACATCGGGCGCCAGGGTATGCAGCGCCGGCAGATAGGCGGTCTCCACCACGGCCCCCAGGCCGACAAATCCAATCTTCATAACGACCTCAATTCAGGTTTGGCCTCGGCCAATCCTGCTCTGCAGGAGGTGCGCCACCAGGGCGCACCCTGTTCAACTCAGGTTAGGCCCCAGCCAGCGCTCGGCCTCGGCCAGGCTCATGCCCTTGCGCTGGGCGTAGTCTTCGACCTGATCCTGCTGGATCTGCGCCACCGCAAAGTACTTGCTGTCGGGGTGGGAGAAGTACCAGCCGGACACCGCCGCCCCCGGCCACATGGCGTAGGATTCGGTCAGCTGCATGCCGATGGCGTCCTCCACCCCCAGCAGCTCCCAGATGCTGCCCTTCTCGGTATGCTCAGGGCAGGCCGGGTAGCCGGGGGCCGGGCGTATGCCCTGATAGTTCTCGCGAATGAGCTCCTCGTTGCTGAGGGCCTCATCCTGGGCATAACCCCAGTGCCGCTTTCGCACCTGCTCGTGCAGGTACTCGGCGAAGGCTTCCGCCAGGCGGTCGCACACCGCCTGCACCAGAATGGCATTGAAATCATCATGCTGGGCCTTGTAGGCGTTGGCGATGGTCTCTTCGCCGATGCCGCCGGTCACGGCGAAGGCGCCGATCCAGTCCGGCTTGCCGCTCTCTTTCGGCGCCACATAGTCCGCCAGGCAGTAGTTGGGGAAGCCCTGCTTCTCGCTCTGTTGGCGCAGGTGGTGCAACACCTTGCGCACCTCGGTGCGCGATTCGTCGGTATAGACCTCGATGCTGTCGCCGACGCCGTTGGCCGGGAACAGGCCTATGATACCGGCGCAGCGCACGCTGCCATCCCGCTCGAGCTGATCCAGCATGGCGTTGGCATCGGCAAACAGCTTGGTCGCCTCCTCACCGACGACGTCGTCCTCCAGGATGCGCGGATACTTGCCCGCCAGCTCCCAGCTCAGGAAGAAGGGCGTCCAGTCGATGTAGGGGCGCAACACCGAGATGGGCACGTTTTCGAAGGTCTGCACGCCCGGCTCGCGGGGGGCTGGCGGCTGATAGCCGACCCAGTCCAACTGCTGGCGGTTGGCGCGGGCATGGGCCAGGCTGACCGGCTTGGATCTCGGTTGCTTGCGGGCATGCTGCTCCCGGGCTATCTCGTACTCCTTGTCGATGCGGGCCACGAAGGCGGGCTTGAGCTCGGGATTGAGCAGGCTCTGGGCCACCCCGACCGCCCGCGATGCGTTCGACACATAGACCACGGGTTCACGGTAGTTCTGCTCTATCTTGACCGCGGTGTGCGCCTTGGAGGTGGTAGCACCACCGATCAGCAGCGGCAGTGTAAACCCCTGACGCTCCATCTCCTTGGCCACGTGCACCATCTCGTCGAGGGAAGGGGTGATCAGGCCGGACAATCCGATCATGTCGGCATTCACCTCACGGGCGGTCTTGAGGATCTTCTCGCAGGAGACCATGACCCCGAGATCGACGATTTCGTAGTTGTTGCACTGCAACACCACGCCGACGATGTTCTTGCCGATGTCGTGCACGTCTCCCTTCACCGTGGCCATCACTATCTTGCCGTTGCTGGAGCCCCCCTCCTTCTCCTGCTCGATATAGGGCTGCAGGTAGGCCACCGCGCGCTTCATCACCCGCGCCGACTTCACCACCTGGGGCAGGAACATCTTGCCCGCGCCGAACAGATCGCCGACCACGTTCATGCCGTCCATCAGCGGCCCCTCGATGACGTGCAGCGGCTTCTCGGCCCCGGCCCGCGCCTCTTCGGTATCCTCTTCGATGAAGTCGGTGATGCCCTTGACCAGGGCATGCTCCAGCCGCTTGCCCACCGGCCAACTGCGCCACTCCTGATCCCGCGGATCCTCGGCCTGGGCACCGGCGCCGCGATACTTCTCGGCGATGGCCAGCAGATCCTCGGTGGCGTTGTCGTTGAGGTTGAGCACCACGGCGATGACTTTCTCTTTCAACTCCGCCGGGATGTCTTCATAGATGGCGAGCTGACCGGCGTTGACTATGCCCATGTCCATGCCGTTCTGGATGGCGTGGTAGAGGAAGACGGCGTGAATGGCCTCGCGCACCGGCTCGTTGCCACGGAAGGAAAAGGAGACGTTGGAGACGCCGCCGGAGATCATGGCGTGGGGCAGGTTGTCCTTGATGTCCTTCACCGCCTCGATGAAGTCCACCGCGTAGTTGTTGTGCTCGTCGATGCCGGTGGCGACGGCGAAGATGTTGGGATCGAAGATGATGTCTTCCGGCGGGAAGCCCACCCTGTCCACCAGGATGCGGTAGGCGCGCTGGCAGATCTCGAACTTGCGGGCGCGGGTATCGGCCTGGCCCACCTCGTCGAACGCCATCACGATGACTGCGGCGCCGTAGCGACGCAGCAGTTTGGCCTGCTGGATGAACTTCTCCTCCCCCTCCTTCATGGAGATGGAGTTGACCACCGGCTTGCCCTGCACGCACTTGAGGCCCGCCTCCAGCACCTCCCACTTGGAGGAGTCGATCATCACAGGCACCCGGGCGATGTCCGGCTCGCCGGCGATCAGGTTGAGGAAGCGCACCATGGCCGCCTCGGCGTCCAGCATCCCCTCGTCCATGTTGATGTCGATGATCTGGGCGCCGCTCTCGACCTGCTGCTTGGCCACGTCCAGGGCCTCGTCGTAGAGCCCCTCCTTGATCAGCCGCTTGAACTTGGCCGAGCCGGTGACGTTGGTGCGCTCCCCCACGTTCACGAACATGGACTCCGCGGTGATGATCAGCGGTTCCAACCCTGACAGCCGGCAGGCCACCGGCAGCTCGGGCAGGGCGCGCGGTCGGATACCCGCCACGGCATCGCTCATGGCGCGAATGTGGGTCGGGGTGGTGCCGCAGCAGCCCCCCACCAGGTTCAGGAAGCCACTCTGGGCCCACTCGCGGATGTGCTCCGCCATCTCTCCCGCATCCAGATCGTACTCGCCGAAGGCGTTGGGCAGACCGGCGTTGGGGTGGGCGCTGACATGGCTCTCGCTGATGCGCGACAGCTCCTCCACGTACTGGCGCAGCTCATCCGGGCCGAGCGCACAGTTGAGGCCGAACGACAGCGGTTTGACGTGGCGCAGGGAATGGTAGAAGGCTTCCGTGGTCTGGCCGGAGAGGGTGCGACCCGAGGCATCGGTGATGGTGCCGGAGATCATCACCGGCAGCGCATAACCCAGCTCTTCGAACACCCCTTCCACCGCGAAGGCGGCGGCCTTGGCGTTGAGGGTATCGAAGATGGTCTCGATCAGTATGAGGTCGGCGCCGCCCTCGATCAGGGCATGGGTCGATTCCGTGTAGGCGGCCACCAGCTGGTCATAGGTGACGTTGCGCTTGCCCGGATCGTTGACGTCCGGCGAGATGGAGGCGGTGCGGTTGGTGGGGCCCAGCACCCCGGCCACGAAGCGCGGCTTGTGGGGCTCTTTGGCGGTCCAGTCGTCGGCGACGGCGCGGGCGAGACGGGCGGCCTCGCGGTTGATCTCGGCGGAGAAGGCTTCCATCTCGTAATCGGCCATGGCGATACGGGTGGCGTTGAAGGTGTTGGTCTCGAGGATGTCGGCCCCGGCGGCGCAATATTGATCGTGGATCTCGCGGATCACCCCGGGTCGGGTCAGCACCAGCAGATCGTTGTTGCCCTTGATGTCGGTATGCCAATCGGCAAAACGCGCACCGCGATAGTCCGCCTCACCCAGCTTGTAGCCCTGGATCATGGTGCCCATGGCACCGTCGATGATCAGGATCCGCTCCCTGAGACAGGCTTCCAGTTTCTTCTTTATGTCCGACTTTATGCTCGACACCGCTCGATCCTCTTACATCCATGCAACTGCGCGTTGCCCATCCTAGCAGCAAACAAATTAAATGGAAATCTAGCCGTCTATCTGTCCGTAGCGATGATTAAATATAACCATAAATAGGTAATGAGTGCACCCTGAGCCGGGAGTACCCTATGCCCGTCCTTAATTCGGACACGTGCTTGCTGTTTACTAAAGAGAAAAATAACTATGAGCGTCTACTACACACTCTGTTTCTTGGCAGCGCTGGCGATCTTCATCGCCTTTGCCAACCAGTATGTTGTGAAGATCCAGACCACCATCGCCATTACCGCAGGATCCATGCTGATCTCCGCGCTGATGGTGCTGTTTGGTAAGTTGGGTTGGTTCAATCTGGAACCTCTGGCCATCGAGACCATGGAGAGCATCGATTTCCAGAATTTCCTGCTGAAGGGGATCCTGGGCTTCCTGCTGTTCGCCGGCGGCCTCGGCATCAATCTGAAGGCATTGCGTAGCCAGAAGTGGGAGATCACCATTCTCTCCATAGTGGCGACCCTGCTCTCCACCTTCATCATCGGCTATGGCTTCTGGTTCATCGCCAAGCTGCTGGGCTGGGAGCTGCCGCTGGTCTACTGCATGCTGTTCGGTGCCTTGATCTCCCCCACCGACCCCATCGCCGTGCTGGCCATCGTCAAGAAGATGAAGGCGCCACCCCAGATCGCCATCCAGATCGAGGGGGAATCCCTGTTCAACGACGGCGTCGGCCTGGTGATCTTCGCCACCGTGTTTGCCGTGGCCTTTGGCGGGGTCGAGCCGACCTTCAGCAGCGTGGCCGGTCTGTTCCTGCATGAGGCCCTCGGCGGCATCCTGTTCGGCGCCGTGCTGGGCCTCATCGCCCACGTGATGATCAGTGCCACCGACGACGGCTCCCTCGAGCTGCTGCTGACCCTCTGCATCCCGACCGCGGGCTTCGCCTTCGCCAACATGATCGGCGTCTCCGGCGCCCTGGCCATGGTGGTCACCGGCATCATGATCGGCAACTGGACCCGCCAGTCCGGCTTCTCCGAGCAGAGCCGCCACCATCTGGATCACTTCTGGGAGTTGATGGATCAGTTCCTCAACGCCCTGCTGTTCCTGCTGATCGGCCTGGCACTGGTGCTGCTGGATCTCGCCTGGCAAGACTGGATCCTGCTGGTCATCGCGGTGCCGCTCTGCCTGGCCGCCCGCTTCATCAGCGTGTCCCTGCCCTACGTCGCCTTCCGCCGTTTCCGCAGCTACAACACCTTCTCCATCCGTATCCTGACCTGGGGCGGCCTGCGCGGTGGCCTGGCCATGGCCATGGCGCTGGCGCTGCCCTCCGGCGTCATGGTGCTGCCGGAGCAGGGTGTCGATCTGCGGGAGGTGATCCTGGTGATGACCTACTCGGTGGTGATGTTCTCCATCGTGGTACAGGGCATGACCATCACCCCGATGATCACCGCGGCCAAGAAGGCCAGCGGTAGCTACTGATCCACGGCGATACATCCCATGCATCAACGAAAAGGGCTCCTAACAGGAGCCCTTTTTCATATCAAATGCCCGCGAGGCCAAGCGGCAAAGTCATGGCAGGAACATGACCATCACGCCAGTGGATCACCGCGGCCAAGCAGGCCGGCGGCAGCTACTGATCCACGGCGATACATCCCATGTATCAACGAAAAGGGCTCCTAACAGGAGCCCTTTTTCATATCGAATGCCCGCGAGGCCAAGCGGCAAAGTCATGGCAGGAACATGACCATCACGCCAGTGGATCACCGCGGCCAAGCAGGCCAGCGGCAGCTACTGATCCACTGCAGTACATCCCATGTATCAACGAAAAGGGCTCCCACCGGGAGCCCTTTTTTCTTGCGCTGGCCAGAACATCAGGGCCTGTGGCTAAATTTCTGCCAAATACAGGTTGCTTTTTATCCATCGTGAGGCGAGAATGCGCCCCGGCTAGTTGATCAGCCCTGTTTATGTTACCCCTGCAATGCTTCACCTTCGGATGAATCCAGCCAGTACCCGCATAACCTCCCTCTGATTTACTCGCCTTGAGAACCGTCAGGCTGTCTGCCTGCGTTGCCCGGCTCTCACGGTGCAGACCCGATCTGCCCACCCAATTTGAACTATGCATCCGCATATTCCTTGATAGTGCAGACGCCCTTGACCGGGCTGGGTATTCCTGCGTGCTTGTTTGCCACATGAGCTGACCGCGCCCATCGACCTACATTTGCCAAAACAAGGAGCAATTACTTAATTTATATAGAGAAATACCATGATGAAAACCATACAAACACACAAACCCCTGCGTCGTAGCAAACCCATCAACCTGCCCCCGCAAGAGCAGGATGACGATTCCTTCCTGATCCAGTTCAGTACCCGTTTCAGCGGTGGCTTCGCCATCTCCTGTGATGGCACCGCTGGCGAGTTCTCCATCGAAGATCTCAACTGATCCCTGCCCAACGGCAGCACCGACGCAGACCGGCCGCAACTCACGGCGGCCCCTTTGCCAGCAAGCCCTAGACCGGACAGCTCTCTCGCCCCGGCACCTCCAGCAGCAGACACTCTTCTTCGCTCTCACCCAGCTTGACCAGCCGACCCTGACTCAGCCCCAGTTTGGCCAAGAGCCCGACCGAGCGCTCATTGCCCGGCGTGACGATGGCGATCACCCGCTCGATGCCGAGCCGCTCCCGCCCGTCCTGCAGCGCCGCCCGCGCCGCCTCTATGCCGTAACCCTGGCCACGATAGGCGGGCAGGAAGGCATAGCCGATGTCTTCGCACGGCAGGGTGTCACGCTTGATCAGGCCGCAGATGCCGAGCCTGGCCTCATCCTCCCGTCGCATCACCAGATAGAGGCCATGCCCGTGGCGGGCGTAGCTGACCGCCGGCCCCTGCTGGATATAGTCTTCGGCATCGCCTAAGGTGCGCACGCCGCGATCGCCGATGTAGCGATGGAAGTCGCCGTCGTTGAGCAGCTCGAGGATGAAGGGGGCGTCCACAGCGGTCAGTTCGCGCAAGACGAGGCGCTCGGAGAGGATCATGATCAAGACTCTTGTCGGAAAAACAGGCCATCAAGACTGCCCCCGCGTCGCCGCCTTGGCAAGATCTCGCGTGCAAAAGCGAGCATGTGCCGATACTGGCCGCCCCCCACCAGCTATTTATCCCCCTCAGGCGCGAGCCGCGGACCGGTTCCGGCTATAATGCCCCCTCTTCAAACAAGCAGGACAGACACCATGACGGACGACACCGAATTCTTCGACGAACAGGCACTGCTGGAGATGGTCGATAACCAGCTCACCGACGGTCACCCCCCGCAGGTGAAGGCCACCCTGATGCGGCTGGTGATGAAGGGCACCCCGCGGGAAGAGGCGCTGCAATACATCGCCTGCGCCCTCGGCGCCGAACTGATGGCGATGGAGGCCGAGCAGGGTCCCTTCAACCTGACCCGCTACGCCGAGTTCCTCGACAGCCTGCCCGAGATGCCCTGGGCCGAGTAACGCCCTCATTAGGCAGGGCGCAGCGCCAGCCATTATCATTACTGCCACAGCCAAGAAGGGGAGTGTGCGGGTATGCGCTGGCAAGATCGCCGTGAGAGCAGCAATGTGGAAGACAGGCGCCAACAGGGCGGTGGCAACGGGGGCGGTGGCTTGCCCATCGGCGGCAAGGGGCGCCTCATCCTGGTAGTCGTGGTGCTGGTGGCCGGCTACTACGGTGTAGATCTGAGCCCTCTGCTCGACGCGCCGGCCCAGCAGAGCCAGGCTCAGCGTCAGAACCCGTCTCAGCCGGCCAGCGATCCCCTGGCCAAGTTTACCTCCGTGATGCTCGCCTCCACCGAGGATGCCTGGGGCGAGATCTTCTCCCAAAGCGGCAGCCGTTACCAACCGCCCAAGCTGGTGCTCTATCGCGGCGCCACCCGCACCGGCTGCGGCCAGGGTCAGGCGGTGATGGGCCCCTTCTACTGCCCGACGGACAGCTCCGTCTACATCGATCTCTCCTTCTATCAGGACATGCGCGACAAGCTGGGGGCCGATGGCGACTTCGCCCAAGGCTACGTGGTCGCCCACGAGGTGGGCCATCACGTGCAGACCCTGCTCGGCATCTCGGCCAAGGTGCGCCAGCAACAGCAGGGGCTGAGTCAGGCCGCGCAGAACAAGCTGTCGGTCAAGCTGGAGCTGCAGGCCGACTGCTTCGCCGGCGTCTGGGGCAATTACATGGAGCGGGAGCAGGTGCTGGAGCACGGCGATCTGGAGGAGGCACTCAACGCCGCCCAGGCCATCGGCGACGACCGCCTGCAGCAGCGGGGCCAGGGCCGGGTCGTGCCGGACAGCTTCACCCACGGCAGCTCGGCCCAGCGCCTCGCCTGGTTCAAGCGCGGCTTCGACAGCGGCAAGCCAGCCAGTTGCGACACCTTCGCCGCCCGCTGAAGCGGGCCCGACAACAAGGCCGGATCCCTGGGGATCCGGCCTTGTTGCATTCAGCGACCGCGTGAAGAGCCGGCCAGATCAGGCCGACGTTTTCGGCAGCAGATCCGTGTAGACGAAGCCATCGCGCACTATCGTCTCCCCCGCTTCGATGGCCAGGGGCCGCAAGAACATGGGGCCGTCCACGGCCAGGGTGTGGAACTCGCCGTTTTCACCGCAGGGATCCACCCCGGCGGGCAGGGCAGCCAGCAGGGCCTGATCGAATGCATGGCCCCCCAGGCTGGCGGCCAGTTTGCTGGGGTCCAGGGTGCTGATGTGCGCCTTCAAGCCGGCGGCGATCATCCTCTGTGCCAGCTCGGTCGTGTCGCTGCCCCAGAGCGGGAACAACGGCTCTATGCCGGTGCCCTCCAGTTGCCGCTCGCGGTAGGCCCGCACATCCTCGAGGAACAGATCTCCAAACGCCATATGCCAGATCCCGCTGGCCACCACCTCGGCCACGAAATCGGCCATGATGCGGGCGTAATCCTCGTTGCTGCAGGGCCAGGGCAGATCCAGGGTGCGCAGCGGCAGGCCAAGGCACTCGGCCTGCTGCATCAGCAGTTGCTTGCGCACCCCGTGGATGGCGACCCGCTCAAATTCCTGGTTCAGGGTGCTGAACAACCCCACCACCTCGATGGCCGGATCCTGCTGCAACTGATGCAGTGCCCAGGCACTGTCTTTACCGCTGCTCCAGGAGAGCAGTACCTTCTTCTTCGTCATCGTCTGTCCAACCCTGCCGTGCCAAAGAGATTAAACCAAGCCCTGGCGCCGTCTTTGTCATTGGCCCAGGAGAGCAGTACCTTCTTCTTCATCATCATGTCTCCACTCCGCTTGCACCAAGAAGCTGCAAGACTGTGTTGCGAATTGTGCGATTTACATTCCGGGATACAAAAGCATACCCTCGTTGGTGAGCGTGTCCCCGCAAAGGATGGGGAACAATAACTAAAAAAACGATGGGAAACATAAGGATATGACCACAGTCACGCAACGTAATGATCACGGCCGCCCCCTCAACCGGCAGGATTACAAGACCCTGAGTCTGGCCGCCCTCGGCGGCGCCCTCGAATTCTACGACTTTATCATCTTCGTCTTCTTCGCCGTGGTGATCGGCGAGCTGTTCTTCCCGGCCGACATTCCCGAATGGCTGCGCCAGTTCCAGACCTTCGGCATCTTCGCCGCCGGTTACCTGGCCCGCCCGCTCGGGGGTATCATCATGGCGCACTTCGGCGATCTCATCGGCCGCAAGCGCATGTTCACCCTCAGCATCCTCATGATGGCGCTGCCCACCCTGCTGATCGGCCTGCTGCCCACCTATGCCGCCCTCGGCATCGCCGCCCCGCTGCTGTTGCTGCTGTTGCGGATCCTGCAAGGGGCCGCCATCGGCGGTGAAGTCCCCGGCGCCTGGGTGTTCGTGGCGGAGCATGTGCCCGCCCGCCGGATCGGGCTCGCCTGCGGCACTCTCACGGCAGGTCTGACGGCCGGCATCCTGCTTGGCTCCCTGGTCGCCACCGCTATCAACCGCGGCATGAGCCCGGTCGAGGTGAGCGAGTGGGGCTGGCGTCTGGCCTTCATCCTCGGCGGCATCTTCGGCATAGTCGCCATGTACCTGCGCCGCTGGCTGCACGAGACCCCGGTGTTTGCCGAGATGCAGGCCAACAAGACGCTGGCCGAGGAGCTGCCGCTCAAGACGGTGCTGCGTGAGCACAAGGGCAGCGTCATCGTCTCCATGCTGCTGACCTGGCTGCTCTCCGCCGGCATAGTGGTGGTGATCCTGATGACCCCGACCTATCTGCAGAAGGTGCACGGCATCAGCCCGGCCGATGCGCTGACCGCCAACTCTCTGGCCATAGTCGCGCTCACCCTGGGCTGCATCTTCTATGGCCGCCTGATCGACAGCCTCGGCAGCGGCCCCACCTTCGTGTTTGGCTCCCTGCTGCTGGCCGGCTCCTGCTATGCCTTCTACCACGGCCTGGCGGCCGGCATGGATCAGCTGATCCCGCTCTACATGCTGGCGGGCTTCTCCGTCGGCATCGTCGGGGCCGTGCCCTACGTCATGGTCAACGCCTTCCCGGCCGTGGTGCGTTTCTCCGGGCTGTCGTTCTCCTACAACGTGGCCTACGCCATCTTCGGCGGTCTGACCCCTATGCTGGTCACCCTCTGGATGAAGAACGACGTGCTGGCCCCCTCCCACTATGTGGTCAGCCTGGCCGGGCTGGGCTTCGTCCTCGGCCTGCTGTTCTGGCTGCGGCAGCGCGGTCAGCGTCAGGTCGCGCCACAGGCGGCATGACCGGTGCGGGCCCCAGACTTTCGGGGCCCCTTTGTTCCGGCTATATTCAGCCAGGCTCCCGTAGAGTAGCCCCCCCTTAAGGCCAGACCACCGTCTGGCCCTGTTGTTTGCCAACCACCCCGAGGTGAAAGATGTTTTTCCAGGTCGTATTCATTGCCTTGCTGGCCTTGCTGCCCATGGTCAATCCCCCCACCACGGCCACCCTGCTGCTCGGACTGAGTAAGGGCATGTCCCGTGAACACGTGCGCCGCCAGATCAATCTGGCCGCCATCTATCTGTTCGCCACCCTCTGCGTCAGCTTCTTCATCGGATCCTCCATCCTGGATCTTTTCGGGATCTCCATTCCCGGCTTGCGACTGGCCGGTGGCCTGATCATCGCCTTCATCGGCTTTCGCATGCTGTTCCCCGCCCCCAGCCAGGCCGCCGGGGTCGACATCAACCAGAGCATCGCCTTCGTGCCGCTCACCATGCCCAGCATGTGCGGGCCAGGCACCATGGCGCTGGTGATCAGCGGCGCCGCCCAGATAGCCGAGCTGCCGACCGACTACAACCGCTTCGTCATCTATGCCGCCGTGGTCACCGCCTTCGCCCTGATGAGCCTGCTCAGCTGGGGCGTGCTCAAGCTGGCGGATCCGGTCTGCAAGATCCTGGGGGCCACCGGCATCGACGCAATGACCCGCATCATGGGCTTCCTGCTGGTGTGCATGGGCATGCAGTTCTGCATCAACGGCATCAAGGAAGTGGCGCAGGATCCCGTGTTCCACGGCGCGCCCGCCGCCCAGGTACAGCACAAGACCGCGGGGCCGGGTGAGGAGGCCGTCAAGCTGACACTGGAGGCACGCGGATCCTGAGCGGATTGGAATAAGGGTCAGCGGAACGGTCCGTTGTGGTCATTTTTTGTACAGCCAGCATTCAGCTAATGAGGACTAAGGTGATACCACCCTATCCACCCCCTCAGGAGAGATGCAATGGAAAAGATGCTGACCGAGATCCGCAGTTACAGCCTGTTTCATGAGTACCTGACCGTGGTCGGTGTCACCAGCCCGTCCCCCAGCCGGCAGGCCAAGGGATGGGAACACCGGGAGTCCAACCGCCTGGTGGCCCAGATCCGGATCGATCCCCAGGGCAGGCCGCACTACTACATCGACGCCAGGGCCATCTCGGTCAACTGACCCGCCCTGCCTCCCCCAGCCCCGGCCCTGTCCGGGGCTTTTTGTTGCGCCCGGCCGCCAGCGCCAATAAAAAACCCCGGCACTGGCCGGGGTCTTTTTTGATCGGATATGGACTGGGTGACCCGTTACTGGGTACCGCCCACGGTCAGCTGATCCAGCTTGAGGGTCGGCTGGCCGACCCCGACCGGGACGCTCTGGCCCTCCTTGCCACAGACCCCGACCCCGCGATCCAATGCCAGATCGTGGCCCACCATGGAGACCTGGCTCATGGCCTCTGGGCCGTTGCCGATGAGCGTGGCGCCCTTGATGGGGGCGGTGATCTTGCCGTCCTCGATGAGGTAGGCCTCGGAGGCGGAGAAGACGAACTTGCCGGAGGTGATGTCCACCTGACCGCCGCCGAAGTTGGGGGCATAGATGCCCTTCTTCACCGAGGCGATGATCTCCGCCGGATCGTACTGACCCGCCAGCATGTAGGTGTTGGTCATCCGCGGCATCGGCAGGGCGGCATAGGATTCGCGACGACCGTTGCCGGTGAGCGGTACCCCCATCAGCCGGGCGTTCTGCTTGTCCTGCAGGTAGCCCTTGAGAATACCGTTCTCGATCAGCACGTTGTAACCGCCCGGCGTGCCCTCGTCATCGATGCTGACGGAGCCGCGTCGGCCCACCAGGGTACCGTCATCGACTATGGTGCAGTGCTGGGAGGCAACCTGCTCGCCGATGCGGCCGGCGAAGGCGGACGAGCCCTTGCGGTTGAAGTCCCCCTCCAGGCCGTGCCCCACCGCCTCGTGCAGCAGCACACCGGGCCAGCCGGCGCCGAGCACCACCGGCATGGTGCCGGCCGGGGCATCTATGGCCTCGAGGTTGACCAGCGCCTGACGCACCGCCTCGCGCACATAGCCGAAGGCCCGGCTCTCCAGCCCGTCCAGCTCCAGGAAATGGTCATAACCGCAGCGGCCACCGCCGCCGGCGCTGCCGCGCTCACGGCGATCCCCCTTCTCGGCGATGACGGTCACCGACAGCCGCACCAGCGGGCGCACGTCGGCGGCGAGCGTGCCATCGGTGGCGGCCACCAGTATCTCTTCATAGACACCGCTGATGGAGGCCATCACCTGATTGATGGCGGGATCCAGGCTGCGGGCAAACTTGTCCATCTGCTCAAGCAGCGCGATCTTCTGGTACTTGTCGAGGGTCTGCAGCGGATCCATCGCCGGATAGAGCAGGTTCGCTTCGGTGCGAGCCCAGGCCTTCACCTTGCCCTGGGCGCCGGCAGCGGCGATACCACGGGCGGCGGTGACCGACTGTTGCAGCGCCAGCAGGCTCAGCTCGTCGGAGTAGGCGAAGCCGGTCTTCTCGCCGCTGACGGCGCGCACCCCGACCCCCTGGTCGATGTTGTAGCTGCCATCCTTGACGATGCCATCTTCCAGCATCCAGGACTCGTGCCAGCTGCGCTGGAAATAGAGGTCGCCAAACTCCACCTGATGGCTCATCAGGCTGCCGAGCAGCTGCTGCAGCCGTCCTTCATCGAGGTCGTTCGGGGCCAACAATGAGGCACTAACCTGGCTCAATAGACTCAATCTTGTTCTCCATTCTCGCTGGGAGATGTCGTAATAAAATCCCCTGTCTCAACGAGAAAGGGCAAAGTAGGTTCGATTCGCGACGCGCAATCGAACGTCATGTGTGCCATATGCAAGGGTATTCACGAACTCTCGATGATGCCGTTTCGCGCTAGTCCGATTGCGCCGCCATGCGGCTAATCGAACCCATGCAGACCTACAGCAATCGGGCGTGTTGCAGCACCGGCATGGTCCGCGCCAGTTCCTCGCCGAGGGCGGGATCCATCTTCGCCAGCACGGTCGCACGGCCCGATGGCTGACAGGCCAGCACCCGGCCCCAGGGATCGATCACCATGCTGTGGCCCCAGGTCTGGCGCCCCGTCTCGTGGCTGCCGCCCTGATTGGCGGCCACCACATAGCACTGGTTCTCGATGGCGCGGGCCCGCAGCAGCGGCTCCCAGTGCGCCTCGCCGGTCACGGCGGTGAAGGCCGCCGGCACCAGCAGTACCCGGGCACCGGCGCGGCTCAGCCGACGATAGAGCTCGGGGAAGCGCAGATCATAACAGATAGAGAGGCCGAGGGGACCAAAGGGGGAGTCTACCAGCACGGGATCCTGGCCGGGGCTGAAGGTCTCCGATTCCCGGTAGCGGCCCTGGTTGTCGGCCACGTCCACGTCGAATAGATGGATTTTGTGGTAGTGGCCCTTGAGATCCCCGCTGGGATCGAACACCAGCGAGCTGGTGTGGATATGGCTGGAGCCGGGAATGCGGGTGGGCATGGCGCCAGCCACCAGCCAGATCCCGTGGTCCCGGGCCCACAGGGCCAGCTGTTGCTGGATGGGCCCCTCACCGATCGCTTCGGCGTTGTCCAGATAGCCCTGGCGTTCGCCAAACAGGGCGAAGTTTTCCGGCAGCAGCACCAGCAAGGGGCGCGCTTTGGGCAGGGCCGCCAGCTCGGCGGCGATCTGCTCCCGGTTATCCTGCCAGTGCCGACCGGACACCAGCTGTATTGCGGCTAACCACATGACTCACTCCTTGTCGTGGGCAAGCCGTTCGATGCGGATAGCATCCCGGCTTGCGGGGGGTAACCAGCACTATGCTAGGTTCCGGCGCCGGGCGAAAGGGCTCTTGCACCGCACACCCCGCAGATGAGCCCCTTTAGCGCTGACCGGGTCCGGTATGCTTGGGGGTCAGCAGGAAGGGGGTGACCTCCTCGGCGGGCAGACTGGGAGCCACCGCATCCACCGCCTGCTTCTGCTGCTGGTTGAGCTTGATGCGCGCCTTGTCCCGCCCCGCCTCGATCAGCTTGGGATCATCCAGCGGGCCCGAGACCCGGAAGTCGATGCGGGTCACCACGTCCACCACCGGCTCCAGCAGCTTGGAGAGCGCCAGCACATAGAGCCCGGTGATCGGGGTCAGCGAGAAGGCGGCCACCACCGGCAGGGTGCCCCCCAGGTTCGGGGAGAAGCTCAGATCGTAATCGAGTCGCCAGCGCACCAGATCGGCGATGCCCTCACCGCGCAGGTTGCCCGCCGCCCCCTTCATGTAGAAGTCGTTGTTGTCCACCACCCCCTGCTTGATCTTGGCGGAGGCGGACATGGATTCGAAGTAGAAGCCCTTGTCGAACACATCGCGGAAATCGAGCCGCAACTTGCGCAGCAACGAATCCAGGCTGAGCAGGGAGAGCAGGCGGGCCCCCTTGTCGTTGACCTCCCGCAGGGTGCCGCCTTCCAGCTGATAGTCGGCGGTGCCTCCCAGGGTCGGCAGATCCAGCCGGTAGGGAACGTCACGCCAGTTCAGGTCCAGCGCCAGCTTGCCCGGCGCATCGCCGATGGGCGAGGTGAAGCCGAGTCGCTGCAGCAGCAGTTCGCTGTTCTGGGTGTTGAGCTTGAGCCGGGCCCGGGTCTGCATCTGGCCGGGTAGCGCCAGCCATTCGGCGTTCCCGCTCAGGGTGCTGCCGGCGAGCTTCATCTCCAGCCCCTTGAGGGCCAGCTGGTTGACGCCGGGCACCAGTTCGCCTTTCAGCTCCCCCAGCGGCAGGGTGCCGAAGCGGCAGTCCACACAGCTGAAGTTGAGCCAGGGGATGGCGTCCATGATGGCCTTGTCCTGCCGGGCATCCGGCTCCGGGCTGAGATCCGATCCCTTGCCGGACCAGTAGATCCTGGCGAATTTGGCGTCGATGGGCTGTTGGCCGGCGACGGGGATGCGCACCACCCCCATCACATCCGGGCTGTCGATCATCACCTCGGTGGCCTGGCGGACCGGGCCCACGGTGAAGCGCACCGCCTTGATGTTGGCGCTGCCGATATCGGCCCTGGCCAGCTGGCCATCCACCCACCACTCCTGGGGCAGGAAGGAGGGGCCGACCACCGCATTGCCGCTCTCGGCCTGGCTCGGCAGCCACCGCTTGAGCCGCGCCAGCCAGCCACCCACGTCCGCATGCGGCTGGTTGATGACCAGCAGCATGGGCTTGTCCTGCAACACCCTGGCCCCCGGCTGGCCGACGTCGACCCGCACCCGGCTGAGGTAGGGCGTGCCCTCGCCGTAAACCAGCCGGCTCTGCATGTCCACATCGTTCCCCAGCACGCCGCGAATATCGGCGGCGCCGTCGCGGCCTCGCACCGTGACCTTGAGCGGGAGCTGGCTGTCGGCCGTCTTGGCGAGGGGGAACGGCAGATCCAGCCCCATCCCCTGCAGGTTGGAGTCCAGCGCCAGCTGGAAGCTGAACGGCTTGTCATTGGGCAGCGTCAGCCCCAGGGCGCCAGTCCAGTTGCTGCGCCCCTTGAGCAGCTCGAGGGCGGGGATGTCGCGGCGTTGGCGACTGCTGTCCCACTGCCCCTTGAACTTGAGATCGACCTGGTAGCGGTTCGGCAACTGCTTGCCCTGGTAATCCAGGGTCAGCGGCTGATCCCACAGGCTGGCCTTGAGATTGCTGAAGCGGGTGTGTTCGTTGTCATACAGCAGTCGGCCATCGACCCGCTCCAGCGGCATGTCGAGGGCGGCGATCCTGACCTTGTTGTTGTGGAACAAGGCATCTCCGCTGGCCTTGACCTCGCCCTTGCCGCCGAGCGGAATATCCAGCTTGACCGTGCCCTTCATGGGCCCGCGGATCTCGATCTCCCGCAGCGCCTGGCCGACGGAGTTGCCCATCGGCGAATCCTGCAGATAGTCGCTGATGGCCTTGCCCTCGCCGGCGACCCTGGCGTCCACGTAGAGATGGGCGCCCGGGGCCAGCGTCGGGATCCAGGCATGCACCGAGTCGGAGCCGGCTTTGCCGAGCCGGGTGGAGCGGCTGTTCATGTCGAGGCTGGCGTTCTGGAACAGCAGATCGATCTGCAGGTCGGTGAGCGGTTGCCAACCGGGGAAGAACTGGAAGGTCGCCTTCTCGAGCGGCACCGCCACCTGGAAGACGCCGGCGCCCTGATCGTAGGGGAAGTCCCTGAACTCGCCGTACCAGAGCAGGTCGGCGCCCTTGGCCTGGCCCCCCTTGATGGCCCCGCTCAGGTAGTTCACCAGGCCGTCACTCATCACGGCCAGCGGGTAATAGCGATAGGCATGGCCCGCGTTCTTGACGTCGATGCGGCCGGTCAGGGCGAGGAAGGGGTGCTCGAACAGATCGAGCCGGAAGCGGCTGGCGAGGCGCAGATCCGGGTTGTCCAGGGCGATGTCCTGACCATAGAGCACCCAGCCTGCCGGCGTCTGCCACCAATCCAGCCGCGCCGTCAGGCTGTCGACCGGGATCGGCTCCTTGAAGTGGCGCGCCGGATCCACCTTGCCCTTGCCGAGGCCCAGGCGGGCGCCGCCGCCCGCCGGGGTCAGCCAGAATTCGCCGTCCAGGTTCTGCAGGCCAGGCACATCCCGCCAGGCCTTCATCTCGAAGCCCGCGAGCCGTCCGGCGAGGGAGAGCCCCTGCCAGTTCGCATCCGCCTGCAGGATCAGATCCTGCAACTTGCCCTTGGGCTGGGTGCGCTTGAGGGTCTCGGTCAGGCGGGGATAGAGACCCGAGACCAGCTGGCTCAGGCTGGCGATCTGGCTGATGTCGATGGCGGGCACATAGCCCTGGATGCGTTCGCCCACCCGCTCGAGCTGCAGCCGGCTGTGCAGCCAGGTCGCCCCATCGAGCTTGAAGATCACATCATGGCTGGCGAGCTGCCACTCCTCCCCCGACCGCCGCAGCTGGATCTTGCCGCCGCGCAGATCGAGCCGGTGCGGCTCTCCCTTGACCTCGTCCTTCCAGATCAGATGGTTGTTGCCAAAGGCCAGCAGCGAGTCCCCCAGCTGACCGTTGGCAAAGTTGCTCCACAGCTGGAAGTCGAGCTGGCCCGTCACCTTGGGCTCGCCGCTGTGGATCCTGGCCAGCATGGGGCTGATGTCGAGCTCGCTGGCCCCCAGATAGAGCTGGCCACTGAGGCTGCCGAACCGCGTCGCGGGGGCGTCTACGTCCAGGATGAGATCGATGGCGCTCTCGCCCACCCCGTTGATGAGATAGGCCTTGCCCACGCCCTGGTGACGCTGGCCGCGGTTCTGCCAGCGCAGCTGGGCGATGTTGAGGGCGCGCACCTCACCCAGCGCCGTGGTCACGCTCAGGCGGGTGTCATGAATGTCGAAGGTGGAGAGCTGGGTCAGCAGGAAGCGCAGCAGGGCTGCCTGCTGGTTCGGATTCTTCTCGCCCGCCGGCTCTGCCGGCTGGGCCAGATCCAGCGCTATGTCGCCGTCGCTCAGCAGCAGTTGGCCGAACACCGGCTTCCACTCGTTGAGGGAGCGCCAGAAGTCGAGGTGGGCCCACACCTTGCCGAGGCGCAGGGAGAAACGCCCCGAATCGGGTGCGATGGCGAGTCCTTGCAGCTCGAGGGCCGGTCCGCGCTGGGTCCAGTCCAGGCCGATGTGCTCGACGCTGACCTCCAGCTGGCTGTCGCCGAGCAGGCTGGCGATCAGCGCCTGGCGGTGCTGGTTGAGCAGGGGGCCGCCAAGGCGTACCAGGCTGACCAGGATGGCCAGCAGCACGAAGAAGACCCCGAGGGCTAACCAGCCCCGACTCAGCCAGCGGTAGACCAATTACATCATCACCACATCGAATTGTTCCTGCCCACAGAGCGGTTCAGTCACCACCCTGACCTGTTTGCCGATGAAGACTTCCAGCTCGGCCAGACTGTGTGACTCCTCGCCCCGCAGGTAGTCGGCCACCGAGGGGGCCGCGTAGACGGTGAACTGATCCGCATCGTAGGCACGGTTGACCCGGATGATCTCCCGCAGGATCTCGAAGCAGACCGACTCCACCGTCTTGACCCGGCCACGGCCCTTGCACTCCGGGCACTCGGAGCAGAGCACATGCTCCAGGCTCTCGCGGGTGCGCTTGCGGGTCATCTCCACCAGCCCGAGCTGGGAGAAGCCGTTGACGTTGGTCTTGGCCCTGTCCTTGGCCAGCGCCAGCTCCAGGCTGTGCAGCACCCGGCGGCGGTGATCCTCCGACTGCATGTCGATGAAGTCGATGATGATGATGCCACCGAGGTTGCGCAGCCGCAGGTGGCGGGCGATGGCGGCGGTCGCCTCGACGTTGGTGTTGAAGATGGTCTCTTCCAGATTGCGATGGCCGACGAAGGCGCCGGTGTTGATGTCCACCGTGGTCATGGCTTCGGTCTGGTCGATGATGAGGTAGCCGCCGGATTTCAGCTCCACCTTGCGCTCAAGGGCGCGCTGGATCTCGTTCTCCACGTCGTAGAGATCGAAGATGGGCGACTCGCCGGAGTAGTACTCCAGCTTGTTCGCGAGCTCGGGCACATACTCCCCGGTGAAATGCGAGAGCAGCTCGAAGCTCTGGCGCGAGTCGACCCGGATCTTGTCGAGCTCGGCGCCGACGAAGTCACGCACCACCCGGAAGGCCAGGCTGGGATCCTCGTAGAGGATCTTGCAGGGCGGGTACTTCTGCTTGCGCTCCAGGATCTTGCGCCACAGTCGCTTGAGGAAGGCGGCATCCTGCTCCAGCTCCTGCTCCCCCACCCCTTCGGCGGCGGTGCGGATGATGTAACCACCGAGATCATCCACGTAGCCCGCTACGGTACGCTTGAGGCGCTCGCGCTCCGCTTCCGACTCGATGCGTTGGGAGACGCCGACGTGAGCGCTGCCCGGCATAAACACCAGATAGCGGGAGGGCAGTGTGATGTCGGTGGTGAGGCGGGCACCCTTGGTACCCAGCGGATCCTTGACCACCTGCACCATGATGTCCTGGCCCTGGCGCACCAGCTCGGCGATGTTGCCGGCCTGGAACTGCTCCTTCTCCTTCACCGCCACGCACTCGGTGTGCGGCACTATGTCGGAGGCGTGCAGGAAGGCAGCCTTGTCCATGCCGATGTCGACGAAGGCGGCCTGCATACCGGGCAGCACCCGGCTGATCTTGCCCTTGTAGATGTTGCCCACTATGCCGCGCTTGGCCTGACGCTCTACATGCACTTCCTGCAGCAGGCCGTTCTCGACCAGGGCGACCCGGGTTTCGGAGGGGGTGACGTTCACCAGCAGTTCGACTGACATAAGTTACCTTGCCTTTCTAGTTTTGAATTCTGACTGCCAGTCCGGCAGGGCACGCGCAACGCAGGTGGTAACGCAGCAGGAGACCGCTGGGGCGGGTTATCGGCTCTGTTCGAGCTGCTGGCGGATCAGCAGATCCGTTTCCAGCAGGGGCAGGCCGACCACGGCGCTGTAGCTCCCCTCGAGCCGGCTGACAAACTTGCCGGCGAGGCCCTGAATGGCATAGGCGCCGGCCTTGTCGCAGGGCTCACCGGTGCGCCAGTAGGCCTCGATCTCGGCCTCGTCCAGCTTGCGAAACGCCACGTTGGTGGTAACCAGCCGCACGTCGCAGCGATCCGGGGTGGCCAACGCCACCGCCGTCATCACCTGATGTACCTTGCCGGAGAGCGCCTCCAGCATGTCTTTGGCGTCGAGCAGATCGGAGGGCTTCTCCAGCACCCGATCCCCCAACACCACTATGGTGTCGGCGCCCAGCACCGGCAGCGCGGTCGGGGCGGCAGCCACCCCGGCCATCGCCTTGTCACGGGCGAGCCGGCAGACATAATCCTGGGGCTTCTCGCCCGTTTCCCGTTGCTCGGGAACATCCAGCCTGAGCACCTCGAAGCGGTAGCCCAGGCGGGTCAATAATTCGTGCCGGCGGGGGGAGCCCGAGGCGAGATAGAGTTGCAGTTCGTTGTGCTTGTTCATATTCACTCAATGAGATGAGACGCAGTTACAATCCGTTGTTTTTGCTCATGTTCACTTACTTAATATTGAAGTGACGGCGCACCTTGCGCAAGACCATAAAGATCCAGGGCCATATTAGCATCGTCGTCAGGGTCGACCAAAAATAGGCGAAATTGAGGCTGGCACGGCTGAACAGGTGCTCGGCCCAGAATACGGTGATCTTGCCCACCAGCGAGAGCAGGCCGATGATCAGTGCCTGCTGCCAGAGGGAGAAGTTGCGGATCTTCTGGAACTGGAAGGCCGCCAGATAGGTGGTGATGGCCATGGCCATGGCCCGCACCCCGAGCGTGCTGCCGAGCAGCACGTCCAGCAGCAGGCCCGCCACCCAGGCGGTGCCGACGTTGGCCCGGTGCGGCAACGCCAGCGCCCAGTAGATGAGCACCATGGCGAGCCAGTCCGGCCGGAAGGGTTCGAATTGAAAGGGGAGCGGCAGGATCGACAGGCACAGAGCCAGCAGGATCGAGACCCAGATCCAGATCCTGCCACTGGCGGGTTGCAGCATCAGCGCGTCGCCCCCGCCGCCGAGGTGGCCGTCGCCGCAGACGCCGCCGGAGCTGGGGCCGGTGCCGGCGCCAGGGCATCATTGTCGTGCACTTCCGGCTTCTTGTCGGTCCACAGCAGCAGCAGGTAGCGCAATCGGTCCAGCTCCACCAGCGGCTTGGCTTCGACCTGGGCGAAGGGTTTGCCCTCCACATAGTCGGAGCGGGTCACGGTCGCCACCGGGTAGCCTTCCGGGAAACGACCGCCGAGACCCGAGGTCACCAGCAGATCGCCGACCTGCACATCGGTGTTGCGCGGCAGGTTGCGCAGCTCGAGCTTGTCGAGTTCACCACTGCCGGAGGCGATGGCGCGCAGATCGTTGCGCAGCACCCGTACCGGGATGCCGTGGCTGGAGTCGGTGACCAGCAGGACCCGGCTGGTGGTGGAACCCACGTGCAGCACCTGACCTATCACCCCCTGATCGTTGATCACCGGCTGGCCGTTATAGACGCCGTCCAGCGCCCCCTTGTTGATCAGCACCTGATGGCTGAAGGGGTCGGAATCCACCGACAGCAGCTCGGCCACCATCTTGCGGGACTCCTTGTGCACCGGCGAACCGAGCAGCTCACGCAGCCGCTGGTTCTCGTGCTCCAGCTGATCCAGCTTGAGCAGGCGCGAGCGCAGGGTGAACAGCTGTTGTTCCTGCTGCTTGGTCTGTTCGATGAGGCTGGAGCGGGTCTGCACCTGGGTCGACATGGTATCGAGCAGGGTGCCGGGTGCGTTGGCGATGTATTGCAGCGGGCTGACCAGCGAGCTCAGATAAACGCGGACATGGGTAAACACACCGAAGCGGGAGTCCGCGACGATGGCAGCAACAGAGATGATGACGGCGAGAAACAACCGTAACTGAAGCGAAGGGCCTCTACCAAAAATGGGTTTCATGAGTCGTCAAAAAAGAGCCGGCACGCTGGCCGGCTTTGGGTCTTATTCGTAGTGGAACAGATCGCCACCGTGCATATCGATCAGCTCCAGCGCCTTGCCGCCACCGCGGGCGACACAGGTGAGCGGATCTTCGGCCACGACGACCGGGATGCCGGTCTCTTCCATCAGCAGGCGGTCGATGTCCTTGAGCAGGGCACCACCACCGGTCAGCACCATGCCGCGCTCGGAGATGTCGGACGCCAGCTCGGGCGGGGACTGTTCCAGGGCGACCATGACGGCGGCGACGATACCGGACAGCGGCTCTTGCAGCGCTTCCAGGATCTCGTTGGAGTTCAGGGTGAAGCTGCGCGGCACCCCTTCGGCCAGGTTGCGACCACGCACCTCGATCTCGCGTACCTCTTCGCCCGGATAGGCGGAGCCGATCGAGTGCTTGATGCGCTCGGCGGTGGCTTCCCCGATCAGGCTGCCATAGTTGCGACGCACGTAGCTGATGATGGCTTCGTCAAACTTGTCGCCACCGATGCGCACGGACTGGGAGTAGACCACGCCGTTCAGGGAGATGATGGCCACCTCGGTGGTACCACCACCGATGTCCACCACCATGGAGCCGGTCGCTTCAGAGACCGGCAGGCCGGCACCGATGGCGGCAGCCATGGGTTCATCGATCAGGTAGACCTCACGGGCACCGGCGCCCAGCGCGGATTCCTTGATGGCACGGCGCTCGACCTGGGTGGAGCCGCACGGCACGCACACCAGCACACGGGGGCTGGGGCGGAAATAGTTGTTGTCGTGAACCTGCTTGATGAAGTGCTGCAGCATCTTCTCGGTCACGTAGAAGTCGGCGATGACGCCGTCTTTCATCGGACGGATGGCGGAGATGTTGCCTGGGGTACGACCCAGCATCTGCTTGGCGGCATGACCGACGGCAGCGACCGATTTGGCGTTCCCGCGCTCTTGGCGAATGGCGACAACTGAGGGTTCGTTAAGGACGATCCCTTGATCTTTTACGTAGATCAGGGTGTTGGCAGTTCCCAAGTCGATCGACAGATCGTTGGAAAAGACGCCTCTGAGCTTTTTGAACATGGCTACGGGAAATCCTAAGAATTTGGAGGTGCATAAAACCGGCTAACTTTACCAATGCCCACCTCAATGGGCAAGCGCTCAAACTGTCGCCAATCAATCAAGCGCGACAAAAATGCGAGTCATCACTCACCCGCTCAGGCAGACAAACTCTACGAAACAAGGAGATAAGTCTCAAGCTCAAGCCAAACGGTCCCGATCCTCATCGACAGATCAATTTCAGGGCATCACCTCACGCCGATAAATAATTCTGTCATTGCCGCGACCGATGCCAAAAATCGCCATGCCATCCAGACTCTGGGGGTCCGAAAGCCAGAACGGCCGCCTTCCTGGTTGCAGCGCCGACTCGGGTTGCTTGCTCAGATCGATCCGGAAGGGGATGCGCACCGTCTGGTCCGGGGCCGCCAGCTGCAAGGCGATGATCCCATCCTGCACCGTCGCCGTCATGGCGCCGGGCGCGACCGGACCAAGCCCGAGCCGGATCTTGGTGTTCTCGTCCAGAGTCAGCTCGCCGCTCCCTGCATCGAAGCTCTGACTGCTATCGGTAAACTCGAACCCTCCATCCAGCAGGGAGAGCCGGGTACATTGGTCCGCCCACTGCCGGTGCCAGCTGCCTGCCTCGTGATATTGCAGTTGCAGCGGCACCGTCAGCGGCGCCGACGCCACCCCCTGCGCCGTGCCGGCCAGCACCCGCCCGAAATAGGCCTCCATGGGGCTGGCATCGATCTGCTTGGCGTTGCAACCCGAGCCGCTGCATGTCCCAACCTGTTGGGCATTGAAATCGGGATCCGCGATCAGCGTCTGCCCGCCATCGTTGTCCTGCATATAGAGACCAAACAGCAGCTCGCGGTAGGGGCCGTCAGGCTGGCTATCGGAGAGGCGGGCAAACTCGGTCGGCCCGCTGAAATCAGCCGCCCCCGCCACCCATGGCAGCGGTCCCAGGCTGCGCAGCCGGGCAGAGAGTGCTATCCCATCTCTGTTGTTGGCCGTGCTCAAGTAGGCATCGCCCTTGGCGAAGCTCTCTCTATAGTTCTGAGTGACCCGTCCGAGCTGGTTGCGGGCCTGGATATTCAACTCCGCCAGGAAGGGCTGCCCCATATAGCTGAAGGCGCCACAGGCCGGCGCTATGTCGCCGCTGACCAGGTTGAAGTCCAGCGGGATAAAGCGCCCCAGCGGCGCGCTGAGCGCGGGGGTTATGGTATAGCCGAAGTAGCCGCCAGCTGGCGGGGTCGCCAGCATCCGGAACACCCCGACCTCGTTGACCGACTGCCCGACCACGTTGAGGTTGCTGGCGGTCGTGATGGCATGGTCGTAGCTAGCCGTACCGACGACCGCCTCCACCCCGGGTTGGGGGGCCACCAGCTGGCTAGCGAGCGCTATCCCGGTCAGCGCAAAGTTGGGGGTCGCCAGATTGCCGCGGCAGAGATCGGTGTCGTTATCGGACTGCCAGGCCACGGCCCCAAGGTTGAGCGGGAAGGCTTCCCCGGTCTTCTTGAATACCGGGCAGCTGATATCCCCTGCCACGCAGACCCCTTGCGGGGCCGTGATGCAGAGCCCGACCGGGCGACTGACAAACTGATCGCCCCCCGTCATCACCAGACCGGCGCTGTCGCCGCTGCCCTGGTGGCGGGCATTGAGCTGCATCTGACCCGCATCCGGATAATTGACCGTCAGGGTCGCCTCCCCCTGGGCGTCGAAGCTCAGGTTGCTGGCGGTGGCCGCCCCCTGGGTCGTCGCGATGGCGTTGCCATTGACCGTCACCTTGCTGCCAAAGCCGTTGCCGTTCGGACTGACATAATCGCTCCAGAAGCTGACCGGCTTGCTGACGCCGGCAAAGCCGGGCACGCACTTCTGGCTCGCGCTGTCTTTCCTCACCGCCTTCAGCTGCACCTGTTGCGGCCTGTTGGCGTAAGTGTCCAGCACATCGAACAGGAAACCGCTGTCGGCAAAGCTGAGGGTACAGGCGGCGGCGCTGAGTGCACCGCCCCCGGCCCGGCACAGGGTGGCAGTGCTCGCGACCGGATTCGATGCACTAACCCCCAGGGTCACAGCGCCCGCAGTGGTATGGCGAAGTTGTTTGACGGCACTTCCTCCCGTCAGGCTGAGCTGGTTGCCACCTTCCCAGCCCGTCGCCGGAGCCAGGGTAAGAGAGACCGTGGTTGTAATCAGACTGCTGCAGGCGGCATTGGCACAGGCGCGAATGGTGATGGGCTCAGGGTTGCAGGTCAACGCCTGGCCGCTGTGATCCAGCTCGAAATGGTCAACCTGACTACCGCCGCCACCGCCTTGCTGGCACAGACCACCCAGATCAGCATTGTCGACCGCGTCCTGAGAAAAATCGACCTCGCCGTTGCCACCCATATCGATGCTCCCACCCGCCGCCAGCGCCCCATCAATGCTGGCATTGCCAGACATATTGACGTCTCCCATGACATAGACGATGCCGTTGATCTGGTTCTGACCCTTAATCGAGAGATCGCCCTTTACATAAATGAAGAGGTTCTCTGGTGGGTTGGTTAGGTTGAGCTTGGCGTTGTTCAGATCGAGGTTGTTGAAGTACAGCCGCGCCGTCACCCCACTGGCGACGATCTCGGCGTCATTGCCGATGGAACCGTTGTTGAAATCATGATCCCCTGGCGCGAAGCTGTTCCCGGCGTGACCGCTGCAGGTAGTCACTCCCTTGTGGCTGCTGCATGACAGATCCGTCAAGGGCGGTTCAAGCATACCCGCGGGTGGCTCCATGATGGCACCTTCCGTCGGTGGGTCAGTGAAGATATCACTGCAGTTGGGCAACGGGGGCGGCACCACTGCGTCCCCCTTGTTGATAACGCTATTGTCTTTCACCACCAGGGTACGCGCCGTGATCCGACCGGTCAGGGTCGCCTGGTTGCCCATAATCACAGTGCCACCGGCATAGAGATAGCCGACAAACCTGGCGCTATCACTGATATTGAAGTCGTTATAACTGACCCAGACCAGGTTCTGCTTGCCACCGGCATTGATCAATGGATTGTTACGCAACGTCGGTGTGTTCTTGACGAAGATCCGGGTCAGCGCCTGATCCTTACTCTGTAACTTGACGATGGTGCTATCCAGGGAAAGTGTCTCGAAGAAATGATCGCCCGGCCCCAGGATCAGGGTGCCACCATTGCTCATATTCAAGCTGGCTATCTGATAGCCCGGCTGGGCGGTCAACACCAGTTGGCAGCCGCTGCTACCTACGTTGCGGTAAGCCTTCTGATCCAGCACCGCACTGCCATTGTTGTTGCAGTTTAGATCTGTGGTGGAGCCATTCGTGGGGAAAGCGTTACCCCCCGTCAGGCTGAGGCCGCCAATATCCTGTCCCGTGATGGCGCAAACCTTGTAGCCCCCCAGGCCATCGTCACAGTTCCTGGTGTTGTTCTGGTTGGCAGTAATGGAGCAGAAGGACAGTTTGTTCCCGCCAGTGCCGTTGATCCTGGGATTGTTGACCTCACTCAGCTGGGGGATGAGTGTCCCGGCACAGGCGCTGGCTTGCTCCCCATGGTGCCCTTGTACCACGGCCGGAAAATAGCGGCCGGTATCAATGACGCCAAACGCATCCGCACCCGAACTGACCAGGCTCAACAGCGACCAAGCGACCAGGCACAACATGAACCCGCATCGACGAGGAAAAGCGCAGAGCCAGCCCCAGGAGCTTAGGTTGTCTGTCATGGTGCATCTCCATCGAAGGCTTCCGCCACCAAGGTCCGACTGACGGCAAAATCGGGGTTGGGGCTATTCAGATCCGTGTTACCACAGCGCCCTTCGCTGCGAAACCGGTAGCTGGTCTGGGTCATCCCGTTCGTACTCGCGGTGATGGGCTGACAGGTCACGCTGACCTGACAATCCACCAACCCGGGGATAGAGAAGGAGGTCCTGGTCAGAGCATCACACCGCTGGGCGGTCCAGTGATCGTTGGGGTAGAGCCGATAGAGGGCTATTTCCAACCCGCTCTGGGCCGCCATCAGGGCCCGCACACCCCGCACCTCCACCGTGTTCTTCTCGCCGCTATCCACCAGAAAACGGCCCATGGCCGCCGCCAGCAGGGCCATGATGACGATGACAAAAAGCGCGATCATGATGGCGCTGCCCCGTTGGGCCGTCATGGCGGGGGGGCAGGCGCTAGGGGACATTGAATGGCTCCAGCCGATGGTTGAAGGTGACGCTCTCGCCGCGCTGCTCGAGTATCAGCCTCAGCCCGACCTCGCTCGGGCTGAAGGCCGCCGGATCCCGGTAGAAGTAAGAGGAGATCGGGCGGATATGCTCGGCCATCGGGGCGGGAGTGCTAGTGCCAATATTCACGCCTATGGCGGCACTGCTCCGGTTCAACACTGAATCAGTCACGCAGTAGCGCACCTGCTGGTTGGCGAAATAGATGCGCCAGCTCGGAGAATCCTTGGTGAAGACATTGTCGACCACCAGCGGCAGCGCCCCCGAGACGGGGCTACCCACTGAGGTCACCCTGGCGACGCAGTTGCCATAGAGACAACCCTGGTCCAAGGTGAGATCCGGGCTGGCAAGGGGGTAGACGATGGCCAGCTCACCCACCTCGGGGAGGCGAACCGGGGTGATGATAGTCAGCCCGCCGCTCCCATTGGGGCTCAGATAGCGGCTGGCGGTGGCAATGGGCCAGAAGCGCAGGCAGTTGCCCTGCTCCACCACATTTCCAAGGCTGTCCTCCACCCGTACCGAGCCCGGCACCGCATCGCGCAGATCGCGATTGAGCCGCTCCAGCGCGAAGCGGGCATCGCTCATCAACTGCTCGCGGCTACTCGCATCGCCATAGATCTGGGTGCCGATGCCGATAAACTGGCTGGAGAAGGTGGCCATGATGCCGAGCAGCAGGATCACCATCACCAGCTCGACCAGCGTAAAACCCCGAGCCAGACGACGAGCCATCAGTAGTTACCCCGGTAGACAGCAAAATCGACTTCACTGCTATCCGGCAGCCGCACCTGCAGATCGATGCGCTTGCCAACGGACTCTGCGCTCTTGCCCGGGCTCCCAAACAGGGAGTCAGGCGTGACGCTGATCCTGACCTGATAGTTGCGATACTCCTCGTTGTTGACGCCAACCGACGTCTGGGTAAAGCGATTGGCGTCCACCCAGTTGCCTGCGGTATCGAAGTCATCAACATCGTTAAAGGCATAAGAGGCGGGCTCACCATCAGGGCCGTAGTCGGTGCTGGCAGTGCAGGTGGGATAGGTCACAGGAGGCGTACCGGCCGTCTCGCCGCAGCGATAGCGACCGCCGTTATGGTCCGAATGTTCGTCGAAGGATTTTTGCAGCACCTCGTTCAAGATGCGTTGAGCCAGTTGGGCGGCGCGCACCTGCTGCACCGGATCCACAGCCTGGGGTGCCTGATTGACAAGCAAGCCCAGGATCCCGGTCAGCGCTATGGTCAGCAGCACTATGCCGACGACAAGCTCGACCAGGGTAAAACCGCGGGAGGCGTTAAGGGAGGGCATAGATATAGCCTTCGGACTCGATACGTAACCGGGTACGTTCGGCGCCCTCAGTGACAGCCAGATCGCAACCAGCGGCGCAAGAGCCCAGGGGGCGGCCACTGTGTTTATCGAAGGAGAACCTCGCCGGGGGGGACAGGACAACGTCGCCAGAGGTGCTCACCACCCGACCACGGCTCTGCTCGTCCGCACTCCAGCTCGAGATGGGTTTGGCACTGCAGCTACCCGTCTGCGTCAGGTGACCGAAGCGGTTAGCCTCCAGCACCAGCTGGGTGCAGCGATCCCCCCCCTCGTTCATATTCATGGTCTGCACCAGTCGCAGCCGGGCCACCAGCTCATCGCGCAGGGTATGGGTTTCAAAGCCGCCTTTGCCCAGCCACTTGGGCACGGCAAAGGCGGCCAGAATCCCGAGTAACAGGATCACGATTACTAGTTCAACCAGGGTGAACCCCTTTCGCATTCTGTTGATTCCAAATAGAAAAGGCGAGGCATACGCCTCGCCTAACACAGCATTACGAGCAGTTGGCGCCGCTCAGTTGCACAGAGAAGGTCTCACCTTCATCCGCCGGTGCGTTGTAAATCACCTCACAGCTATTGGCTTGATCCGAGGTAAATACACCGCTGTTATCCACGGCCCAGCCGCCATCCAGAGTGACTACCTGGCCAATCCCAGCCTGATCCGCTGTCGGATAACCCCAGGTTGTAGTGGCTGAGCTGGTGCCTACGGCAACAGAAGAGGAGTCCAGCTTCTCTGTGCCATCGATAGCCGAACGGCTATAGACCAGTTGAGCCCCACTCTGCACGGCGGCGGCAACGCCCTGTGCAGCAGCCTTATTGGCATCATCCTGCAGATTCAGGAACTTGGGCGCGGCGGTGACCGCCAGAATGCCCAGGATGATGATCACGATCACCAGTTCGATCAGGGTAAAACCCGCCTGCTTTTTCATTACATTATTCCTCTGTTTATCAATTGATATTGGTGGTGACCTGGCCGGAGGCCGGGCGGTAACTGAAACTCATATAGGCATCCGTGCTCCCTTGCGGGTCCTGATACCGTCCATCACTTCCCTTGCTCAGGCTGTTGACCAGATAGTAACGGCAGACCGAATCCAGTCCATTGTTGCTCACCGTGGCATAGAACTTCAGGTCATTGCCGCTACCGCTTACCTCGTCAAAGTTGGCAGTAGCCTTGGGAGGATTTTGCAACAACCCCTCCCAAATATTGAGACAGCGCGTGGCCGTCAGATTGGCCGGATCCACATCGGGAGAGCCGCTCGCCGAAGTATCCATGGGATAACCGGGGGAGAGCTCGCCATTGTTGACCTGGCTCTCGGTCGGCGTGGTGAGATAGAAGCGCGAGCCGTCATACAGCACTGTGTTGAGGCTGTCCTGCTTGGCACGCCCCTCCGCCTCCCACTGGGCCCGCACCAGAGAGACCGCGGTGGCAAAGCCGCCCGATACCCCTTCCACACTGGCCTTCTTCGCCTCGTCGGTCACGTCGAGAAAACGGGGCAAGGCGGTGACCGCCAGTATCCCCAGAATCACGATGACGATCACCAGCTCGATCAGGGAAAAACCGCCCATAGTGCGGCCGGGTGTCACTCTCTTTGCTGCCATGCTGCCTCCGTAGTAACCCGCATTATTTCATGCAGATAGAAAAAAATCATGTAACCCAGAGTCCAGACTGGATCCGTTCAATCGCCATTCAGGATCTGAACACCACCCGGCCATCAGAGAAGCGATAAATCAGCCAGTTAGCCTCCCAGCCAAATTCACAGCCTCCGCCATCCCGGCTGGCCAGCACCTGCAGTGACGGCAGCTCCTGCGCCTGCGGGCCGATCAGTTGCTGCCACAGCTGGCGGCAGTTGTCGGAGGGCGACCGCAACGGCAGCACGGCCAGCGGCCAGCCCCGTTCATCGAACTGCCAGGCCACTCCTTGCCCATGCAGCACCTCGGGCCTGCGCTGATCGAGCCAGAGCCCGTGCAAGCGCTGCGCGCGCTCGGCAAACTGGCCCCCGAGTAGCTCCAGGCTGACCGCCAGTGCCTGCTCCCGCTGGCTGCGATAGCCCAGGGCCAGACTGGCGACTATGACCAGCAGCAAGATAACGGCCAGCAAACGCCTGTATCCCCCCAGCCAGCGATCATCCTGCTCGGACTGTCTGCTCACCCATTGCCCTCCCGGCGCCTAGTTGTCCCGTACGGCACACATCATGTTCCCCGTCAGGAACCTGAAGATGCCTCATCACTTGCCGCGCACGGCACACACCATGCCCCCCATCAGGAGGGTGAAGATGCCGTCTTATTTTCCTCTGACCGCGCGCATCATGTCCCACATGGGTGTGAAGATGCCCAGCGCCAGGATCAGCACCATGACCGCCACTATGCCGATCAGGATGGGCTCGATGCGGGCGGTGAGGCTCTTGAGGTCATAGTCCACCTCCCGCTCGTAGTATTCGGCCGCCTCATGCAGCAGCTCATCCACCTGGCCGGTCTCCTCTCCCACAGCGATCATCTGCATCACCAGCGGGGTAAACAGGCCGCTGCCACCGGCGGTGCGCAGCAGGCTCTCGCCGCGCTCTATGCCCGCTCGCATGTCGCGGATCTGGCCGGCCATATAAGCGTTGTCCACCGCATCGGCCACCAGGGTCAGCGCCTGGTTGAGGGGCACCCCGGCCTTGAGCATCATTGAGAAGCTGCGGGCGAAGCGCGCCAGCAGGGAACGTTCTATGATGGTGCCGACGATGGGCAGCCTGAGCTGCCATCTGTGCCATGCCAGCTTGCCCCCGGGGGTCGCGACCCAGCGCCGCCAACCGACGACGGCGCCCACCAGGATGGCGAGCAGCAGCCACCAGTAGTGGACGAAGAAGTGGGAGGTGGCGAGCAGGATCCGGGTCGCCAGCGGCAACTCGACCCCGAACTTGGCAAACATGCCGGCGAACACCGGGATCACCATGATGTTGAGGATCACCATGGCGATGCCGATGGCAATCATCACGAAGCTGGGATAGCGCATGGCGGTCTTGATCCGCTTGCGGGTCTCCAGCTCCAGATCGAAATAGTTGGCGAGCTGCAGGAAGGCTTCCTCCAGCTGACCGGTGTTCTCGCCGACATGGATGATGGCGACGAACAGGTTGCTGAACACCCTGGGATGGGACTGCATGGCGCTGGACAGGGGACGACCGTTGCCGAGATCCTCCCCCAGCGCATGCAGCGCCCGCTTGAGCGGCTTGCTGTGGGCGCTCTCCTCCAGCCCGGCGATGGCGCGCAGTATGGGGATGCCCGCCCGGGTCAGGGCATACATCTGGCGGCTGAACACCACCAGCTCGTCCAGCTTGACGCCCCCTTCCAGCAGCAGCGACCAGTCGATGCTGGCCGCTTTCGCCTTGCCCGGTTTGAGCTCGGTCGGCAACACGCCGCGCCGCATCAGCTGCTCGGCGGCCGCCATCTCGCTGGCGGCATCCACCACCCCGCTGACGGCATTGCCCTGACTGTCGCGGCCCTTGTAGTTGAAGCTGCCCATGGCTTAGCCCAGATCCTCGGCCAGCCTGAGCACCTCGTCCACCGAGGTGATGCCCTGGCGGGCGTAGTCCAGCGCGGTCAGGGCCAGGGGTCTGTAGTGTTCATGATCGCGCGCCGCCCGGGCGAAACCTTCCGCATCATTGCGGCGCAGGGCATCCATCATGGGCTGATCCAGCTCCAGCAGCTCGTAGACCCCGATCCGGCCGCTATAGCCGGTGAAGTTGCAGCTCTGGCAGCCGCGCCCCTTGTGGTAGGCATGCTGACCCGGCACCTCGCCGGAGAGCACGCCGAGCCAGGTGGCCTGGCCCTCGTCCGGCGCCTGCTCCTCGACGCAGTGCTCGCATACCCGCCGCACCAGGCGCTGGGCCACCACGGCCCGCAGCGCGCTCGCCACCAGGTAGCCGGGGGCGCCCATGTCGATCAGGCGCAGGGCGCTGGTCACCGCATCGTTGGTGTGCAGGGTGGTCAGCACCAGGTGGCCGGTGATGGCGCCACGCAGGCCTATCTCCACCGTCTCGTTGTCCCGCATCTCCCCCACCAGCAGGATGTCCGGATCCTGGCGCAGGGTGGAGCGCAGCACCTGGGAGAAGGTGAGGCCGATCTTGGGATTGACCTGCACCTGGTTGACCCGCGGCAGCCGGTACTCCACCGGATCTTCCACCGTGATGATCTTGTGGCTGGCCTGGTTGAGCTCGGAGAGCGCGCCGTAGAGGGTGGTGGTCTTGCCGCTACCGGTCGGTCCGGTCACCAGGATCATGCCGTGGGGGCGTTTGAGCTGGCGGCGAAAACGCGCCAGGATCGCCGGCGGCATGCCGGTCTCGGCCAGCGACAAGATGCCGGAGGATTGATCCAGCAGTCGCATCACCACGGATTCCCCATACTGCACCGGCATGGTCGACATCCGCACGTCCACGTCGCGACCGCGCACCTTCATGGCGAAGCGGCCATCCTGAGGCAACCGCTTCTCGGAGATGTCGAGCCCGGCCACCAGCTTGAGGCGCAGCACCAGCGCCTGGGCGATGCGCACCTCGCTGAGGATGTTCTCGTGCAGCACGCCGTCGATGCGCTGGCGGATGCGCAGCACCTTCTCGTCCGGCTCGATGTGGATATCCGAGGCCCCCACCTGCACCGCGTCCTCGAACAGGGAGCGCAGCAGCTTGGCCACCGTCGCCTCCCCCTCGTCGGCCCCGGTATTGAGGTTGCTGCTGCCGAGCTCGAACCCGGTCTCCTGATGCTCCTCGTGCAGTTGCACGGCGAAGCTCTCGATCTCGCGGGTGCGGCGATAGAGCCTGTCGAAATACTCAAGCAGTTGGCCTTCCCGTGCCACCGCCAGCACCAGCTCGCGCGGGCTGAGCAGGGCGGCGATGGCATCCAGGGCGCTCAGATCGGCGGGATCCGACATGGCCACCGTCACCTTGTCGTCGCTGAGGTTGACCGCCAGCGCACGATAGCGACGGGCCTGCACCTCCGGCAACAACGCCACGGCCGCGGCGTCTATGGTGAGGTTGTTGAGATCGAAGAAGGGCACGTCCAGCTGACGGGCGAGGAACTGCAGCAGCTGCACCTCGCTGATGAAGCCGAGATCGATCAGGGTGGTCCCCAGCTTGCGGCCGGTCTGACGCTGCTGCTGCAGGGCGAGCTGCAGCTGATCATCGGAGATGATCTGCTCCTGCACCAGCAGATCGCCGAGCCGCATTTTCAGTCTGGGTTGTGCCATTGCTACTCCAAATTCCTAATTCTGATTACGCCGATTACCGTGATGACACCGCGTCCGATTACGCGACCCGAATCGAACCTACGAACCGGTACCTATGGGGCCAACTGGGCGATGCGTTGTTCCAGCCAGCGGGCCGATGCCTCGCCGAGGTTGCCGTGCAGCTGGGCGTTGCGATAGGCATCCAGAGCGCGCTGGCCGTGACCCTGGCCATCCTCGGCCACGCCGAGCCCGAGCCACCAGCGGCCCTGGTCCGGCTGCTGGCGCAGCAGCTTGACGTAGAGGTCTGCCGCCTCGGCATTCTGACCCAGCTCCTGGGCCAGCCCGGCCCAGGTGGCGTAATAATCCAGGTTGTTGGCGATCTCCGGCTGGAGGCCACTCAACCAGCCGAGGGCCTTGGGCCTGTCCCCCGCGCCTATGGCCACCCGCGCCAGCAGCAGCCGGAAATCGGCCTGCTGAGGCGCCAGACTGAGCCCCTCTTCCAGCACCTGCCCGGCCTCGGTCAGCCGACCCTCGCCATAGAGCAGGGCCGCCAGTTGCTCGCGCGCCCCCTGATTGTGGGGATCATGGGCCAGCACCTGGTAGTAATTGTCCTGCGCCTCCCGCAGCTGGCCCTTGGCCATGGCGGTGGTGGCCTTGCGCTCGGCCAGGGCCGCCAGCTCGGGCGCGGAGAGCTCCACCGTCTCGATCTTCAATATCCCGGGCTTGCGCGGCGGCGGGGCCATGACTGCCTCCTGCTCCGCCGCCAGCTCGGCCTGCAGATCCGGCTGCAGCTCCTCGTCGCTCGGGATAAGGTAATCGCCCTCCTGATCCGGTAGTTCCTGCGGCGCCGGGGCCTCGGCGATTGGCGCAGAGGTCGACTGCACCGGCTCGTCCGGCATCCCCTGCGGGACCGGCAAGGCCACAGCGACCGCCGCCGGCTCCTGCGTCATCGATGCCACAGACGCGGCCTGGACTATGGCATCAGGCGCGAGCGGTGCATCGAGCTGGGTGACCGGGGGATCGACCCGTTGGCTCTGCTGCCAGTAGATCCAGGAACGCCAGCCCAGGATGCCGAGGGCCAGCCCGCACAGCAGGGTCAGCACCAGCATCCACCAGCCTTGCTGGCGCACCGGTGCCACATAGATGGCGGTGCCCTCGCCCTGCTGGCGCTGCTCCAGATCCTTGAGCATCTGATTGATCACGCTCATGGCCAGACTCCGTAGGCCAGGGCAGCGCCCAGCAGCAACAGCAGCGGCCACCAGCGCACTAAGGAGCCGCGGCTGGCGTCCTCGGTATCGCGGATGGCGAGGCGCACCAGACGGGGGCCGATCCGGCGCATCCCACGGCCGTAGGCCAGCATCAGGCACTTCTGGGCCAGCACGTTGATGAGCCGCGGCACCCCGCGGGACGCCCGCCACAGCAGGCGCAGGGCACGGCCCTCAAACAGCGGTGCACCGCGATAGCCGGAGACCTGCAGCCGATGATCCACATAGGCGCGGGTCTCATCGATGCGCAGGGCGCGCAGGCAGTAGGAGAAGCCGATGCGCTGGCGCAGCTGGCGCAGGTGGGGCCTGGCCAGCCGCGCATCCAGCTCGGGTTGACCGAACAGCACTATCTGCAGCAGCTTGCTCGACTCCGTCTCCAGGTTGCCGAACAGCCGGATCGCCTCGAGCGTCTCATCCGGCAGGGCCTGCGCCTCGTCGATCAGCACCACCACCCGCTGACCCTGCTGATGCAGGGCGATCAGGTGGCGATGGATGCGATCGGTCAGATCCAGCTCGCCCTGATCCCGCATCGACAGGCCCAGCTCCAGCGCCAGGGCGGCACGCAGCTCGCCCGGCGTGAGATGGGGATTGGGCAGCCAGGCCAGGCGCACCGGGCGCGCCTCCGAGCCGAGTTCCCCCAGCAGCTTGCGGCAGAGCAGGGTCTTGCCGGTGCCCACCTCGCCGGTCACCTTGATGAAGCCCTCCCCCTGCGCCAGCGCCCAGTTCAGCACCTGCAGCGCCTCCTCATGGGGCGGCAGGCCGTAGTAGAAGCCGGTATTCGGGGTCAGGCCGAACGGCGCCTCCCGCAGGCCGAAGTGGCTCAAATACATGGGCTCTCCCCCGGCGCGTCAGCGGGCAGGTGAGCGGCGGCCGAGAGCCGACGAGCGGGTACGAGCGGGGCGCGAGTCATGCTTAGTCCTCGGGCGGATACCATTTGTCGAGCAGCTCGGAGGAGCGTTGCAGCTCCTTCTGCCAGGTATCCTTCTCCACCACGGTCGGCTTGAGCAGGATCACCAGCTCGACCTTCTTGGTGCTCTCGCTGCGGTTGGTGAAGGCCTCACCGACCCAGGGGATGTCACCCAGCAGCGGCACCTTGCTGACGATCTCCTGCTTGTCGGTCTTCATGAGGCCGCCGATGACGATGATGTCGCCATTGTTGGCCTGCACCACGGTATCCGACTCGCGGATGGAGCTCTTGGCGAGCGGCAGCACCAGGGGATCCGCCGTGCCGACGTTGATGGTCTTGCTCTGCTCCTCGGTGTCGATGACGGAGGGGTGAATGTGCAGCAGCACCCGGCCTGCCTCATCGATTTGTGGCGTCACGTCCAGCGCTATGCCGGAGAAGAAGGGGGTCAGCTCCACGTTGGGGGTGACGATGGGCGCCGAGTTGCCCGAGGTGGTGGTGGTGGTCGAGGCATTGGTGACGAAATACTCGTCCGTGCCCACCTTGATCACCGCCTTCTGGTTGTTGGTCGCGGTGACTCTCGGGCTGGAGAGGGTGTTCACGTCGCCCTGGGTCTTGAGCAGGTCAACGGCCACCACGAAGTTACCATCCGTGATCTTGAAGCCGGCACCGCCCCCTATGGTATTGAAGATGGGATTGCTGGCACCGACCTGGCTACCGCCCAGGCTGCCACCGCCGATGATCCCCTTGTTGCCGTCCCAGGTGGCGGAGAGGCCATTCCAGTCCACCCCCTGCTCATAGCCTTCGTTGAGGGCGACCTCCAGGATCCGCGCCTCCAGCACCACCTGGCGCTTGAGGTGTTCGCCGGACTGCTCCAGGAAGTCGCGCACCGCCTTGAGCTCGCCGGGATAGGCGCGCACTGTGACCAGGCCCGCCTGCGGGCTGGTGATGACGGCCCGTCCCTCACCCGTGCCGATCAGCGTCTGCAAGGCCTCGCGCAGATCGGTCCAGTAGTCGTTGTTGCTGTCCGTCTCGATGCGGGTGCCATTGCTGTTGTCGCTGTTGCCGTTGGAGGAGGAGCCGTTGTTGCTGCCGTTGTTATTGTTGTTGCTGCTGCTGTTATTGTTGCCGCTGTCGAAGTTGTTGTTATTGCCGTTATCGTTGCTGTCATTGGCGGTGACGCCGCCGGTGCTGACCGAGGTGCGGGAGAGGCCGCGACGGGACATCATCAGGTAGTTGACCGGTATGGTCTCGGTACGCAGGCCGGCCGGGTAGACATGGAAGACGTTGCCCTTGCGCTGCACGTCGAAGCCATACATGTCGCCCACCACCGCCAGCGCTTCCTGCAGGGTCACATCCTTCAACTCCACCGAGACGGAACCCGCCACCCCGGGGTGCACCGCCACGCTGTAGCGGGAGCCCTTGAACAGGGAGCCGAAGAACTCGACCGCATCGACATCATGGGCCGCGATGCGCAGCCGCTTCTCCGGCACCGCCACCGGCTGCGGGATCCGATCCAGCTGCAGCAGTTCGCTTTGCACCGAGGGGGGCAGGGTGGTCAGGGGCGAAGTCTGGTTCTGCTCGGTCATGGCCTGCTTGAGGGCATCCTTGGCCTGCACCGGATCCGGATGCTTGTAGGTAGTACAACCCGCCACCGCCAACGCGAGGGGAAGCAGGCATAAATGGTGTTTTTTCATGTAGTTAGTGCACCTGACTCGCAATTAAACTCGACAAAACCGGCCCGTGACCTTCTGCACGGCACCGACTTCACATCCTGATCTTGCTGCCGAACAGGGTCAGCGCCTGGCGTTTGCCCGCCTTCTCCAGCACCACGGCATCGGCGCTGATGGAGAGCAGCCGATAGCCCTCGATCAGTTGACCGACCCGATAACTCTGACCATTGAGCACCGCCAGCGCCGGCCCATTGCCCAAGATGATGCTCTGCAATCGGGGCAGGCCGGCCCCCTTGTCCGGGGCGGCGCCCGTGCTCATGCCGGCCAGCGGCGCCGTGGGATCCTGCAGCACCTCGGCCCGGGCCTGCGGGCTCAGCAGGCAGGCCCACAGCGCCAGCCAGATAAATCCGGCCCCGTATGTTGTCAGCCACTTAGCCACGGATAAACTCCTTGCTGGTGCTGAGGGTGTAAATTTCCATCGCCACCGCCGCCTTGGGATGGGCGATCACCCGGTAGTCGAAGCCCTGCCAGTAGAAGTGGCGAGGCAGTGACTCCAGCGCTTTCAGGTACTGGTAGACATCGAAGTAGCCGCCCTCCAGCTCGAGCCGGATGCCGTGCTTGAACAGATTGACCGACTGCTCCCCCGCCATCAAGGGCTCAGGCTTGAGGGAGCTGAGCGCCAGCATGTGCAGGTTGGCGGAGCGGGACAGCAGCGCCTCCAGCACGGCCGGCATCTCGTGGGCCGGGATCAGATCCACCGTCTGGGCCTTGAGCTCGGCGTCCAGCCTGCCGAGGCTGGTTTCCACCTGGCCAAGCTGTTCCCGCACCTGCGCGTCGGGATCCCGCGCCAGGCGGGCCTGCTTGCCCTGATTCTCAAGATCCAGGATCTCCAGATCCCGCTGCGCCGCCGTCAATGCCAGTCGATCCTGGCTCAGGCGGGTATCGGCGGCATCCAGCCAGCCGTAGATGCCTGCGGCGCCGAGCAGGATCAGCCCGGTCAGCAGTATCATGGCCCTTTCCCGCAGGCTGAGGGCGGCGACCTGCTGCGCCCAGGCCTGCCATTGTGCTTTCATGTCCATCAGGGCTTCTCCTGCGCTATGCCGCTGAGCTGGAAGGCCAGCCGGCCCTCCTTGTCGCGGCTCAGGGTCAGCTCGCCAAACTGCTTGCCCGCCAGGGAGGGCGTCTGCTTGAAACGATTGACCCAGGCGGGGACATCCTGGCTGCGCTCGGCAAACCCGGAGAGATTGATGTGGCCGCCGCTGATCTCGATCCGCTGCAGGGAGAGGCGGGGGTCGCGCAGGCGGGCCAGATCCGCCATCACGCCGGCGTAGCCCTGGGATTTTTGCAGGGAGAGGCTGCCCAGCTGGCGCATCAACCCCTGCATGGCGCTCAGCTCCTCTTGCCTGGCGATGAGCTGCTGTTGCAGCAGGCCGTCGGCCTGATGACGGGCCAGCTCGGCATCGAGCCGCTTGGCCTCGCCGCGCCGCACATCGAGCGCCGCCCGCACCTGAGCCAGCTCACGGCTGACGCCCTGTTGCTGCCAGGCGTAACCGAGGCCGACGATCAGCATCAGCACCAGGCCGATCCCCCAGACCAGCGCCATCTGATTGAGGCTGGCCCACTGGCGCCGGGGACGAAATTCGAGGCCGTAGAGGTTGATATGACGCTTCATCGTTCAGCCCCCAGTGCGGCGCCGTAGGCACAGAGGTATTCAATACCGGCCAGCCATGCGCTCTCGTTGGCCATGGGGAGGAAATTGGTAGCAGGGGTCATGACTCAGCCCCCAGCGCAGCGCCATAGGCACTGAGATACTCAACGCCAGCCAGTATCGCCTTGTTGGCCATGGCCGACACCGGGAAGCCGAATGCCTGCTCCAGGTGACGCACCAGGGTGCCGATGAAGGGGGAGCCGATGGCGAGCTGCATCTGGCCCGGCTCCGGCAGCTTGAGCTGGCCCGCCAGGTAGTCGAGGGAGCGCTGGATCTCCAGGGTCAGCCCATCGAGCAGATCGCGATCGGGCTCCTGGGCGCCGGTCAGGGCACCGAAGCCACGCAACTGGCGCGAGAAGCAGAGCCCGCCCTGATGGAACACCAGCAGTTGCAGATCCTGTCCCCTGGGCTGCCACAGCAGCAGGCGCACCGTCTGATCCGCCTCGTAGAGGGCCGTCATGGCCAGCTCGTCGCTGACGATGGCCTCCAGGCTCGCCACCCCGTTGACCGCCTCCACCAGCTGCTGCACCCGGCTCTTGGGCACGCAGATCACGTTGATGCGCGGCCGGCCGGCCGGCGGCGTGGGCAGGTCCACATAGTCCATGGCGAGCTGCAGCACGGGTTCGTTGACGAAATCCTTGATGGCCCAGGGCAGGGCCCCGGCCATCTCGGCGTCGGGCACGGCGGGCTTGTCGATCTGGATCTGTTGATAAAGGCTGGCGGCGAGGGCGACCCGCACCTTAGACTTGGCCAGGCCGTGCTGGTTGAACAGCTCGCCCATGGCCTGCGGCCACTCGTGGGGGCCATTGATGGCACGGCTGGTAAAGACGGGAGGCTGTCCCACGCACGCCAGCAGGATGCGGTCGCTGGCCAGCAGGAGTCCGACCTGGTGAGCGGGTGGCGAACGTCGAAACAGTGACTTCATTGAGACCTGTACCTGACTGCATGAAACGGGTTAAACCTTAACATAAACAGGCTATTAGCCTCCATATTTATGAAAAATGACACCATATCGGCCAACGCTTTGCCCCGGGAGGGCGATCAAGGGGTCGCCGGCCGGCTCCCCTCGCCACTGCACCAGCTCCAGCATCCCCTGCTGGACGCCCAGGGGGTGCGACTCTGGTGCAAGCGGGACGACCTGATCCACCCGCTCCTCTCCGGCAACAAGTGGCGCAAGCTCAAGTACCAGCTGCAACAGGCCGACGCGCTGGGCAAGACCCGGCTGGTCTCGTTCGGGGGGGCCTACTCCAACCACATCCACGCCCTGGCGGCGGCGGGCCATCTGACGGGGCTGCGCACCACCGGCATCATACGCGGTGAACCCGAGGCCGTCAGCAACGCAACTCTGAGCGCGGCCAGGGGCTGGGGCATGGAGCTCGTGTTTGTGGACCGGCAGAGCTACAGACGGCGCCAGGATCCCGACTGGCTGGCCCAGTTCATGGCCCCGGACAGCCTGCTCGTGCCCGAGGGCGGCAGCGGCCCGCTGGCCATTCCCGGGGTCGCCGAGCTGCTGGCCGAGGTGCCCTTCTCGCCGGATCTCTGGGTGCTGCCCTGTGCCAGCGGCGGCACCCTGGCCGGTCTGGTCGCGGGCAAGCGGGCGCAAGAGCAGATCCTCGCCATCGCCGTCCTGAAGGGCGGGGGCTTCATCCATGACGAGGTCTGCCGTCTCCATCCCGCGGCGGCCGGCACCGCCGGCTGGCGGATCGCGCTGGATCACCACGACGGCGGCTATGCCAAGTTCAGCCCGGCCCTGTGGCAGTGGGTACAGGCGTTCAGCGCGCAGACCGGTCTGCCCCTCGAGCCCATCTACAGCGGCAAGGCGATGTGGGGCCTGTTCCGGGAGCTGGCCGCCGGTCACATCCCCCGTGGCAGCGAGATCGTCTTCATCCATACCGGTGGCCTGCAAGGGCTGGCGGGCCTGAGAGAGCAGGGCCGCCTCTGAGGGCGGCCCTGCCACAGCGGGATCAGGCCTCGGCCGTGTCCATCACCAGCCAGGTTGGCTCGGCAAACCAGGGCCCCTGACCGGCGTGCACCCCGAGGTGGCGCAGCATCTTCCACTCGTCACCGCTCTCCACCCCCACGGCGATCACCCGGGTCTGGGTGTTGGCGCAGCCGCCGACCAGGCTGCGCACCGCCATCTGATTGACCTGACGGCTGTGGATCTCTCGCACCAGGCTGGGATGGAGCTTGAGGAAGTTGATCTCGAACTCCTTGATGTATTGGGTACTCACCACATCCTGCCCGGCGTGATCGATGGCCAGCTGGCAACCCAGCATGCGCAGCGCCCGCAGCGGCCGCTTGAGGGCCTCGTAGTGACGGGTCACCTGGGCCTCCGACAGCTGCAGCACCAGATTCTCATTGATACTGCGCGGCAGCTGGAACAGATCGAAGAAGAGGGTGCGCTGGAACTCCCGATTGAGCAGGCTCTGGGCGCAGAGCGACAGGCTGATGGGGCAACTCGGTTCCTGGCGCTGGCGCAGCAGGCGCAGGGTCTGGGCCACCACCAGCTTGTCCAGCGGCAGCAGCAGCCCGGCCTTCTCCGCCATCGGCATGAAGACCCCGGCCTGCAGCTCCCGATCCTGCTCGTCGCGGATCCGGATCGACAGCTCCTGCTGCAACACCACCTGATCCCGCTCCTGCTGCACCGGCTGCAGATAGAAATAGATGCCCTGCTCCTCGATGCGGCGGTTGATGAGGGTGCGCCAGCGCACCGTGCCCTTGCTGCTCGGCTCCTCATCCAGCAGCTTCTCGTAGAGGAACCAGCCGGTGTGGCCCTGCAGCCGCGCACTCTTGAGCGCCAGCTCGGCCTCCTCCTGCACCTTGAGCAGCGAGTCCCGCCCCTGATAGCAGACGGCACCGAGGTAGACGGCGGTCTCGGCATTGACCGACTCGGGCCAGTGCAGCCGTTGCAGGCTCTTGAGCAGCTGGCTGGCGCCGTCCACCATCTCGCTCTCGGACATGTTGGGCAGCAGCACGGCAAACACCTGGCCGGCGTAGCGGGCCTGCAGGGCGCCGTTGTGCTTGCGCACGAAGGTGCCGATAGAAGCGCTCGCCTCCATCAGCAGCTCCTGGCTCTGGCGCCCGGTCAGCTCGGGATCCAGCTCTTCCAGGCCGGCCAGCTCGATCAGCAGCACACCGCCGCTGATCACGCTCGCCTCCATGATGGCGCTCTCCAGCCGGTTATCGAAGAACAGACGGTTGCCGATGCCGGTCGCCTTGTCGACGAAGGCGTTGCTGCGGATGAAGTTGTCGAACCGGCTGCGCTCCTTGCGGGCGTCGGCCAGCTCCGCCAGCAGGTGATCGATCGCCTGGCTGGCGGAGGCGGGCCACTCGTCGGCCGGATCATGGGCCAGCTTGGTGAGCTTGCCATCCAGGATCAGCTGGGCCCGCTCGGCCAGCAACTCGGCGCCGCGCAGCTGCAGCCGCAGCCAGCGGATGGAGTACCAGAGCCCGAACACCACGATGAAGACCCCGAAGGAGATGCCGGACATGGCCTGCATGGAGTACTCGAACTCCTTGAACGGCCGGTCCAGCTTGAAATCGGCCTGCATGCCGAGCTGATGGGGAATGGTTTGGCTATAGGGGATCAGCAGGCTCTCGTCGGTCTGCTGCTGCACATCGCGAAACCAGTAGACCCGCTGCTTGTCCTGGCGGATCTCCAGCTCGACCACGTGGGCAGAGCGCAGCAGCGACGGCAGCCAGCGGGCAAGATCCTGCGGATCGTCGGCCGCGCCCAGCTGCTTGTCGATGATTTCCACCAGGGAGTCGACCCGGTTCTGCTGCAGCTCCATGCCCATCTGACGAAAACTGAACACCCCGCCGAGCAACACCATGGTCATGGCCGCGATCACGCACAGAGTAATAAACGAGACGAGCTGAGTAGTCAGTTTCATGTGCCTTTCCGTAGCCGACAGCATCCATATGGCCTCATGGTATCAGCCTTGGTCAAAACCCGCCTACGGATGAAGATCCCGCTTTTGTAATTAAGCGACGCGCGCGCAGGCCTCTCCCGGGTGGGCGCCAGGGGCTGGTGATGGGCAAACAGGCGGGAAAGGCTGACTCGCGGACAGAAAAATGGTCCCACAGTGGGGACCAAAAGAAACACTCAATATCAAAACTAACACTCTGTGCTACTGACAAAAATAGATACAGGAGTATTGAACACACGGTGAGTCAAACCGCAGGGCTACTCTAAACCAGTTCAGATAAGCTGGACAATTGTTAGATATGACAGGTCGGCGATTGATTTTTCACCACTCAGGTTGCGAAAACAATATTAATCATCTAGTTAGCCAAGGGATGCATCGCAGTTTCTGCTGCTGTCAAATCGATGCAGCTAATCCACTATGCTGACACGCGCCGATCACATACTCTGGATGCTCCACCCACCTTCGTCGAGCAGGTACCCCTTGAAACGGATTTCTCCCTTCTGGATCAGCCCCTTGCTGCTCGTCCTCCCGATCCTGCTCTGCCTGTCACTGAGTCGTTTGACGGGAGACATGCTGGCCCACTACCTGCTGCAGCAGAAGCGCGCCGAGATAGAGACCACCATGGCGGAGCGCCAGCAGGCGCTGGAAGAGGGGATCGACGATCAGCTGGTGCAATTTGCCTTCGACTGCGGCGAGCAGGACATGGCCCTGCTGCGGGATCCCAAGCACTACAACCGACATATCCGCCTGCAGGGGCTGCGGCTGGCCTCGGGGAAGGGGTGCTCCAGCCTGGGGCCGGACCTGCCGCTCATCGATGCGGACTCCCTCTCCGAGACCGCCGACAGCACCTTCGGGCTGACCGCCACGGCGCCCGAGTATGATACCGAGCAGGAGCTGGTGGTGTTCTTCAAGCGCCAGGGTAACCTCGCCTACTGGGTACTGAGCAACAGCTGGAGCCACACCATACTGCAGCAACCCTGTGCCGGCTGCTTCTACCTCGAGTTCACCCCGCTGGTGCCCGGCATCTCCCGCCACAAGCTGTTCCCCCGCGGCGATCAGGCCATCAGGGACGAGCCCGACAGCCAGAGCCTGAGCTTTACTCCCACCTCCAGCAAGATGCAGCAGACCCTGTGGGCCGGTCAGGCGTTGCGGGACTATGCCCTGGCCCTGGCCTTCAAGGGCGGCCTCTGGGCAGGCACCGCGCTGGGGGGGCTGCTGCTCGTCTGCTACTGGTTGCTGCGCAACTACCGGCGCTCCCTCAAGGGGTTGCTGCACACCGGGCTGGCACGCCAGGAGTTCGTCCCCTTCTACCAGCCCATCGTCGACAGCCGCACCCGGCGGGTGGTCGGCTTCGAGGCGCTGCTGCGCTGGCGCAGGGGGGGCGAGTTCACCTCCCCCGGCGCCTTCATCGCCTATGCGGAGGAGCAGGGGCTGATCCTGCCGATGACGGAGCAGCTGCTGGACAGGGTGATCGCCGATCTGCCGCAACTGGCGCCTGAGCAGTGGGTCAGCGTCAATCTGGTCGCCGCCCACATCGAGCACTCGCTCCTGCGCGATCAGCTGCAGCGCTACGACTGGCCCTCCCCGACCCGGCTCACCTTCGAGCTCACCGAGCGTGAGCCCATAGTGGACATAGCGGCGGCCACCCACGAGATCACCCTGCTGCAGGAGAAGGGCTATCACTTCAAGCTGGACGATTTCGGTACCGGCTATGGCGGCTTCGCCTACCTGCAGCAGCTCGGCATCCGCCAGATCAAGATCGACAAGATGTTCGTCGACTCCATCGGCACCGACGACCCCAAGCGCAACCTGCTGGACGCCATCATCGCCTTCGGCCTGAAGTCCGACATGGAGATGATCGCCGAAGGGGTCGAGACCCAGGAGCAGGTCGACTACCTCGGCCAGCATGGCGTTTACCTCATTCAGGGGTACCTGTTCGCCCGCCCCATGCCACTGCACGAGTTGCTGGAGTGGCAGCAGGGTCACCGCTAGCCATACCCTACTGACCTTTTCCCGCAGGTGCGGCATGGCGCCTGCGGCCCCTCCCCGGGCGGCAACCCCGCCGCCGGCCGGTGCCCCGCCCTGAAAATGATTTTTCCCGAACCGGACAACAGCCTTTATCATGTGTCCATCTGTCGCGATCCATGCGCACAGATCCCTGTCCCCCGTCGGCTCATGCCGCCCTGAGATGAGAACCACTGCCTATGAAGTCATTTATCCGGCAAGAGATTGCCCTGCCCGTTGGCCTGCTGACCCTGCTGTTTTTCAAGACGCTGGGCAACGACCTGCTGACAGAGGCGACTCCGCTCGCGATCTACCTGCCGGTGTCACTGGCCCTGCTCGCCATCGTCACCTGGGCCATCTTCTCCGTGGTGCGTCACTCGGATGCCCTGGCCATCAAGCTGGGTGAGCCCTTCGGTACCCTGATCCTGACCCTGTCGGTCATCTCCCTCGAGGTGGTGATGATCTCCTCCGTCATGCTGACCGGCGAGCCCAATCCGGTGATGGCCCGCGATACCATGTTTGCCGTGGTGATGCTGGTGACCAACGGCCTGGTGGGCTTTACCCTGCTGTTTGGCGGCTGGCGTTATCACACCCAGAATTTCAATCTGGATGGTGTGAAATCCTATCTGGTCGCCATCATACCGCTGGCCCTGCTCTGCCTGGTGTTGCCGAACTTCACCCGGGGTGGCACCCTGGGCAGCATGTCCAGCGCCATGTCCTGGATGCTGATCATCATCTCGGTCCTGCTCTACGGCGTCTTCCTGCTGATCCAGACCCGCAGCCACAGCCACTTCTTCGTCGACGGCGACCATGAGGATCACGAGGAGCACCACGGCATACTGCGCAGCAACGTCTACCACACCCTGCTGCTGCTCGCCTTCCTGCTGGTGGTGATCCTGCTGGCCAAGACGCTGGCCATCCCCATCAACCATGGTGTCCAGGTCATGTCGGCCCCCCCCGCCCTCGGCGGCTTCATCGTGGCCTGTATCGTGCTGGCCCCCGAAGCGGTCGGCGCCATCAAGGCGGCCTTCAACAACCAGCTGCAGCGCGCCATGAATCTCTACTTCGGCTCTGTGCTGGCGACCATAGCCCTGACGGTGCCCTCGGTGCTGTTCATCGGCGCCCTGCTGGGGCAGGAGGTGCGCCTCGGCCTCTCCACCGCCGACATGGTGCTGCTCATCACCACCCTGATGGTGTGCAAGGTCACCTTCAGCAGCGGTCGCACCAATGTGCTGCACGGTGCCACCCACCTGGTGCTGTTCGTGGTCTATCTGTTCCTGATGTTCGAGCACGAATGAACGGCGCCAGCTCTCATCCGATGCTGTTCATGGCCCATCTGTTCCTGATGTTCGAGCACGAATGAACGGCGCCAGCTCTCATCCGATGCTGTTCATGGCCCATCTGTTCCTGATGTTTGAGCACGAATGAACGGCGCCAGCTCTCATCCGATGCTGTTCATGGCCCATCTGTTCCTGATGTTCGAACACGAATAACCGCATCCAGCCAACGCCAGAAACGCAAAGACCGCCCACAGGGGCGGTCTTTTGTTATGAGCCGTCGCGGATGCACCGCCAAGGCTTAGAGGCTGGGCAGCACCCCGGCCGGGATCAGATCGTTGTAGCTGGCGGCGCCCAGCAGGGCGGCGGCGGCCTCGATGTCCGGCGAGAAGTACCTGTCCTTGTCGTAGAAGCTGACCTGCGCGCGCAGCCGCCCCTTGGCCAGTTCGATCAGCTCGGTGCTGCGCAGGGGGGCCCGAAAATCCAGCCCCTGGGCGGCGGCCAGCAGCTCTACCGCCAGTATGCCGCGGGTGTTCTCCGCCATGTCCGTCAGCCGGCGCGCGGCGAAGGTGGCCATGGAGACGTGATCCTCCTGGTTGGCGGAGGTGGGCAAGCTGTCCACCGAGGCCGGGTGAGCCAGGCTCTTGTTCTCGGAGGCGAGCGCCGCCGAGGTGACCTGGGCGATCATGAAGCCGGAGTTGACGCCGCCGTTGTTGACCAGGAAGGCGGGCAGGCCCGACATCCGCGAATCGATCAGCAGCGCCATCCGGCGCTCCGACAGCGAGCCGATCTCGGCGATGGCCAGCGCCAGGTTGTCGGCGGCGAAGGCCACGGGTTCTGCGTGGAAGTTGCCGCCGGAGAGGATCTCCTCATCCTCGGCGAACACCAGCGGGTTGTCGGAGACCGCATTGGCCTCGCACACCAGCACCTCGGCGGCGTGGCGGATCTGGGCCAGGCAGGCCCCCATCACCTGGGGCTGGCAGCGCAGGGAATAAGGATCCTGCACCTTCTCGCAGTTGTGATGGGACATGCCGATCTCGCTGCCGTCCACCAGCAGCTGGCGGTAGCAGGCGGCCGCGTCGATCTGACCGCGCTGGCCGCGCACCTCATGGATGCGAGCATCGAACGGGCGACGGCTGCCGAGCGCCGCCTCCACACTCATGGCGCCTATGGTGATGGCGCCGGCGAACAGATCCTCGGCATGGAACAGCCCTTCCAGCGCGAAGGCCGTGCTGGCCTGGGTGCCGTTGAGCAGCGCCAGCCCCTCCTTGGGTGCCAGGGAGATGGGCGCCAGACCGGCTATCTTGAGCGCAGTGGCGGCGTCCATCAGCTCGCCCTTGTGACGGGCCTTGCCCTCCCCGATCAGCAGACAGCTCATGTGAGCCAGCGGCGCCAGATCGCCGGAGGCGCCGACGGAGCCCTTCTTCGGCACCACCGGATAGACTTCGGCGTTGATAAGCGTCATCAGCGCCTCCAGCACCTCCAGCCGGATGCCGGAGAAGCCGCGGGCCAGGGAGTTGACCTTGAGCACCATCATCAGCCGCACCGTGGCGTCATCCATGTAGGTGCCAATGCCGGCGGCGTGGGAGAGCACGATGGAGCGCTGCAGTTCGTCGAGCTGCTCCACCGGGATGCGGGTGTTGGCCAAGAGGCCGAAGCCGGTGTTGATGCCATACACCACCCGGTTCTGCTCGATCACCTTGGTGACGACGGCGGCGGAGGCGTGGATCCCCGGCAGGGCGGACTCATCCAGCCGGATATGCAACTGCTCGCGGCTGACGCGGCGCAGAGTGGCAAGGCTGAGCTTGCCCGGTAACAGATTGAGTTCAAACATCTTATTTCTCTCCTTTGCCGGCAGCAGCCAGCATGGGCAAGTCCAGTTTCGCCTCATGGGCACAGTCGATGGCAATCGGGTAGCCAGCGTCCGCATGGCGCATCACGCCGGTGGCAGGATCGTTGCGCAGCACCCGGCCGACGCGCCTGGCGGCGTCATCGCTGCCGTCGCAGACGATCACCACCCCCGAGTGCTGGGAGAAGCCCATGCCGACCCCGCCACCGTGGTGCAGGGAGACCCAGGTCGCGCCGCCGGCGGTGTTGAGCAGGGCGTTGAGCAGCGGCCAGTCGGAGACGGCGTCCGAGCCATCCAGCATGGATTCGGTCTCCCGGTTCGGACTCGCCACCGAGCCGGAATCCAGATGATCGCGGCCTATGACCACGGGGGCCTTGAGCTCGCCATTCTTCACCATCTCGTTGAAGGCGAGACCGAGCCGCACTCGATCCTTGACCCCGACCCAGCAGATCCGCGCCGGCAGGCCCTGGAAGGCGATGCGCTCGCGGGCCATGTCGAGCCAGTTGTGCAGGTGAGGATCGTCCGGGATCAGCTCCTTCACCTTCTGATCCGTCTTGTAGATGTCTTCCGGGTCGCCGGACAGCGCCACCCAGCGGAAGGGGCCAATGCCCTCGCAGAACAGCGGACGGATGTAGGCGGGCACGAAGCCGGGGAAGTCGAAGGCGTTCTTGACCCCTTCATCCAGCGCCACTTGGCGGATGTTATTCCCGTAATCCAGGGTGGCGGCGCCACGGGACTGCAGGGTCAGCATGGCCTCCACCTGGCGGGCCATGGAGTGGCGGGCCGCCTGGTTCACCTCCTGGGGGGCGGATTTTTGCAGCGCGCGCCACTGGGCGACGCTCCAGCCCTGGGGCAGGTAGCCGTGGATCGGGTCGTGGGCCGAGGTCTGGTCGGTCACCACGTCCGGGGTGATGCCACGGGCCACCAGCTCGGCGAACACGTCGGCGGCGTTGCCGAGCAGGCCGACGGAGACGGCGGTACCGCTGCGTTTGGCTTCCTCGACCATGGCCAGCGCCTCATCCAGGCTGTGGGCTTTCTTGTCGACGTAGCGGGTCTTGAGGCGGAAATCGATGCGGGTCTCGTCGCACTCGACGGCGATCATGGAGAAGCCGGCCATGGTGGCGGCCAGCGGCTGGGCGCCGCCCATGCCCCCCAGACCACCGGTCAGGATCCAGCGGCCCTTGGGCTCGCCGTTGAAGTGCTGGTTCGCCACCGCGAAGAAGGTCTCGTAGGTGCCCTGCACTATCCCCTGGGTGCCGATGTAGATCCAGGAGCCGGCCGTCATCTGGCCGTACATCATCAGCCCCTTCTTATCGAGCTCGTTGAAGTGCTCCCAGTTGGCCCAGTGCGGCACCAGGTTGGAGTTGGCGATCAGCACCCGCGGCGCATCCTTGTGGGTCTGGAACACCCCGACCGGCTTGCCGGATTGCACCAGCAATGTCTCGTCTTCCTCGAGCCGGGTCAGCACCTCGACGATCTTGTCGTAGCAGGCCCAGTTGCGGGCGGCGCGGCCGATACCGCCGTACACCACCAGGGACTGGGGATGCTCGGCTACTTCCGGATCCAGGTTGTTCATCAGCATCCGCAGCGGCGCCTCGGTGAGCCAGCTCTTGGCGGTCAGCGTCGTGCCACGGGGGGCACGGATGATCCTGCTCGGGTCGTGACGGGGATCCTGGTGTTGCTCAGACATACACACTCCTTGTTTTATCAATGTCGCCGCCATCATGGGCGCTGCTGGCACCCGGCGAGTCGGCTGGCTACTTGGTGAGTTGATGGATCAGGCGGGCGGCCACGCGGGCACTGCGCTGATCCTGATCCAGAGTCGGGTTGTACTCGGCCAGATCGGCGAGCCTGAGCTTGCCGCTGGCCCGGATATGGGCGATCAGGGGTTCGATGACCGCCAGCTCGACGCCGCGGGCGGCGGGGGCGCTCACCCCCGGCATGACAGCGCCGGGCAGCACGTCCAGATCTATGGTCAGATAGAGGTGATCGCAGCGGGCGATAAAGGCATCCAGGCCGTTCAGCAGCTCGGGCAGCTCGCGCTGGGTCATGGCCTCGTCCAGCTCGTACCAGACCCCCAGCCCATCGGCGCGGGCGAACAGGGCCTGGGTGTTGGCGGTCTCGGCCACCCCGAGGCAGGCGTAGTGGAAGGCGCTACCCTGAGCGGCGCACTGCTCGGCGATCTGGAAGAAGGGGGTGCCGGAGCTCGCCTGCTCCTGCTTCATCCGCAGGTCGAAGTGAGCATCCAGGTTGATGATGCCGACCCGGCCCTTGCCCGCCAGATGACGGTTGAGGCCGCTCCAACTGCCGAAGGCCACCTCGTGACCCCCACCGAGCACCAGCGGGAAGTGCCCCTCGGCCAGCAGGCACGCGACTCGCTCGGCCAGGCGGCCGTGGGCGGCATCGAGATCGCCGTCATCACAGCTCACATCACCGCCGTCATAAACAGGCCGCCCCAGATGCCAGGCGGTGTTGGCCAACAGCTTGCGAATGGCGTGCGGCGCGCTCGCGGCCCCCACTCGCCCCTTGTTGCGGCGCACCCCCTCGTCGCAGGCGAAGCCCACCAGGGCCACGCCGGGCGCGGCATCCGTTTGCCAAGGCTGGACGCGGTCGTGCCAGCGCAGGGCCAGCTCGCCATCTTCCGGATCCCGGCGCCCCTGCCAGACCGTCATGTCAATGCCATTCAACTCAGCCATGGAGCGTCTCCTCGCCATTCAGTACCCGGCTCACCAGCTGATCGACGCCGATGAGGTAGCTGAGCTCGGCCGGGTGGGCACAGTTCCAGATCAGGAAGTCGGCCTGCATGCCCACTCGCAGTTGTCCCAATCGCTCCTGCTCGCCCAGGGCGCGGGCGGCGTGGCGGGTCACCCCGGCCATGGCCTCCACCGGCGTCAGGCCGAACAGGGTGCAGGCCATGTTCATGGCCATGCGCAGGGAGACGATGGGGGCCGTGCCCGGATTGATGTCGGAGGAGACCGCCATGGGCACCCCGGCGCGGCGCAACGCCTCGACCGGCGGCAGCTTGGTCTCTTTCAGGAAGTAGAAGGCGGTGGGCAGCAGGGTGGCAACCACGCCGCGGTGGGCCAGGGCCTGGATCCCGGCGGCGTCCAGGTGCTCAAGGTGATCCACCGAGAGCGCGCCGAAATGGGCAGCCAGGGTGCTGCCCCCCAGGTTGGAGAGCTGATCCATGTGGCCCTTCACCGCCAGGCCGTATTGATCCGCCGCCAGATAGACCTGCTCGGTCTGGGCCAGCGAGAAGCCGATGTGTTCGCAGAAGACGTCAACCGCATCCGCCAGGCCCGCCTCGGCGGCGGCCGGGATGATCTCCTGGCAGATGGTCTCGACCCAGGAGTCAGGATCGTCCCGGTATTCGGGCGGCACCGCATGGGCGGCCAGCAGGGTGGTCTTGACCCGGATAGGCAGCGCCTCCCCCAGTCGGCGGGCGACCCGCAGCATCTTGAGCTCGTCCACCAGGGTGAGGCCGTAGCCGGACTTGATCTCGACCGTGGTGACCCCTTCCCGGATCAGGGACTTGATCCTCGGCACCGCCAGTTCATAGAGCTGATCCTCGCTGGTGGCGCGGGTGGCGCGCACAGTACTGAGGATGCCACCGCCCTTGCGGGCGATCTCGGCGTAAGGCACGCCCCGCTGGCGCAGTTCGAACTCCTCGGCGCGGCTGCCGGCAAAGATGAGGTGGGTGTGGCAATCGATGAGGCCGGGTGTCACCAGCCGGCCCTTCATGTCGCGCCAGTGGGCGGGGTGCGGCCCCTTGAGATCCTGCATGGGCACCAGGGCGTGGATCTTGCCTTCGTGGACACCGAGGGCGTGGGGTTCCAGCAGACCGTAGTCGGCCAGATCGGGGCGCAGGGTGGCGGGTGTCACGTTGAGCCAGACCCGCTCGCAGTTCAACAGTTCCTTGTTCATACCGACCTCAAAATGTATATACAATAATTTATATCCGATCTCTGGCGAGAAAGATAGGATCTAATTCACATCTTGATAACAGCTATTTCATTAGAGTTTAGGCACAAAAAAGCCCACCTAAGGGTGGGCTCTGCAAACAAGATATGTATATACAATCAGATGAGGCGGGTCTTGGAGCTCAGCTTGTAGCGGGAGCCGGGCGAGAGCAGTCTGGCGTAGGACACCAGATAGCCGTCCGACCAGGTGCGGCGATGCAGCAGCAGGCAGGGGGTATCGACCCGCACCTGCAGCAGCCCGGCCTCACCGGCGCTCGGCAGCACGGCCTCCACCACGTGTTCCATCTCGGAGAGGGGGCAGACCTCCATCAGATAGCTGTTCGGCGTCTGTTGGGTGAAGTCCTGCTCGCCATAGCCCGGCAGGCGCTCGGCATCGACGAAGCGCTCCTCCAGCTGCAGCGGCTCCCCATCGGCCTCGTGGACGATGAGGCTGTGGAAGGTGGGCGCCCCCACCCGCAGCCCGAGCCGCACCGCCACCTTCTCGTCGGCGGCCTGCCGCTGCAGGCGGATGACCCTGGCGCTGTACTGGCTGCCGCGCTCGCGGATCTCGTCGGCGATGTTGCGGATCGCCAGCAGCGGCGACTCGGCCCGCCGGTCCGCCACGAAGCTGCCGGAGCCCGCGGTGCGCACCAGCCAGCCTTCGGCCACCAGCTCCCGCAGCGCCTTGTTGACCGTCATCCGGCTCACGGCAAACTGGTCGCACAGGGCCGCCTCGGTCGGGATCCGATCCCCCGCCTGATAATGGCGTTCGCGGATCCCGTCGAGGATGTGCTGCTTGATCTGGAGGTAGAGGGCGGGGGCCAATGGCAGGCTCCTCAGCGGCGGCGGTGGGGCGGACGCATGTCCGGCCAGGCGCGGTAGACATCCGGGATCTGCTCGGGACCGCTGACGCAGAGATCCAGATCGTGCAGCAAGCCGTCCTTGATGCCGTAGATCCAGCCATGCACCGCCAGCTCCTGACCCTTGCGCCAGGCGTTCTGGATGATGGTGGTGTGGCAGACGTTGGCTACCTGCTCGGCCACGTTCAGCTCGCACAGGTAGTCGTGGCGCTCGTGCTCATCTTCGATGGCATCGAGCTCGTCACGATACTTGAAGTAGACATCCTTGATGTTGCGCAGCCAGTTGTCGATGAGCCCCAGCTCCTCGTTCTTCATGGCCGCACGCACGCCACCACAGCCATAGTGGCCACAGACGATGATGTGCTTCACCTTGAGCACCTCGACCGCGTATTGCAGCACCGAGAGGCAGTTGAAATCGGTGTGCACCACCAGGTTGGCGACGTTGCGGTGGACGAAGACGTCCCCCGGCAGCAGGCCCATCAGCTGGTTGGCGGGCACCCGGCTGTCGGAGCAGCCGATCCAGAGATATTCGGGCGCCTGCTGGGCGGAGAGGGTGGCGAAGAACTCGGGATCTTCGGCCTTGAGCCGTTCCGCCCACTCGCGGTTTTTGGTAAACAGGTCGTTCAACAGTTTCACTATCTGCTCTCCCTAGATGTGAGTGGCGGCAACATACCATATTCGATGGTATCGGAGGCAAGGGGTAACGCCAGATCGTCGCGAAACAAAAACAGGGCCATCAGGCCCTGCTTGTTACTGGAGTATGCCCTCAGGCATCCATGGCGTCTTTCAGCTTCTTGAGCGCGTTCTTCTCGAGCTGACGCACCCGCTCGGCGGAGACACCATAGGTATCGGCCAGCTCCTGCAGGGTGGTCTTGCTCTCCTCATCCAGCCAGCGGGCGCGGATGATGTGCTGGCTGCGCTCGTCCAGGGTGGCCAGGGCCGCACTCAGACGGCGAGAGGCATGACTGTCCCAGTTGTCGTTCTCGATGGTGGCGGCCAGATCGGAAGACTTGTCTTCCAGATAGTGCACCGGGGCGAAGCCACCCTCGTCTTCATCATCACCGACCAGATCGAAGGCCTGATCGTAGTTGCTCATCCGTGCTTCCATCTCGGTCACATCGGTCGGGGAGACCCCCAGATCGGCGGCGACGGCCTGCACCTCGTCATGGCTGAACCAGCCAAGACGCTTCTTGGATTTACGCAGGTTGAAGAACAGCTTGCGCTGCGCCTTGGTGGTCGCCACCTTGACCATGCGCCAGTTGCGCAGGACATATTCGTGGATCTCGGCCTTGATCCAGTGCACGGCGAAGGAGACCAGTCGCACCCCGACACTCGGGTCAAAGCGCTTGACCGCCTTCATCAGGCCGATGTTGCCCTCCTGGACCAGATCGGCCTGGGGCAGGCCATAGCCGGCGTAGCTCTTGGCCACGTGAACGACAAAACGCAGGTGAGACATGACCAGCTGACGGGCAGCCTCGAGATCGCCATCCTGCTGCAAACGCGTCGCCAGCTCACGCTCTTCCTCTGCGCTCAGCACCGGAATAGAGTTTACTGCCTGGATATAGCCTTCCAGACTACCTTGCGGAATCAGGGCCATAGTGCGCTGCAATGAAGTTCCCATGTTCTACCTCTTACTTTTCAATCGAATCAGTCTAACACCCTGAGAGGGTCTGTCTACTGACCGGATGCCGTTCTGCGGGCCGCATCAAACAACCCCGGCGTGAACCCGGCTTATCTTAAGTCGACTGGATGAATCATAAATGAACAGTCAAAAAAAAGGGGTCACAGTGAAGGACCCCTGAAAAGTAGCATGCTAAGTCCATTGTTGCGGAGCTCGCAACCTTCACATGCTTGCCAAGTCAGACGAGCAAGGCAGAGGGGCCACACCCGTATACATTCTGTCGCATTAAATAGACTGCTTATAAATCAGAAGGTTCCCAAGATCCTTCCCAGGATCCAGCGACGCCTGCGGAGCAGTATCGTTCAGATTACTCCCTGAACTGGAGCTGTGCCAGAAACGGGCCATTCTTTTACTTGATCCAGTTCTCAAAATCCAGTGCTTTGCGGTGACGGCAAATTAATCAGGACGGTTCTATGTCGCGAATGTGTCTGTGCACCGAAAACCAGGACGCAATCAGCCCCAGCAAGGCGCCGAGCAGTATCAGATTGAAGCCATCGACCGCCCCCATCCCCACCAGCCGGAAGTTGCTGTTGTAGAGCCCGGCCAGCTCCTTCACCACCCCCTCGCTCCAGATCACCATCACCTCGGTCAGCCACCAGGCCAGCATGCCGCCGATGACCCCGAACCAGATGCCGGTGTACAGGAAGGGACGATGGATAAACGCATCTGTCGCCCCCACCAGCTTGAGCACCTCGATTTCGGAGCGCTGGTTGAGGATGTTCAGGCGCAGGGTGTTGCCGACGATCAGCAGCACCGCGGAGAGCAGCAACACAGCTATGCCCGTGATGGTGTGGCGCAGCAGGTTCATGATGCCCTGCAGCCGGGTCAACCACTGCAGATCCAGCTTGCCCTGCTCGACGCCGGGCTCATTCTCCAGCTTGGCGAGCAGCTCGGCGGCCCCTTCCGGGTTCTGCCAGCGGGGATCCGGGATCACGCTCAGCACCGGCGGCAGCGGGTTGCTGTCGAGGTAGTCGAGCGCGTCGCCGAAGCCGGAGATCTCGCGAAACTCCTTCAGCGCCTCGTCCCTACTCATATAAGTGACGGACTCCACCTCGGGATAGAGCAGGATCCGCTGCTTCATGTCGAGGATGCTCTGCTCGGGCAGATCCTTGCGCAGATAGAGGGAGATCTGGGAGCTGGTCTGCCAGCTGCCTTCCACCACCTCGGCGTTCTTCAGCAGCACGTGGAAGCAGGAGGGCAGCGCCAGACTGACGCCAAGCACCGCCAGCGTCATCAGAGAGGCGAGCGGATTGCGCCACAGCTCGCCCATGCTGGAGAAGGCCTGGCGGGCGTGATCCACCCAGTACATGCCCAGCCGCCGGAGCAAAGGTTGTTTATGACGAACGATGGCCATCAGCTCTCCTCCTGCTCTTGCGAATACATGCGACCCGCCTTGAGGGTCAGGGTGCGGTAACGCATGCGGGCGATGAGCCCGAGATCGTGGGTTGCGATCAGCACCGAGACCCCGAAGCGGTTGAACTCCTCGAACAGCCGCATGATGTCCATGGAGAGCTGGGGATCCAGGTTGCCGGTCGGCTCATCCGCCAGCAGCAGCGGCGGCTTGTTGACGATGGCGCGGGCGATGCCGACCCGCTGCTGTTCACCACCGGACAGCATGCGTGGCTGGTAGCGCTCCTTGCCGAGCAGCCCCACCTTGTCCAGCGCCGCCGCGACCCGCTTGTTGATGTCACCGTGGCTGTAGCCATCGATCACCAGCGGCAGCGCCACGTTGTCGAACACGGTTCTGTCCATCAGCAGCCGGTGATCCTGGAAGATCATGCCGATCTGGCGGCGCACATAGGGGATCTGGCCCCGCTTGATCTGGCTGACGTCGTCACCGTGGAAGAAGACGCGGCCGTCGGTCGGCCGCTCCATCACGCTGATGAGCTTCAAAAGGGTACTCTTGCCCGCCCCCGAGTGGCCGGTCAGGAAGGCCATCTCCCCCTTGCGCAGGTGGAAGCTGACCTTCTGCAGCGCCTGGTGGCCACCGCTGTATACCTTGCTGACCTTATCGAAACGAATCATAACGGATCCCTGACATTGACAAGCCCCGACCTGGGTCGGGGCGAGTGGCGCTTATTCATCGCGACTGAACAGTGCCTCGATAAAGTCGTTGGCGACGAAGGGACGCAGATCGTCTATCCCCTCGCCCACCCCGATGTAACGGATCGGGATCTGGAACTTGTCGGCCACCGCGAAGATGACGCCGCCCTTGGCGGTGCCATCGAGCTTGGTCAGGGTGATGCCGGTCAGGCCCACCGCCTCGCTGAACAGCCTGGCCTGGCTCAGGGCGTTCTGGCCGGTGCCCGCATCCAGGGTCAGCATGATCTCGTGAGGTGCCTCTTCATCCAGCTTCTTCATCACCCGCACCACCTTCTTGAGCTCTTCCATCAGGTTGCTCTTGTTCTGCAGGCGGCCGGCGGTATCGGCGATCAGCACATCGGCGCCCCGTGAACGGGCGGCCTCGATGGCATCATAGATGACGGAGGCGGAGTCGGCGCCGGTATGCTGGGCGATCACCGGGATCTTGTTGCGCTGGCCCCACACCTGCAGCTGCTCGACCGCGGCAGCGCGGAAGGTGTCACCGGCGGCCAGCATGACGCTCTTGCCCTCGGCCTGGAACTGCTTGGCCAGCTTGCCGATGGTGGTGGTCTTGCCCACCCCGTTGACGCCGATCATCAGGATCACATAGGGCTTCTTGCTGGTGTCGATCACCAGCGGCTTCTCGACCTGGGCCAGCATGGCGCCCATGTCCTGCTTGAGCAGGCCATAGAGTGCCTCGGCATCCTTGAGCTGCTTGCGATCCGCGTGCTGGATCAGCCCCTCGATGATGCGGCTGGTGGTATCTACGCCGAGATCCGCCGTCAGCAGCTGGGTCTCCAGCTCCTCGAACAGCTCATCATCGATTTTCTTGCCACGGAACAGGCCGAAGAAGCCGGACCCTATGTTCTCTCTGGTGCGCACCAGGCTGCGCTTGAGGCGAGCGAAGAAGCCCTCCCGCTGCGGCTTGTCCTGGGTGTCGTCGTCAACCTTGGCGGCCAGCGGCAAGCTGGCCAGGGCGGCGGCATCGGCCTCCGCAACGATGCGCGCGGCTTCTGCGGCCTGAGCCTCGGCGGCAACGCGGGCGGCTTCGGCAGCCTGTACCTCGGCGGCAATACGAGCGGCTTCCGCGGCCTGAGCCTCGGCAGCGATACGAGCCTCTTCTGCGGCCTGAGCCTCGGCGGCAACGCGCGCGGCTTCTGCGGCCTGCGCCTCGGCGGCGATGCGAGCGACTTCCGCGGCCTGAGCCTCGGCAGCGATACGTGCGGCTTCCGCGGCCTGAGCCTCGGCGGCAACGCGCGCGGCTTCTGCGGCCTGCGCCTCGGCAGCAACACGAGCGGCTTCCGCGGCCTGAGCCTGGGCGGCAACGCGAGCGGCTTCTGCGGCCTGCGCCTCGGCGACAACACGCGCGGCTCCCGCGGCCTGAGCCTCGGCGGCAACACGAGCGGCTTCCTCGGCCTGAGCCTCGGCGATCAGCGCCTCATTGACGATGACAGGCTCGAGTTCGGAGGCAGGCTCCTCCACCACCAGCGGGCCTTCGTCGGGCGTTGCCAGAAGCGCCTCGTGCTGTGCAGCAGGGGCCTCGGTCAGGGGGATATCAGCGGCGGGAGCGGGGGCAGCAGTGGCCTCGGGCTCGGCGACAGCCGGGGTGGCTGCGGGGGCCTGTGATTGGACGGCCTCAGCCTCTTCTTTCTTGCGGCCGAAACCCAGCCAGGAAAACAAACCTTTTGCCATCTAAAAAATACTCACTTCGTTGGCTGACTGCTAAGATAGCCGTCCCTCGGTGGGTCGGCATAAAAATGAACCGCCTTATACTAACACTTTATTTTCTGACGACGAAACGCGATGCCCAGAGTGAAATCCAGCCCTAGCAGCCCCCATAAAAGCCCGGTTCCGCAGGGAAAAGCGGGCTTTGTAAGAATCATCAGCGGCCAGTGGAAGGGTCGAAAATTGCCGGTCAGGGATGTGGAAGGACTCAGACCCACCACGGATCGCGTCAAGGAGACCATCTTCAACTGGCTGGCGCCCCATGTCCGTGGCACCCGTTGTCTCGATCTGTTTGCCGGCAGCGGCGGCCTGGGACTGGAGGCGCTGTCGCGCTATGCCGAGCAGGTGACGCTGATCGAGATGGACAAGGGCGCGGCCGAGCAGCTCAGGAAGAACCTGGCCGCCCTGGGCAGTCAGCAGGGCAAGGTGATCCAGGCCGATGCGGTCAGCTGGCTGCAAGGCCCGGTGACCCCCTTCGATCTGGTGTTCCTCGATCCGCCGTTTCGGCGCGAACTGCTGCCGCAGGTGTGCGAGCTACTGGAGCAGCGCGGCTGGCTGGCAGCGGATGCGCTCATCTATCTTGAACGGGAAAAGGAGATGGGCGACCTGGCTCTGCCTGCCAACTGGCAACTACTCAAGGACAAGCAGGCCGGTCAGGTCTGCTATCAGCTCTATGTAAGGGAGGTAAGCGATGAAGCGCGTGTTTAATCTGTTGGCGATGGGAGTGTTGCTGTTCTTCTGGCTGGGGGTAGTGCTCGCCCTGTTTGGCACCCTGCCGGGCAAGCTGAATGGTTTTCTGCCGGTCTGCGGTGTGATCGTGATCCTGATGCACTGGGTGCAGGCCAGCCTGATCAAGGCCGCCTGCAAGCCCTACTTCGCGGTCAGCCGCCTCGAATTCACCCAGGTGTTGATCTTCGGCGTGTTTGGCATGATGGAGATCCGCGCCAAGCTGCAGGCCATCATAGACGCCAGGCAGAAGGGCGGGACGCCGCCTCGGGAAGACTAGCCTCTCCCCCCGCAACCGACCCTGAAGGAGTGACTCGTCACTCCTTCACTTTTTTCCCCACGCTGATCCCGAGCCTGATGGAAAGCACGGCGAGCAACAGCAGCATGGCGATGAGCGAGAAGAAATTGCTGCCCAGCTCAGGGTACTGCACCTTGATCAGCGCCGAGTGGCCGAACACCCCGATGAAGAAGCAGAGCAGGATGCAGCTGGGGGTGTTGCCGACCATGGGCTGGTGGCGATAGAGCTGATAGAGCTGATAGGCCGCCAGCAGCAGGGCGATCAGGGGGAAGAAGGAGAAGGGCACGGCCGATGCGGTCAGCACCGACAGGAAGGCATCCCCGCAGATGCCGATGAGCAGGGCCAGCAGCAGGGGTTGCTTCGGGATCGCGTTCGGTTCACGCATGAGACTGTCCATCCTTAACTTAAGAGAGGGGTTCGCGGCGCTTGCGATTCTGGACCTCGGCGCCCATGGCGATCATCCGCAGCTGGCTGATGGTGCGATCGGACAGCGCCCGGCACTCTTCCGTGGTCATGTCGAGGGCGTCGGCACCGGCGCTGAAGACGATGGTCACCATGGCCTCGGCCTGAATGTAGGCCTCCTCCCGTGGCGCCTCCGTGGTCGCCTCCAGATAATCGGTCAGCTCGGCGATGAAATGCTGGATCTCGCGCGCCACCGCCTGGCGGAAAGCCGCCGAGGTACCGGAGCGCTCACGCAACAGCAGACGGAAGATATTCGGGTTGTTTTCGACGAATTCCATGAAAGTCTGCACCGAGGTGCTGATGACGCTGCCGCCACCGGCGATGCGCTGGCGCGCCTGGCGCATCAGCTGGCGCAGAGTCAGGCCACCCTCGTCCACCAGGGTCAGCCCCAGCTCCTCCATGTCACGGAAATGACGGTAGAAGGAGGTCGGCGCTATGCCCGCCTCCCGTGCCACTTCCCGCAGGCTGAGGTTGGAGAAGCTGCGGTTGGCACAGAGTTGACTGAACGCCGCCTCGATCAGCGTACGCCGGGTTTTTTCTTTCTGTTGCGCGCGAATACCCACGAAAACCGTCACCTTGAGATTAGCGAGGCCAGATGATAACCCGAAGGCGGGGGCTGGATCAGGTTTGTTGCCGACTTTTTTACCATTGACCCCCATTCCGGCCCAGTGGAGAATAGTGAACAGCTGTTCGCTGAAAGGAGCCGAGTGAAATGGACCGCCCCCCGATCATCATGACCAACACCCTGCTGTTCGCCCTCTCCGGGCTGACCGCACTGATTGCGGTACCCTGGTACGGACTGAGCCACGGCTACGACCTCTGGCAGTGGCTCTGCTTCCTGCTGCTGTTCTGCTATTGCGGCATCTCCATCACCGCCGGCTATCACCGGCTCTGGTCACACAAGGCCTACAAGGCACACCCTATCCTGCAATGGATCTTCGCCATCGGCGGCGCCCTCGCCCTGCAAAACTCGGCGCTGCACTGGTCGTCCGATCACCGCCGCCACCATCGCCACGTGGATGACAACCAGAAGGATCCCTACAGCGCGGGCCGCGGCTTCTGGTACTCCCACATCGGCTGGATGCTGCGGGAATACCAGCGCGAGACCTACCACGACTACAGCAATGTGCGGGATCTGCAGAACAACCCTGTGGTCGCCTTCCAGCACAAGCATTATCTGGCGCTGACGCTCGGTACCAACATCGGCATCCCGCTGCTGCTCGGCCTCATCCACGGCGATCTGCTCGGCATGCTGCTGCTGGCGGGGGCGCTGCGCATGGTGATGACTCACCACACCACCTTCTTCATCAACTCCCTTGCCCACATCTGGGGCAGCCAGCCCTTCACCGATCGCAACAGCGCGCGGGACAACGGCATCCTGGCCTTCTTCACCTTCGGCGAGGGCTACCACAACTTCCATCACCTGTTCGAGAACGACTATCGCAACGGCATCCACTGGTGGCAGTTCGATCCGACCAAGTGGCTGATCCGCTGCGCCGCCTGGTGCGGGCTGGCCAGGGATCTGCGCGCCTGTCCGGAGGAGCGGATCGAACAGGCCAGGCTGGAGATGCAGCTCAAGCGCGCCCAGGCGAAGCTGCGCAAGGAAGAGGATAGGGAGCTGTGGCAGGCACTGCTGCAAGAGGAGTACGACAAGCTGAGCCTGCAGCTCCAGCACTACTACGCCAGCCGCAAGCTGCTGCTGGAGCAGCGCAAGCGCAAGGCGCTGGCCCGCTACGATAGATTCAAGCTGCAGCTGGAGTATCGCAACCTGCGGGATGGCTTCCTCGCCGGCAAACGCAACTGGAGTCGCCTGCTGGCCGGCATCGCCTGAGGCGGCAGACCAATAGACCTGATTGCCCAAGACCGCCCGCTGGCGGTCTTTTCATGAGCGCCAGGTGACCTTTCGACATAAAAAATGGGGCGACATTCGCATGTCACCCCCTCGCAAATAGCATGTTCCATATTGGGATCCGGCAATAACGGGTACTGATTCCACTTCACGGGTTTCCGCTCCCGATCCGAAGTGGTTGTCTGCCAGAGCAATCCGGCCGACCAATTCCCTCATCACCCTCTCCCGCACGACGGACCAGCCGCCGTGTTTGTCCTTGCAACTGAAATACTACGCAGTTAAATAAAATAAAAAACCGTTTTATACGGACTTGTATGCAAACAGCATGGGGCCAGCTCGATTCATATCAAGATAGAAAGTGATTAAAAACAATACGATAAAATCGAAATCCGGCGTTGGATGGCAAAGGCTATCCTCGAAGGCGCACAAGGCTTTGCGAGATCTCGCACAAACGGGCCCCGTCACAGCCAGGGGTGCAGCGGCAGCCAGTCGCTCAGCCGGGCCAGCAGGCGCCGCAGCGCCGAGGGGGGCGTCGACACCGGCTGGACCGCTGCCTGTTGCCACCTCGCCAGCCACTGCTGCAGCTCGGCGCAGAGCGCGGGGCAGCGCAGATGTAGCATCAGCTCGGTGTTGAGCAGCAGGGAGCGGGGATCCAGATTGAAGCTGCCGAGCAGCGCCTCTTCGTCGCCCATCAGGATCAGCTTGGCATGCAGGCTGAGCGCCTCGCTCTCCAGCTCGGCCAGCGCTATCCCCTGCCGCACCAGCCAGGGGCGGTGGCGTAGGTAGGCGCCGTACACCAGCGGCACATCGGTGCTGGCCAGGGAGTTGGTCAGTATCTCTATCGCCATCCCCGCCTGGCGTTGCCGCTTGAGCTGACGACGCAGCCCGCGCGTCAGGATCAGGTAAGGGCTCACCAACCGCAGGGTGCCCAGGTTGCCGGCCAGCTTGCGCCCCAGCAGGGGCGCCGTGGTCGGCCGGGAGACCAGCCCCTTGCCGGGCCGATCGAACCAGCACTCCCCCTGCCCCGGATGCCAGCGCAGGGGGACAGGCTCTTCATCAAACAGGCTGGCGGGCAGATCGTAGACGGCGGCCACCGCCGGATCGGTCAGGGTGAGCAGGAAGTCGTTCACCGCCTCTATCTCGGCGGGCAGCAGGGCGCGGCGCAACAGGCGCCGGATCGGATGGCTCCAGCGACTGTGCCAGAACAGCCCGAAGCCCTGCGCGGCCTGCCGGCAGAGGGGGCCCCGACAGAGCAGATCCAGATCGACGAAGTGAGGCGACGCCCCCAGCCCGAAGTAGCGATCACCGATGTTGCGGCCACCTATCACCATCTGGCAGCCATCCACCAGCAGCAGCTTGTTGTGCATGCGGTGGTTGATGCGTCTGAAGCTGAGCAGCCCCTCCAGCAGCAGGGTCAGCCGGCGCCAGCCCCTGAGCCAGAATGGGTTGAACAGCCGCACCTCGATGCCGGGCTGATGCGCCACCATCTCCAGGAAGCGGTTGTCGCCGGCATAGAGATCGTCGATGAGCAGCTGGACCCGGACCCCGCGCCGGGCCGCGTGCAACAACTCGGACAGCAACAGCTTGCCGCTGCCGTCCTCCTCCCAGCTGTAGTACTGGGCCTGGATCCTGCTGCGGGCCGCGCGGATCAGCTGGCAGCGCGCCTTCAGGGCCGCACCAGGATCGTCGAGCAGGGCGAATTCGGCGGGGATCAGGGTCATCTCCTTGTCATCTGGCCATGGCATAACCCAGGCAACCGCCCTGATCGCAACGAATCAAGGAGTCGCGCATGGAACTCTGTGACCGCCCCTCCCTCGGCCATAGGCCGCAAGCCAGCCAGCCGGATCCCACCCCCGCCGGACAACCATCTCCCTGGTACATGCTGCACCGGGACCAGGGCTGGGAGGCCGCCTGCGTCCAGGAGCACGCCCCCGAGCGGTGCTGAGCGCTCAGGGCTGGGCCGCCTCTATGGCGTCGGACTTGCCCTCCAGCTGGGGCAGGCTGAAGCGATAGGCCACGTAATATTTGTAGATGGTGCCGACGTAGTTGATGGGCCCCTGGCCGACCTCGTTGGCCACCAGCTGCTCCACGTTGCCGAACCAGACATTCGGATCCAGCCCCCTGGCCCTGGCCTTGGCCTGCAGCGCCTGCACCCGGTTGGGGCCCGCGTTGTAGGCCGCCAGCGCGAACAGGTGGCGGTTGAGCCGATCCATTCCGGGATCGTTGAAGTAGGTGTCGAGGATCAGCCGCATGTAACGGCAGGCCGCCTCCACGTTGCCCTCCAGGCTGGTGAGCCGGGCACCGCGGATCCCCACCTCGCCACCGGTGCTCTGCAGCAACTGCATGATGCCGACCGCCCCCCGATTGGAGCGGACATTGGGATTGAGCCCCGACTCCTTGTACGCCAGCGCCGCCAGCATCAGCCAGTCCAGCTGGTATTTGTCCGCCTGCGTCTCCAGCACCTTGCGGATGGTCGACAGCCGGCCCATGGGATCCGGCGCCAAAATGTTGCTCATCTGGTCGCTCTGCGCCAGCAGGCGGCGCAGGGTCATGTCGCTGAAGAGGGTGCGTTTGCTCGACTCCGAGATATAGGCATTCACCGCCTTGAGCAGCTCGGGGCTGTTGTTGCGCAGGGCCCAGGCGCTGCGCCCCTTGTCTCGCAACGGGATCAGCTTGTGGGCCTTGAGGCCCCCTATCATGTCGAGCCAGATCCGTCCCTTGAAGCTGTCGGTGACGGTCAGCGGTATGATGCCGGCCGCCACCATCTCCAGCAGATCCCCATCCTGCAGGTATTCCGGCACCGTCTCTATGTAGACGGGGGGCAGCCCCAGCTCGCGGAACAGCCAGTTGAGCTGGTGCAGGCTCTCATAGTAGCTGGAGCTGGCACGTACCCAGATCCGCCGGCCCGACAGCTGGGTGATGCGGTTGAAGCCAGGCAGATCGCGCTGGCTCACCACCCACTCCTCGATGGGCGAGATGAGCGGGCGGGAGAAGGTCACCTGCTCGCGCCGGGTCGGCGTCACCGTCATGGTGGCCGCCACCAGATCGCCGCGCCCCTCGGCGAGGTAATCCAGCAGCTTGTCCTGGCGCACCGGGATGTAGATGATCTTGAGCTTGAGCTTATCCTTGGCGAGATAACGCTGGTTCAGCCAGCGCTCGAAGCCCTGCAGCTGATTGACCAGGATGCCGTACTGGGCGCCCTTGTCGAAGAAGAAGAAGCCCCGCTCATAGACCACCAGGGCCCTGAGTTCTTTCTTTTGCAGTATGTGTTTGAGATCCCCGGGTTGGGGCAAGAGCTGCGGCTTGAGATCGGCCGCCAGCAGGGGAAGACACCAGAGGGCCAGCAGGCCCCAGATCCATCGCCGCGTCATCATGTCGTCGCCTTCCGTTGGCCGACTCGCGCCGGACTGTTTCTTGGCAGGATGATTAACAATAAAACCCGGGGCTCAGGGCTGGGTCCATCGTCGCATCATCACGCCATCGCCTGCCGTTGGTCAGTCCACGGCAGGCTGTGCCTTGGCAGGATAACTCGCACCGGAACCCGGGGCTCAGCGCAGGGCGCCATCGCTGCGTCAGCATGTTGTCGCCTGCAGGTTGACCGGCTCGCGCCCGGCGGTTCGTCGGCAGGATGCTTCGTTATGGGATAGGAGGGACAGGGCAGAGCGCCCTCGCCACTGCATCATGCCGTCGCCTGCCATTGGCCGACTCGTATCGGGCTGAGTCATCTGGAGATAACTCACTATAGAACGGGGAACTGTGGCTGGAGGCTCAATACGGCAGGCAGGCCTGCCGTATCCTCAGAGGGCTCAGATTGAGCGGGCACGCATCTCGAAAATCAGCTTCTCGGCGGTGCAGGTGAATTGCAGGCGGGCTTTCAGGATCACGCCATCGGCGCCCTGGCTCAGCTCGCTGCTGATCTCGGCCTCGGCGGTGACCTGCTTGGCCAGCGCCTCATAGGCCGCCAGCTTGGCGCGGGCATCGGCTTCGGCCGCGGCCTCGATCACCAGCTCCATCACATCGTCGCCTTCACCTATGATGGTGCCAATCTCGGCGAAACAGCCGCAGCTGTCGCAGGTTTCATTCAATTCGACTTTCTCGTCTACAGACATCACTCAACTCCCACTTATTTCGGCTTTACTTCATCGTCACGCAAGGCTTTACGAAAGTCCTTGATGGCGGTGCCCAGATCCTCACCGGCGCCGGCCAGGCGTTTGCTGCCAAACACCACGACCACGACCACCAGCAGGATCAACAAATGCCAGATATGAATTCCACCGAGTCCCATCGGGATACTCCTGACTGATAGATACCCATTGTTTGTATCAAAAGAAAGCGCAACGATTGTTGGGCAAAATCAAGGCAGGTGCAAGTTGGCAAATAAATCACGCAAAAAAATACGGCGGCCATTGGCCGCCGTATGAGTCTGTGCTACTTGTCCCCTCAACCGCTACATCCTGTACCAGCCACCCTCTAAGGCGAGAGACGACTCGAGCATAGGGTCGCCAAGATATGAAAACAAATGGTATAAATTCATCTTAGAATTGAAGAGGATTCATATCATGCTGCTGGAACAGCTCGGGCGCATAGACCTTAATCTGTTGATTATCCTGCAAGTATTGCTGGAAGAGCGCAATGGCAGCCGGGCAGCCCGCCGACTGCACCTGAGTCAGTCGGCCGTCAGCAAGGCCCTCGGCCGCCTGCGGGAAACCTTCGACGACCCCCTGTTCGTGCGTGCGGCCCATGGGCTGGAACCCACCCCGCGCGCCCTCGGCCTGCAACAACAGCTGCAACCCATACTGCTGTCGCTGGACAACCTGATCCAGCCACCGGCGTTCGATCCGGCCAGCACCGAGCGGGAGTTCGTCATCGCCAGCATGGACAGCGCCTTCACCCTGTTCGCCCCCCTCTACCTGAGCGAGCTCAAGCGCCAGGCGCCGGGCATCCGCTTGCGCTACGAGGAGTGGACGGAGCACAGCCTGACCGCGATGAGCCAGGGCCAGGTGGACATCGCCTTCACGGTGCGGGAGAACTGCATCACCTCGGACTACCGGCTGGATACCCTGCCCGGCAGCATCTGCCAGCGGCTGCTCGCCATCGATGGCCTCACCTGCCTGGTGCAGCAGGATCATCCGGCGCTGCACGAGCGCGAATGGGATCTCGCCCGCTACCTGGCCTATCCCCATGTGCAGACCTATTGCGAGGGGCGGGATCGCTGGATGCTGGATCACAAGCTGGCAGAGCAGGATCTCTATCGCCGGATAGAGGCGACCGTGCCCTCGTTCGAAGCGGCGCTGCGGATGGGGATGCACTCCGACATGATAGTGACCCTCTCCAAGCTCTATGCCCGCCATGCGACCCAGGTCTACCCGCTGGTGCCGCTGGCGCTGCCCATCGCGCTGGACAGCATCTCCCACCTGCTGATCTGGCATCAGCGGCACGAGGAAGATCCGGGCCACCGCTGGCTGCGGGAGACCCTGCTCGCCCTCATCCTGAGCAAGCTGGAGACCTCGGCCGTTGGTCAGCCCTGAGGCAAGACTCCGGCTTAGCCCTGGCCGGTCACGTCCAGATAATGGTGCACACCGTCGAGCAGCATCTGCACCGAGATCATCACCAGCAGCATGCCCATCAGCCGCTCCACGGCGGTGAGTCCTCGCTCACCCAGCAGCTTGTTGAACACCTCGTAGAACATCAGGATCACGGCGCTGGCACCCCAGGCCAGCAACAGGGCGAGGGACCAGTCCGCCATCCGGGTCGGCTCCTGATTCGCCAGCAGCAGCAGGGAGGCCAGGATGGAGGGACCCGCGATCATCGGGATGGCCATGGGCACCAGGAAGGGCTCCTCCCCGGCCGCCAGCCCGGTCACCCCGCCCGGGGTCGGGAAGATCATCTTGATGGCGATGAGGAACAGTATGATGCCCCCCGCTATGCTCACCGCCTCCTGGCGCAGATTGAGGAAGCTCAGGATCTGCTGACCGGCGAACAGGAAGCCCAGCATGATGGCCAAGGAGAACAGCAGCTCACGGATCATCACCTTGCGTCGCCGCTTGGGATCGACATGACGCAGGATGGAGAGGAAGACCGGCAGGTTGCCCAGCGGATCCATGATCAGAAACAACATGACGGCAGCGGAGAAAGTATCCATACAACGCCCAGGCTAAGCCTTCAACAGGGGGGAGAGAGGGCGAAATATAACAAAGGGCAGGGGATTCGGCGAGCACCAGGGCGGTGCCCGCCGCGGGGATCAGCCGTGCTGGCAGATCTTGTCGGCCCGGGTCTGGAAACCCTGCCCGGATTCGATGAACTTGCCGCGCTTGGCCAGAAAGTCGATCAGCGCCTCGGCATCCATCTCGCTGGCGCTGCAGGTGTGAAAGCGGGCATCGGCGCCGAAGCGGCTGTCGATCGCCTGCTTGAGGCTGGCCCGGGTAAATTGGCCGTCCTGCGCCAGCATCATCTCCATCACTTCGTGACCGTGTATCGATTGAGACATCTCAAACCTCAGTAATCATCATATAGGATGCCAATTAAAGCCCGAGTCGGGCACCCCTATCTTGATGTAAGCCAATAAAGTGCCGATTTCCCGACCTCCGGGCTGGCCGTGAGCGCCACTTTGTCGATAAAGTGGCAACCTGAACAGGGGATGGCTACACTGGCGCCCCTTTTTGCCGTCGCAGTTAAAAAATAAGGACATTGGCGTCATGCTGTTCCATGGATTGGCCCTCAAGCCCTGGCGGATCTGGACCCGCCGCCCGCTCTGGTTGAAGACCCTGATCGGCATGTTGACCGGGATTGGGCTCGGGCTCGGCTTCAGCGAGCAGGCGTTGCTGCTCAAGCCCATCGGCGTCCTGTTCGTCAACACCATACAGATGCTGATGGTGCCCCTCATCTTCTGCTCCGTCATCGCCGGCCTCACCTCCCTGCTCAAGGGCAAGACCCTGGATCGGATCGGCAGCAAGGCCATTGGCCTCTACCTGTGCTCGACCGCCATCGCCATCTGCATCGGACTGATGATGGGCTGGCTGCTGGAGCCCGGCATGGGCGCCAATATGGGGCCTTACGAGCGGACCGGTGTGGTGGTGCAACCGACCCTGGCCAGCGTGCTCAGCCATCTGGTGCCACGCAACCCGATCCAGGCCATGGTGGATGGCAAGATCCTGCAGGTGATAGTGTTCGCGGTGGCCCTCGCCCTCGCCCTCAACGCCACCGGCCGCCGTGGTCGTCCCGCCATCCGCTTCTTCACCGCCCTGGCGGAGGGCATGTTCAAGCTGACCCAGATGGTGATGGCCCTGGCCCCTTACGGCGTCTGCGCCCTGATGGCCTGGATGACCGGCAAGTACGGGCTGGATCTGCTGCTGCCGCTGCTCAAGGTGATCGGAGCCGTCTACCTCGGCTGCCTGCTGCACGTGCTCGGCGTCTACAGCAGCCTGCTGATCCTGCTGGCCCGCCTCAATCCGCTGCACTACTTCAGAAGCATCCTCGATGCCCAGGCGATCGCCTTCACCAGCAGCTCCAGCAGCACGACCCTGCCCGTCAGCCTGGCCTGCGCCGAGCGCCGGCTCGGGGTCTCCCCCGCCATCACCGCCAAGGTGCTGCCCATAGGTGCCACCATCAACATGGACGGCACCGCGCTCTATCAGGGGGTGACGGCGCTGTTCGTGGCGCAGGCGTTTGGCGTGGATCTGCACCTGGTGGATTACCTGACCATCATCAGCATCGCGACCCTGGCCAGCATAGGCACAGCGGGCACCCCGGGCACCGGGCTCATGTTGCTGACCCTGACCCTGACCGCGGTGGGCTTGCCGCTGGAAGGGGTGGCGCTCATCGCCGGCATCGATCGGCTGCTCGACATGGCCCGCACCACGGTCAACGTCTCGGGGGATATTCTGGTGTCCGTGCTGATCGCCCGCAGCGAAGGGGAGCTGGATCTGGCGACCTACCACGATCCCAATGCCGGCGAGGATATCGACTTCACCCTGCGCTGAGGCAGGCAAGAGAGGATCAGGGCCCGCTGGCGGGCCCTGATGAATACGAATGATCAGTGATCGTGCGGATCATGGCGGCAACGCCAGCAGATGTCGAAGTTGGCGCCGTTCTCCTCCCCGCACTGGCCGCAGAGCCAGCCATTGCCCTGGCGCTGCTGGTAACGCTCGATGACCTTACCCGCCCGGCTGCGATCCTCGGCAGGCACCAGCAGGGTGACCTGCAGCAGATCCACCGGCAGCTCCCCCAGCGCGCCCGACAAACCCTCCCCACTGAGCCGCACCCGCACGCCTTCCACCTCCAGCGCCCCTTTCAGGGCGTGGGCCTCCAGCGAATGGGAGGCCCGATACAAGTTAATCCACTGCTCCATATATCCTCTCCTCGCAACCGCTTGTCGATGCACCGACGGCGCCAGCGCCACCATCATTTCAGGGCGTGGGCCTCCAGCGAATGGGAGGCCCGATACAAGTTAATCCACTGCTCCATATATCCTCTCCTCGCAACCGCTTGTCGATGCACCGACGGCGCCAGCGCCACCATCATTTCAGGGCGCGGGCCTCCAGCGAATGGGAGGCCCGATACAAGTCAATCCACTGCTCCATGTCTCGTCCTCACAACGGCTCGTCTTCATATCATTGTCGTCACGCACCAACCCCGCCAGCGGGAGGCCGTGCATTCCTGTGCCTTCACCGCAGGCTGTCGATGCCATACTCGGCCCCATTCTCGACCAGAAAGTCGATGAAGACCCGCAACTTGCTCGGCATCAGCCGCCGCTCCGGGAACAGCAGATAGATGGGCACCCTGGGCTGTTGCCAGCCCGGCAACAGGGCCACCAGGGCTCCGCTGGCCAGCTCCTCGTGGCAGATCATGACGGGCAGCGCGGCTATCCCCAGCCCGGCCTTGGCCGCCTCCCTGGCACAGGTGATGTTGTTGACCTGGAAGCGGGAGCGCGGATCCACCAACACCTCCCGCCCCTCTGCCTCGAAGCACCAGTGGGAGGAGAGAAAACCGCTGCTGACCGCCACCCGCTCGTGCAGCAGCAGATCCTCCGGCCGCGTGATCGGCGGGTTGTTGGCCAGGTAGGCCGGGCTGGCGCAGAGCACGCGATCCGAGCTCCACAGCCGCCGCGCCGCCAGGTTGGAGTCGCTCATGTCACCTATCCGCACTATGGCATCCAGCCCTTCGTTGATGGGATCCACGACTCTGTTGGTCAACTCCAGATCCACCCGCAGGCCAGGATAGGCCTGCAGGAAGTTGGCCACCAGCCGGCCCACCACCAGCTGCCCCGTCTCGATGGGCACGGCCAGCTTGAGGGTGCCGGTCACCTCCTGCTGGCTGGCGCTCAGCATCAGCTCGGCCTGGGTCAGCTCCTCCACCGCCTTGCTGCAGCGCAGGTAGTATTGCTCCCCCGCCTCGGTCAGGGTGAGCTGCCGGGTGGAGCGATAGAGCAGGCGCACGCCGAGCCGCTGCTCCAGCTCGGCGATGCGGCGGCTGACCGTCGCCTTGGTCATGCCCAGCTCCCGGGCCGCCGCCGTGAAGGAGCCCTTGTCGACGATGCGCACCAGTATTAAGGCAGCATTTAGGTCCATTGTCTCACCAGTGCAACTGTATATCTCATAAAGCGATACTAATCGAAACAGTCTGCCGATGTTAGCCTGCGCGCCTCAGTTCAGGAAACCCCACACAATGAGTCAACACAAGAAGATCCCCCTGCTGGCCGCCCTGCTGCTGGCCCTGTTCGGCATGCTGTTTGCCGGCTACTGGTATCTGCACGCCCGTTACTTCGAGAGCACCGACAACGCCTATCTGCAGAGCGAGGTGACCGGCATCGGCTCCAAGCTGCCCGGCTACATCAGCCAGGTGCTGGTGACCGACAACCAGGAGGTGAAGGCGGGTCAGCTGATCGCCCGGCTGGACGATCGGGAATACAAAGCCAAGGTGATCGAGGCCGAGGCCGACCTGCACCTCAACCAGGCGACGGCGGAGAACCTGGCCGCCACCCGCACCCAGCAGCAGAGCCTGATCCGTCAGGCCGAGGCCAAGGTCGCCTCGGCCGAGGCCGAGCAGGTGCGCTCCCAGCAGCAGGTGCATCGTGTCGGCCAGCTCAATCAGCGCCACTACAGCTCCCAGGATAACCTGGACGAGGTGCAGGCCGGCCTGCGCGTCAACCAGGCCCTGCTGCAGGAGGCCAAGGCGGCCCTGCAGGCGGCCCGTGAGCGCCTGCTGGTGCTGGATGCGGAGGCCAAGCAGAATCTGGCCAGACTGGCCCTGAGTGAAGCTCAGCTGGAACAGGCCAGACTGGAACTCGGTTACACCGAGCTGCGGGCCCCGGCCGACGGCATCATCGGCAAGCGCAGCCTGCGGGAAGGGCTCTACGTGCAGTCCGGCATGCAGGTCGCCAGCCTGGTGCCGCTGCAGCAGGTCTGGGTCGAGGCGAACTTCAAAGAGACCCAGTTGCAACACATGCAGCCGGGCCAGAGGGTGGAGGTGATCCTGGATGCCTACCCGGATCAACCGGTCGAGGGCATCATCGACAGCCTGGCCCCTGCCACCGGCGCCAAGTTCGCCCTGCTGCCTCCCGAAAATGCCACCGGCAACTTCACCAAGATAGTGCAGCGGATCCCGGTCAAGATCCGCATCCCCGAGCCGGGCCCGCTGGCGGGCAAGTTGCGGCCGGGCCTCTCCACCGAGGTGATAGTGGATACCCGCACCGCCGCACCGGACCGGCTGGCGAGCACTGAGCCCGCCGCCCCGGCCAGCGGGGTGAACCTGGACAGCCAGGCCTCTAAAGCCGTGGTGGCCGCCCACTGATGGAACCCATCCCGCGTCGCAACTGGATCGCGGTCATGGGGGGGCTCATCGGCGCCTTCATGGCCATCCTCGACATCCAGATCACCAACGCCTCCCTGAAGGACATTCAGGGGGCCCTGTCGGCCACCCTGAGCGAGAGCTCCTGGATCTCCACCTCCTATCTGGTGGCCGAGATGATCGCCATCCCACTCAGCGGCTGGCTGAGCCGTGGCCTGAGCGTGCGCCGCTACATGCTGTGGAGCACAGGCGCCTTCATCGTCGCCTCCGTGCTCTGCTCGTTCAGCTGGAACCTCACCAGCATGATCGTCTTCCGGGCCCTGCAGGGCTTCACCGGCGGCGCCCTCATCCCCATGGCCTTCTCCCTGATCATCAGCCTGCTGCCACTGCACAAGCGCGCTACCGGCATGGCGCTGTTCGGCCTGTGCGCCACCTTCGCGCCCACCATAGGGCCGACCCTCGGCGGCTGGCTGACGGAGCAGTTCTCCTGGCACTACATCTTCTATCTGAACGTGCCGCCCGGCCTGCTGGTGATGGCCATGCTGGCCCATGGCCTGGATCGGAAGCCGGTGGACTGGGAGGTGATCAAGCGGGTGGACCTCATCGGCATCGTCACCATGGCGGTGGGCCTCGGCCTGCTGGAGGTGGTGCTGGAGGAGGGCAACAGAGAGGACTGGTTCGGTTCCAGTTTCATAGTACGGCTCACCGTCATCTCCGTGGTGGCGCTGGTGTTCTTCGTCATCAGCCAGTTGCTGCGGCGCCATCCGCTGGTCAACCTGCGGCTGCTGCACAGCCCGCGGTTCGCGCTGGCCTGCTTCGCCTATCTGGTGCTCGGCATGGGGTTGATGGGATCCATCTATGTGTTGCCGCTCTACATGACCCAGATCCACAACTACAACGCGCTGGAGATAGGTGAGGTGCTGATGTGGATGGGGCTGCCACAGCTGCTGGTGCTGCCGCTGGTGCCCAAGCTGGTCACCAGGATAGACCCGCGCTATCTGGTGAGCTTCGGCTTCCTGATCTTCGGGGTGAGCTGCTTTATGAACGTGAACATGAGCGCCGACTACGCCGGACCCCAGCTGATCCAGTCGCTGATCGTGCGGGCGCTGGGCCAGCCCTTCGTCATGGTGCCGCTCTCCCTGGTGGCCACCGCCAGCCTGAGCCCGGAGGAGATCCCCTCCTCCTCGACCCTGCTCAACGTGCTGCGCAACCTGGGGGGCGCCTTCGGCATCGCCATCATCGCCACCCTGATCGACAACGATACCCGCATCCATTTCAGCCAGATCAGCAGCACCCTGGCCGCCACCAGCATCGAGGGACAGAGCTATCTGCTGCAGCTGACCCAGAGCATGATGGCGCAGGGCTCGGGCCCCGAGCTGGCGCAGCAGCAGGCCCAGGCCATGCTATCCAACACCATCTCGCGGGAGGCAGCCATCATGGCCTACAACCAGGTGTTCTACGTGATGGGGATCTTCCTGCTCATCGCCAGCGCCCTGATGCTGCTGCTCAAGCAGCCAGCCCCCAAGCCGGCCAATGGGGAGCCGCTGGAGTCATGACAATAAAAAAACGGGCCGACTGGCCCGTTTTTTTCTGGCTGGAGATGCCTCACCCCATCCGCCGGATGGGCGCTCGCAGGCGAGGGATGAAGTCCCGCCCTATCCCGCCAGCGAGGCGGCGATCAGGAACTGGGCGGCGAAGTAGCTGCTCATGATCCAGGCCTTGGCGTGGGGGAAGGGCCGGCGGAATCTGTCCAGCGCCAGCATGCTGTCGGAGAACAGGAACATCAGGGCCCCCACCAGTGCGGCGGCGCTGCCCGCCGTCAGGGAGGCATGCCAGGCGCCTGCCGCCACCCAGGCCATGCCGATGATCACCAGCATGTAGCAGAACACCGGGATCTTCATCTCCCCCAGCTGGCCCCACAGCAGGCCGAACACCAGGCCGGCCACCAGCAGCAACATCAGGCCATCCACCAGCTTCAGCACCAGCGGCCCCTGGGCGAAGCCGACGATGTAGCAGAGGTGCGCGACAAGAAATGCCGCCAGTCCCTGGATGAAGCGATCCCTTGGCAGCATCAGCAGCACGTCACCGGCGAGCGACAGGCAGAGGCCGAGCAGGAGCCAGGCATGGGAGCCGTTATGGTCGTCACTCTGGTACCCAAACGCCAAGGCGATGATAAACAGCATGGTCAGCGGCTTGCTGATATAGAACTGACGGGAGTCTGAGCCGTAGGCTGCGCGGATATGCCACCAGCCCGATGCGATGATCAAGAAACTCAATAACATGCCCTGCTCCTCACCGGTTGCTCGCTGTCATACGGCAACCTCTTTAGTGCTCGCAAGAGTAACAAATTCCCCCGCCGAGTGGCAGGGGTGCGCAGCAGATGAGCAGTCTACGCCTAAAGTCTAATTGCCCCGCCCTCGTGGCTCGGGCATAAGAAACGGGTCTGAAGGATCACCATGGAACAAACTATGACCAACTATCTGCCCGCTATCGATATCATGATGTGTCATCTGGGGATCAGCTTCGAGCAAGCCTGCGAACAGCTGGGCCTGAGCCCGCTGGAACAGCAGAACCTGAGTCTGCTGCAAGAACAGCAGCCAGAGTAACGCCCCCCAAGATTGAAAACGGCGCCTTCGCGGCGCCGTTTTTATTGTGGGTGCTGATTAACGCAAGGTCCGTCGTCGCTGTAGCCAGACCACCAGCGCAAACAGCAAGAAGCCAGGCAACCACATCAGCTCCTTGTGCCAGCGTTCGGTAGGCGCCTTGACGGAGAGGATCTCCTGATCGAACTCCATGCCGGCCGCCGCCGCCGGGCTGCCGAAGGTGACGCTGTCGATCAGCGTCTTGCCGTCCTGCTCATACAGGGCCAGCCCCAGGCTGGCCAGACGGGCCTCCCCATCCGCACCGGCCGGCACCGCCAGCAGCACAGTGGATTGGCGCAGCTTGCCCACCGCATCCTCCCCCTGGATCCGCAGCCGCAGGGTGCTATCCGCCTCCACCTCCCCCAGGGTCTGGGCGAACTGGGCCGGCACCGTGTCGCTGTAGGGATCGTGCACCATGTCCATCCAGAAGCCGGGGCGGAACAGGGTGAAGGCCACCAGCAACAGCAGCACGCTCTCGTACCAGCGGCTGCGCGCCAGGAACCAGCCCTGGGTCGCGGCGGCGAAGATCAGCATGGCCACCGTGGCCACCATGAAGATCAGCACACCGTGGGCGAAGTCCACGTCGATCAGCAGCAGATCGGTGTTGAAGATGAACAGGAACGGCAGCGCCGCGGTGCGCAGGCTGTAGTAGAAGGCGGTGATCCCGGTCTTGATGGGATCCCCCTTGGAGACGGCCGCCGCCGCGAACGACGCCAGCCCCACCGGCGGGGTCACGTCCGCCATGATGCCGAAGTAGAACACGAACAGGTGCACCGCGATGAGCGGCACTATCAGGCCGTTCTGCTGGCCGAGCGTCACCACCACGGGCGCCAGCAGGCTGGACACCACTATGTAGTTGGCGGTGGTGGGCAGCCCCATGCCGAGGATCAGGCTCAGCAGGGCGGTCAGCAGCAGCATCAGCAGCAGGTTGCCCATGGAGAGGAACTCCACCAGATCCGCCAGCACCAGACCAACCCCGGTCTGGGAGACGGCGCCCACTATGATGCCGGCGGTGGCGGTGGCGATGCCGATGCCGATCATGTTGCGGGCACCGGCCACCAGGCCCTCCCTCAGATCCACCAGGCCATCGCGGGCCGAGCCGTAGTGGTGCTTGCCGTCGGTGCGCAGCCAGTTGAGCAGCGGTCGTTGGGTCAGCAGTATGATGGTCAGCATCACGGTACCCCAGAAGGCCGACAGCCCAGGCGACAGTCGCTCCACCATCAGGCACCACACCAGCACCACCACCGGCAGCAGGAAGTGCAGGCCGGACAGCAGCACGGCGCGGGTGTTGGGCAGCTCGGTCAACGGCTGATCCGGATCCTCGGCGGGCAGCGGCTCATTGCTGGCCGCTATCTTGAGCAGTCCCAGATAGGCGGCCGCCAGCAGCAGGGCGACCCCCGGCAGGGCGTATTCACCCAGCGCCGGCTTGAGCCAGCCCAGCCCGTAGTAAACCACCATCGACAGGCCGCTGATCAGGGCCGCGCCGAAGGCAAAGCCGGTCAGGCGGCGCAGCCAGGGCTTGGGTTGGTGGTTGCCGATGGGCTCCATACCGAGCTTGAGCGCCTCCAGGTGCACTATGTAGAGCAGCGCTATGTAGGAGATGGTCGCCGGCAGGAAGGCGTGCTTGATGATCTCGACGTAGGGAATGCCCACGTACTCCACCATCAGGAAGGCGGCGGCCCCCATCACCGGCGGCATGATCTGGCCGTTGACCGAGGAGGCCACCTCGACCGCCCCCGCCTTCTCCTTGGAGAAACCGACCCGCTTCATCATGGGGATGGTGAAGGTACCTGTGGTGACCACGTTGGCGATGGAGGAGCCGGAGATGACCCCGGTCAGCGCCGAGGCGACCACGGCCGCCTTGGCCGGCCCACCGCGCAGGTGGCCGAGCAGGCTGAAGGCGAGCTGGATAAAGTAGTGACCGGCGCCGGCCCGCTCCAGCAGGGCACCGAACAGCACGAACAGGAACACGAAGCTGGTGGAGACCCCGAGCGCTATGCCGAACACCCCCTCTGTGGTGATCCACTGGTGGTTGGCCAGCGCGGTGAAGCTCACCCCGCGGTGAGCCAGCAGCCCCGGCATCCAGGGGCCGGCCAGACTGTAGCCGAGAAACACCAGGGCGATCACCGCCAGGGCGGGCCCAAGGGCGCGACGGGTCGCCTCCAGCAGCAGCGGGATACCGATGCAGGCGGTGACCAGATCCGAGGTGGTGAGATTGCCGGGGCGCTGGGCCAGCGCCTCATACATGACGAACAGATAGGCGGCCGCACCAGCGGCGACCAGGCCGAGGGCGATGTCACCGAGCGGCACCCGATCCCGGGGCGAACGCCGGAAGGCCGGGAACACCAGATAGGCCAGCAGCAGGGCGAAGCCGAGGTGAATGGCGCGGGTTTCGGTATCGTTGAGGACCCCGAAGCCCAGCATGAAGGGCAGCGGAGAGGCGATCCAGAGCTGGAACAGGGACCAGGCCAGCGCCAGCCCCGTGATGAGCCAGCCCATGAGGCCGAGCGGCAGCCGAGCACCCACGTCCTGGGCGATCAGTTCCTCGGTAGAGAGTTGTTTTTCTTGCATAGGGTTAACTTGTGCCTACGAGTACAACGACACGACACCCGCTACCGCGGCAGGGCGGCAGACGGGTGTCGAAGAGACGATAGAGGCCCTTGAGCCTGCGATCAGAGCCAGCCGCGCTCTTTGTAATAGCGGGCGGCGCCTTCATGCAGCGGGGCTGAGAGACCCACCTTGATCATGTCGGCTTCCTTCAGATCGGCGAAGGCCGGGTGCAGACGCTTGAAGCGATCCAGGTTGTCGAACACCGACTTGACCAGCTGATAGACCACTTCCGGATCGGCCTTGGCGCTGGTGGAGAGCACCGCCTTGCCGCCGATGGACGGGGTCGGTTGGTCGCTGCCCTTGTAGAGGCCACCGGGGATCTCGGCCTTGGTGTAGTAGCTCTTCTCGGCCAGCAGCTTGTCGATGTCGGCCCCGGTCACCGGCACCAGCACGGCGTCCGTGGTGGTGGAGGCCTCCTGGATGGCCCCGTTCGGGTGACCGACGAAGTAGCTCATGGCATCGATGTTGTTGTCACCCAGCGCCGAGGCCTGCTCGGCCGGCTTCAGCTCGGAGACCAGCCCGAAGTCGCTCTTCTGCCAGCCCTTGACCGCCATGATCTCTTCCATGGTGTCGCGCTGACCCGAGCCCGGGTTGCCGATGTTGACGCGCTTGCCCTTCAGATCGTCGAAGCTGGCGATCTTGGCGTCGCGCCGGGCCAGTATGGTGAACACCTCGCTCTGCAGGGAGAAGACGGCGCGCATGTCGTCCATGGCCCCCTCGGCCTGGAAGGGGGGCAGCCCCTTCATCGCCTTGTACTGGTGGTCGGACTGCATGATGCCGAAGTTGAATTCACCACTGCGGATGCCGTTGACGTTGGCCACCCCGCCGCCGCTGGCCGGGGCGTTGCATTTGATCTGGTGATCGGCGGCGCCGCGATTGAGGAAACGACAGATGGACTGACCCGCCACGTAGTAGACCCCGGTCTGACCGCCGGTACCGATCGTCACGAAGCGTTCCTGTGCCTGGACCTGGCCGCCGAAGGAGACGCCAACCAGGGCAGCCGACAAGGCGCACGCCAAGGATAATCCTTTCATGTTTTCCATCCTTTTCATTGATTTATCTCACCCGATTCCCGGGTGAATATGAGACGGACCCGCATCAAGACTGGGTCCGCCTATATGACCTCATATGAGGAAAGGGTCGAGCGCCAACGGCTCTTCCCAAAGCCACCATCATCCTGCGGTGAGATAATCAGCGTCATGCCGATCGAGGGCGATTCGACCAGAAGAGGGTCGGATCAAAAGTGGTAACCCCTTGATTAGGCACATAGTGCCAACATAAATCAAACAAAATGGCAAAATGCTGGATTTAAATAGCGAGAAATTTGAACTGGATCATCAATTCATCGGTCATGGATTAATTGGATCTGTTCATGCAGGCAGAGGGAAAATGGAGGGGAGATTCTTTTGCAGCCCTTGGCTGGCAAGGGCCTCAAGCTTGGTGGCTTATGGGTTTGGCTGCGAGATAAAAACACAGGCCGGTGGGTTGCCCTCACCGGCCTGTTCTCATCTGCGGATCGGCGCCGTCCCAGGCACCAGAGTCGCGTTCAGTAACAACCGCTTAGCCTTTCCTCATGCCTTCGGCTTGGCCAGATCCAGGATAAAGGCAAACTCCAGCGCTATGTCCTCATAGGCCTTGAAACGGCCCGACTTGCCGCCGTGCCCGGCATCCATGTCGGTGCTGAGCAGCAGCTTGTTGTCGTCGGTCTTCAGCTCCCGCAGCTTGGCGACCCACTTGGCCGGCTCCCAGTACTGCACCTGGGAGTCGTGCAGCCCGGTGGTGACCAGCAGGTTCGGGTAGGCCTGCGCCTTGACCTGGTCATAGGGGCTGTAGGCCTTCATGTAGTCGTAGTAGCGCTTCTGGTTCGGGTTGCCCCACTCGTCGTACTCCCCGGTGGTGAGCGGAATGGATTCATCCAGCATGGTAGTGACCACGTCCACGAACGGTACCTGAGCCACTACACCACGGTAGAGCTGGGGCGCCTGATTGATGACGGCCCCCATCAGCAGGCCGCCGGCGCTGCCGCCCATGGCGTAGACCTGCTCCCTGGCGCCGTAGCCCTGGCTTACCAACGCCTCGGTCACGTCGATGAAGTCGTGGAAGCTGTTCTGTTTTTTAAGCAGCTTGCCATCCTCATACCAGCCGCGACCCAGCTCCTCGCCGCCCCGGATGTGGGCGATGGCGTAGACGAAGCCCCGATCCAGCAGGCTCAGGCGAGAGGTGCTGAAGTCGGGATCCATGCTGGCGCCGTAGGAGCCGTAGCCATACACCAGCAGCGGGTTCTGACCATCCTGCTTGAACATATCCTTGCGATAGACCAGCGACACCGGCACGGCGACACCGTCGCGGGCCGTCACCCACAGCCGCTCGCTGGCATAGAGCGCCGGCTTGAAGCCCGCCACCGCCTGCTGCTTGAGCAGGGTGCGCTTGCCGCTGTCCATGTTGAGCTCGTAGGTGGACGAGGGGGTGGTCATGGAGGAGTAGCCATAGCGCAGCTCGCTGGTCTCCGGCTCCGGGTTGAAGGCGAGCCAGGTGACATAGGCGGGATCGTCGAAGGCGATCTCTTTTTGCTCGCCACTCTGCCAGTTGACCTGCCGCAGCCGGGTCAGCCCCTTGCTGCGCTCCTCCAGCACCAGCCAATCCTTGAACAGGGCGTAGCTCTCCAGCAGCACGTCCGGATTGGGGGCGATGACCGCCTTCCAGCGATCCACCGGGCTCTCCTTGGTCTCGTACAGGCCGAAGTTCTTGCCGTCCTTGTTGGATCGCACGTAGAAGCGGCCACGGTAGTGGTCCAGGCTGTATTCGTGATCCACCTGACGGGGCAGGAACAGCCGCGGCGCCTGGGTCGGGGTGTTGGCGTCGATGAGCCGCGCCTCCCCCGTGGTGGTGCTGGAGAGCGCGATGACGATGAAGTCTTCCGAGGTGGTGGCGTAGAGGCTGACATAGAAGGTGTCATCCTTCTCCTCGTAGACCAGCTGATCCTTGGCCGGATCCGAGCCGAGCTCGTGGCGATAGACCTGATAGGGCAGCAGGGTCTTGGGGTGCTTGCGCACGTAGAACACCGTCTTGCTGTCGTTGGCCCACACCAGGTTGCCCGAGGTGTTTTCCAGTTTGTCGCTCGCCCACTTGCCGCTCTCCAGATCGAGGAACTGGATCTGGTACTGACGACGTGAGAGGAAGTCTTCCGCCACCGCCAGCCAGCGGTTGTTGCGGCTCACCTCCAGTGCGCCGAGGGAGTAGAACTCGTGACCCTCGGCGCGCTGGTTGCTGTCCAGCATCAGGCTGGCGTCCTTCTCCCCCAGCTTGGTGCGGGAGTAGATGCCGTACTCCTTGCCCGGCTCGTAGCGGGTCTGGTAGCGGTAGCCGTTCTTCACATAGGGCACCGACTCATCCTGCTGGGGAATGCGGGCCACCATCTCCTTGTAGAGCTGATCGCGCAGCGGCTTGGTCGGTTTGAGCATGGCCTCGGTGTAGGCGTTTTCGGCCTTGAGATAATCCAGCACCTCGGGCTTCTGGCGCTCGTCATCCCGCAGCCAGTAGTAGTTGTCGACCCGGACATCCCCATGTTTCTTCATGGAGTGCGGGTGTTTGGCGGCCACGGGCGGCTGGATAGGGGTTTCGCTTGTCGGCATGGCGGACTCTTCATTGGCATAGGAACAGGGAACGGCGGCCAGGCAAGCCAGCAGCAGAAGCCCTCGGGAAAAGGTGAACATGTCGCATCCTTTGCGCGGTAGCAGGGTAGGCGGCCGGGTATTAGCGCCATAAACTGACGATCGCTCTGCTGCCGGTCACCCTGCTTGCGTGGTAACGAGGCTAGCAAATCTGGCTCTCAACCCCGTGATCATAAATTGGCGATCAATCTGCCCCTTGTCGCCCTGGGTTGCAAGTGATCCCCAAACATTCGGCCAAAAACCACGGAAAAGGGCCGCCATCCTGCGATGACGGCCCTCTCGTGCTGGCCATGAGCGACACGGGTTCGCTCAGGTGTGCCTCACATGATTAAGTGGTGTCTGCTCATGACCAGGGTGCGTCAGCCGGGGTAGCTCGACCAGACCTTGGTCGCGCCCTCCTCGCTGATGCTCAGCACCTGATAGGGCTGACCCGGAATATCCATGCCAGGCGCACTCTGGGGCATGCCCGGAATGGTCAGGCCGCGGATCGCCGGTTTTTCCTTGAGCAGCTTCTGCACGTCGGCGGCGGGTACATGCCCCTCCACCACATAGCCGTTCACCACCCCGGTGTGGCAGGACGCCAGCTGCGGGGTGATACCGTATTGCTGCTTGATGGGATCGAGCTGCTCGGTTTCGACGACCTTGACCTCAAAGCCGTTCTCTTCCATGTGCTTGATCCAGGTCTTGCAGCAGCCGCAATACTGGGACTTGTAGACGGTCATCTGCTCCGCCGCCAGGGCGGAGAAGCTGACGGTACCGGCCAGCACGGCCAGTAACAGGGACTTGTACATAACTCACCTCAGATAAGAAGAAATACCCAAAAAACAGGGGGACTCGACTCAACGGAACTGGCGAGGGGGGCGTTCGAGCCGCTCGAGCGGCGCGTCCGGCATGAACAGGGAGGGGGAGATGAAACGCGGAGCGTCCGGCTCCAGCACGGCGACCGTCAGGTCGCCGCCGGTGAGCACCGTCATGGCGAGCGCCGAAGTGAAGCTGCCGCAGGGCATGGCTTTCTCCAGGGTGCGCTCACTCTGGCTGCAATGGGGCGTCAGGGTGCAGAGATCGGTCGCCGCCCGGCTGCCAAACGACATCAACACCATCAGCAGACTCCACAGGGGGAGCCAGCGGCGGGCGCGAGCGAGTTGGCGACGGGTCAGAACCATGACATGACTCAGTAATCAAAGGAGGCTTATGGTAACCCTTGGCCCTGGGGGAGGGTCAAGCCTCCCCCCTGCGGCAGATCAAAAGAGGATGAGATAGGGGATGGGACATGACACACTGGGCCAGGTTGAGCGGTGCCAAAAGAACCGCCTCTGTCGGGCGACGAGCCCACCGCCATCCGCCCTGACACTGGCGGGAACAGGCACTTCTTGATAACGTCGCTGCTCGATGCATCTTCTTTTCGCGGACAAGAGTCTCCTCTCAGGTTATGACCCCATGAAACGCATTCTGGTTATCTTCTCACACCCGGCGCTGCAGAGTTCCAGGGCCAACAAACAGCTGCTGCAGGCGATCGAAGGCCTGGAGGGCGTCACCGTACACGACCTCTACCATCGCTACCCGGACATGTTCATCGACGTGAAGCGCGAGCAGGCGCTGCTGATGGAGCACGATCTCATCGTCTTCCAGCACCCCTTCTACTGGTACTCCTGCCCGGCCATCATGAAGGAGTGGATGGATCTGGTGCTGGAGTACGGCTACGCCTATGGCCCCGAGGCCCATGCGCTCGCCGGCAAGCAGTGGCTGAGCGCCATCACCACAGGCGGTGCCCCCGAATCCTACTGCAGCGCGGGTTACAACAACCGGCCGCTGCTCGACTTCCTGCTGCCCTTCCAGCAGACGGCGCAGCTGTGCGGCATGAGCTGGCTACCGCCCTTCGTGCTCCACTCCTTTCACAAGCTCAAGGATCCCCAGGCGCTGTACCGCTGCGGGCAGGATTATCGTCAACTGCTGTGCGCCCTGCGCGACGAGCGACTGACCCCCGCCCAGCTCGGCGAGAGCGCCTATCTGCGTGACCTGCTGGAGGTGCTCTCATGAAACACGCTCAGCTATTTTGCCGACTCGATGAGCAGAGCCGGACAGCCAGGTTCGAAGGGAGGGCCGACTAATGGGACATGGATTGCTGTTCGATGCGCTGATCTACCTCTCGGCGGCGGTGCTCGCCGTGCCGCTCGCCAAGCGCTGGGGGCTGGGCTCGGTGCTCGGCTACCTGCTGGCGGGCATCATCATAGGCCCCTTCCTGCTGGGCCTGGTGGGTGAGCAGAAGGATGTGATGCACTTCGCCGAGTTCGGCGTAGTACTGATGCTGTTCCTGGTCGGGCTGGAGCTCAAACCCGCCCTGCTGTGGCAGCTCAAGGGACCCATCCTCGGCACCGGTGGCCTGCAGGTTCTGCTCACCACCGCCGCCCTGACCGGGGTGGCTTGCCTCATCGGTCTGCCCTGGCAACAGGGGCTCGCCATCGGCCTCATCCTGGCGCTCTCCTCCACCGCCATCGTTCTGCAGAGTCTGCAGGAGCGCAAGCTGATGCAGAGCGAGAGCGGGCGCTCCGCCTTCGCGGTGCTGCTGTTCCAGGACATCGCCGTGATCCCCATACTGGCGATCCTGCCGCTGCTGGCCATCACCCCTGTGGTCAATAACGGCAACCCGGATCTGGCGGGCTGGCAGCACGGGCTGCTGGTGGTCGCCGCCATCGCCGGCATAGTGCTGGGCGGCCATTACCTGATGCGGCCGGTGTTTCGCGCCATCGCCCAGTCCCATATGCGGGAGATCTTCGTCGCCGCCGCCCTGCTGCTGGTCATCGCCATCGCGGTGCTGATGGAGTCGGTGGGACTCTCCCCCGCGCTTGGCTCCTTCCTCGCCGGGGTGGTACTGGCCGACAGCGAGTATCGCCACGAGCTGGAGGCGGACATAGAGCCGTTCAAGGGGCTGCTGCTCGGGCTGTTCTTCATGTCGGTCGGCGCCGGCATCGACTTCGGCCTGTTTGCCGCGCATCCCCTGCTCATTCCGGCCCTGGTGATCGGCCTGATGGTCCTGAAGTGGCTGGTGCTGATGGCGCTGGGCCTCATCATCCGCATCTCGCCCGGCCAGCGCTGGACCTTCGGGCTGGCACTGGCGCAGGGGGGGGAATTTGCCTTCGTGCTGTTCTCGTTCGCCACCCAGAACAAGGTGCTGCCGAGCGAGACCATCTCGCTGCTGACCCTGGTGGTCGCACTCTCCATGGCGCTGACGCCCTTGCTGCTGATCCTCAACGACAGGGTGATCCAGCCCTGGTTTGACTACCGCAACCAGGCCGACGTGCCGCAACACGAGCAGCCCGAGCTGGTCGAACACCCCGTCATCATCGCCGGCTTCGGCCGCTTCGGTCAGATCGTGGGCCGTCTGCTGCATGGCCACGGCATCGGCACCACCATACTCGAGCAGGATGCCAGCCAGATCGAGATGTTGCGCAAGTACGGTTATCAGGTCTTCTATGGCGATGCCAGCCGGCTCGATCTGCTGCACGCCGCCGGCGCCCACAAGGCCAAGCTGCTGGTGCTCTCCGTCAACGATCCGGCCACTTCGATCGTCGTCATCGAGATGGTGAAGAAACACTTCCCGCACCTTAAAATACTGGCGCGCGCCCAGGACAGACCCCACGCCCACGAGATCCTGCGCCAGGGGGTCGACAGCGTGCACCGGGAAACCCTGGGCTCAGCCGTGGATCTCGGGGTGGAGGCCCTGACCCAGCTGGGATTCCGGGCCAACCAGGCCTGGCGCGCCGGCCAGATGTTCAAGCAGTATGACAACCGGTTGCTGCGGGAGCAGGTCAACTACCTGGACGACGAGCACACCTATATCAACAAGAGCCTGCAATACCGGGAGATCCTCTCCGATCTGCTGCAAGACGATCAGGAAGGACAGGAGCGTACCCACGCCCACAACTGGAACAGCGGTCTGCCCGACAACGACAAGGAAGCAATATGATTGCCTATTACCCCCTGCTCAAACACCTGCACATGACCCTGGCCCTGGTCAGCGTGCTGCTGTTCCTCTATCGCTGGTGCCTTGCCCTCGGCGGCAGCCCGCGCCTGCAACAGAAATGGCTCAAGGTCCTGCCCCACATCAACGACACCCTGCTACTGCTGTTCGGGCTGGTGCTGGCAGTGACCCTGCAGATGAGCCCGGGCCAGCAACCCTGGCTGATGGCCAAGCTGATCGCCCTGGTGCTCTACATCGGGCTAGGCGTCATGGCGCTCAAGCGTCCTTACCGTACTCAGAAGCTGATCGCCGGCCTGGCAGCCCTTGCCGTGTTCGGTTACATGGTGGGTGCCGCCATCACCAAGTCAGCCTGGTCCTGGCTGGTCTGAAGCAACGCCCCGTAGCGGTGAGGGCTCTGCCCTCACCGCATCTCCCTCCATTTCCAGCCTCTTTTACCCCCCTGCCGACAAGGGCAACCCTGCACTCCATCTTTTTTTGGCTAAAAACAGGCCTCAAATAACCCCTTTCAATATCAATTTAATGATTTATATCAATTAGTTATCTCATCTTGTATGAAAATGGCGACAGTTGTCGCAGCAAAACTTGCGACATAGACTGTCGCAAGTCATGGCTAGGATACACTCAACGCTAAACCAGTGAAGGCATGCACCATGAGTAAGAAGCTGTTACGACAACTGACCTTGGCGCGTTGCATCCCGCACCGCCCTTACAAGCTGACCGCCAGCCAACTCCAGGTAAAACTGGAAGAAGAAGGCATACACGTCAGTCTGCGTACCGTGCAACGGGATCTGGAAGAGATGTCCGGCATGGGGTTGTTCGACCTCACCTCGGACGAGCGCAGCAAACCGCACGGCTGGTGCTTTGAGCGCCATGGTCTCAATGACTTTGCCAACATCATGCCGCTCTCCCTGGCAGTGGCGCTGAAAACCTGGAGTGACCAGGCGAGCCAGCTGCTGCCGGCGAGCGTATTGACCGAATTGAACCCGCTGGTCGACAAGGCAGGCCAGGTGATCCGCGACAGCCAGAGCGAGCTGGCGGAACGTTGGCTCGAGAGCGTGCATCAGTCTCCTCGTCCCTTTGCCGGCAACCCGGAGATCCGTCGCAGCACCCTGATCCGCGACGCCCTGTGGCGTGGTCGCAAATTCAGCGCCGAGATCCAGCGTGTCATCAAGGAGCGTACCGTGTGGCTGTGCTATGACCGCATCAATCCGCTCGGCATCCTGAACCAGCCGGATGGCCCGACCCTGCTCTGCACCCTGTCCGAGCTGGATCCCAAGGTGTATGGCATCCCGTTCGATCACATCAAGAACGTGGAACTGACTAACTTCAGCGCCACCCAGCCGAAGGAGTTCAACATCCAGAAGCTGATCCGCGATCAGGGCTATCAGGACGTCAGCGGCCCGATCCGTTTCGTTGGTCGTATCGATGCCAACTGCCCGACCCTGATCGATGGTCAGATCCCGGGCCACAACCCGCGCATGACCCGCTACGACAAGCGCAGCGTGGTGGTAGAGACCGAGGTGCAAGATACGCCCGAGTTCCGCTCCTGGCTGAACAACATGAGTGGCAACCTGGAAGTGCTGGCCCCCGAGTCACTGCGCAAGGCCTACCCGACGCCGGGTACCCGGGTCAGCTGATAGCCCCCTGTCATTGATAATGAAAGGCCGAGCTGGTCTCGGCTTTTTTGTATGCTTTTCAGGCATATTCGTTCAATTAATTTTTAACTCTTACACCCCTGATTGAGTACTCTGTACCATCGTTTTCCTCCCTCAATCTGGTTGTGAGAGATCCGCCATTCCCCCTGTAAGACCCCTCAGTGTTGAGCCGTACGTGAAGCCATCCTGGGAGCGTTATGCTTTCTTAAGAAACTAACTAACATCATGATATATAAGAAAACTAATCCTCTCTGTGCAATAACCATCCAGTAGTGGGCGACGCCTTATGGTGCTCCGCGCCTTGTTCTCGCTCACGATTGCCTTAGTATGGGTCTCACAAGGACGGCGCTGGTTCGGCAGGATGCAGAGGTAGCGCATAAAGGGAACACCACAGGATGTGGTAGGAACACCTCAGGATGAGGCTGATAACCCGGATGGTTATCACAAGGATCTACAGGACAACCGCAGGATGCGGTGGTGGACACCTCGGGACGAGGCAGAGTGGTACGGATTACCGCTCTTCAGGATGAAAGGAACCTCGCCGGAGGCGAAAGGAATGGCTTCAGGATGAAGCGAGATGACCAGGGTGGTTATCTGTCAGGAAGACGCAAGGAACACCACGGGATGTGGTAACGGACACCTCCAGGATGGAGAAGGTGAAGCAATCAGGAGCGATTGCCAGGCTAGGATGGCCACAGGACACCTCAACGGATTGGGAAGGGGATAATCCGAAGGACAGGATAGAGTCAGGGATTGCAGGGAGCATGGCAGTTCATGGACTGGACTAGATGACTTGAGGGGACGGCAACCGCCGTCCCCTTTTCTTTATGCCTGGCATCAGGGATTAGCAGCTCCGTCGCTATAACCACCGATCCCACACCGCCATGCCATTGTTACCCTTCAGCCTGGCTACCAGAACGTCCCATCCCCGTTAATTCTTCTACTGGCGCACAGATCTAGGCTGGCTTATCCGAGCCCTATCCTTGGCTAGCTAACAATGCGCCAACCTTCTATAGAATGCTGTGCTCTGCTGTTAGGCGGTAAAGCTCACGCAGACTTTGGTTTGCACGCTGTCCAGAACCGCTCATATTGCTGCCCCGCAGTTTTACTAGATCGCTTGTCCTCCAGACCTGCAGACTATGACGATGCGCATGGCCCCACCCCCACAGAGCCTCCCCCCCTTGGCAAACGCTGTAACCGCATCGATGTAGTTGTCTCACTCCAAAAGCCACCGAGTAGGGCGGCCGGAGGGCGAAACTGGGCGATTCTATGGCAAATTGCAGACATGAAAAAAAGCCCAGTCTTTCGACTGGGCTTCTTAATCATTGGCGGAGCGGACGGGACTCGAACCCGCGACCCCCGGCGTGACAGGCCGGTATTCTAACCAACTGAACTACCGCTCCGCAATTTGGCTAGCTTCTGCTAAATCGTCTGCCGTTTCATCGAGGTGTCATCCTCTCGGCACAACATCGTACTGCGCACAATGTCGTCTAATTAGGAGCCTGGCAGTGTCCTACTCTCGCATGGCGAATGCCACACTACCATCGGCGCTACCGCGTTTCACTTCTGAGTTCGGCATGGGATCAGGTGGTTCCACGGCGCTATGGCCGCCAGGCAAAAACTTCAA